>NZ_JNYE01000035.1 GCF_000717185.1 Kitasatospora phosalacinea | reverse complement strand
GGACGGGGGTGGGGGCGGGGGTGGGGGCTGGAGGCGGAGTGGGGTGGCCGGTGCGCAAGGAGGCGATCCGGGCGGCGAGTTCGGGGCCGCTCACCCGGCGGGGCAGGGGGGCGAGCGTTCGGACGCCGGGCACCGTCGCGGTCACCAGGCCGCTGAGCACCGCGCGCGGGCCGCACTCCACGAACAGCTCGACCCCCTCCGCGTGCAACAGCCGTACCGCCTCGGTGAACCGGGTCGGGCGCACCAGGTGCGCCGCGACCAGTTCGGCGACCGCGTCGCCGTCCGCCACCCGGCGGCCGAGGATCGCCGAGTGCAGCAGGTGGCGGGTCGGACCGGCCCGCAGGGCGGCCGCCCGGTGGGTGAACTCCTCGGCGACGGCGGCCAGCAGGCGGTGGTGGAAGGCGTACGGCACCTGTAGCGCGGTCGCTCGGACGCCCACCGCCTCCGCCTTCCCCCGGAGCCGCTCCAGGGCCGCCGCCGGGCCGGACACCACGCACTGGCGCGGGCTGTTGTCGGCGGCGACGCCCACCTCCCACTCGCCGAGCCCGTGCAGCAGGGACTCCGTCCGGGCGGCGGACAGCTCCAGCGCCAGCATCCCGCCCGGCTCCGGCGGGCGGGCGGCGAAGGCCTCGTCACGGGCGGCCACCAGCGCCAGGCCGTCCTCCGGCCGGTACGCCCCGGCGGCGGTCAGGGCGACCAGTTCGCCGAAGCTGTGGCCCAACAGGACATCGGGGTAGAGCTGGTGACGCTCTGTCAGGAGACGGAACAGGGCGGTCTCGGCGGCGAACAGCGCCAGGTGCAGGTCGGCGGGGGAGTCCCGCACCAACTCCTCCAGGGACGGGGCCCGTTCGTCGAGCAGGAGGCGGGACGGGGCGGACCGGCCGAGTCGGGCGGCGGCCGCGTCCAGGGTGTGCAGGGTGTCGGAGACCAGGGGCTCGTCCTCGGCAAGCCGGGCCAACCCGCCCGGCAGGTAGGCCCCCTGGCCGGGGAAGACGAAAGCGCAGCGCTCGACCAAAGCAACTCCTCAGCGCAGAGCGACACTTGGAAGAAGGGGAACTCGCGCGGCGGCGCACCGGCCCGCGACGAACGGCGGGGACGGGCGGGGCGGCGGGCGCGGAAGGAGGAGGGGAGGAGCCGGGTGCGGTCGGGCGGTCGCCCTCATGCGCACACGCACATTCAAGTTACCTGTGCGGGTGGCGGCGGTCATCACTCACACGGGTGTGGGGACGTCGGCGGCCCGTTCGATGATCGCTCAGACGGGCGATGGATCAGACGGGCGGTGGATCAGACGGGCGGTGGATCAGGCGAGTGGTGGATCAGGCGAGTGGTGGCTCCGCTGCGGGGGTCGGCGGGCGGCGCACGGCGGGGGTGCCGACCCCGACCAGGACGACGGCGAGGACGCAGAGCAGGCCGCCGCTGACCAGGGCGGTGGCGCCCGAGGTCGCGGCGGCGACCAGGCCGCCGCGCAGGTTGCCCAAGTCCGGTCCGGCCTGCCCGACGATCTGCTCGGCCGCACCGACCCGTCCCAACAGCGCGTCCGGGGTGTGCCGTTGGACCACGGTGCCGCGCGCGACCACGGACACGGTGTCCGCCGCTCCGGCCGACACGAGCAGCGCCAACCCGGCCCACGGGCCCGTCACCAGGCCGAACAACGCCAGCGCGAGGCCCCAGGTCGCGGCGGCGGAGAGCATCACCAGCGACTGGTTCGCCCGCCGGGTGAACGCCCCCGACAGCAGGGACGCGGTGACGCCGCCCGCGGCGATCGCGGTCAGGAACAGCCCGAGCGTGCGCGGCTCCCCGCCGAAGCGCTCCGCGTTGACCAGCGGGAACAGGCTGACCGGCATCGCCAGTACGGTGGAGGCCAGGTCCGTGAGCAGCGCGGCCCGCACGACGGGCGTCCGGCCCAGGAACGCCAGCCCCTCCCGCACGTCGCGCAGGCCCGGGCGGGCGGACGGTGGTTGCGGGGCGGTGGTCGGTTGCGGGGCGGAGGGCGGTTGCTGCGCGGTGGTCGGTTGCGGGGCGGAAGGCGGTTGCGGCCCGGCGGCCGGGCGCATCCGGGGCAGGCGGAAGGCCGCGTACAGGGCGGCCGCGAAGCTCAGCGCGTCGGCCAGGTAGCAGCCGCCCGCCCCGACCCCCGCGACCAGCAGCCCGCCGAGTGCGGGGCCGAGCAGCATCGTCCCCTGGAAGGTGACGTGCCGGAGGGCCAGGCCCGCCGCGACCTGCTCGGCCGGGAGCAGTCGCGGCAGGAACGTCCGGGCCGCCGGGCCCGCGCCCGCGACGAACACCGACTGCACCGCCACCAGTGCGACCACCCCGGCGGTCGGGAGGCGTCCGAGCACCGCCTGCAGCGCGAGCAGCAGTGCGCACCCGGCCTGTCCGGCGGTGGCCAGCAGGTACAGCACCCGCCGGTCCGAGTGGTCCACCAGCGCGCCCGCGAACAGCCCGAGCGCCAGCAGCGGCACCGCCTGCGCCAGGCCCACCGCGCCGGTCCACACCGTGCTGCGGGTGTCCTCCCAGACCTGGAACACCACGGCCACCAGCGCCATCTGGCTGCCGAGGCCGGAGACCGCCCCGCCGACCCACAGCCGCCGGAACGCCGCGGACCCGCGCAGCGGCGCGAGGTCGAGCAGCAGGCGGCCCGCCCCCGTCCCCGCCCCCGTCCGCTTCGCGGCCGCTGCCCGTTTCACCGCCACCGCGGGTCCGCGGCGAGCTTCGCGGTGATCCGGTCGTGGAAGCTCCGGCGGGCGAGGGCCCGTTCGAGGTCCGCGACCACCCGGCTGAGCGGGTACGGGAGTTCGGCCTCCAGCTCGGCGAGCGCGGCCTCGGTGGCCTCCCACTCGGCCGCCAGGCGCCCCACCACCTCCCGCGCCTTTGCGGTCAGCGCCACCCGCTTGCTCCGGGCGTCCGCCCCCGGCGCGGTCTCCACCCAGCCGGCCCGCCGCATCGCCGCGACCTTCTGGCTGAGCGCCGAGTGCGTGCGCTGGACGGACTCCGCCAGTTCGGTGATCGTCATCGGCCCGCGGGCGTGCAGCCGGAGCAGTTCCATCACGAAGCTCGACCGGAGCCCCTCGACGGGGGAATCGGCGTACACCCGGGCGATGTCCGCCTCGATCGCGTCCTGCAGCAGGCGCAGCGGGCGCCACAGGCTCTGCTCGGTGGGGTCGGGGGTGGGGGCGTCAGTGTCAGTGTCAGTGTCAGGGACGGGGACGGGGACGGGGACGGGGGGCAGGGTCGGCTCGGTCACGGGGGCGATCGTAACAGTGCTTGTATAAGTGCTGTTGCGTTTCGTCTCAGGGGGAGGCGGCCGGGCGGGGCGGATCGGCGCCGTCCCCGGGGAGGGGGCTGCCGGTGCGGACCAAGGTGGTGTAGGGGGCGGTGGCGATGCGGGCACCGGGAGGGAAGGGGACGGGCTGGTCGGGGACCAGGTCCTGCCAGGTGGCGGTGTCGGCGGGCCGGTGGCGGGCGCCGATGTCGGTGGCCCGGACGGTGACGGTGCCGTCCCGGAAGGAGACCACCAGGGGGACGCTGTCGGGGGAGAGGGCGAGCGGGAACGAGGCGCCCTCCTCGACGGTGAACTGGGCCGAGCAGAACTGCTGGGCGACGGCCTTGAGGTGGGCGAGGAGCGGACGGGGGCCGACCGGGGTCAGCGGGGTGCGGTGCTCGGCGCAGACGGCGGCTCCCGTCGGGCCGATGCCCGGCAGCGGCGGCGGCGTGGGGCCGGTCGCGTAGCGGGTGCAGAGCGGGATCGGGCACCGCCAGTGGCGCCGGGCGAGGTGGTCGGGGGAACCGCCGAGGAAGGCGGGCCGCTCGACGGCGGGCCGCGGCACGAGTCGGACGATCCGGTCGGGGTCGCTGCGGGGTTCGAGGCGGGAGACCCACGGGGGGACGCGGGGGCCGGTGGGGGTCGGGGCCGGTGAGATCAGCGGTAGGTCGAGGAGGGCGGCGAGTTCGGCCAGGCGTTCCTCGGGGGAGTCGGAGGTCTCGACCAGCTCGTTGTCGATCCAGCTGCGGACGGCCGCGCGGTCCCGCCGGTTCAGGGCGTCCAGGGAGGAGGGGTCGATGACCGCGTGGACGCCGGTGGCCGGGTTCTCGCGGTGGGCGATCAGGGCCCGGAGCGTCGCGTAGACCTGTGCGACGAAGTCGGGCGGGCGGGAGCGGACCAGGGCGGAGAGGTCGAGCAGGGCGTCGGCGGCGCCCGGGACGGTGCTCAGGGCGGCCTGGACCCGGTCCAGCTGGGTCGGGTACGGGGTGGAGCGCGGGGCGCCGAGCCGGTCCAGCGCGGCGGTCGCCGCGACCGACCACCAGCGGCTGCCCGCGGTCAGGGCGAGGTCCAGGACGAGGCGGTAGGCGTCGGCGGCCCGGGAACGGTCGCTCTCCTCGAAGGACGCGCCCTCCTCGGCGGCCTCCAGGATCTCCGCCTCGTTCCGGCCGGGGTGGAGCCGGACCGTGTCGTCCGGCGAGAAGGAGAGCGTCCTGACCAGCAGGACGCGGGCCCGGGCGGCGACGAGGGTGCGGAGGAAGTCGTCGGGCAGCGGTCGACGGGAGAGCAGGACCAGGAGCAGGCGGTCGCGCTGCTCGGACAGGCGGTCCAGGGTGCTGTCGTGCGTGCGGGAGCCCAACAGCACGCTGAGCCTTCCCCACAGCTGGTCGGGGTGCAGGCCGTCGGTCTCGACGACGACCGGCCGGATGTCGACGGCGAGCCACTGGAAGCAGCGCAGCAGCGTGGCCAGTCGCAACTGCGGGGTCCGGGCGACCTCCCGGGGGAGGTCGTCCCTGCTGCCGTGGCCGAGCCAGGACATCAACTCGTCCAGCAGGAAGGAAGGTTCGCGGACCAGCGTCTCGGGGGCGAAGAACGGCAGGACCTGCTCCGCGGCGTCCGCCGGGAGGCCCTCCCCGGGCGGCGGGTCGAGGGAGTCCAGCAGGTCGGCCTTGGTGACGGGCGGGGCGGCGCCGTCGGCGATCCCGGCGATCCGGGCGGCCAGCGCGTGGACGAAGCTCCGGCCGGAGGGGCCGCGGCGGAACAGGAGGGTCAGCAGCGGGCGCCCCGGCGGCGGGGCGGGCGGTTCGGTGCGGAGCGGCTGCTGGTCGACGATCAGGAGCAGGCGGCCGAGGCGGCCGAAGGCGCGGCGGAACTCCTGGAGGGGGACGGGGCGCACCTGGCGGCCGCGGACCGCGGCGAGGCCGTCCGGGAGCAGCAGTTCGGCCTGCTGGCCGAAGGCCGCCATGGAGTGGCCGGTCAGGTAGACCACCACCAGGTCGTCGGGGCCGAGCCGGACGTCCTGCGCCCAGCCGCGCAGCAGCTGCACCGCCTGCTGGTCGCCGCTCAACTCGGGCTGCCGGTAGCCGAGTCGGCCGAACGCGTGGGCCAGCAGGGCGACCCGCTCGAACAGGACCGCGGAGTGGGGCTCGTCCCCGAGGGAGACGGCGACGCCGACGACCGACAGGAAGAAGCGGCGTCCGGCGGTGGTGGACCCGGCCCGTGCCGGGACGGTCGTGCGGGCCCAGGGGCGGGTGTCGGCGGGGAGGGCGAGCGGGCCCGCCGGGTCCGGGAAGGCCGCGGTGAAGCGGGAGCCGACCTCCGGGCGCCGGGTCGCGAGGTGGGCGGAGACGGTCGCGACGACCTGCTCGGCCTCGTCGCGGCGCAGGGTGGCCAGCAGGCGCTCCCGGACGCCGGGCGCGAACTCGTAGGCGCGCTCCAGGGGTTCGGCGGCGGACCGGCCGGGGACGGCGTGCAGGATGCCGCTGAAGACGATCTCGGCGAGGTCGGCGGGCGGGCTGTCCGGCAGCATCGCGGACTGCACCAGCCGCATCACGCCGAAGTTGAGCGGCACGGTCGCCAGCAGCGCGGCGAGCCGGAAGACCCGGGGCTGCGCCTGGGCCAGGAAGGAGTCGAAGTCGCCGACGGGCAGCGCCAGTTGGTGCACCGCGCTCGGCCCGGGACGGCCGCCGGGGCGGCCGTCGGGGGCGAGCAGGACGGCGGGCGCGTCGTAGGCGTGCGGCCCGGCGACGGCGCGGGCCCAGGGGGCCAGCCACTCGGGGGTCAGGCCGAGCACGGGGACGGCGAGGGTGCCGGGCGGCTGCGGGGGCGGGGCCAGGGCGTACGGGGTGAACCGGGGGTGCGGATCGGCCGGGGCGGTGGTGCGGAAGCGGCCCGGCTCGGGGGCCAACGCGGTCTGCGACCACAGGTGTTCGGGCAGGGTGTGCAGCACGGCGGTCGGCCCGGCCAGGGCCCGGCGGCGCAGCGCGGCGCGCAGCCGCGGACCGGCCCAGTCGGGGTGGACGCCGTCGGTGAGGACGAAGGTGGCGGTGCGTCCGGGACGGGCGGTGCCGGAGCCGGTGCCCTCGCCCGGGAGGTCGGGGCCGGTGAGGTGGTGCAGCCGGACGTCCCGGAAGAGGCCGGAGGCGGCCAGCAGCGCGAACAGCTCGCGGGCCAGCGGCTCCCAGAGCGCCGCGCTGTCGCCGCGCGCGTCCACGACCAGTCGCGCGCCGAGCCAGCGGTCCAGGTCGGGCACCAGGACGGGCCACCAGCGCGGGTCGCGGGAGAGCAGCTCGGCGGTCGCCTCCTCGTCCAGCACGGTGCGGTCGGCGGACGGCACCCGGCGCTTCAACGGCCGCAGCGCGCGCGTGAGTTCGCGGCGGCGGGGCAGTGCGTGGGCGGTGCCGACCCGGATCGGCGCGGCGGGGAGCGGCGGGGCCGGTGGCGGAGTGCGCGGGGTGCGCGGGGCGTCCCGGCCGGTCGTCCGGCGGGAGTCCGGGGTGGAGTTCGAGGCGGGGGCCGGGTCGGGGTTCGGGGCGGGCAGGTGGAGCGGGCGGTCGCGGGTGGGCGGCGGGTTGCGCTCCGGGGCCGGGCCGGGCGGGGCGGGGGTGTGCGGCGGGCGGGCGGAGCCCTCGGCGTCCGCGGGGGTGCGGAGGAGCGGCGGCCCGTCCGGTCCGGAGCGGGGCGGTCCGTCCAACTCAGCGTACAGCCAGAGCAGTTCGGCCAGTTCGCGTCCGGTCGGGGCGGGGTCGTCGGTGAGGTCGGTGAGGTCGGTGAGCAGCGCGGCCAGTCGGCGGACGGCGTCCCGCTCCGGGCCGGGGGTGCGGGCGGTGGTCACGGCCGACCGGGCGCGGAGTCGTTGAGGTGCTGCATGACCAGGTCGACCAGACGTTCCCGGTCGGCTCCGGCGGCACCGCCGGACGGGCTCAACAGATAGACGGCGTTGAGGAGTTGGTCGGTGGAGAGCTCGCCCGTCGCGGCCCGGGCGAGGAACGCCCCGACGGCGGCCTCGGCGGCCGCGCCCGCACCCGGCAGGTGGGCCTCGACGATCGCGCGCAGCCGCTCGCCGTCCTGGTGCGCGGACGGCAGGTGCAGCCGGATGCAGCGGCGCAGGAACGCGGGCGGGAACTCCCGCTCCCCGTTGCTGGTGAGGATCACGAACGGGAAGGCCCGGCACTGCACCGACCCGCGGGTCACCGACACGGCCGCCCCGCCGTCGTGCGGGCGCACCGCGACGGTCGGCTGCTGGTCGGCGGCCCGGGTCAGCTCCGGGATCTCGAAACCGCCCTCCTCGAACACGTCGAGCAGGTCGTTGGGCAGGTCCAGGTCGCCCTTGTCGATCTCGTCGATCAGCAGCACCCGGGGCAGCGCGTACGGGGCGAGCGCGGTGCCGAGCGGGCCCAGGCTGACGTACCGCCCGAGATCGGCGAAGGGGGCGGACGGGGCGGGCGGGGGCGCGCCGGGGTCGGAGGTTGCGGCGGCGGGCGTTCCGGGGACGGGCGCTCCGGCGAGGGCGCCGGCGGGGGGGTGGTGGCGGGCCAGGCCGGCGTCCTCCAGGCGGCCGAGCGAGTCGTACCGGTACAGGCCGTCGCGCAGCGTGGTGCGGCTGTTGACGGACCAGCGCAGCACCGGCCCCAGGCGCAGCTCGCGGGCCACCGCGTCGGCCAGGGTGGACTTGCCGACGCCCGGATCACCGCTGACCAGCAGCGGACGGCGCAGGTACAGCGCGGTGTTGACGGCGTCGACGGTGCGCTCGTCGGCCCGGTACGCGGCCCGCCGGGGCAGGCGCCGACGGCCGCCGCCGACCGCGTCGCGGTCCACCCGGGCCAGGGCGCCGTCCGCGCCGCCGTCGAACTCCCGCCAGGGCGGCGGGGGCGGCAGGTCGGCGATCCGGTCGTGGGGTTCGTCCACGCCCTGGTAGATGCGCCAGAGGGTCATCGGGGAAGTCCTTCCTGGGTGCGGGGAGAGGGGACGGAAGGCGGCCCTTCCACGGTGGTGGGCGGGACAGTGGCGGCGGGTTGAGCGGTGGTGGGCGGGACGGTGCTGGCGGGTTGAGCGGTGGTGGCGGCGGGTTGAGCGGTGGTGTCGGCGGGTTGAGCGGTGGTGGTGGCGGCAGGGGCGAGGCGGGTGCGCGGCAGTTGGCGGGCCGGGTCGTCCCAGAGCAGGACCACCTGGTGGCCGAGCGGGGCGTCCTGACCGTCCGGGGCGGCCTGACCGTTCGGGGCGGCCGCGTGCTCGGGTTCGTGCAGTTCGGCCTCGTTGCGCAGGTCGTACACCCGGTCGGGGAGGGAGTCCCGGTGGGTGCCGGTGAGCGCCTTGCGGGCCGCGCGCAGGAAGCGGCCGTCCGGGCAGTCGCCCCGTCCGGGGGCGGCGCAGCCGGTGGTGCAGGCGTCCTGGTCGAGCGGGCGCGGGTCGCGACCGCGCTCCCACAGCATCACCGGCACGCCGGAGGCCACCGCCACCCGGAACGCCCGGGACAGCGCCTCGCCGCGCGGGGCCCCGGCCAGGGCCAGTGCGGTCAGCCCCGGGTCGGTGTTGAACGCGGCGTCCAGCGCCCGGGGGTGCTGGCGGCCGCGCCCGCACACGCACACCAGCGTCCGCTCCAGCGGTTGGACGTCCAGCCGCTCCCAGCGCCTGCGCCAGGCGTGGTGCAGCCGGGGCTCCTGGTGGCGCTCCAGCGGGCGGACCACCAACTGGTGCTTGCGCCCCAGCGTCCACCAGTCCAGCCCCGGCCACAGCCGCCAGTCCGCGTAGTCCTCGTCCAGCGCCTCGTGCGGCAGGACGAGTTCCACCAGCGCGGCCCGCTCGGTCCCGTCCAGCGCCTCCACCACCTCGATCTGCGGCGGCAGCAACTCGGCCAGCAGGGACAGCGCCTGAGGGAGCGTCAGCTCCCCGGACTCGGCCCCGGCCGGGACGATCTCCTCGGCGCTGCGGAACTGCCACACCATCACGTGGTACCGGGTGCGGTCGCGCAGCGAGTGCCGGACCCGGCCGATCACCGAGGGGCGCACCGGGCCGCCCGCCGCACCTGCTCCGACGGCCGCTCCGGTGGGCGTCGCACCGCGCGGGTCCTCGTCGATCCGCTGCCGGGCCGCCTCGCCCCGGCCGGTCTCGCCGGCCCGGATCAGCAGCCGGTCGCGCAGCCCCCGGGCCACCGGCAGCTGGGGCGGCAGGGAGCACACCAGGTCGGCGCAGTAGGCGAGTTCGGGCGTCAGCCGGTCGCCGCCGAGGACGATCCGGGCGGCCAGCTCCAGGTACGCGTCCCGGCGGTCCAGCAGCGGCAGGTCCGGCTCCGGGGTGCCCGGCGGGGCGGCGCGCAGGAACGCGGCCCGCAGCTCGGCGGAGGTGTCCGCGGGCAGCTCGGTGAGCAGCGCCAGGAACGCCCGGTCCGCGGAGCGTTCCGCGCCCGCGCCCGCCCGCTGCCCCTCGGCCAGCGCGTCGGCGAGCGAACGCCACCGGTCGTCGGCGGCGTGGAAGCGGTCGTGCGCGCCCAGCACCCGCCGGTACACCACCGGATCGAGCAGCCGCAGCGCCGACACCGGCACCCCGTAGCCGCCCATCGCGCTGTCCTCCTGCCGGGTGGCCTTCACCACCGCGGCCACCCCGCCCGACCGGTGGCTGAGCACCGGCCCGCCCGACAGGCCCCGGTTGACCTCGCCCGCCACCAGCTCCAGCAGCGCCCGCCCGAACGGACCGGTCCGCCCGCCGGTGTCCAGCACCGCCGTCCGGGGCCCCAGGTCGAGGGTGAAACCGGTGGCCGTCACCTTCGTCCCGGAGGACGGCGACTCCGGATCCAGCCACACGCACGGGTGCCCTACCGGCGGGTCGTCCACCTCCAGCAGCGCCAGGTCCGGGTACGGGTACAGCGCGTACGGGGAACGGTCGGCCGCGGACTCGTCCGGCGCGGCCGCCAGCACCGTCGCGCCGTACGCCGCCGCCCCGTGCTCGACCCGCACCCGCGCACCCGCCGTGCCGCCCGCCACGTGCGCGCAGGACAGCACGTAGCCGGGCGCGACGAAGAAACCGCTGCCGTCCGTCCGGCCGCTCACCCGGACCCGGCAGTGCTCCAGCAGCGCCTGCAGGGCGGTCAGCGGATCGCTGGAGTGCCGCATCACGTGCGCGGGGCCCGCCGCGCTCAGGCCCCGGCGGCCGGGTCGGCGGGGGTGGGGGCGTCGGCGGTGGACTCCCCAGCGGTGGACTCCCCGGCGGTCGGTTCCCCCTCGGTCGGTTCCTCGGCGGCGGGCTCCCCGGCGGGCGGCTGTTCGGCGGACGGGCCGTCGGCGGTCCACTTCAGGGCGACCTTGAAGGTGGCCTTCCCGCCGACACCGGTCAGCGCGGCCACCACCCCGCCGCGCCCGGCGGCCAGCTCCAGCCCGAACTCCACCGACACCTCGTCGGGCCGGACCGCCGCGACGGCGCTGCGCACGTTGGCGGCGACGGCGTGCAGCGATTCCTGCAACCCCTCCAGCCGGGTGGCGAGTTGGTCGCCCAGCCCGCTGTCGCGCGGCCCCGACGGGCCGTCCACCAGCGCCCAGACCGTCTGCCCGTCCGGCATCGCCAACTCGATCAGCTGCTGCTGCATCTCCCCGCCCTCCCCAGGTCGCCGCTCCCCACGGCGGCCCCCATGCTAGAGCGTCCGGCCGGTCGATCCGGGCCGACCGGCCGGAATTCGTCCTGCCGGGTACGGAGGGGCGGGTTCGTGCGGTCGGGACGGCGCGGTCGGGGCGGCGCGGTCGCGCAGCGGGGCCGCGGCGTAGCGGAGCCGACCGGGCGGTCAACTCCCTTCGGGCGGAAGGCCGGAGGGGGCGCGGCGGTGCGACCCCGGGGCCCGGCCGCGGGCGCTCGGAAGACAGCTGCGAAGGCGAACCCGGAGGCGTGGCCGGGGCGGGCGGCGACGGTGTGCAGCGGGGCGCCGGTCTCCCGGAGCGGGCGGGCCGCGCTGGTCATCCGCCACCAGGTCAGGTGGCGCAGCGGCGGCAGCGCGGGCGATCTCCGCGGTGGTGCCGGGGGGCGAGGCGCTGCTCGTGGTGTCGCCCACGGTTCGTGGTCGGGCCATGGCGGCGGCGCCGCGGATCGGGCGGCCCGCCCGGGCGGAGTCCCCCCGGGGGCGCGGCCCCGCCCCCGGGGGAAGTGCGAACGGGCTTCAGGAGAGCGGGAGTTCGGCCTCTCTGGTGCCCGCGGGGAAGGAGTGCAGGCGGCCCGCGTGCCGGAGGTTCCAGGGCTTGGGGCTGTCGGTGGAGACGAGCAGGCGCCCGCCCTCGCGGCGGACGGTGAACCGGGCGGCGGTGCCGGTGCCGGAGCTCTCCGGGACGGCCACCTCGCGCACGGCGCCGTCGGCGAAGGCGTGCACCAGCAGGGTGACGCCGTCGGCCCAGTCGGAGACCGGGCGGGTCTCGTCGGCGGCGAGCGGGACCACCGAGTCGGGGCGGGCCAGCAGCGGGAGGGTGTCGAAGCCGTGCCGCTCGCGGACCCAGCGCGGGCCGGTCACCTCGTCCCCGGTCAGCACGTTCGTCCAGACGCCCTCGGGGACGTAGTACTCCACGGTGCCGTCCTCGGTGAACACCGGCGCCACCAGCAGGTCCCCGCCGAGCAGGTACTGCCGGTCCAGCGGGGCGACCGCCGGGTCGCCGGGGAACTCCAGCAGCATCGCCCGCATCACCGGCGTGCCGTGCAGGTGGGCCTGCTGGGCGGCGTGCTGGAGGTAGGGGGCGAGGCGGTGCTTGAGCCGGGTGAAGGCGCGGGTGACGTCCACCGCCTCCTCGCCGTAGTCCCACGGCACCCGGTACGACTTGGAGCCGTGCAGGCGGCTGTGCGAGGAGAGCAGGCCGAACTGCACCCAGCGCTTGAACACCGCCTCGGTCGGGGTGCCCTCGAAGCCGCCGATGTCGTGGCTCCAGAAGCCGAAGCCGGACAGGCCCAGCGACAGGCCGCCGCGCAGCGACTCCGCCATCGCCGTGAACGTCGACTCGCAGTCGCCGCCCCAGTGCACCGGGAACTGCTGCCCGCCCGCCGTCGCCGACCGGGCGAACAGCACCGCCTCGCCCTCGCCGCGCTCCTCCCGCAGCAGCTCGAACACGGCCTCGTTGTACCGCTGGGTGTACAGGTTGTGCATCTGCTCCGGGTCGCTGCCGTCGTGCCACACCACGTCGGTGGGGATCCGCTCGCCGAAGTCCGTCTTGAAGCAGTCCACGCCCTGGTGGAGCAGGCGGCGCAGCCGCTCGGTGAACCAGGCGGTCGCCGCCGGGTTGGTGAAGTCGACCAGCGCCATGCCCGGCTGCCACAGGTCCCACTGCCAGACCGTGCCGTCGGTGCGCCGGACCAGGTAGCCCTCGCGCAGGCCCTCCTCGAACAGCTCGGAGCGCTGCGCCAGGTACGGGTTGATCCACACGCACAGCTTCAGGCCCTGCTCCTTGAGCCGGGCCAGCATGCCCGCCGGGTCCGGGAAGGTGTCCGGGTCCCAGACGAAGTCGCTCCAGTGGTAGCCGCGCATCCAGAAGCAGTCGAAGTGGAAGACGCTCAGCGGGATGCCGCGCTCGGCCATGCCCCGGGTGAACCGGGTGACCGTCGCCTCGTCGTAGTCGGTGGTGAAGGAGGTCGACAGCCACAGGCCCAGCGCCCACGCGGGCGGCAGCGCGGGACGGCCGAGCAGGCCGGTGTAGCGCGCCAGCACCTCCTTGGGGGTGGGGCCCTGGAAGACCAGGAACTCCATCGACTGGTCCTCGACGCTGAACTGCACCTGTCCGACGGCCTCCGAGGCCACCTCGTACGAGACCCGCCCGGGGTGGTTCACCAGCACGCCGTAGCCGCGGCTGCTCAGGTGGAACGGGACGTTCTTGTACGCCTGTTCGCTGCTGGTGCCGCCGTCGGCCTGCCAGATGTCCACGGTCTGGCCGTTCTTGACGAACGGGGTGAACCGCTCGCCGAGGCCGTACACCGACTCGCCCACGCCCAGGGCGAGTTGGGCCACCATGTGGTGCCTGTCCTCGGCGTCGACGGCGAAGCCGAGGCCGCGGCCGCCCAGTTCGGTGAGCACCTCGCCGTCGGACAGGAACTGCGCCTTCCACGGGCCCTCGGTGTCCACCCGCAACGTCAGCGAGCCGGAACGGAGTTCGACCGCCGAGCCGTCCCGGACGACCTTCCCGGCGCCGTCCGTGCGGCCCACCAGCTCGAACCCGCCGCCGGGGCGCACCGATCCGGCGTGGTGGGTGAACCGGACGGCGATCACGCCCTCCGCGGGGGAGTGGCAGTCCACGGTCAGCAGCGGGGAGTTGAGCGTGTCGGCCCGGTTGGTGACCCGGCGCAGCGGCGCCCAGAGGGTGAACCGGTCCGGCTCGGTGCGGACGTCGGCGACCTCGGCGGCGTAGCGGTTGGTCACGCCCGGGCGCATCAGCCAGTAGCCGTCGGTGAACTTCATCGGGGATCTCCAAGCGGAAGGGCGGGAAGCGGGGGCGGCAGGAGGCGGGGTGCGGCAGGAGGCGGGGGCGGCAGAAGACGGGGTGCAGCGGGAAGCGGGTGCGGCGGGGCCGCGTCCACGGCGGTCAGGTGCCGTGGACGCGGCCCCGCCCGGCCCCGGGCGTGCGACCCCGGGGCGGCGGGCGGCCGTCGCTCAGGCGACGGTGAAGGCGGCGAGCCGGACCGGCCCGCGCAGGACGACCCGCAGGTCGTGCACGCCCTCCGGCGCGCCGGACAGCGCGGCCGCGACGCCCTCCCAGGCGTACCGGCTGCCGGTGGACGGGACGGCGAGGACGGCGAGCACCTTCCCGTCCACCGAGAACTCCAGCTCGGCGGCGTCCGGGCCCTCCAGGGCGACCTCCGCCGAGACCTCCGCGGCGCCGGTCAACTCGACGGCGCAGAAGAGGAGTTCGGCATCCTGGCCGGCGGGGGTGACGGCGTCGCCGCTCTCCCGGGTGGCGTCGACCAGGGCGATGCCCCGGTGCGCGTCGAAGTCCGCGGCCGCGGTGCGCCGGCCGAGGACGGTGCGGGGCGCGGGGGCCGCACCCTCGACGGTCAGCTCGGCGGTGGCGCGGACGTCCTCGGCGGAGGCCGCGGCGAGCAGCTGGTAGCGGCCCGGGTCGACGGTGAACGCGCCGGTGGCGACGTCCCAGTGCGCCAGGTGCGCGGCGGCCGGGAGGTCGAAGACCAGGCGGCGGCTCTGCCCGGGCGCCAGGGTGATCTTCCGGAAGTCGGCGAGCCGGCGGCGCGGCGCCTGGTAGCGGGCCTCCAGCGGGCGCACGTACAGCTGCACCACCTCGGTGCCGCCGCGGGTGCCGGTGTTGCTGACCGTCAGCGCGGCCCGCACCGTGCCGTCCTGGCCGAGGACGCTCTCCTCGACCTCCAACTCGCCGTAGGCGAAGGTGCCGTAGGACAGGCCGTGGCCGAACGGGTAGCGCGGTGCGGCCTCGTGGTACTGGTACGTCCAGCCGGCCTGGATGATGTCGTAGTCCAGCGGGTGCGGCAGCTCGTCGTCGCCGCGGTACCAGGTCTGCGGGAGCCGCCCGGCCGGGTCGGCGTCGCCGAACAGCACGTCGGCGAGGGCGTGGCCGGTCTCCTGGCCGCCGTGCGAGCTCCACAGGACGGCGGGCAGGTGCTCGTCGGCCCAGTCGACGGCGTACGGGTAGCTGCTCATCACGATCAGCGCGGTGTCCGGGCGGACGGCGGCGACCGCCTTGAGCAGGTCCTCCTGGGCGGGCGGCAGGGCCAGGCCCCGGCGGTCCACGGTCTCGCGGCCGTGGATCAGCGGGTGGTTGCCGAGCACGACCACGGCGAGGTCGGCCGCGGCGGCCGCGGCGACGGCCTCCGCCCGGCCGTCGCGCAGCAGTTCGCGGGTGAAGCGCTCGGCGTCGGCGGCGTCCTCGGCGGTGACCGCGAGGGTGCCGGCGGCCGCGTACCGGCCGGTCAGCACGGACTGCAGCAGCACGGTGCCGCCCTCGGCCCCGCCCCCGCCCTCGGCCTCGACCAGGCGGAAGGTCTCGTGCACGTCCCAGCTCTTGATCACGGCCTGGTCGGCGAGCAGCGAGCCGTCCTCCTTGACGGAGAGGAACAGCCCGTTGTCGACGGCGCGCAGGGTGAGCACGCCCAGGCCCCAGTCGCCGAGGTCGAAGGCGGTGCCGTTCAGCGGCTCGCCGGTGGAGGCGGCCCGCAGCAGGACCCGGTCGATGCCCTCGTGCACCGTCAACTCGCCGCCCGCGGGGGCGAGTCGGGCGCGCAGGCCGTCGGCGACGGTGACCGCGTAGGGCAGCGTGCCGGAGTACCAGTCCTCGAACAGCGCGTCGCCGTGCGGGCCGATCACGGCGATCTTCTTCGTCGGGTCGGTGAGCGGCAGCAGGCCGCTGTTCTTCAGCAGGACGGTCGACTCGGCGGCGGCCCGGCGGGCCAGCGCGCGGTGCGGGGCGCTGTCGACGACCTCGGCGCCGATCTGCGCGTACGGGTCCAGCTCGGGGTCGAACTCGCCCATCCGGAAGCGGAGTTCGAACTGGCGGCGGACGGCGAGGTCGATGTCCTCCTGGTCGATCAGGCCGCGCTCGCGGGCGTCCCGCAGCCGGCCGATGACGGTCTCGCTGTCCTCGCCGTGGTCGGTGAAGGAGTCGATGCCGGCCTTCAGCGCGGCCGCGTGGCCCTCGGCGTGGTCGTCGAAGTAGAGCTCCGGGTCGACCAGGTTGGAGGGGGCCTCGGCGTCGGAGACCACGAACAGCTCCCGGCCGGTCGGCTCGGCCCAGCGGCGCAGCTCGGTCTCCAGCAGCGGCGAGACGTGGCAGGGGCGGCCGTTGACCAGGTTGTACGCGGCCATCACCCCGGTGGCCGCGCCGGAGGCGACCGCGGGCCGGAACGCGGCCAGGTCGTACTCGTGCAGGACGCGCGGGCGCAGGCCGGAGGAGCTGGTGCAGCGGTCGTCCTCGTTGTTGTACGCGAGGAAGTGCTTGAGCACCGGGGCGGCCCGCAGGTAGGTGGGGTCGTCGCCCGCGAGGCCGCGGCAGAACGCCTCGCCGAGGCGGGCGGTGTGCACCGGGTCCTCGGAGTAGCCCTCCTCGTTGCGGCCCCAGCGCGGGTCGCGCAGCAGGTTCAGCACCGGGGCCCAGGCCTGCAGGCTGTTCGGGCCGCGGTCGGGGGCGATGGCGGGGGAGCGGTGGTGGTGGAAGGCCCGCAGTTCGATCGAGGTCGCCTCGGCGACCGCGCGGACCAGTTCCTCGTCCCAGCTCGCGCCGAGGCCGACGGCCTGCGGGAACGCGGTGGCGACGCCCAGCCAGGAGACGCCGTGCAGGGCCTCCGCGCCGGTGCGGAACGCGCCGATGCCCAGGCGGGGCACGGCGGGGGCGTACTGGTGGAGCATCGACAGGCGCTCGTCGGGGGAGAGCCTGGACAGCAGGTCGTCGACGCGCTTGTCCAAAGGAAGCGCGGAATCGCGGAACGGGTACCGCTCGGCCGGGGTCTCGGCGGCGGACGGGGACGGGGAACTCAACGGGCTCACCCCAGGATGATGGTGCGGTGCGGTCGGTCGTCGAAGCGAATCGACGCTGACACGAAGCGACGGGTGTGTCAACTCCCGCTAGCCATGGGGAAAACGAATTTGTCCAGGCACTTGTCTAACCGGAAACGTGTCGTTAGTGTCGCCGCAACATCAAGCGCTTCGACAGTCAAGCGCTTCGACAGCGCCCCGTGCAGGGCGCCGCGGAAGGGCCTCCCCACCATGAGAACCGAGCTGAACCGCAGATCCTTCGTCACCGCCGCCGTCTCCGTCGCCGGAGCCGCAGTGATGACCCCCCTGCTGGCCGCCTGCGGGGGCGGCGGCTCGAAGCACAAGACCGGCGCCAACTCCGCCGACGGCGTCAAGTCGGCCCTGCCGGCCTTCGCCTCCAGCACCTCGGTGAAGCCGGACATCCCCTCGGTCTCCGGCGCGGACGGCGCGGTCACCGACCCCGGGTTCCTCACCTACCCGGCCAGCCCGGTCGCCACCGTCACCGGCGCGCCCGGCAAGGGCGGCAAGTACACGGCCGTCACCCCGCTGTGGGGCACCGTCCCGCCCTCGGACAACTCGTTCTACGCCGCGATGAACAAGGCCCTCGGCACCACCATCGAGATGAAGCCGGCCGACGGCAACAACTACGACACGATCATCCCCACCATGACCGCGGCCAAGAAGCTGCCGGACTGGATCCAGCTCCCGACCTGGTGGAACCCGAACTTCAACGTCGGAGAGCTCGCCGCCACCCAGTTCGCCGACCTCACCCCCTACCTGGCCGGCGACAAGGTCAACAAGTACCCGAACCTGGCCGCCATCCCCACCGGCGCCTGGCAGGCGGGCATCTGGGGCGACAAGCTCTACGGCCTCCCCTCCTTCTCCACCGGCTTCTCCATCGCGGGCACCACCTTCTACCGCCGTGACCTCTTCGAGGCCAAGGGGATCACCGCGGACCAGGTCAAGACCCTCGACGACCTGATGAACCTGGGCAAGGAGTTCACCGACGAGAAGGCCGGCACCTGGGCCTTCGACGACGTGTGGACCTACCTCTTCCCGTTCTTCGACGTCCCCAACAAGTGGAAGCTCGTCGACGGCAAGCTCGTCCACAAGTACGAGACCCCGGAGCTGCTGGAAGCCCTCGACTGGCACTACAAGCTCGCCACCTCCGGCTACCTGCACCCCGACGCGATCGCGGGCAACAACGCCGACGCCAACACCCGCTTCTACGCGGGCAAGACCGTCATCCAGGGCGGCGGCACCGGCGCCTGGAACCTCGCCGACAACCTCTCCGGCACCGCCGCGACCCCCGGCTACCGCCGCGGCTCCTTCGACTTCCTCACCGCCAAGGCCGGCGCCACGCCCAAGCTGTTCATGGGCTCCTCCACCAGCATGATGAGCTACCTCAACGCCAAGCTGAAGCCCGAGCAGATCGAGGAGCTCCTCGCCGTCGCCAACTACCTGGCCGCGCCGTATGGCTCCGCCGAGTACACGATGGTCAACTTCGGCGTCGAGGGCACCCACCACACCCGGGTCAACGGCGTGCCGACCTTCAACGACGAGGGCAAGAAGGACGTCCAGGCGCAGACCTACCCGTTCCTGGCCACCTGCTCCTCGGTGATCTCCAACCCCGGCGCCGACCAGGTCACCAAGGACATCGCCGCCTTCCAGGCCGCGAACGTCAAGTACCTCTACAAGCCGCTGTTCTGGAACATGAACATCTCGATGCCGCAGAACATCGCGACCGCCGACGCCGGGCAGGCCGTCGAGGACACCATCAAGGACTGCTACCACGGCAAGAAGAAGGTCTCCGACGTCCAGGCCGCCATCTCGACCTGGAAGTCCGGCGGCGGCGACCGCCTCAAGCAGTGGATGACCGACAACGTCCTGAGCAAGTACGGAACGGGTCAGTGAGCACGGCGCGATCGGAGCGGGGCAAGAGCACCACCCGGAAGAACGGTGCCGTCCGGCTGAACTGGCGGGTCAGGCTGCGGCGGGACAGGACGCTGCTGCTGATGACCGTCCCGGCCGTGGTCCTGCTGCTGATCTTCAACTACGCGCCGCTGTTCGGCCTGGTCACTGCGTTCCAGTACTACGACCCGCTGATCGGCGTGCGCGACAGCGAGTGGGCCGGCCTCGCGCAGTTCCAGCAGCTCTTCCACGACCCGCTGTTCTGGGGGGCGCTGAAGAACACCCTCTGGCTCAGCCTGGTCCAGCTGGTGCTGTTCTTCCCCGTTCCGATCGCGCTGGCCCTACTGCTCAACACGGTGCTCAGCGAACGGCTGCGCAACTTCATCCAGTCCGTGGTCTACCTGCCGCACTTCTTCTCCTGGGTGCTGACCATCACGATCTTCCAGCAGATGTTCGGCGGCGCGGGAGTCCTCAACCACTTCCTGCGGCAGAACGACATCGCCCCCTGGGACATCACCACCAACCCGCACACCTTCGCCCTCCTGGTCACCTCGCAGGCGATCTGGAAGGAAGCCGGCTGGGGCATCATCGTCTTCCTCGCCGCCCTGGCCGCCGTCAACACCGACCTGTACGAGGCGGCCGCCGTCGACGGCGCCGGACGCTGGCGCCGGATGTGGCACATCACCCTGCCCGGCCTGCGCGGCGTGATCGTGCTGATGCTGGTGCTGCGCCTGGGCAACGCCCTGACCGTGGGCTTCGAGCAGTTCCTGATCCAACGCCAGGCGGTCGGCCACGAAGCCGCCGACGTACTCGACACCTTCTCCTTCTACTACGGCATCGCCACCGGCAACTACAGCTTCGGCGCCGCGGCCGGCCTCTTCAAGAGCGTCATCTCGCTGCTGCTGATCTGGGGCGCCAACAAGCTGGCACACGCCTTCGGCGAGGACGGGTTGTACCGCAGATGAGCCAGACACCCACCACCGTCCGCGAGGACGCCGCGACGACGGCGACCGCCGCGGCCAAGCCCCGCCCGGCCCGGACCGGCCGCCCCCGCGCCCGGGCCGGGCGGGCCCCCTGGGAAGAGCCGCCCACCGTCATCGGCCAGGGCGCCAAGGGCCTCACCCTGGCCGGCGTGATCGCCGCCGTCGCCGTCCCGCTCTGGATCATCGGACTGACCAGCATCTCCACCCCCGGCGCCGTCAACCGGGCCGGCGGGCTGGTGATCTGGCCCGACGGCGTCACCTTCGACGCCTACCAGCAGATGCTCAGCGACGGCACCGTCCGCACCGCCCTGATGGTCAGCTTCGCGATCACCATCGTCGGAACCCTGGTGTCCATGATCGTCTCGGTGACGGCGGCCTACGGCCTCTCCCGCTCCGAGTCCTTCGCGCACCGCCCGATCCTGACCCTGCTGATCGTCACCATGTTCGTCAGCGGCGGCCTGATCCCGACCTTCCTGGTGGTCACCGGCCTCGGCGGCTACGACCAGTGGTGGGCGCTGATCCTGCCCAGTGCCGTCTCGGTGTTCAACATCCTGGTGCTGCGCTCGTTCTACTCCACCACCTCCGCCGACCTGATCGACGCCGCCCGGCTCGACGGCGCCGGCGACTGGCGGATCCTGTGGTCCGTGGTGCTGCCCACCTCCCGGGCCGTCACCGCGGTGATCGCCCTGTTCTACGCGGTCGGCTACTGGAACTCGTTCTTCAACGTGATGCTCTACATGCCGACCTCGGCCGAGAAGTGGCCGCTGCAGTACGTGCTGCTGACCTACGTCAACCGCGGCAACGGCCTGCCCGGGTCCCTCAACTCCGGCTTCGGCGCGGCCAACGCGCAGACCGCACCGCTCACCCTCCAGATGGCGGTGGTCGTCCTCACCCTGGTGCCGCTCCTCATGGTCTACCCCTTCATGCAGAAGCACTTCCGCACCGGCGTCCTCACCGGCGCCATCAAGGGCTGACCGCAGCGGGAACCGCGCACGACCCGGCGTCAGTAGTCTGGCGCCGCACGGGGCCGCACACCCCACCGACCAGGAAAGCAGGAACCGCACCCATGGTGACTCTCGCCGACGTGGCCCGGCACGCGGGCGTCTCGCCCAGCACCGTCAGCTACGTGCTCAGCGGCAAGCGCTCGATCTCGGAGGCCACCCGCCGCCGCGTCCAGCACGCCGTCGAGGAGCTCGGCTACCACCCGAACGCCGGAGCCCGGGCGCTCGCCGGACGGCGCTCCCACATCATCGCGCTCGTCGTGCCGCTGCGCACCGACGTGTACGTGCCGATCATGATGGAGATCGCCGTCTCGGTCACCATGGCGGCCCGCCAGCACGGCTACGACGTGCTGCTGATCACCAACGACGAAGGCCCCGACGGGGTCCGCCGGGTCGCCGCCAGCGGCCTGGCGGACGGGGTCATCCTGATGGACGTCGAACTCGACGACGAGCGCATCCCCGTCCTGCGCGAACAGGGCATCCAGGCCTCCATGATCGGCCTGCCCGCCGACAGCACCGGCCTGTCCTGCGTCGACCACGACTTCGCCGCGGCCGGCGCCCAGTGCGCCGACCACCTCGCCGACCTCGGCCACCGGGAGGTCGCCTTCATCGGCTACGCCCCCGCCGTCTACCACCGCCACGCCGGCTACGCCGAACGCACCCTGACCGGATTCCGGGAGCGCGCCCTCGAACGCGGCCTGAGATTCCTCCACCGCCCCTGCGAGGGCACCTACGAATCCACGGCCGGCACCCTGGCCCGGATCCTCGCCGACCGCCCCGACACCACCGGCTTCGTGGTGCAGAACGAGAACGCCATCGGCCCGCTGCTGCAACTGCTGCCCACCAGCGGACGCACCGTCCCCGAGGACGCCTCGGTGGTCGCGCTCTGCCCCGAACAGCTCGCCGAGCAGTACGCCCCCGGCCTGACCGCCGTCACCGGACCCGCCCAGGAACTCGGCCGGGTCGCCGTCGACCAGGTGATGCGCCGGATCGCCGCCGCCGAACGCGGCACCGACCCCGAGGACGAACTCGTCCTGCTCGCGCCCGTCCTGACCCCCCGCCAGAGCAGCGGCCCGCTGCTCGCCCCCGTCCCGCCCGCCCGAAGGAGGTAGCGCCGCCCGTGACGGCCAGCCGACTCCGCAACCCGGTGGTCCCCGGCTTCCACCCCGACCCGAGCGTCTGCCGGGTCGGCGAGGACTACTACCTGGCCTGCTCCAGCTTCGAGTACCACCCCGGCGTGCCGATCCTGCACAGCCGCGACCTGGTGCACTGGCGGCAGGTCGGCAACGCCCTCGCCGACCTGCCGCTGCCGCCCGGCACCCCCTCCTCCGGCGGCGTCTACGCCCCCACCCTGCGCCACCACGGCGGCCGGTTCCACCTGATCACCACCGAGGTCGGCACCGGCAACCTGCTGGTCACCGCCGAGGACCCGGCCGGGCCCTGGTCCGCCCCCGTCCGGCTGCCCGACGTCCCCGGCATCGACCCCGACCTCGCCTGGGACGAGGACGGCACCTGCTGGTGCACCGTCGCCGGCGTCGCCCAGCTGCGGATCGACCCGGCCACCGGCAAGGCCCTGGAGGCCCCCCGCCCGCTGTGGTCCGGCACCCGGCAGGCCCCCGAGGCCCCGCACCTGTACCGGATCGGCGACTGGTGGTACCTGATGATCGCCGAGGGCGGCACCGAACGCGCCCACAGCGTCTCGATCGCCCGCTCCCGCCGCCCCGACGGCCCCTTCGAGGCCTGCCCCGACAACCCGCTGCTCACCCACGCCGGAAGCCACAGCCCGATCCAGAACACCGGCCACGCCGACCTGGTCCAGGGCCCCGACGGCAGCTGGTGGGCCCTGCTGCTCGGCGTCCGCCCCCGCGGCGGCACCCCCGGCTGGCACCCGCTCGGCCGCGAGACCTACCTGACCCCGGTCAGCTGGGTCGACGACTGGCCCGTCATCGCCGAGGTGCCCGTCGAACTCCCCGCACTGCCATGGCCGTTGCACCCCTGGCCGGCCGAGCCGACCCGCGAGGACTTCGACGGCCCGCTGCCCCCGCAGTGGCTCTCCGTCCGCGACCGCCCCGCCGCCCGCGTCACCACCGACCGGCGCCCCGGCTGGCTCACCCTGCAGGCCCGCGACGGCCACTTCGACGGCACCTTCACCGGCCTCCGCCAGCAGCACCACGCCGTCCGCGCCCGCACCCGGCTCGACACCACCGACGGCACCGGCGGCCTCGCCGTCCGCCTCGACGACGAGCACGCCTACACCGTCGAGGCCGACGGCCGCCACGTCCGGGTCCGCAGCCACCTCGGCGGACAGGCCACCGTCGTCGCCGAACGCGAACTCCCGCACCACGACGTGGTGCTGCGCATCGAGACCGCCCCCGCCGCCGAGCGCGGCCCGCGCACCGGCCCCGACGCCGTCGCCCTCGGCCACGAACGGCCCGACGGCACCTTCGCCGCGCTCGCCACCCTGGACGGCCGCTACCTCACCACCGAGGTGGCCGGCGGCTTCACCGGCCGCGTCATCGGCCTCTACGCCGCCGACGGCACCGCGCACTTCGACTGGTTCGAACTCCGGCCCACCGGCCAGGACGACTGAACGACGGGAACACCCCCATGCCCGACCTGAACGACGCCACCCGCGGCCGCATCCTCTACGGCGGCGACTACAACCCCGAGCAGTGGCCCGAGGAGACCTGGCAGGAGGACGTCCGCCTGATGCGGCAGGCCGGCGTCACCAGCGTCACCGTCGGCGTCTTCTCCTGGGCCCGCCTCGAACCCGCCCCCGGCGCCTACGACTTCGACTGGCTCGACCGCCTGCTCGACCTGCTGCACGCGCACGGCATCGGCGTCGTGCTGGCCACCCCCACCGCCTCCCCACCCCCGTGGCTCGGCCACCGCCACCCCGAGACCCTCCCGCAGGCCGAGAACGGCACCACCGTCTGGTACGGCTCCCGCAACCAGTTCTGCGCCTCCTCCCCGGAGTACCGCCGCCGCGCCGCCGCGATCACCGAACGGCTCGCCGCCCGCTACGGCGCCCACCCCGCGCTCACCATGTGGCACGTCAACAACGAGTACGGCACCCACTGCTGGTGCGACGAGACCGCCGCGCACTTCCGGCGCTGGCTGCAGCACCGCCACGGCACCCTGGAAGAACTCAACTCCGCCTGGGGCACCGCCTTCTGGAGCCAGCACTACGCCGAGTGGGACGAGATCCTGCCGCCCCGCCAGGCCCAGTACATCCGCAACCCCGCCCAACTGCTCGACTTCGCCCGGTTCACCTCCGACGCCCTGCTGGAGTGCTACACCGCCGAGCACGCCATCGTCGCCCGGCACAGCCCCGCGATCCCCGTCACCACCAACCACATGCCGTTCTGGCGCGGCCAGGACGGCTGGGCCTGGGCGAAGCAGCAGGACGCCGTCGCCCTCGACATCTACCCCGACCCCGACCACGCCCTCGGCGCCCAGCACGGCGCCCTCGTCCAGGACCTCGCCCGCTCGCTGGCCGGCGGCCCCTGGATGCTGATGGAACAGGCCACCGGCGCCGTCAACTGGCGCCCCGTCAACCGCCCCAAGCCGCACGGCCTGACCCGGCTCTGGTCGCTGCAGGCCGTCGCCCGCGGCGCCGACGCGATCTGCTTCTTCCAGTGGCGCCAGTCCCGGCAGGGCGCCGAGAAGTTCCACTCCGCGATGCTCCCGCACTCCGGCCCCGGCCACCGCACCTTCCGCGAGGTCACCGAACTCGGCGCCGACCTCGACCGGCTCGGCCCCGCCGTCTCCGGCACCCCCGTCGCCGCCGACACCGCCCTGCTGCACGACTGGGACGCCTGGTGGGCGAGCGAACAGCCCGGCCGCCCCTCCGAACTGCTCGACTACCAGGAGAACGTCACCGCCTGGCACCGCGCCCTGTGGGAGGCCAACCACACCACCGACCTCGCCCACCCCGCCGCCGACCTGACGCCCTACCGCCTCGTCGTCATCCCCTCGCTGTACCTGCTCACCGACGCCGCCCTCGACAACCTCGCCGCCTACGTCCGCACCGGCGGCACCCTGGTGGCGGGCTACTTCACCGGCGTCGCCGACCACCAGGACCGGATCCGCCCCGGCGGCGTCGACGCCCGGCTGCGCGAGGTCCTCGGCCTCGCCGCCGTCCACCAGTGGTGGCCGCTGAACGCCGACGAGACCCTGCACTGCACCACCGCGGACGGCGACACCTTCGAAAGCACCCTGTGGGCCGAGGAGTTGGAGACCGCGGGGGCCGAGACCGTGGCCCGCTACCGCGACGGCGAACTCGCCGGACAGCCCGCCGTCACCCGCCACGCCCACGGCGAGGGCACCGCCTGGTACCTCTCCACCCGCCCCGCCCCCGACGCCCTGCGCGCCCTGCTCACCCGCGCCGCCCGCGAAGCCGGGATCCGCCCGGCCGCCGAGCACCTGCCCGCGGGCGTCGAGGCGGTCCGCCGCGGCGACCTGCTGTTCCTGCTCAACCACGGCCCCCAGCAGGTCAGTTGCGACCTGCCCGGCCGCTGGGAGGACCTGCTGACCGGCAAGTCCGGCACCGGCACCGTCACCCTGGAGCGCCACGGCGCCGCCGTCCTGCGCCCGACCGTCCAGGGCCCGGCGGCTCCGAGCCCGGCTGCCCAGGGCCCGGCTGCCCAGTGGCCGGTCGTTCAGGGCCCGGCTGCCCGGTGAACGCGCAGCGCCCACGAGGCAGTTGGGAACCCGCCCCGGCCGCCCGCTGGGAGGACGCCTTCCTCACCGGCAACGGCACCCACGGCGCCATGGTGCACGGCCGCACCGACGACGAACTGATCGTCGTCAACCACCACCTGCTGGTGTGCCCCAACGGGGGCGAGGACGCCCTCGCCCCCGACCTGGCCGCCGAACTGGAGCAGCTGCGGGACGCCGTCCTGGCCGGCCGCGCCCGCGAGGCCGTCGCCCGCCACGTCACCGGCCCGCTCCAGTGGGTCCGCCCCTTCCACCCCGCCCTCGCCCTCCGGCTGCGCCGCCCCGCCGCCCCCGTCGGCGACTACCGCCGCGAGGTCGACCACCGCACCGGCCGGGTCACCACCCGCTGGGACGGCCGCCGCGCCGAAACCTTCGCCTCACGCGCCGACGACCTGGTCGTCCACCGCGAAGTCCGCACCGGCACCGTCGAGTTGACCCACCACTGGCAACTCGACGGCGCCCCGGCCGACTCGGCCGTCCGCACCACCGCGAGCAGCGAACCCGGCGGCGCCGTGCTGCGCACCGACGTCCGCTACCCCGGCGGCTCCGGCCACGGCTACACCTGCTGGACGCACGTCCGCACCACCGGCGGCACCCTGCGCACCGCGGACGCCGCCGTGCACGCCGAGGGCTGCGCCGAAGTCCTGCTGCTCACCCGCGTCCACCCCTGGGAGGACCCGCAGCCGCCCGCCCTCCCCGACCGCCCGTACCCCGAACTGCTGGAACGCCACCTCGCCCGGCACACCCCCGCCTACGACCGGGTCGCCCTCGACCTCGGCGCCCCCGAGGAGCACCGCGCGCTGCCCGGCTCCGCGCTGCTCGCCGACCCCGCCGCGCACCGACCCGCCCTGCTGGAGCGGCTGTTCGACGCCGGGCGCTACCACCTGCTCAGCTCCGCGGGCGTCCTGCCGCCCCGGCTCACCGGCCTGTGGACCGGCTCCTGGGACACCGCCTGGAGCGGCGCCCTGACCTGCGACGCCAACCTCAACCTCCAGGTCTCCTCCGCCGCCGCGGCCGCCCTCCCCGAAGTCAGCCACGCCCACGCCGCCTTCGTCGCACGCCAGTTGGACGACTGGCGGAGCAACGCCCGCCGCCTGTTCGGTCTGCCCGGCATCGTCGCCCCCGCCCACACCGACGGCCGCTCCGGCCACGCCTACCACTACAGCGAGGACTACCCGCTGCACCTGTGGACCGCCGGTGCCCACTGGCTGCTGCAACCCCTGCTCGACCACGTCGACACCACCGGCGACACCGCCACGGCCGACACCCTGACCGGCCCCGCCCTCGCCGAGGCCGCCGACTTCTACCGCGCCTTCCTCACCCGCACCGGCCCCGACGGCCGCCTGCAGTACGTCCCCTCCTACTCGCCCGAGAACACCCCCCTCGGCGCCGACAGCCCGATCAGCGTCAACGCCGCCATGGACCTCGCCGCCGCCCGCCACACCCTCACCGCCACCGGCCACCACCGGCTCGCCGACCGGCTGCCCCCCTACCTGCTCAACTCCGAAGGCGCACTGGCCGAATGGGCCTGGCCCGCCGCCCCCGACGACCAGGAGCACCGGCACCTCAGCCACCTCCACCCGGTCTGGCCGCTCGGCGAGGTCAACCCCCTCGACACCCCCGGACTCGCCACCGCCGCCCACCGCGCCCTCCAACTGCGCGGCAGCGAGAACCACTCCGCCCACGGCCACCTGCACCGCGCCCTGATCGCCGCCCGGCTCGGCGACGCCGACCTGCTCGGCGAGGCCCTCGACGCCGTCCTGCACGGGCAGTTCTTCCACGCCGCGCTGATGAGCTCGCACTACCCGCGCCTCGACGTCTACAACGCCGACGCCGCCCACACCCTCCCCGGCGTGCTGATCGAAGCTCTCCTGCACTCCACCCCCGAACGCATCGTCCTGCTCCCCGCCCCGCCCGCCCACCTGCCCCGCGGGACCGTCCGCGGCCTGCGCACCCGCTGCCGGACCACGCTGACCACGCTCAGCTGGGACACCGCCGAGGGCCGGGTCGACGCCGTCCTGACCGCCGACACCGACCGCACCGTCACCGTCCACCTCGGCACCGACCCCGAGCGCCCCCCGCTGAGCGTCCACCTGCGCGCCGGGCACCCCACCCCCCTGCACCTCGAACACCACCGGAGCTGAACCGCCGTGCCGCTCACCGACATCGACCTCGACGACCTCCGGGCCTACCGCCCCGCCCTCACCGCCCCCGCCGACTTCGACGCCTTCTGGGCCGACACCCTCGCCACCGCCCGCGCCGCCGGCGGCACCGTCACCGCCGAACTGCGCACCGACACCCGGCTCACCGCCTTCGACGTCCACGACGTCCGCTTCCCCGGCTGGAACGGCGAACCCGTCGCCGCCTGGCTGCTGCTGCCCCGCGGCGCCACCGCACCGCTGCCCGTCGTCGTCAAGTACATCGGCTACAGCGGCGGCCGCGCCCTGCCCGGCGAACACCTGCTGCCGCCCGCCGCCGGCTACGCCCACCTGGTCGTCGACAGCCGCGGCCAGGGCCACGACACCCCCGACCGCGGCGAGGGCGACGGCACCCAGTGGGCCGAGGGCTTCATGACCCGCGGCATCGACTCCCCGGCGAACTACTACTACCGCCGCCTGATCACCGACTGCGTCCGCGCCCTCGACGCTCTCCCGCACCTGCCCGGCACCGACCCGGCCCGCGCGGTCGTCTCCGGCTCCAGCCAGGGCGGCGGCCTCGCCCTCGCCGTGGCCGCCCTCGCCCCCGACCGGGTCGCCGCCCTGCTCAGCGACGTCCCGTTCCTGTGCCACTTCCGGCGCGCCGTGCAGATCTCCGGCGACGGCCCCTACCCCGAGATCGCCAAGTACCTGCGCTGGCACAGCCGCGAGAAGGAGGAGCAGACCCTCGCCACCCTCGACTACTTCGACGGCGTCCACTTCGCCCCCCGCGCCACCGCCCCCGCCCTGTTCAGCGTCGGCCTGATGGACCCGGTCTGCCCGCCCTCCACCGTCTACGCCGCCTACAACCGCTACGGCGGCCCCGCCGCCATCGAGGCCTGGCGCTTCGCCGACCACGGCGGCGGCTACGGCTCCACCCCCGTCAGGCAGCTCGCCTGGCTCGCCGACCAGGGGCTCGCCCCGGAGCCCACCGGCTGAGCCCCGCCGCGCCCGGCCGGGCCCCCGCGCCCCAGCGCCCGGCCGCCCCTCACCGCTCGACCAGCCGCAGCCGCAGCCGCAACCGGCGCGGACGCAGCACGGTCGCCAGCGGAACGGGACGCAGGTCGGCGCCCGGCTCCGGGACGAGCCGCCAGCGCGACAGCAGCGCCGCCAGGACGAGGGTGCACTCGGCGCGGGCGAACAGGTCGCCGACGCACTTGCGGGCCCCCGTGCCGAACGGCAGGAACCCCTGCCGGGCGGCCGGGGTGACCCGCTCCGGCCGCCAGCGGTCCGGGTCGAACACGGCGGGGGAGCGGTGCGCGGCCGGGTGCCGGGAGACCGCCGCGGGCGAGAACACCAGCGTGCTGCCGGTCGGCAGCGGACGCCCGGCCAGCTCGGTCGGGGCGGTGGTGATCCGGGTGAACAGCCAGCCCGGCGGGTGCAGCCGCAGCGTCTCCGACACCACCCGGTCGACCGCGGCCAGCCGGGGCAGGTCCTCCGGCCGCGGCGCCCGCCCGTGCGGCAGCACCGCGTCCAGCTCGGCCCGCACCTGCTCGGCCGCCGCCGGGTGGAGCGACAGCCGCCACAGCGTCCAGGTCAGCGTCGCCGCGACGGTCTCGGTGCCCGCCGCCAGCAGCGTGACCACCTGGTCGTGCACCTCGGCGTCGCTCAGCCCGGCCCCGCCCGCGCCGCCCTCGTCCTCGTCGGCGGCGGCCAGCAGCGCCGAGAGCAGGTCGCCGTCCCCGCCGGCCTCCCCGCTCCGGTGGGCGGCGACCAGCTGCCGGGTGGCGGCGTGCAGGTAGGCCAGCGCCCGGCGGTAGCGCAGGTTCGCGGGCAGCGGCAGGCGGCGCACCGGGGCGGGCAGGAACATCTGCCGGAACAGCCCGTTCAGCACGGTGTCGAAGGCCCGCTCCACCCCCGTCGCCAGTTCGGCGTCGATCGCGGTCGAGTACAGCGTCCGGGCCAGGGTGCGCAGCGCGATCCCGTAGAACAGCGGGAACGCGTCCACCACCAGCCCCGGCCGCCAGTCCGCGGCGGCCGCGTCCACCTCGGCCCGCACCGCGCCCGCGTGGTGCGCCAACTGCGGGCGCCGGAACGCCGACTGGACGAGCCGGCGCTGCCGCCGGTGGTCCCGGTGCGGGCAGGTCACCAGCCCGTTCCCCGCCACGTCGCGCGCCCGGTCGTAGAACACCCCGCCCTTGTCGAACAGCCGGTCGTCCTCCAGCACCTGGGCCAACAACGCCGGATGGCACGGTACTTGGGCCGTCGTTGGCCCCAGTCGCACCGCCACCAGATCGCCGTGCTCGTGCAGCGAGGACAGGAACCCGACCGGCCCGCGCAGCAGCCGCAGCCCGTGCCCCAGCACCGGCAGGGCACCCGGCGCGGTCGCGGCGGTGAAGACGGGCACGGCGGGGATCGACGACATCCCCCCACCGTAGGCCCGCCCGATCGGGCCCGAACCACCGCGCCGCGCGCCCCGGTTCACCGACCGGTCGGACGGGACAGCGGCGGGACAGCGGCGGAACGGCGGCGGAACGGCGGCGGAACGGCTGTTCGGCGGGTGAGGTCGGGCGCGGACGGTTGCCGCGCGGCGGAACGGACAGGCGTTCGTGGACGGCCTACGCTGGGACAGCACGGAAGGACGTGACGACGTGGCCCACCGGACGGACGGCAGCGCAGGGGAGGCCATCGCCGCGCGCCTGCGCACCCAGGCCGCCGAACTCGCCGCCCTCGAACCCGACGTCCGCGCCGACCGGCCCGACGCCGTCCACCGGATGCGCGTCGCCGCCCGCCGCCTGCGCAGCGCCCTGCGCACCCACCGCCGCCACCTGCGCGGCGACCACACCGCCACCGAGGACGAACTGCGCTGGCTCGGCCGGGCCCTCGGCCGCGCCCGCGACGCCGAAGTGCTCGGCGCCCGCCTGCTCGCCCAGGCCCGCGAGCTGCCCCCCGGCAGCGGGCGCGACCGCGTCCTCGGCGAACTCACCGCCTGGCACGCCCGCGAGACCGGCGACGCCCGCACCCGCGTCCTCGCCACCCTCGACACCGCACGCTTCCGCCGCCTGCTCGCCGCGCTCACCGCACTCGCCGCCGACCCGCCCCTCAACTCCCGCGCCGCGAAGCCCTACGGGCCCGAACTCACCCGCACCCTGCGCCGCGAGCACCGCCGCACCGCCGAACGCCTCGCCCTCGCCCGCCGCACCCCCGAGGGCCCCGCCCTCGAACGCGCCCTGCACGACGCCCGCAAGGCCGCCAAGCGCGCCCGCTACGCCGGCGAGACGGCCGGCCGCCCCGCCCGCGCCTTCACCCGCCGGATGAAGGCCCTCCAGGACGTCCTCGGCCGCCACCAGGACGCCGCCGTCGCCCGCGACGCCCTCCGCACCCTCTCCGACGGCAGCTTCGGCTACGGCGCGCTCTACGGCCGCCAGACCGCCGAGCTGGCCTTCGCCCGCGAACTGCTCCCGCAGGTCTGGGAACAGGCCGCCCGCCGACCGGGGAAGCTGCGCTGAGAGCCGGGAGAAGAGCCCCCCGCGGTGCTCAGGCCGGGTCCAGACCGGCCGCGACGGCCGCCGTGCGCAGCAGGTCGTCGACCATCGCGGGGGTGAGGCGGCCGGTGTAGGTGTTGCGGGGGCTGACGTGGAAGCAGCCGAAGAGGTGCAGTTCGGGGCCGCCGTCGGCGGCGGGGAGGACGGCGTGGGCGCCGTGGCCGAACACCGGCTTCGGGCGGGGCACCCGCCAGCCCGCGGCGGCCAGGACCGGCAGGACGGCCTGCCAGGCGAAGCCGCCGAGGGCGACCACGGCGCGGACGGTGGGGCGCATCTCCTCGAACTCGCGGACGATCCACGGGCGGCAGGTGTCGCGCTCGGCGTTGGTGGGCTTGTTCTCCGGCGGGGCGCACCGCACCGGGTCGGTGATCCGCACGCCGCGCAGCCGCAGGCCGTCGCCGCGCCAGGTGGATTCCGGCCGGTTGGCCAGGCCGAGCCGGTGCAGCGAGGCGTACAGCAGGTCGCCGGAGGGGTCGCCGGTGAAGATCCGGCCGGTGCGGTTGCCGCCGTGCGCGGCGGGGGCGAGGCCGACCAGCACCAGCTCGGCGTCGTACGGCCCGAAGCCGGGGATCGGCCGGGCCCAGTACTCCTGGTCCTGGAACGCCCTGCGCTTGACCAGCGCGGTCTCCTCGCGCCAGGCGACCAGCCGGGGGCAGGCCCGGCAGTGGACCACCAGTTCGTCCAGCTCGGCGATGCCCCGGGTCTGCGGGGCGAGGACGGCGGGGGCGGACTCGTGGGGCGGTTCCATGGACGGAATCCTACGTTCGGTGACCGCTCCGGGACGGGAGGCGGCGGAGTAGCGTGGAGGTGCGGGCCGGGGTGCGGCCCGGTTCCCCGGTTCCCCCCTCCCGGGTCGAGGTGACGGCGATGGTCGTGGTCGACGTGCTGATCGCGCTGCTGGTGCTGCTGGCGGTGTACGCCGGGTTGGGCGTGCGGATGGTGCAGCAGACCCAGCGCGGGGTGGTGTTCCGGTTCGGGCGGGTGCTGGACGGGGTGCGCGGGCCGGGGCTGGCCCGGATCCGGCCCGTCGCGGACCGGTTGCGCCGGGTGAACGTGCAGACCGTCACGATGCCGGTCCCCGCGCAGGAGGGCATCACCCGCGACAACGTGACCGTCCGGGTCGACGCGGTGGTGTACTTCAAGGTGGTCGACCCGGTGAAGGCGATCGTCGACGTCCAGGACTACGGCTTCGCGATGTCGCAGGTCGCGCAGACCTCGCTGCGGTCGATCATCGGCAAGAGCGAGCTGGACGACCTGCTGGCCAACCGGGAGCCGATCAACCAGGGGCTCGAACTGATGCTGGACAGCCCCGCGTTGGGCTGGGGCGTCCAGATCGACCGGGTCGAGATCAAGGACGTGGCGCTGCCCGAGTCGATGAAGCGCTCGATGGCCCGGCAGGCCGAGGCCGACCGGGAGCGGCGGGCCCGGATCATCACCGCCGACGGCGAGTTCCAGGCGTCCGCGCGGCTCTCGGAGGCCGCGAAGGTGATGGCCGAGACGCCCGCGGCGCTCCAACTGCGGCTGCTGCAGACCGTGGTGGAGGTCGCCGCGGAGAAGAACTCGACCCTGGTGCTGCCGTTCCCGGTCGAGCTGCTGCGCTTCCTGGAGAGCTCCACCGAACGCGCCACCGCGCAGGCCACTGCGCAGGCCACCGCGCAGGCCGCCGGGGCGGCCCGGGCCGCCGGCGCGACCGGCCCGGCGGAGGGCGGTGGCGGCCCGGACGCCGATCCGGGCGTCGAGCAGCTGGAACTCCCGGAGGTCGCCGCGGCCGCCGAACGCGCCGACGGACAGGGCCAGTTGCGGATGGCGCCGCCGCACGCGGCCTGAGCGGCCGGCCCCAGCGGTGGCGGGCCGCCCCGACCCGGGGCGAGCATGGAGGGACGGACGTACCGTGCACGGGGCCGCCGTGCGCCAGCCACCTCGGGAGGTCCGGCCATGACCACCGCGAAAGAGATCATGCACCCCGGAGCGGAGTGCGTCACCGGCGGGCAGACCCTCGCCGAAGCCGCCCGGATCATGCGCGACCGCGGCGTCGGCGCGCTGCCGATCTGCGGCGAGGAGCAGAAGCTGCTGGGCATCCTCACCGACCGCGACATCGTCCTCAAGTGCGTCGCCGAGGGGCGCGACCCCGCGGCCGTCCGCTGCGTGGAGCTCGCGGTCGGGCGCCCGAGGGTGATCGAGGAGGACGAGGAGGCGGACCTCGTGCTGCAGGTGATGGAGGAGGAACGGGTGCGCCGCCTGCCGGTGATCAACCACCCGGACCACCAGCTCGTCGGCATGATCAGCGAGGCGGACATCGCCCGCCACCTCTCGCACGAGCGCCTCGCCGAGTTCGTCACCACCATCACCGCGCCCTGAACCCCGGCCCTCCGGCCGGGGCCGTCACCGCTTCGGGTACCGCGCGGGCAGCTCGGCCAGGAAGGCGTCCGCGATCACCTGGTAGCCCGCGTCGTTGGCGTGGATGTCGCCGCGCGCCATGTTGGTCCACTGCAGGATCCGGGCCACGTTCAGCGGCACCTGCTGCCCGCCCAGCGGCACCGTCGGCGCGAAGGCGTCGGTGGCGAAGGCACCCGCCACGTCGGCCGTCGGGACGCGGTGGCGGGCGTCCACCGACCCGATCACCCGGTTCAGCGAATCGCTCAACTGCACGGAGGCGGTGGCGAGTTCCCTGCCCCGGTCGCCGGTCACCCAGGCGGCCAGGAACGGGTCGTACAGGTTCATCCCGACGATCCGGGTGTGCGGGCCCGCCGCGGCCCGCAGCTCGCCCAGGATCCGGTCGAGCCCGGTGCGGACCTGCTCGATGCCGTTCAGCGCGCACGGCAGGTCCAGCGTCCCGCCCGCGGCGCAGCGCTGCACGTCGTTGGCGCCGATGTCGATGGTCACCAGCACCTCGTCCTTCCGGTGCGCCTCCAAGTAGGCGACGGCGGCCTCCAGTTGGGAGCCGGCGAAGGAGTGCGGGTACGGGCAGCCGCCGTCCGCCATGGTGCCGGTGGTCTCGCCCGGGCAGCCCAGGTCGGTGAACTCGAACGGGCGGCGCTCCTGCGCGGCCCGCGCGCCCAGCGTCCGGGCCAGGTCCTGCGCGTAGCCGCGGCCCACCACGTGCCCGCCGGTCGGCGTCGACTGGTAGCCCGCCGCCAGCGAGTCCCCGACCGCCAGGTAGTACGCGGGGCGGTGCGGGCCGCCCCGCCCGCCGTTCCCGTCCGGCCCGTGCGGCCCGCCCGGCGCGGCGGCGGCGGGGACGGTGCCCGCCGCGGCGAGCACCAGGGCGGCGAGAGCGGTGGCAACGAGCGTGCGGCGGCGCGCGATCGGGCGCACGGGACCTCCAGCGGTGGGTCGCGATCGGATCGACCAGGGGAGGCTACTGCCCGGTAGCGCCGGTGGGTAGGGGTTCGGCGGGGCCGTTCGGCCGGGGTCCGCTCGGCCTGCCCAGCTCGCTCAGCCTGCCCAACCCGCTCGGCCGGGGAACCCGTTCGGCCCGCTCAGCCGGGGAAGGCGTAGACGGTGGTGGCGTGGGCGACCGGGTCGGACGGGGCGTCCGGGGTGGTCAGGGTGATGTCGGCGAAGGCGACCCGGCGGCCCAGCTTGGTCAGGCGCGCGGTGACCAGCAGGTCGGTGCCGCGGGCCGGCCGCTGGAAGGTGGTGGACAGCTGGACGGTGGTCATCGGCGCGAAACCGCCCAGCGCCGCGGAGATCGCGATCACGGTGGCGGTGTCGGCCGCCGCCGTCATCGCCTGCCCGGACAGCCCGCCGCCCTCCCGGGCCAGCCGGTCCGACCAGGGCAGCCGGAGCACCGCGTGGCGCTCGCCCGTCTCCACGACGGACAGCCCCAGCTCCTGCACCCAGGGGGCGAAGTGCTCGGCGAGGATCCCGTCCGCCTCGGCGGGGGTGAGCTTGCGGCCAGCGCCGTCGTCGACGGGGGCGGGGGTGGGGGTGGTGGCCATGGAGCCGATGGTAGGGGGCGGTGGTGACGCAGCGCCATAGCCCGTGCGCGCAGCGTGCACCGGGTCGTGGGGGCGGCGGCCGCGGTGCATGGTGGTGGGGTGGGAGCGCGGCGGAGGCTGGTCGAACTGCTGGGCGAGTGGCGCACCGGACACCTGATGGTGCTGCTGCCGCTCGGCCTGATCGTGCTGATCTCCGCCGTCGACATCTCGATCTCCCCGAACATCCACCTCGGCCCGCTGCTGGTGGTCGCCCCCGCCATCACCCCCTCCTTCGCGGGCACCCGGCTGACCGTCCTGGTCGGCGTCCTCGCCCTGGCCGCCCAGGCCGTCATCGCGGTCCTGCACGGCGGCCTGTTCACCGCCAACCACCAGGCCCAGCTGCTCGCCCTCGCCGTGGTCACCGGCGTGATCGTCGGCTACACCCGCCTCCGCGAACGCCACGACCGCGAACTCGACCGGGTCCGCACCGTCTCCGACGCCGTCCAGCGCGTCCTGATGCGCCCGCTGCCCGACCGCGCCGGGCCGCTGCGGATCGCCACCCGCTACCTCGCCGCCGACGACGAGGCCCACGTCGGCGGCGACCTGTACGCCGCCGTCCGCACCCCGGACGCCACCCGCCTGCTGATCGGCGACGTCCGCGGCAAGGGCCTCGCCGCCGTCGGGGACGCCGCCGCGCTGCTCGCCGCGTTCCGCGAACTCGCCCACCGCCACGAGGACCCCGCGGCGCTGGCCGACGCCCTCGAAACCTCCTACCGCCGCCACCTCGCCGAACTCGCCGACAGCGGCCAGGACGTCCAGGAGAACTTCGTCACCGCCCTCGTCCTCGACCTCCCCGACCGCCGCCCCACCGCCCGGATCGCCAACTGCGGACACCCCCCGCCGCTGCTCCTCGCCCACGGCCGCGCCCGGCCGCTCCCGCTGCGCCGCACCGCCCCGCCGCTCGGCATGGGCGCCCTGGGCCCGGACGAGCGGCGCACCGAGGAGTTCGACTTCCCGCCCGGCGCCACCCTGCTCCTCCACACCGACGGCGCCACCGAGGCCCGGGACGCCGACGGCACCTTCTACCCCCTGCCCGACCGCGCCGCCGCGCTCCCCGCCGACAGCCCCCGCGCCCTGCTGGACGCCCTGCGCCTGGACCTCCTCGCCCACGTCGGCGGCCGCCTGCTGGACGACGCCGCGCTGGTCGCCGTCACCCGGCTGCGCTGAAGGGCGCCGGGCAGCGACCAGCCCGCGGACGGGGCTGTCCGTGCAGGTGGGGCGGTGGATAGGGTGGGGCCGCCCGCACCGTCGTCGGACCGGAGGAGCCTCCCGTGCAGCCGATCACTGACCGCCCGATCCGTTGGGGCGTCCTCGCCACCGGCGGGATCGCCACCTCCTTCGTGGAGGACCTGGCGGCCGTCCCCGGCGCCGAGGCGTTCGCCGTGGCCTCCCGGCGGGAGGAGACCGCCCGCGCCTTCGCCGACCGGCACGGCATCGCGCACGCGTACGGCAGCTGGCAGGAGCTGGCGGCCGACCCCGAGGTCGACGTCGTCTACGTGGCCACCCCGCACGCCGCGCACCACGCCGCGACCGCGCTGCTGCTGGAGGCGGGCAAGGCGGTGCTGTGCGAGAAGCCGTTCACGCTGAACGCCGGCCAGGCCGCCGAGCTGGTCGACCTCGCCCGCAAGCGCGAGGTCTTCCTGATGGAGGCGATGTGGACGTACCTCGACCCGACGGTGCGGCGGATCGCCGAGCTGGTCGCGGACGGCGCGATCGGTGAAGTCCGCTCCGTGCAGGCCGAGTTCGGCTTCCCCGCCGCGGAGGACCCGACCCACCGGCTGTGGGACCCGGCGGCGGGCGGCGGCGCCCTGCTCGACCTCGGGGTGTACCCCGTCGCGTTCGCCCACCTGCTGCTCGGCGCCCCCGAGTCGGTGCAGGCCTGGGCCCGGCTGACCGACCTCGGGGTGGACGCCCACACCGGCATCCTGCTCGGCCACGCCAGCGGTGCGACCGCCCTGCTGTCCTGCTCGCTGGACGTGCAGTGCGGCCAGCGGGCCTCGGTGCAGGGCAGCACCGGCCGGATCGAGATCGACCGGGACTTCTTCCACCCGGCCGGGTTCACCCTGCACCGGGACGGCGCCGAGCCCGAGGCCTTCACCGGCCCCGCGAAGGCCGGGCACGGCTACGGGCTGGAGGCCGCCGAGGTGGTGCGCTGCCTGCGGGCGGGCGAGACCGAGTCCCCGCTGGTGCCGCTGGACTCCACGCTGTCCGTGATGCGCACCCTGGACGCCGTCCGGGAACGGATCGGGGTCCGCTACCCGGGCGAGTGACCCTCACCCGGTCCGGCCTGCTCGAAGGCCCGCAGCAGCACCTCCGCCAGGTGCAACGGTCGCGCGCCGGGCTCCAGTTGGTTCAGCTGGGTGCGGCAGCTGAGCCCGTCGGCGAGCAGCAGCGTCCCCGGCGCGGCGGCCCGGACGGCGGGCAGCAGGGCGCGTTCGGCGGCGGCCACCGACACCTCCCAGTGGCCCCGCTCGAAGCCGAACGCGCCCGCCAACCCGCAGCAACCGGCGTCCAGTTGGCGGTTGTCCAGGCCCAGCCGGGCGGTGACCCGCCGGTCGGCGCCGGTGCCGAGGACGGCGTGCTGGTGGCAGTGCACCTGGGTCATCGCCGGTCCGGCCAACTCGGGCAGCTCGACCGCCCGTTCGTCCAGGAACTCGGCCAACGTGCGGATCCGGGACGGCAGTCCGGGGGCACTGTCGGGCAGCAGCCGCGCCCAGTCCGCCCGCACGGTGGCCGTGCAGGACGGCTCCAGGCCCACCACCGGGAGCCCGGGCGGCAGTTCGCCCAGGTTGCGCAGCGAAAGGGCCACCACCCGCCGGGCCAGGCCGAGTTGGCCGCTGGCGATCAGCGTCAGCCCGCAGCACACCGGGCCGGACGGCAGCACCACCCGGAAACCCAGCCGCTCCAGCACCAGCACGGCGGCCCGGGCCGGGGCCGGATCCAGCAGCTCGGACATCGAATCGGGCCACAGCAGCACCGCCGGGGCGTCCGCGGCCACCGGGTGCGCGGCCCGGTGGCCGCGGAACCAGGCGCTGAACCGCCGCTCCGGCAGCGCCGGGAGCGCGCGCCGCGGGTCGATCCCGCCGAGCCGCTTCAGCACCGGCGCGCTGAACCGGCCGCGCAGCGCGGCGTCGGCGGCGCGCGGCGCCAGGTGGGCCAGCCGCAGCCACAGCGGCAGCCAGCCGAAGGACAGGTGCGCGGCCGGGCGCGGCCGGAACCGGTAGTGGTGGTACAGGAACTCGGACCGGTAGGTGGCCATGTCCACGTGCACCGGGCAGTCGCTCGCGCAGCCCTTGCAGCCCAGGCACAGGTCCAGCGCCTCGCGCACCTCGGGCGAGCGCCAGCCGTCGACGACCAGTTCGCCGCGCAGCATCTCGCCCAGCAGCCGGGCCCGGCCCCGGGTCGAGTGCCGCTCCTCCCCGGTCACCATGTAGCTCGGGCACATCACCCCGGTCGTGGTGTCCACGCACTTGCCGACGCCCACGCAGCGGTGCACCGCCGACAGCAGGCTGCCGCCGTCCTCCGGGTAGGCCAGCGTCAGCGGCAACTCCCGCCCGGGGAAGCGCAGATCGGCGTCCAGCGGGCGCGGGTCGACCAGCAGGCCCGGGTTCAGCAGGCCCGCCGGGTCCCAGATCCGCTTGAACCGGGCGAACAGCCCGATCACCTCCGGCGGGAACATCCGCGGCAGCAGCTCCGCCCGGGCCTGCCCGTCGCCGTGCTCACCCGAGAGCGAACCCCCGTGCGCCACCACCAGGTCCGCCGCCTCCCACAGGAACTCCCGGAACGCCTCCGGCCGTTCGCGCAGCGGAAAGTCCAGCCGCAGGTGCACGCACCCCTCGCCGAAGTGCCCGTACGGCACCCCGCGCAGCCCGTGCCGCCCCAGCAGCGCCCGCAACTGCCGCAGGTACGAGCCCAGTTGCTCGACCGGGACGGCGGAGTCCTCCCAGCCCGGCCAGGCCGCGCCGCCCGGCCGCCCGTCCGGTCCCGGCGGCAGCCGGGTGACGATGCCCGCCCCCGCCTCCCGGATCGCCCACAGCGCCCGCTGCTCGCCCGGATCGGTCACCAGCGCGACCGTCGCCGCCCGCTCCCGCCGCACCGCGTCCGCCAACTGCCGCGCCCGGTCGGCCGCTTCGGCGGGCGTCGCGCCACCGGTCTCCAGGAACAGCCAGCACGCGCCGTCCGGCAGCCGGTCCAGCACCGGCGGGCGCGGACCGGCGGCCAGCAGCGCGGCCACCAGGTCGGCGGCCATCCCCTCGCAGGTCAACGGCGCCAGCGGCAGCAGCGCGGGCACCGCGTCTGCCGCCGCCGTCTCGTCCGGGTACCCGGCCACCACCAGCGCCCGGGCGGCCGGCTCCGGCACCAGCCGCACCGTCGCCCCCAGCAGCAGCGCGCACGTCCCCTCGGTGCCGGTCACCGCCCGCACCAGGTCGTAGCCGCGCTCCGGCAGCAGTGCGTCCAGCGGGTAGCCCGAACCGCGCCGCGGCAGCACCGGCATCGCCCGGCGCAGCAGTGCCAGGTTGTCCGCCGCCAGCGCCTGCAACTCCCGGTGCAGGCGGCCGATCCGGCCCGGGGCGGCGGCCAGCGCGGCCCGTTCGGCGGGCGGCAGCGGGCCGGTGACGGACAGCTCGGTGCCGTCGGACAGCAGCAGGTCCAGGCCGTGCAGGTTGTCGGAGGTGCGGCCCCAGGCGGGCGAGTGCGAACCGCAGGCGTCGTTGCCGACCATCCCGCCGATCGTGCACCGGCTGTGGGTGGACGGGTCCGGCCCGAAGCGCAGCCCGAACGGCCGCGCCGCGCGCTGGAGTTCGTCCAACACCGTCCCCGGCTCGACCCGGGCGGTGCGCCGCTCCGGATCCACCTCCAGCACCCGCCCGAGGTGCCGCCGGAAGTCCAGCACCACCGCCCCCGGCCCGATCGCCTGCCCGCCGATGCTCGTCCCCGCCCCGCGCGCCACCACCGGCACCCCGAACTCCCGGCACACCCGCACCGCCTCCCGCACGTCCTCCCGGTCCACGGGCTTCACCACCCCGCGCGGCACCTGCCGGTAGTTCGACGCGTCCTGCCCGTACACGGCACGCTCGGCGGTGTCGAAACGGACCTCGCCACGGACGGCGGCGGCGAGGGCACGGGCGAGATCGGAGGCCATGCCCCGATCATCCCAGGCGGGGCCGCGGCCTCCGTGCGCGACAGGCGGCGCTCCGGTCGCGACCCCGATCGTCGTCAGCGCGCGCTGCGACGGCGCGGCGCGGCAGGCCGTTCGCCGGAACGGGGCCGGGCTCAGGTGCCGTCGGGCGCGGTGGAGGGCTGCTGCGGGATCACCGGCTGGGCCGGGTCCGCGGGTTCCGGCAGGGGGAGGGCGGCGACCGGCGCCGTGGGGGCGGGAGTTGCGGGGGTGGGGGTGGCGGTGGCGGGGGAAGTCGGGGCGACGGGTTGGATCTTGTCGTCGCGTTCGTCGTCGCCCGCGCCGTCCCGGGTGGTCAGGACGGTGTCGAAGACCTCGCGGAGCTTGTCGGTGGCCTGCTTGGAGAACAGGCCGCACAGCCCGGCGATCCCGGCGAAGCCGTACGGGTTGGTGGCGGTGCCGTCGGTGCCGTTGGCGAACAGGCCGCCGCGCAGCAGGAAGTAGACCAGCAGGGCGAGCGCGCCGCCGATCGCGGTGCGCAGCAGGTACCAGGGCAGCCAGCTGGGCAGCAGTTGCCGGTTGCCCGCGTAGGTGGCGAAGGAGGTGGCGGCGTGCACGAAGCTGCCGAGGCCGCTGGCGGCGAGCACGGCCAGCAGCATGGCGGTGTTGGAGGTCAGATGCCAGGGGCCGAGGCCGAGCACCGTCCAGGGCAACGGGTCGCCGGTGGGGGCGTGTTCGGCGGTCAGCGTGGTGAGCGGCGTCCAGACGCTGATGAGCACGGCCATGCAGAGGAAGGCCTCGGCCAGCAGCAGCGCCCCCAGCAGCAGGAGCGTCCAGCCGGACAGCTGCTGCTGGGGCGGCAGTTGGCCGGACGGCCCCGGGGGCGGCCCGTCGGCGGTCTCGGTCGGGTCGGTGGCCGAGGGGTCGGCGGCCTGGTTCGGCGTCGGGCCCGGGGTCGGGGACGCCGACGGGGAAGCAGGGGAGGACATCGGGGAGTTCGCCTTCCGGTCCGGTGGTGCGTGCGTGCAGGGGTGCGTGCACGGAACTGGGCGCGGTGAGCAGAGCGCGGGCGGACTCGAACTGTCCGCGGGCACGGACTCTACCCCGCGGACCGGGCCGACGGGGCGTCAGGACACCGCCGCAGCCGTGTCGTCGGCGGGTCGCGCGGTGCGGCGCGGCGGGCGGCGCGGGGCGTGGAGCGGGGCGCCGTGCGGCGGGCGGTTCAGCGGCGCCCGCCCGCCAGCCGGGAGAACTTCGCGACCTCGAAGGTGGCGTACGAATTCGAGGCCAGCAGCGAGAACTTGATGCCCTCGCGGCCCTCGGGGCGCCGGTACCCGTTCGGCAGGAAGCGCTTGTAGTGCTCGGCGGCGCGCTGGAAGAACTGCGGGCGCTCGGCGCGGGTCAGGCACCCCGGCAGGTCGAAGACGAACAGGTAGTGCCGGATCATCCTGGTGAACAGGTGCGGGCGCACCGTGGCGGTGACCGGTTCGGCCTCGGCGGGCTGGGCGTCCAGCAGTTCGAAGGTGCTCTCGTAGCGGTCGAAGAGGTCGAAGTGGGTGGCGCCCTCGCTGCCCGCCGGGTGCAGGGTGTGGCGGCGGCGGATGGTGACGCACTCGCGGTCCAGCACCGCGACCCGGGTGGCGGCCAGCAGCGAGCGGTGCACCGCCGAGACCTCCTCGTAGAAGCCGTCCGGGAACGCCGGGATGGTCCCGCTGCGCATCAGCCGGTCCCAGGCGAGCGGCGGGGCGCCGAACAGCTCGGGGAGTTCGGCGGGGGAGAACACCCCGGGCCCGGTGGCGGCCAGCAGCTCGGCCGCGTTGCCCGGCCAGAGCTTGCCCCGGTACTCCCGGTTGTGGCCGAACAGCAGCACGTCGACCTCGCCGGTCTCGGCGAGCCGCGCGTCCATCGCCTCGAACGCGTCCTCCGGCAGCAGGTGGTCGGCGTCCAGGAACAGCAGGTACTGGCCGCGGGCGTGCGCCGCCCCGGCCATCCGGGCCCGCCCGATGCCGGTCTCGGCGTCCAGCCGCAGCACCCGCACCCGGGCGTCCCGCAGTTCGTAGGCCTCGACCAGCCGCTCGGGGCAGTGCTCGGACGGGGTCTGCACCACGATGACCTCGAACTCGCGGAAGGACTGTCCGAGCAGCGAGTCGAGACACTCCTTCAGTTGTCCTTGCTCGTCGTAGGCGAGCAGCACGACGGTGATCAGTGGTGGGGCCATGGCCGGGAGGCTAGGGGCGGGGACAGCCTCAGGCAAAGGTCGGAAGCCGCACCAAAGCGGTGATACCGGACACCGGCCACGGGACGTTCGCCGAATCTTCACCGAACGGACATGATTGTGCGATGAAATGTCCGGATAGAGGACGGAACGCCGTGACTTGCTGACGTATCGTCAGATGTACGCACGGTGGTGGAGCTGCGGAGACCCCGTGCGAGCGGCCCCCGCAGCCACCCCTCAGTACCAGTTGTGCGCCTGCCAGAACGACCACGCCGCGCACGGGCTGCCGTACGCCTCGTTCATGTACTCCAGGCCCCACTTGATCTGCGTCACCGGGTTGTCCCGCCAGTCCGCCCCCGCCGAAGCCATCTTCGACCCCGGCAGCGCCTGCATCAGCCCGTACGCGCCCGAGGACGCGTTGGTCGCGTGCACGTTCCAGCTGCTCTCGCGCTCCACGATGTTCGAGAAGCACTGCAGCTGCCCCGCCGGCACGATCTGCGCCGCGATCTGCTGCGGCGTGCCGCTGTACGCCGAGGACGAGGACGAGGACGAGGACGAGGAGGAGCCGGAGCCGGACGGGGAGGCGGTGGCGGCCAGCGACGGACGCTGCTGCGCCCGGGACGCCGCCGAGGCCGAAGCGGACGCGGACGCCCGGGCCTTCGCCTCCGCGGACGCCTTCGCCGCCGCCTCGGCCTTGGCCTTCGCCTTCGCGGCGGCCTCCGCCTTGGCACTGGCCGCCGCCTGCGCGGACGCCGAAGCGCTCGCACTGGCCTCCGCCGCCGCCTGCGCGGACGCCGACGCGGCCGCCTCCGCCTCCGCCTGGGCCGCGGCCGACGCCGATGCCGAGGCGGCCGCCTCCGCCTCCGCCCGGGCCTGCGCGGACGCGGAGGCCGCGGCAGAGGCGGAGGTGGAAGCGGAGTCCGGTGACCGGGAGGCGAAGGCGTCCGCGGACAGCTGCGGGCGGCCGGCCGGCACCGGGTCGGCGGCGGCGTCGGCCGGGGCCGCGTTCTGCGGCAGTGCGAGCGCCAGGGTGGCGGTGCCCGCGACGGCGAACGTGGCGATGCCGGTCACCAGGGCGACCCGGTGGCGGCGGAGCTTCTCCGAAAGGGTCAGGGTCCTGCGGTGGTGCATGGAGACCTCTCCTCGCGCGGGGCCGGACGGCCGGACGGACACGGTGGCCGCCGACCGGGACGCGGGGTGCGCCACGGGCCCGGCGGCCGGAGACCGGCCGGGGCGCACCCGGCGCACGCGGTGGCAGGGAGTCCGGCGGTCGAACCGGCCGGACTGCCTGGCGGATGGGGACATTCTTGGCAGACGCCGGACAACCGAACAATGGCCCTCGAAACTACGCACCGTAGTAGCGGCCCCGACCGCGGAGGCGCCGCGACCCGCACCCGACCGGACCGCGGGACCGCCCCTCCCGACCCCCTCGGCGTGCCCCCCGCGCCAGTGCTGACCTGGGTGTTCGCCCCCGTGCAGCCACCCGCTCCGGCCCCCGGGGCGCCCGCCGCCGCGGTCCGCCGCACACCAACTACCCGCAATCGTGGACGGCGACCCCGATGTGCGCGGCCTCACAGGGGGTGAACGGGAACCGAACCCGGACCGGCACCCACCGCGCCCGCCCGACCACCCACCGTCCACGCGGGGCCGCCCCGCCGACCGGTGCGCCCGGAGCGGCACCGATACTGGCCGAATGATGATCGCGGTGATGGCGGTGGCGGCCCTCGGAGTGCTCGGGCTGCTCGGGGTGGCGCACTGGTACCTGTGGCGGCGGCTGGTCCGCGACGTCTCCCGCCCCGGCGGCCGGTACCGGCGCACCGGCACCGGCCTGGCCTTCCTGCTGCCCGCCCTGATGCTGCTCGCGGCGGTCGGCGGCCGGGCCTTCCCGCTCGCCGTCGAGCGCTGGTTCGCCTGGCCCGGCTACCTCTGGATGGCCGTCAGCATCTACCTCCTGCTCGCCCTGCTGGCCGGCGAGGCCCTGCGCCCCCTGCTGCACCGCCTCCGCCCCCGCCGGACCCCGGCACCCGCAGAGGCGGCCGTGCCCGAGCCCGTCACCGTCCCGGCGACCCCGGCGACCCGGGTCGAGCCGACCGAGCCCGAAGGCCCCGCGGGCCCCGCAGGCGCTGCCGAGCCCGCCGGACCGGTCGCCGAGGCGTCCCGGCGGCTGTTCGTCTCCCGGCTGGTGGCCGGGGGCGCGGCGGCGGTGGCCGTCGGGGTGGTCGGCAACGGTGCGTACGGGGTGCTGCGCGGGCCGCGGCTCAAGCAGGTCACCGTGCCGCTGGCGAAGCTCCCGCGCGCCGCGCACGGCTACCGGATCGCGGTGGTCAGCGACATCCACCTGGGGCCGATCCTCGGCCGCTCGCACACCCGGCGGATCGTCGACACCATCAACGCCGTCCAGCCGGACCTGATCACCGTGGTCGGCGACCTGGTCGACGGCACCGTCCCCGAACTCGGCCCGGCCGCCCGCCCGTTGGCGGACCTGCGGGCCAAGGACGGGGCGTACTTCGTGACCGGCAACCACGAGTACTTCTCCGGTGCCGCGCCCTGGGTGGAGTTCGTCCGCGAGCTGGGCCTGCACCCGCTGGAGAACGACCGGGTCGAGCTGGCCCGGTTCGACCTGGCGGGCGTCAACGACATCGCGGGCACCGCGCACGGCCAGGGCCCCGACTACGCGAAGGCCCTGGGCGACCGCGACCGCAGCCGCGCCGCCGTGCTGATGGCCCACCAGCCGGTCACCATCCACGACAGCGTGCACCACGGCGTGGACCTCCAGCTCTCCGGCCACACCCACGGCGGACAGCTCTGGCCCGGCAACTACATCGCCGAACTGGCCAACCCCACCGTCGCGGGCCTGGAGCGCTACGGCGACACCCAGCTCTACGTCACCCGCGGCGCGGGCGCCTGGGGCCCGCCCGTCCGGGTCGGCGCCCCGTCCGACATCACGGTCGTCACCCTCGCCTCGCTACAGGCCTGAACCGGCGGTCGGCCCGGCGGCTCAGGGGTGCATCCTCGCCCCCTTGAGCACCTTGTCCACCGCGTTGCGCGGCCCGTGCAGCGCCAGGCCGACCAGGTCCAGTCCCGCCGTCGCCACGGCCCGGACCGCGGCCCGGTTGTCCCGGTCGTTGCCGGTGGCGAACAGGTCCGCGGTGAACACCGCCAGCGGCAGCCCCCGCGCCAGCGCCCGCCCGTGCGCCGTCGCCAGCAGTTCGCGCCCGCCCTCCAGGACCAGCACCGGCTGCCGGAACATCGGCAGGTAGCCGGCGCCGTCCGCGTCCGCGTACGGCTCGCCGATCAACTCCGGTACGGCGGTGCCCAGTCCGCTCACCAGGAAGGCCGTCACGTTCAGCCGCTGCCACGGCGCGAGGTCCTCCCGCAGCAGTACCGCGATCTTGCTGTCGAAGCGGGCGGGGACGGGGGCGGTTGCGGTTGCGGGGGCGGGGGCGGTCAGGGTGTTGTCCATGGACCGAGCGTGCCGCCCGCACCGCCGCCGGATCTTGTACGTTCTTTGCGTGCCCGCAACACCGCCGGAGGAGACCACCGCCTGGCGGCCGCGCGTCCCCGGCGTGGTCGAGGTGTTCCACGCGCACTTCACCGCGCACCGCTACCCCATGCACGTCCACGACTCCTGGACGCTGCTGATCGTCGACGACGGCGCCGTCCGCTACGACCTCGACCGCCACCACCGGGGCACCCCGCGCGACACCGTCAGCCTGCTGCCCCCGCACGTCCCGCACAACGGCTCACCGGCCACCGAGGACGGCTTCCGCAAACGCGTCGTCTACCTCGAACTCGACCGTCTCGGCAGCGAGTTGATCGGCCCCGCGGTCGACGGCCCCGACCTCGCCGACCCGCTGCTGCACCGCCGCGTCGGCCAACTGCACACCGTCCTCGGCGCCCCCGGCGAAGAGCTGGAGGCCGAGAGCCGCCTCGCCCTGATCGCCGAACGCCTCCACCGTCACCTGCGCCCCCGCGCGACCGCCGCACCGCCCGCGCCCGGCCTCGCCCAGGGCCTGCGCGACCTGCTCGACGCCCGCCTCACCGAACGCACCACCCTCGACGACGCCGCCCACCGCCTGCACGCCCACCCCGCCCACCTCGTCCGCACCTTCACCGCGGCGTTCGGCCTGCCCCCGCACCAGTACCTCACCGCCCGCCGCATCGACCGCGCCCGCCGCCTCCTCCTCGACGGCCACCCCCCGGCCGCCGTCGCCACCACCCTCGGCTTCCACGACCAGTCCCACCTGAACCGCCACTTCCGCCGCATCGTCGGCACCACCCCGGGACGCTTCGCCGGGCGGCGTCGGGGGTGAGCGCCGGGGCGGGGGATCGGGGCACCGCGGCAGCATGGGGCCCCGCGGGTTCAGGGGAGGGGGCGGAGCGGGCCCAGGGCGGCGAGCAGGGCCTCGTCCAGCGGGTGGTCCCAGGAGGCCACGCTGACGTGCGTGCGCTCCCAGTCGAAGACCAGCAGGGCCACCCGCGGGTCGGCCCAGTGGTGGCGGACCGCGGGCCGGGACACCCCGGTGACGGTGACCGCGGTCTCCTCCAGGTCGGGCGGCCCGAGCAGCCCGGCGTGCTCCGGGCGCCCGCGGCGGCCCAGCAGGTTGCGCAGCGCGGCCGCGCTCTGCTCCTGCACGGCCGACTGGGCGAACACCAGCAGCGGGGCGGAGCGGCGCCCGGCGGTCAGGTAGGAGTGGACCACCGAGTCGACCACGCGCGGCCCGCCGCCGCTGCTGCTCCCGCCGCCGCTCCCGCTCCCGCCGCTGCTGCTCCCGCCGACGACGGCCATGCCCCGGTGCCCGCTCCAGCCGGGGATCCCGAGGACCGGGAAGTCCGTCAACTCCGCCTCCACCGCTCGTGGACCGCACGCCCCGCCCCGTCCGGCCGGGGACGCCCCGCCGCCCACCGTACCCGTCCGCGCCCGGCTCGGCGGGGGTGAAAGTTTCACCGGGGGATGGGCCCGGTGACGGGTCCTGCTGCGGGTTCGGCGGGGCCGGGCGGGCGGGGCTTGACGGGGTGTCGCCGGGGCTGGCTGCATGGCGGCTCCGTTCGCCCACCCCTGACGGAGAGACCCGCCATGCGCCCACCCCACCCAGTCCGAGCCGCGGCCCCGCTGGCCGTGCTGCTCGCGTCCGGCCTCGGACTCGCCACCGCCGTCCCGGCCCAGGCCGCGCCCGCCGCGCCCGCCACCGCCGGGGCGCGGAGCCTCGGGCCGGACACCCGGTTCTACGTCGACCCGGCGAGCAAGGCCGCGCAGCAGGCGCTGGCCGACCTCAAGGCCCACGACCTGCCGGGCGCCCTGTCGATGGCCGAGCTGGCGTCCTGGCCGATCGCGCAGTGGTTCAACGGGACGGCCACCCCGCAGGAGACCACCGACGCGATGGCCGCGCTGCAGGCGAAGGCCGCCAAGGCCCGGCAGGTGCCGGTCACGGTGGCGTACAACGTGCCGGGCCGGGACTGCTCGCAGTACTCGTCGGGCGGCGCGTCCAACAGCAGCGAGTACGCGGCCTGGATCGACGCCCTGGCCCGCGGCATCGGCGACCGCAAGACCGTGGTCATCCTGGAGCCGGACGGCCTCGCCCTGTCGCCCGCGTTCTGCGGCGGCACCGCCGCCCAGCAGCAGGACCGCCTCGCCGAGATCTCCGGCGCGGTGGAGCGGCTGGAGCAGCAGCGCGGCGCGATCGTCTACCTGGACGCCGGGCACAGCAGCTGGCAGAACGTCGGCACCCAGGCGCAGCTGCTGATCGACGGCGGCGTCGCCGACGCGCAGGGCTTCTTCCTGAACGTGTCGAACTACCAGACCGACGCCTCGCTGACCCGCTACGGCACCCTGGTCTCCAAGTGCGTCTGGTACCTGCAGAACACCCCGGGCGCCACCGCCGACTCCTGCGCCAACCAGTACTGGCCCGCCGCGGACGCCGACGCCTGGTACGCCGAGCGCGTCCCGGCCGACGCGAAGCTCACCCACTTCGTGATCGACAGCAGCCGCAACGGCCAGGGCCCCTGGACGCCGGAGCCCGGCAAGTACACCGGCGACCCGCAGACCTGGTGCAACCCGCCCGGCCGCGGCCTGGGCGCCCGCCCCACCGCGAACACCGGCCAGCCGCTGCTGGACGCCTTCCTGTGGATCAAGGTCCCCGGCGAGTCCGACGGCAGCTGCACCCGCGGCACCGCGGGCCCGGCCGACCCCGAGTACGGCTCGGTCGACCCGATCGCGGGCGGCTGGTGGCCCGAGCAGGCGCACGCGCTCGCGCGCAGCGCCGCCCCGAAGCTGACCTTCAACACCGGTCTGCTGCCGCAGCACTGACCCCGCACCACCCACGGACGCCCGGGCGAGTGACCACTCGCCCGGGCGTCCGCCGTTCACGCGCCCGCGGTGCCGGAGTGCCGGGCGACGATCTCCCGCATCGCGGCCAGGAAGCCCTGCACGGTGGCCCGTTCGGCCGCCGACAGCCCGTCGACCAGCGCGACCGCGTCGCCGATCAGCGGCCCGAAGAAGCCCTGGCCGAGCGCCACCGCCCGCTCGGTGACCTCCAGCAGGACGCGCCGCCGGTCGTGCGGGTCGCGCGCGCGGCGGACGTGCCCCAGCCGCTCCAGCCGGTCCAGGACGGCGGTGGTGCCCGCCGAGTTGAGGCCCAGCTCGCGGCCGAGCCGGCCCGGGGTCGCGGGCGTGCCCTCCCGGGCGGCGTCCAGCAGGGCGATCAGCGCCCGCAGGTCGGTCGGGTGCAGGCCGTGGCGCTGGGCGAACGCGGCGGCCAGCAGGTCGAGTTCGACGGTCAGGGCGCGCAGTTGGTGCACGGCGCGCAGGCCGGGGCCCGGATCGTCCATCGGTTCATCCTCTCGTGGGGGTGGTTGTCCGCGGGAGTTCCGCCGTGCATATTATCTCGTTCAGCGAGAAGATTGCCGAGCGAGACACCTTCCGGGGAGAGCCAGCATGGGATTCGACCGGTCCGCCTTCCTGTCCGCCTACGACGCCCTGCTCGACCGCTGGCCCGTCCCGGTCGACACCCTCGACCTCGACACCCCCTGGGGCACCACCCGGGTCAACGCCGCCGGACCGCCCGACGCCCCGCCCCTGCTGCTGCTCCACGGCGGCGGCGCGACCGCCGCGAGCTGGTGGGCCAACGCCGCCGAACTCGCCCGCACCGCAAGGGTGTTCGCCGTCGACCGGATCGGCGAGGCGGGCCGCTCCGCGGCGGACGGCCGCACGCCCCCGCGCACCGTCGACGACCTGCACCGCTGGCTCGACACCGTCCTCGACGCGCTCGTCGCCGAACGCGTCGACCTGTGCGGCCACTCCTACGGCGGCTGGATCGCCCTGGGCCACGCGCTGCGCCGCCCCGACCGGGTCTCCCGGCTGGCCCTGATCGACCCCACCGGCTGCTTCACCGGCTACCGCCCCTCGTACCTGCTGCACGCCGCCCCGGTGCTGGCCCGCCCCAGCGAGCGCCGCGCCCGGGCCTTCCTCGCCTGGGAGACCGGCGGCGCCCCCCTCGACCCGGACTGGACCCGGCTGTACGGCCTCGCCGCGACCTTCCCCGCCACCCGCCCCGTCACCGGCCCCCGCCCCACCCCGGCGGCGCTCGCCGCCCTGGAGGCGCCCTGCCTGCTGCTGCCCGCCGCCGACAGCCGCACCCACCGCCCGGACACCCTCGCCGTCCGCGCCGCCGCACTCCTCCCGCGGGCCCGCGTCCGCACCCTGGCGGGCGTCTCCCACCACGGCCTCCCGTACCTGCGGCCCGCCGAGCTCAACGCCGAACTGACCGCCTTCCTGGGCCCCTCCTCCCCGGACCCCTCCTGCCCGGACCCCTCCCCGGCGCCCTGACGGCCCTGACGCCCCGGGCCGGTGCGGGCGGGGCCCGGGCCGCGGTCCATACTGGGGCGACCACTCGTCGAGAGGCGCCGCCCGGATGGCCGAGAACTCCCCCGCACCACGCGGAGCACTGCTGCAACTGACCGGGGTGAGCCGTTCGTACGGCGGCCGGGAGGTGCTGCACCCCGTCGACCTCGCACTGGCGGCCGGCGAGTGCGTGGCCCTGCTCGGGCACAACGGCTCCGGCAAGTCGACCCTGCTGCGGGTCGCGGCCGGACGCGACCTGCCGACCAGCGGCACGGTGCGCTTCGACGGCCTGACGATGGACGAGAACGACCCCCGGATCCGGGCCCGGGTCGCCGTCGTCGGCGACACCGTCGCCCACTACCCCGACCTCACGGTCCGCGAGCACCTGCTGCTGGTCGCCGTCGCGCACGGGGTCGCCGACGCCGCCGACTGGGTCGACCAGGTGCTGGAGGGCCGCTCGCTCACCGAACGGGCCGACGCGCTGCCCTCCGCCCTCTCCTCCGGCCAGTTGCAGGCCCTGCTGCTGGCCTGCGCCCTGGTCCGCCCCCGCGACCTGCTGCTGCTCGACGAACCCGAGCAGCGCCTCGACCCGGAGGCCCGCCGCCGGCTCGCCGAACTCCTGAAGGCCGAACTCGCCGACGGCGTCGCGGTGCTGCTGGTCACCCACCACACCGACCTCGCCCTGGAGGTCGCCGACCGGGCGGTCGTCCTGGAGGACGGCCGGATCCTCCGGCAGGGCCCGCCCGCCCGGGTCCTCGCCGCGGGCGCCCCCGCCCCCGGCGCCGGAACGGCCCGGCTCCGGTGAGCGCCCCGGACACCGCGGTCGGGGCCGGAACCGGGGCCGAGGATCAGGAACGGGACGAGGAACGAGGCACGACCGCCGCCGAGTGGACGGCGGACGACGACTGGACCGACGAGGCGCTCGCCCTGCTGCGCGCCCTGCGCGCCCCGCACCGGCGCAACCGGGCCAAGCAGGTCGCCTTCGCCCTCTACTGCACGGTGCTGATCCTGCTGGTCTGGGGCGGCGTCCCCAGCCTCGGCCTCTTCCTGCAGGCCTCGATGGGCGCCGACTACACCGGCTACGGCCCCGGCCTGCTCGCCGGCCTGCCCGGCGGCGCCGCCGCGGCCGGGCTCGCCGTCCTGCTGCTGGCCGTCCGCGACGGGCTGTGGCGCGGGCCGGTCGTCCCGCCCCGGGCCACCACCGACTGGCTGCTCGCGCACCCCGTCCGGCCCCGCCCGGTGCTGCGGCCCTGGTTCTGGCTCTCCTGCGGCCTGGCGCTCCTCCCCGGCCTGGTGGCGGCCCTCGGCGGCATGGTCGCGCTCGGCCTGACCGTGCGCACCGGCCTGCCCGCCGCCCTCGCCTGGTGCCTGGTCGGCGGGGCCTGCCTGCCGCTGCTGGGCGTCTGCGCGGGCCTGCTGGTGCAGCGCGACCCGCGGGCCGCCCGCTGGGCACGCCGCCTGAGCCCGTACGCGAGCGCGCTGGTCGTGGCGTTCGCCGTGCAGAGCGCGCTGGCCGTCGCCGGGCACCCCGTGCCCTGGCTGGAGCGGGTCGAGCTGTGGTCCGGCCCGTGGGGGTGGGCCGGGATCGCCGCGCTGGCCCCGACCCCCGCCGCCGTCCCCGGCGGGCCGCTCGCCGCCGCCCTGCTGGTCGTGCCGACCGTGCTGGGCCTGGTGCTCGCCGACCGGGCCGTCGCCACCGTGTCGCTCACCCTGCTGCGGGAGCGGGCCCGCACCGCCGCCGGGGTGCTGGCCGCGCTGCGGACGGTCGAACTGCGCGCCGCCCGGCTGGCCGTCTCCGGCGCCTCCGGGGACGGCGGCCGGTGGCAGGTCCGGCTGCCCGCGCCCCGGCGGCCCCGGCTGGTCCTGTACTGGCGCGACACCCTCTCCCTGCTCCGCACGCCCGCCCGGCTCGGCCGCGCGGCACTGCTGGCCGTGCCCGCCCTGCTCTGCGCCGTCCCCGCGCAGGACGCCCGGGGCCCGCTCTCCTGGGCGGTCACCGGGCTCGCGCTGCTCTTCGGCTACCAGGCCCTGGCCCAACTGCTGGAACCCGCCCGGATCGAGACCGACGACGTCCGCCGGGCCTCCTGGTCCCCGTACCCGTTCGCCGGGCTGATGCTGCGCCACGCGGTGGTGCCCACCGCCCTCGGCCTCCTGCTCGGGACGGCCGGGGCGGTGGCGGCGCTCGCCCTCGGCGGCGGCACGGCGGCCTGGCTCGCGCCGCTGGCCGTGCCGCCGCTGGTCGCCGCCGGACTGGTGAACGCCTGCCGCGGAGCGGCCCGCCGCGACCTGCTGTACCGCTCGCCGCAGCCCAGCGGCGGGAGCACCGGCGTCCTGATGTTCACCGCCTGGTACGCGGCCGGTCCGGCCGTGGCCGTGCCGCTGCTGGCCCTGCCGCTCTCGGCGGCGCTGCGCGGCGGGACGGCGGCCGGGCTGCTCCAGGCCGCCGCGTTCGGCCTGCTGCTGGCGGCCGCCCTGCTCCAGTGGGCCCGGCTCCGGGCCGCCGCCCTGCCCGCCCGGGCCCGCCGCACCTAGTGCCGCGTCATCCGCGTCGGCGCGCTGACCCACGGCGTGCCGAAGAAAGCCGGGCAGCGACTGTCCGCAGCCCTCCTCACTCCAGCCCGCGGCCTCGCCCACCGCCTGCACCGAGCACGGTCCCGCACCAGCCACCACCAACGACAGGCCGCCCAACAACCTTGAGGATCACGATCTTCAGCCGGAGTGCCAGGAGCTGACGGATGCTCCAACGCCGGTGCGCGGCAACGGTTTTCGAACACCCCGGGCGGTCGGTACGCTGCTCCGGCACCCACCTGCCGGGCTCGGGCCGGGAGCGGGCGCAGCGGCGCAGCGGCGGGAGCGAGCGGGGAAGGCCGGTAGCCATGGTCCTGGGCAGGCGGAAGCGGCGGGAAGCGGACGAGGCACGCGCGAAGTTCCTCGCCAACCGGGAGAGGGTCCGCTCGTGGACCGGGCGTTGGGACTGCCCCGAGGCGGTCTGGCCGGCCTTCGAGGAGGTCCCGGGCCCGTGGGTGGCCCTGCCGGGCGAACGCGACCGGTGGCTGGAGCTGCACGCGCCCTTCCTGGAGCGGTACGACTGGTTCCTCGAGGCCACGCCCGTGGTGGACGGCATCGACGAGCTGTGGGCGCTCTGGGAGTTCCGCGCGGGCCACGAACTCGAGCGCCTGACGATCCGCTTCGAGAGCGTCCACGACCCCGAGTACCTGGCCGAGCGGCTGGCCCTCGGCGTCGAGGCGGCGGCTTTCGAGGGCTGGCAGGACGGTGACGCGCAGAGCGTCCACGAGTGGTTGCTCGAGGGGATCGGCGGTGTCGACGGCCCCGGCCGCATGGTGCACGGAAAGCACCGCGCGGGCTTCGTGCTGCTGGAGATGAGCTGCGCGGTGGCCGGCAGCACCGACGTCACCACCGAACTGCGCGTCTCGCCCACCACCACCTCCCTGGACGGCAAGCCGTTGAAGCCGGACGGCCGCGACTAGCCCCGCCCGGCCGCCGCCGGTGCGCCCGGGGCTACCAGCCGGTGCGCAGGCGGTAGGAGGGGGCCAGGTCGCGGACCTCGGCCGAGCGGACCACCTCGCGGCCCAGCACCGGCCGCAGGTGCTTGTCCAGCAGCCGCAGCACCTCCTCGGAGAGGCGGGCCTTGAGGCCCTCCGGCCGCCCGGGCAGCAGGCCGATCGCGATGTGCACGAAGGCGACCAGCTGGCCGTCCGCGCTGTCGACCCAGGTCTCCGCGGCCGGACGGAAGAAGGTCTTGCACACGCCCCGGGAGGCCACCCACTCGCGCACCAGCGGATGCAGCTCGCGGACGAAACCGGGACGGTCGAAGGCGTCGGCGAGCTGCGGCGAGTAGTCGACGGTGATGTGGGGCATGACGGGAACCTCTTCGCGCAGATGCTTGGCTTCTACATCCGCCCATCCTCCCCCCGGCCCGCCCCGGCCCCGCGCCCGGGGTGCCCGCCCAGCGGACACCACCGAACGGACAGCGGTCACCAGCGCCCCCGCCACCCCGCGGCGGCGGATCCGCGGGCACCGCACTCCGGCACGGGCACCCGTTCCCCCTCGTCCTCATCCGTGCGGCCCAGTCCGCTCCCGCCCCGACCTCCTGCCAGGCGAACGAGGACCGGTCGGAACCGGCCCGCCGACCGGGAAATCCGGGCGCGGCCATTGGCCCGGTCCGAGCCGGGAGTGTAGGAATGGGCGTATGACCCGGTTTCGGGCAGCACCCGGTGGACGCAGCGTGGCGGACCAGGCCCCTCCGCGACAGCTGTCCATCCCCCCGCGTCCCGTCCCCGCCGCACCCCCGGCCCCCGTCCCCGCTCCCGCCGGACGGCCCGGATGACGGCCGCGGCGCACGGGACGGGACGGCACCGCGCACCCGAACCCGTCCTCGTCCGCGAAGGCGTCCTGCTGCTCGACGCCGACCTGCTGGTCCGCTACGCCAACGACGAGGCCCGCCGCCTGCTCGACCTGCCCGCCGACTGCGAGGGCCGCCCGCTGGGCGCACTCGGCCTGCCGGAGGCCTTCGCCGCGCTGCTGCACCGCGGCGGCGAGCTCACCGGCGCCCCCGCCGCCGTCCACGGCCGCACCCTCACCGTCGACCTGCACGCCGCCGACCGCACCGGCGGACCGCCCTGCCGGATCGCCACCCTGCGCGACAGCGCCCCGCTCGCCGGCCCCGACACCGCCCGGCTGCGCCTGGAACTGCTCTACCGGGCCGGGGCCTCGATCGGCACCACCCTCGACATCACCCGCACCTGCGAGGAACTCGCCGCGGCCCTCGTCCCCGCGTTCGCCGACTTCGCCAGCGTCGACCTGTACGAGGGCGTCCCGGCGGGCGGCGAGCCCCGCCCCGGGCAGAACCGCCCGCTGCGCCGCGCCGCGCTGGCGGGCGTCACCGACCTGCCGCCGCTGCTGGCGCCCGGCTCGCCCGTCCCGCTGATCCCCGGCACCCCCCGGGCCCGGGCCGTCGCCGGGCTGTGCTCGGTGGTCGAACCCGACCTGTCGGCCGCCCTCGCCGCCTGGGACGAGGTCAGCCCCGGCGCCGTCGGCGCGATGCGCGCGCAGCGGGTGCACACCCTGGTCACGGTGCCGCTGGCGGTCGGCGGGACGCTGCTGGGCGTGGCCACCTTCTGGCGGGCCCGCCCGCGCCCCGCCTTCGACGAGGAGGACCGCACCCTCGCCGAGGAGCTCACCGCCCGCGCCGCCGTCCTGGTCGAGAACGCCCGCCGCTACACCCGCGAGCACACCATGGCCGTCGCCCTCCAGCACAGCCTGCTGCCCGCCGGGCTCCCCGAGCAGCACGCCCTGGAGGTCGCCTCCCGCTACCTGCCCGCCCAGGCGGGCGTCGGCGGCGACTGGTTCGACGTCATCCCGCTCTCCGGCGCCCGGGTCGCCCTGGTCGTCGGCGACGTGGTCGGCCACGGCGTCCACGCGGTCGCCACCATGGGGCGGCTGCGCACCGCCGTGCACACCTTCTCCTCGCTCGACCTCGCCCCCGACGAACTGCTCGGCCACCTCGACGCCCTGGTCAACCGCCTCGACCAGGAACACCCCGCGGCCGACGGCGCCGAACGCCCGATCACCGGCGCGACCTGCCTGTACGCCGTCTACGACCCGGTCAGCCGCCGCTGCACGCTCGCCCGGGCCGGCCACCTGCCGCCCGCCGTGGTCCACCCCGACGGCCGGGCCGAGATCGTCGACCTGCCCGCCGGGCCGCCGCTCGGCGTCAGCGGCCTGCCCTACGAGACCGCCGAACTCGAACTCCCCGAGGGCAGCCGCCTGGTGCTCTACACCGACGGGCTGCTCGCCCCCCGCGGCCACGACCTCGACCACGGCCTGAAACTGCTGCGCGCCGCCCTCGCCCGCCCCGGCCGCGACCCCCGGCAGACCTGCGAGGACCTGCTCGCCGCCCTGCTGCCCGCCGACCCCGCCGACGACATCGCCCTGCTGGTCGCCCGGACCCGCGCACTGCCCGCCGACCACGTCGCCGACTGGGACGTCCCCGCCGACCCGGCCGCCGTCGCCCGGATCCGCGCCGCCGTCACCCGCCGGCTCGACGACTGGGGCCTGTCCGAGCAGGCCTTCGCCGCCGAGCTCGTGCTCAGCGAACTGATCACCAACGCGATCCGGTACGCCGCCCCGCCGATCCGGGTCCGGCTGCTCCGCGACCGGGCGCTGATCTGCGAGGTCTGGGACGGCTCGGCCACCTCCCCGCACCTGCGCTACGCCACCGACACCGACGAGGGCGGACGCGGCCTGTTCCTGGTCGCCCAGCTCGCCGAGCGCTGGGGCACCCGCTACCCCGCCAGCGGGAAGGTCATCTGGGCCGAACTCCCGCCGGGGGAGTGAATCCGGGGCCCGGCTGCACGGGGCTCACTCCTCGCAGAGCTGCTTGAACAGCTCCAGGTCGGCGCGCACCGCCTCCTCCACCGCCCGGCTCTGCGCGAAGCCGAGCGGGCCGCCCATCGCCCCGGCCAGCTCCTGCGGGTCGTACTCCAGGCGCAGCTGCACCCGGGTGTGCGAGGCGTCCAGCGGGCGCAGCGCGAAGGTGCCGCGCAGCGGCGGGCCGTCGACCGTCTCCCAGCTCATCACCCGGCCCCGCCCGTGGTCGGTCAGCTCCGCGTCCACCGCGTGCCGCTCGCCGCCGAACTCCACGTCCAGGTGCGCGTGGTGGCGGCCGTGCGCACTGGCCTGCACCACCCCGGCGACGAACAGCGGGTACTCCGCCACCCGGTGCAGCTGCGACCAGGCCGTCCCCACCGGAGCGGTCACCTCGATCTGCTCCTCCAGCGTCCGCATCGGCCGCACCTCCGCCTCGGTTCCGTCAGCGCGCTCCCTCCAGCCTGCCAGGGGCCGGGCCGGGCCACGACAGCACGCCGCCCCCGGCCGTTCGACGGCCGGGGGCGGGGAGGAGGGGGTCAGGCCTCGGGGAAGTCCCCGTCGAACGCCGCGGCCAGCCGCAGGTACGGGGCGGCCTCGGCGGCCCGGCCCTGGCGCTCCAGGACGCGGCCGAGCACCAGGTGCGCGTAGTGCTCCACCGGGTCGCGCCCGATCACCTCGCGCAGCTGCTCCTCGGCGCGGCGCAGCTGGGCCGAGTGGTAGTAGGCGCGGGCCAGCAGCAGGCGCGGGCCGACCTGCTCGGGCACCTCGGCGACGACCCCGGCGAGGATCAGGGCGGCGTCCGAGTACGCCTTGGAGTCGAAGAACAGCTGGGCCCGGGCCCAGCGCTCGGCGGTGCTCTCGTCCGGGGTCACCAGGGACGCGCTGCCGTGGCGGAGGTCGGTGGTCATGCCTGCTCCTTCCCGTTTCCGGGTCCTGCCGGGTCGTAGCGGCCCGGCAGTCGGTTGAACATTCACCTACCGAGGGGTATTCCGCGCCCGGCGGCCGCCCCGCCGCAGCCGCCCCGCCCCCGCGGCCGACCTGCCGCTCCGCCGCTCAGGACAGTGCCAGCAGCCGGTGCATGAACGGCACCGGCAGCGCCGGGTTCGCCGCCGCCGCCTCCGGCTGCGCGTCCGGCTCCAGCGCGCCCAGCAGCACCCGCAGCGGCAGCCGCGGATCACCCGCCGCCGCCCGCGCCACCACCGCGTCCCCGTCGGCCGCCAGCGCGGCCAGCACCCCGGGCTCCAGCTCCGGGTCGCGCAGCGCCGCCAGGCGCAGCGCGGGCTCCGGCCGGCCCGCCCAGCGGGCCAGGCCCGGCGCCGCGAACCGCGGGTCCGCCACCAGCGCGGCCGGACCGAGCAGCTGCTCGTACACCGAGCGCAGCAGGCCGCCCGGCGCGTCCGCGCAGTGCTCGGCCAGCGCCAGGCGCACCGCCAGCTCCCGGTCCGCGGCCAGCACCGCCACCACCTCGTCCGGCAGCCGCTCCAGCGAGGCCACCGCGCAGCGCACCAGCGGGTGCGCCGAACCCGCCAGCCGCAGCAGCTCCGCCGGATCGCCCGCCCGCTCCGCCACCCACGGCAGCACCGGCGGCGCGTCCGGCAGCCGGTACGCCACCGCGGAGCGCTGGGCCTCCGTCAGGTCCGCGCGCAGCGACACCGCCAGGCGCACCGCCTCGTGCGGGTCCGCCGCCAGGGCCAGCGCCAGGTCGGTGGGCAGCCGCGGATTGCCCGCCGCGGCGGTCCGGATCCGCGGGTCGTCGTCCAGCACCAGCCACTCGCCCAGCGCCCGCTCCAGCGCGGCCGAGGCCGCCGTCCGCTCCCGCCGCGCCGGGTCGCTCTCCGCGATGTACCCGGCCAGCGACACCGGCAGCTCGCGCTCCACCCGCAGCGCCCGCCGCACCGCGGCCCGCACCGCCTGGTCCCGGTCCGCCCGCAGCCCCGTGCGCACCGTCGGCGGCAGCTGCGGCCAGGACTCCGTCCGCACCGCCGCCGCCCGCACCAGCGCCGAGCCGTCCTGCGCCAGGCGCACCAGCAGCTCGGGCGGCAGGCCCGCGCAGCCCGGCACCCGGCGACGGGTGTCCGGGTCTCGGTCGGCGGCCAGCGCGGCCAGCACCTCCGGGGGCAGCGCCACCCGGTGCGCGGCCGAGGCGGCGGCCCGCCGCACCCGGCGCTCCCGGTCGCCCGCCAGCACCGCCAGCGCCTGCGCCGACAGGCCCGGGCGCTCGGCCAGCGCCGCCCGCACCTGCCACTGCGGGTGCCGCAGCGCGGCCTCCGCCACCGGCGCGGGCAGCTCCGCGCGCCGCGTCAGCCAGCCGGGCTCCGCGCCGTCCTCCAGCAGCCGCTCCAGCACCTCGACCGGCGCGTCCGGATTGGCCGCCAGGCCGCTGCGCCAGGCCCGCACCGGCGGGGGGCCGGACAACGGGTGCCAGACGGCAGCGGACTGATGTGCGCTCAGATCGAGCACGTGTGGATACCTCCCCCGGAACGACAAACGCCATCGACCCTACCCGCGCGGCGGCGGTGCGTGCACCGGTTCCCGCCAGGCAGGCACGGACGGTGCACGGGATGTCGGAAGTGTGCGCACGACGCGGACGTCCGAAGGAGGAGCGCCCCCGGCGGGTGGCACTCGGTGCCATCTGCCGGGGGCGCGGACCGGGCGCCGGTGGGGCGGCGGCCCGGTGGTCGGGGTGGGGCGGGGGCTGGGACGGGGCCGGCGGGCGGGGGTCAGGGCCGGGGCGCGAGGCGGAAGGTCAGCACCCGGCCGCCCTCCTCGCTGGTCACCAGGTGCACCCGGGCGCCGATCGGCACCGCGCCCGGCAGCCCGCCGAGCACCGAGGCCTGCACGGTGAACCCCTCGTCCAGCACGATCAGGTACGGCCGCCCCGGGTGCGCGCCGCGGCGGGTCGGGCGCAGCAGGCGCTGCACCGTGCCCTGGCCGCCGGCCCGCGCGGGCGCCAGGTCCGCCGAGCCGCACACCGGGCACAGCAGGCAGGTCGCCGCGCTGGCCGAGTGGCACCAGCGGCAGCGCCGGTAGTCGAGCTCCGCCTCGCCCGGCGCGAGCATCATGAGGGTCATGGCCGTCTCCTCCCTGGGCCTGGGTGCGCCGCCGTACCGCCGCCCGGGGGCGGGCGTGCGGTCGGGGCGTCTGCCAGAAGGAAGGTATGGCACTCAGTGCCTCGTGTAAAGGTACGGAGTGCCAGTCATATCGGCCGATCTTCGACGGATCGTCAGATCCGCAGGTCGGCGGGCGGACGGGGGAGGGGGTCAGCTCTCCAGCGCCGCCTCGACGCCCTGCAGCACCCGCCACATCGGCGTCCCCCGCCGGGCCACCATCACCACCACCTCGTCGTCCTGCGAAGCCCCGCCGGAGCCCCCCGCGGCGTCGTCGCCCCAGGTGTCGGCCACGAGCTGGAGCGCCTCGTCGACCGCCGCCCCCACGTCGCCCTCGCCGCCCGAGCGCAGCCAGGACCGCAACGCGAAGTTGTGCGCCGCGACCACCGCCGCCGCGATCACGTCCGCCCGCAGCGCGCCGTCCGAGCGGGCCGCGTACCGGGCGCGCAGGTGGCCCGCCAGGGTGCGCTCGTAGCGCCAGACCACCGACAGTTCGTGGATCCGCAGGGTGGGCACCTGCTTGGTCAGCCGGTAGCGGCCCACCGAGAACGCCGGGTTGCCCGCGTACATCCGCAGCACCAGCCGGGCCGCGTCGCACACCTGCCCCACCGGGTCGCCCGTCGGGTCGGCCGCCGCCAGGAAGGCCGTCATGTCCGCCAGGCAGCCGTCGTGGTCGGGGAAGACCACCGCCTCCTTCGACGGGAAGTACCGGAAGAACGACCGCCGGCCGACCCCCGCCAGCGAGACGATGTCGTCGATCGTCGTCTGCTCGAAGCCCCGCTCCGAGAACAGCTCGAACGCGGCCTCCACCAGCGCGTCCCGCATCGTCGGCCGCGCCGTCCCGCCCCCGGTGGTCCGTTCCTGCCCTTGCACCTCGCTCATACCCGGACGGTAGCACCGACCCGGGTGTGCGGGCTGGGACGGACGACACTGAGTGTGCATAATCGGGGGTACTGAGTGCCACACCGAGGAGACTGCCATGACCCAGGACTTCGACCTCTACCGGCTCGGCGAGGAGCACGTGATGCTCCGGGAGTCGGTGCGTGCGCTGGCGGAGGCGAAGATCGCCCCGTTCGCGGCGGCGGT
>NZ_JNYE01000034.1 GCF_000717185.1 Kitasatospora phosalacinea | reverse complement strand
GGTCGCGAGGGAGTCCAGGTCAGGCATCACAACCGACCTTTGGACTCCCTCGCTTCATCTCATGCGTGCCAGCAAGCCCTTCGCATCAATCATCTAGCGCGAGGGCGCGCACAGCGAGACCGCGGGACGGTGCAGGTGACCGTCCTGCTTCGCGATCTGGCTGTGCGTGCTCGCTCGGCCGCGCGGTTCCCCGCGCCCCTGGTTTCGCCCCCGGGGGGAGCGTCCTCAGCCGGCTATGCGGGCCGGGACGCGGATCTCCGCCTCGCGGCGGCGGCGGCGGGCGAGGACGACGCGGCGCTCGGCGGCGGTGAGGCCGCCCCAGACGCCGTAGGGCTCGGGCTGGGCGAGGGCGTGCTCCCGGCACTCCAGGAGGACGGGGCAGCGGGCGCAGACGCGCTTGGCCTGCTCCTCGCGGGCGAGGCGGGCGGCCGTGGGCTCCTTGGAGGGGGCGAAGAACAGCCCGGCCTCGTCGCTGCGGCAGGCGGCGGAGGTGTGCCAGGGGTTGTCGTCCACGTCCGGCTGGGCCGCCGGACGGCGGGCGGCGGCAGCGGTGGACTCGATCGGATGCAGCACGGTTACTCCTGACCAGGCTCAAGGCTCGGGGACGGTGTCGCCTCCTGCCCGACTGCCCCGTGCTCCCTCGCCGTGGCACCGTCGCCGACCCGCGGGGTCACAGCCGTACAGGAACGATGTGCGATTGGAACTACCCCGCCGCTCCGGGATTCATGCACACCGCACGCAACCGGCCGCCCGCTGCACCCGGGACAACGGCGGGTGCAGCGGGGCGAGTTGACGCCGCATCGGGAAGTGCGCAGGTCAGCCGTCGAGCTGGCGGCGGACCCACTCCTTGAGCTTCTTGCCGCGCCGCGGCTTGGCCTCGACGCCGCCGAACACGGCGGCGCCCTTGACCCGGACGACCGGGGCGTAGGGGTCGGCGGAGGTCTGCTCGCGGACCTCGAAGCCGCCGAAGACGCCCGCGCCGCCGCCGTGCAGGCTGACGTTCTCGGGGACGCGGACCTCGACGCCGCCGAACACCGTGACCACCTCGATGACCACCTCGGGGGACTCGAAGACCGCGTCGGTGAGGTCGATCTCGATGCCGCCGAACACGGCGACCGCCTTGAGGTGCGAGCCGACCCGCCAGCGGCCCTTGCGGGAGGCGCCGCCGAAGACCGCGACCATGGTGGGCGACTCGACCCGGGCCGGGGGCAGCGCGGGCTGCGGGGCCGGGGCGGGGGCCTCCAGCGGGGCCTTGGTGAGGTTGTGCCGGATCGCCCCGGGGTGGCTGGGGAGGTCGCGGGTGAGGGGCTCCAACTCGCCGAAGGTGCGGGCGTTGTAGGCGGCCTCGATGCGTTCGGCGTGCTCGTCGACGGTCAGTCGGCCCTCGGCGTACGCGTCGCGCAGCAGGTCGGCGACGCGTTCGCGGTCGGCGTCGGAGGCGCGCAGTTCGGCCGCCAGGTCGGTGCCGGGGGCCTGGACGGGTGCGTTCTTCGGCAGCGGGGCGGGCAGCGGGCCCTGCGGGTCCTGCTCGGGAGAGTTGTCCACCTCACACAGCCTAGCGAGCCCGTCGACGAACCGAACGGCGGTTCGACACAACGGGCGTGACCCCGGTCACGGAGGCGGACCTGGGCGCGGGGGCCGGGGCCGGTGCGCCTAACCTGGAGGGTGCCTCGTCGACGAAGCCGAAAGAACCGAAGGATCTCCCCATGGCCCCAGAGTTCGCCTACCGCGACCTGCTCCCGCTCGGCACGGACACCACTCCGTACCGCAAGCTCACCTCCGAGGGAGTCTCGACCTTCGAGGCCGGCGGTCGCACCTTCCTGCAGGTCGAGCCGGAGGCACTGCGGCTGCTGACGGCCGAGGCGATGCACGACATCTCGCACTACCTGCGCCCGGCGCACCTGGCGCAGCTGCGCCGGATCCTGGACGACCCGGAGGCCAGCCCGAACGACCGGTTCGTGGCGCTGGACCTGCTGAAGAACGTCAACATCTCGGCGGGCGGCATCCTGCCGATGTGCCAGGACACCGGCACCGCGATCGTGATGGGCAAGCGCGGCCAGCACGTGCTGACCTCCGGCGAGGACGAGTCGGCGATCGCCCGCGGCGTGTTCGACGCGTACACCGAGCTGAACCTGCGGTACTCCCAGATGGCCCCGGTGACCATGTGGGACGAGAAGAACACCGGCAACAACCTGCCGGCCCAGATCGAGCTGTACGCCACCGACGGGGACGCCTACAAGTTCCTGTTCATGGCGAAAGGCGGCGGCTCCGCCAACAAGTCGTACCTGTACCAGGAGACCAAGGCGATCCTCAACGAGGCGTCGATGCTCAACTTCCTGGAGCAGAAGATCCGTTCGCTGGGCACCGCGGCCTGCCCGCCGTACCACCTGGCGATCGTGGTCGGCGGCACCAGCGCCGAGTTCGCCCTGAAGACCGCGAAGTACGCCTCCGCGCACTACCTGGACAACCTGCCCACCGGCGGCGACGCGCGGACCGGGCACGGCTTCCGCGACCTGGAGCTGGAGCAGAAGGTCTTCGAGCTGACCCAGAAGATCGGCATCGGCGCGCAGTTCGGCGGCAAGTACTTCTGCCACGACGTGCGCGTCATCCGGCTGCCGCGGCACGGCGCCTCGCTGCCGGTCGCGATGGCGGTGTCCTGCTCGGCGGACCGCCAGGCGCTCGGCAAGATCACCGCCGAGGGCGTGTTCCTGGAGCAGCTGGAGACCGACCCGGCGAAGTACCTGCCGGAGACCACCGACGAGCACCTGAACGACGACGTGGTGCGGATCGACCTGAACCGCCCGATGTCCGAGGTCCGCGCCGAGCTGTCCAAGTACCCGGTGAAGACCCGGCTCTCGCTGACCGGCACGCTGGTGGTGGCCCGCGACATCGCGCACGCCAAGATCAAGGAGCGGCTGGACGCCGGGCAGGGCATGCCGCAGTACCTGAAGGACCACCCGGTGTACTACGCGGGCCCGGCGAAGACCCCCGAGGGCTTCGCGTCCGGCTCGTTCGGCCCGACCACGGCCGGGCGGATGGACTCCTACGTCGACCAGTTCCAGGCGGCGGGCGGCTCGATGGTGATGCTGGCCAAGGGCAACCGCTCCAAGCAGGTCACCAAGGCGTGCAACGAGCACGGCGGCTTCTACCTGGGCTCGATCGGCGGCCCGGCGGCCCGGCTCGCGCAGGACTGCATCAAGAAGGTCGAGGTGCTGGAGTACCCGGAGCTCGGCATGGAGGCGGTCTGGCGGATCGAGGTGGAGGACTTCCCGGCGTTCATCGTGGTGGACGACAAGGGCAACGACTTCTTCGCCGAGGTCACCGACGGGCCGCTGATCACCAGCCTGCGGGTGCGCTCGGCGCAGTAGCGGTGTCCGTGCGCTGAAACGGGACGAGCCCCGGCCGGTGAGGGTCGGGGCTCGTTCTGGTGGTGCGGAAGCAGGTGCGGTCACGGGCAGTTGCCGACGAGGCCGAGCGGCTCGAAGGTCTCGCCGTCCTTCGGCTCGGCCGGCGTCTCGACCGGCACCTCGACCGGCGCCTCGGCCAGCGCTTCGAGGGCGTTCTCGAGCGCGTTCGGGTCGGTGGTGGCGGCGGTGTGCTCGACCGGGGCCGGGGTCTGCTCGGCCTCGGGAACGGCGGTGGTGGTCTCGTCGGCCATGGGGTGGGCCGCCTTTCAGCTGAGAGGGTTTCGATCACCCGGGCGACTGTCGCTGGGCGCGCGGACAGTATCGTAGGCACCGCTAAATGTCTTATAAACGTTGCACCGCGCATCCGCTTGGTGGACGTTTGCGCGGTTCCTCATAAGCTGTCGCCCCCACCCGACCGGCGCCGGCGTGGGGAACAGACGGTTCATCGGCCACAGGGGAGGACATGGAGCATCAGGACACGCGCTCCGCCGCGGCGTTGCGCTTCCAAGTGCTCGGCCCTGTCCAGGCGTGGCGCGGCGACGTACCGCTGGCGCTCGGTTCACCTCAGCAACAGGCCGTCCTGGTGGCCCTGCTGCTCAGCGAGGGCCGTCCGGTGACCACCGACGACCTGGTGGACGGCATCTGGGGGGACCGCACCCCGCCGCAGGCGGTGGCCGCGCTGCGCACCTACGTCTCCCGGCTGCGCTCGGTGCTGGAGCCCAACCGCACCGCCCGCAAGCCCTCCGAGGTCCTGGTCTCGATGACCGACGGCTACGCGCTGCGGATCCCGGCCGACGCCCTGGACTCGACGGTCTTCGAGCAGCGGGTCGCCGAGGCGTCCGTCGCCCGGGCCGACGGCGGCCTGCGCCCCGCCCACGACACCCTGGTCGCCGCACTCGACCTGTGGCGCGGCCGACCGCTGGCCGGGGTGCCGGGGCCGTACGCCGAGACCCAGCGCGGCCGACTGTCCGAGCGGCAGCTGGCGGTGGCCGAGGAGCGCTGCGCGCTGGCCCTGGAGATCGGCCTGCACGCCGACGTGGTGGCCGAGTTGAACTCGCTGTCCGCCGCGCACCCGCTGCGCGAGCGGCTGCGCGAACTGCTGATGCTGGCGCTGTACCGCAGCGGTCGGCAGGCCGAGTCGCTGGGCGTGTACGCGGACACCCGCAAGCTGCTGATCGACGAGCTGGGCGTGGAGCCGGGCAGCGGGCTGTCCACCATGCACGCCCGGATCCTGGCCGGCGACCCGGAGCTGCTGGCGCCGTCGGCCGCCCCGCCGAAGGCCGCCGCCGAGCCTCCTCCGTTCGTCCCGCCCGCCCAACTCCCGGCCGACGTCTCGGACTTCAGCGGACGCAGCAAGATGGTGAGCGAACTCCGCGACGTACTGAGGGCGGGTTCCGGCCAAGCCGTCGTGGTGACCTCGCTGGCCGGCATCGGCGGCGTCGGCAAGACCACCCTCGCCGTGCACGTCGCGCACTCGCTGCGGCCGGACTTCCCGGACGGGCAGCTGTACGTGGACCTGCGCGGCGCGGGCGCCTCCCCCGCCGACCCGGCCGTGGTGCTCGGCGACTTCCTGCACGCGCTCGGCGCGCCCGACGCCCCCGACTCGCTGGAGCAGCGCGCCGCGCTGTACCGCTCGCTGCTGGCCGACAAGCGGATGCTGATCCTGCTCGACAACGCCCGCGACGCCGGGCAGTTGCGGCCGCTGATCCCCGGCGTCTCCGGCAACGCGGTGATGGTGACCAGCCGCTCCCGGCTGGCCGAACTGCCCGGCGCGCACCTGGTCGACATCGAGGAGCTGACCCCGGACGAGGCGCTGGCGCTGTTCTCGGCGATCGTCGGCGCCGAGCGGGTCGGCGCCGAACCGGAGGCCGCGCTGCAGGTGGTGACCTCCTGCGGGTTCCTGCCGCTGGCGGTCCGGATCGCCGCCGCCCGGCTGGCCAGCCGTCCGCGCTGGAGCGTCTCCGACCTGGCCCGGCGGTTAGCGGACCAGCGCAACCGGCTCCAGGAGCTCCAGCTCGGCAACCTCGCCGTGGAGACCACCCTGGGGCTCGGTTACGCCCAGCTCCGGCCGGAGGAGGCCCGGGCGTTCCGGCTGCTCGCCCTGGTCGACTCCCCCGACCTGCCGCTGCCGGCCGTCGCCGCGCTGCTCGGCGCCCCCGAGCAGGAGGCCGAGGACCTGGCGGAGGCCCTGGTCGAGGCCAACATGCTGGAGTGCTTCACCCCCGGCCGGTACCGCTACCACGACCTGTTGCGCCTGTACGCGCAGCGGCAGAACGCCAAACTGGCGGACGTCGAGCAGCAGCAGGCGGCGCTGCTGCGGCTGCTGGACCTGCTGCACGCCACCATGAGCAACGTCCAGCAGGTGGTCGAGCCGGACGACCTGGCCATCGAGCCGCTGCACCGGGCCGACTCGACCGGCCAGTCGTTCGCCGACGACCACGCGGCCCGCGACTGGCTCCGGTCCGAGATCGGTGTCCTGCTGGGTGCCGTCGAGGCCGCCGCCAACGGCCCCCGCTGCCTGCTGCAGCCCGCCGTGGACATCCTGCAGACCCTGACGTTCGTGGGCGAGGACCCGACGCACGCCCCGCGGTTCCTCGCCGTGCTCCGGGCCGCCGCGGCGAGTCCGGTGGCCCTGCGGGACCCGGAAACCCTGGCCTGCGTGCACCACGCGCTCGGCCAGCTCCACCGGACCGCCTCCGAACTCACGGCGTCCGAGGAGTCGTTGGCCCTCAGCCTGGCCCTGCAACCCGCCGACCGGGCCACCTCGCTCCGGCTGACCACCGCCAACGGCCTGGCCATCACGCTGTTCCTGGCCGGTCGGCCCGCCGAGGCGCTGTCCCTCTACCAGCAGGCGCTGGAGGTGGTCCGTCAGTTGGGCTCCCCGATCAGCGAGGCCCGGCTGCTCGGCAACATGGCCCGGGCCCACGTCGGCCTGGACCGGCACGCCGAGGCGGAGGAGGCCGCCCGCGCCGCCGTGGCCGCCGCCCGGACGTCCGGGAACGTGCCGTGCCTGGCGGACACCCTCTACCAGTTGGGCGTGGTGCTGCGCTCGACCGGTTCGCCCGGCGAGGCGGCGGTGCACCTGCGGGAGGCGCACCAGCTCTACCGGCAGCAGCAGCACCCGATCTGGGAGGGCTACTCGCTGGCCCGGCTGGCGGCCTGCCTGCTCGCCGACGGCCGGTTCCCGGCGGCGGCGGAGGCGGCCGAGGAGTCGTTGTCGATCGCCCAGGAGATCGAGGCCGCGTACTGCCAGGGCATGGCGAACGCGGCGCTGGGCGAGGCGCTCCTGGAGCTGGGGCAGCCCTCGCGCGGGCTGGCCTGTCTCCGGGAGGCGCTCACGGTGTTCACCCGGCTCGGTGTGCCCGAGGCCCAACCCGTGCAGGACCTCATCGCTTCGCGGCACACCGAGCCTTCCCCTCCCCTCGTTCCCCCCGCGCCGTAGGCCTCCGCTCCCCCGCGGTCACCCCCCTGGTTCCCCCTGGCGGAAGCCTTCCCCCCGGGAGCGTCGGCGTCCCCGCAGCCCCCCGGCTGCGGGAACACCTTGACGCTTCCCCGGCGCTGAGAAGACTCTGACAGGTGGCGATTGACGTTCGATAAACGCCTGCGGCAAGGCCGTTGAAGGGGGTACGGGGGCGCGCGTCAGCACAGGTCGCCGGCCTGGCACGCCGCGTGGCGCGGGCGCGCCATGCGGCGTGCGGGGTGCTGGCGCGCCACCTGGCGGACGCCGGTGTGCCCCCCTGGCGGGCGATAAGCGCCCAACGGCGCACGAGTTGGCCGGAAACGGACTCCACGGTGCGGTGATCGCGTTTATTCTCGAAGGCCAGGGTCGGGAGTGGAGTGCGGGCCACGACGGGCAGGGCAGGACGCGCGCGGGAGAGGTGCCCAGATCATCGTGACGGACGAACAGAGCGCTGCCGCGGCCGACGCCGACCGCGCGTCCGCGGCGGGTGTGCGCCGGGCCGAACGGGCCCGCCAGGCCGCCGTGTTCGACACGATCGGGGGCCGCTACCAGGAGGTATTTCCGGCCAGGGCCGGGCAGCTCGCGTGCGGCGACTGGCTGCTGGCCGAACTCCCGCCCGGCGCCCGGGTGCTGGACGTGGGCTGCGGGGCCGGTGAGCCGACCGCCCGCCAACTGGCCACGGGCGGGCTGCGGGTGACCGGCGTCGACCTGGCGGAGGGCATGCTGGCGCAGGCCCGGGCGGCCGTCCCGGCGGCGTCCTTCCACCGGCTGGACGTCCTGGACCTCGGCCTGGAGAGCGCCGGAACCCGTTGGGGCGCACCGGAGTTGGGCCCCGACGGGCAGGGCTCGCTGGACGCCGCGGCGGCGTTCTTCTCACTGCTGATGCTGCCCCGCGCGGAGATCGCCGAGACGCTCGGCCGCCTCCGCGGGCTGCTGCGCCCCGGCGGCCTGCTGGCGCTGGGCATGGTCGAGGCGGACCTGGACGACGCGCCGCTGCCGTTCCTGGAGCAGGAGATCCGGGTCAGCGGGTACCTGCGCGAGGAGCTGACGGCACTGCTGGAGGGCGCCGGTTTCGCGGTGGAGGCGGTGGACAGCCAGTCGTACGCGCCCGCCGGGTCCGCGCAGCCGCCGGAGACCCAGCTGTACCTGCGCTGTCGGCGCACCGACTGACGCGGCGTCAGTCTCCGTACCCGAGACCACACCTGCACAGATCGGGCAGCCCGTGCGCGACCACCTGGAGCCCTTGGCGGGGCAGCCGCCCGCCGTTCCCGTCCAGCGGCACCCGCCGCCCGGCGGGGGTGCCTCCGAGGCGTCGGCCCCCTCCGCCGGACCGGCCTCCGGCGAGGCGTCCGCCGGTGAGGCGTCCGCCGGTGTGCCGCAGCGGCTGGCGGAGCGGCTGGCCGCGCTGGACCGGGCGGCCCGGCGGATCAACAGCTCGCTGGACCTGACGGCGACCCTGCGCAACCTGGGCCGGGTGCTCGTCCCGGCGGTCGCGGACGCCCTGGTGGTGCTGGTCCGCGACCCGCTGCCGGACGTCGAGCGCGACCCGGGCCCGCCCCGGGCCCTGCTGGTGCGGCACACCTGCGGCACCCGGCTGGGCCGCCGCGCCGGACTGCGCCCGGTGCTGCCGGGCAGCCTCCTGGAGCGCGCGCTGGCCCGCCGCGCCCCGAACGGGCCGACCGTGCTGGACGGCCGCCGCGGCGGCCTGGCCGCCGAGCTGCTGGGCGCCCGGGCGCTGGGCCGGCTGCCCGCCGGGACGGCGCTGCTGGCGCTGCCGCTGCACGGGCGGCAGGCCGCGCTCGGCATGCTGCTGCTGGTGCGCCGCCCGCCCGCCGACGGCGCCCCGGCGGGCTTCGACCCGGCCGACGCCGCGACCGCCGCGCACCTGGCCACCCACGGCGGCCTGGCGGTGGACACCGCGCTGCGCTACACCCGCGAGTGGGAGATCGCCGACCAGTTGCAGCGCTCGATGCTGCCCGCGCACCTGCCGCAGCCGCACGGCGTCCGGCTGGCGCACCGGTACCTGCCGGGCGAGCGCGGCGCGCAGGTCGGCGGCGACTGGTACGACTCGATCCCGCTGCCCGGCAACCGGGTCGCGCTGATCACCGGCGACGTGATGGGCCACTCGCTGACCTCGGCCGCCGTGATGGGCCAGCTGCGCACCTCCGCGCAGACCCTGGCGGGCCTCGACCTGCCGCCGCACGAGGTGCTGTACCACCTCGACGAGCAGGCCCAACGGCTGGGCCGCGAGCACCACTTGGCGACCTGCGTGTACGCGGTGTACGACCCGATCGCGGGCCGGGTGCGGATCGCCAACGCCGGGCACGTGCCGCCGGTGCTGATCGGGCCGGACGGCCGCAGCGAGCTGCTGGACCTGCCGTCGGGCGCGCCGATCGGCGTCGGCGGGGTGGACTTCGCCTCGGTGGAGCTGCCCGCGCCGCCCGGTTCGGCGCTGCTGCTGTTCACCGACGGCCTGGTGGAGACCCGCCGCCGCCCCCTGGGCACCGGCCTGGAGCTGCTGCGGGCCCGGCTGGCGGGCGGCAACCGGCTCGACCCGGAGCAGCTGTGCCAGGAGGCGCTGCGGATCCTGCCGCCGGGCGACCGGGCGGACGACATCGCGCTGCTGGCGGCCGCGTTCGACGGCATCCCGGCCGAGGACGTCGCGCACTGGCACCTGCAGCCGCGGCACGAGACGCCGGGCCGGGCGCGTCGGCTGGCCGGGCACGCGCTGCGCCGCTGGGGGCTCGACCACCTGGTGGAGAACTGCGAGTTGATGGTCAGCGAGCTGGTCACCAACGCGATCCAGCACGCCACCCGGCCGGTGACGCTGCGGCTGGTGCGGACGTCGCTGCTGCGCTGCGAGGTCGGCGACGACTCGCCCGCGCTGCCGCGCACCCGCCGGGCCGGGCCGGAGGAGGAGCGCGGGCGCGGCCTGCAGATAGTGGCCAGGTACGCGGACCGCTGGGGCGCGACCCGGCTGGGCGCGGGCAAGGTGGTCTGGTTCGAGCAGCGGCTGGAGCGCGGCCGCTGACGGCTGCGGGGCGGGACAGGACGGGACAGGACAGGACAGGCTACGGGGCGGGGCTCAGCGCCAGGGGTCGAGGGCGTGCTTGCCGCTGGTCCGGCCGGCTTCGAGGCGCTCCAGCACGGCCGGGCCGTCGGCCAGCGGGTGGACCGCGGGGGTGCCGGGCGGGTAGGTGCCGTCGGCGATCAGCGTCCCGAGTTCGGCGATCAGCGAGCGGTAGAGGGCCGGGGCGGCGGCGGCCAGGGCGCCGATGTGCAGGCCCTTGACCTGGACGGGGTGGGTGAAGACCAGGTCGTGGGTGCTCAGGGTGGCGTCGCCGGAGGCGGCGCCGAACACCACGACGCGTCCGGTGAAGGGCTTGGTGACCGCCAGGCTGGCGCCGAAGGTGGCCCGCCCCACCGACTCCAGGACCAGGTCGACGCCGCCGGTCAGGCGGGTGACCTCCGCGGCGAGGTCGGGGCGCCGGGCGTCCAGGACCTGGTCGGCGCCGAGCGCCCGGACGGTGTCGTGCTTCGCCGGGGACGCGGTGGCGACCACCCGCGCGCCGTAGTGGCGGGCCAGTCGGACGGCGGCCTGCCCGACGCCTCCGGCCGCGGCGTGGACGAGCACCGTCTCGCCGGCCGCGATCCCGCCCAGCGGCTTGAGCGCGGCCAGGGCGGTCGCCCAGTTCAGCACCATGCCGAGCGCTGCGGCGTCGCTCCAGCCCGCGGGCACGGGGAGCGCCCCGGCCGCCGACACCGTCGCGTACTGCGCGAACGCGCCGGGGCCGGTGCCGACGACGCGGGTGCCGGGCGGGTAGGGGTCGGTGACGTCCGGTCCGGTGCCCACGATCTCGCCCGCGGCCTCGAAGCCTGCGACGTAGGGCGCCTGCGGGCCGCCCCCGTACGTTCCGCGGGTCTGCATGACGTCCGCGAAGTTGACCCCGGCGGCGCCCACCCGGATCAGGTACTCGCCGGGGCCCGGCTCGGGGCGGGGGCGGCCGGTGGTGAGGGTCAGGTCGCGGGGGCCCCGGTGCGAGCGCTGGAGCAGGGCCCGGGTCGTCCGCTCATCGGTGTTCCGCTGTTCGTCGGTCTCCATGGGCCGAAGGTAGGACCCTGACACTTGCGTCAGGGTCAAGCGGCGGGCGGGGGTCGGGGCGGGGCGCCGCCCGGAGGTAGGCGTCGAGCGCCGCGTGCTGCTCACCCAGGAGGGCGATCCGGGCGGCGAGCCTGTCCCGGTGGTCGCGCACCTCACGCAGGAACTCCGCGTCCGGCGGGGCGGCTGCGCTGCCGGACGCGTCGGCCGGGTCGGGCAGGGCCTCCCTGATCAGCCGCACGGGCAGCCCCGACTCCAGCAGCGAGCGGATGAGGAGCACCCGGTCGATCGTGGAGCGGCAGTAGTCGCGGAACCCGTTGTCGAGCCGCCCGGGGACGATCAGCCCCTCGTGCTCGTAGTGCCGCAGCGACCTCGCGCTGACGCCGCCGGCTCGGGCGGCCTCTCCGATCCTCATGTCCGCGGCCAACGCCCGGGGGCGCCGGGATCTTCCGCCCCGACTCCTGGCGCAGCGTCAACGAGCCCGGGAAGGAGGTGAGTTGATGCCGTCATCCGGTGAGCCCCGACGGGTCGGCGACGATCCGGTCGAGCGCGTCGAGCACCTCCGGGCCGAGCACGGCGAGCGCCAGCGGGCGGCTGCGGCGCAGGGCGAGGACGGTGCGCAGCACGTCGGCGTGGTGGATCTCGCGCAGCGCGGCGGCGTACTCGGCGGCCGCGGCGGGGGTGGCGGCGGCCTGCCAGGCCAGCAGCAGGGCCTTGACCACGGCGAACATCATCCGGCGGCCGCGGACGAGTTCGGGCCGGTCGTTGAGGCCGAACACCTCGACGGTGGCCTCGCCGCGGACGGTCAGCGGGTCGTACGCGCCGGAGTCCAGGTAGAGCCGCAGGTGGTCGGCCGGGTCCTCGCGGCAGGGGTCGACCAGCAGGCCGTCGCCGGTGGCCGGGTCGCGCGGGAAGCGGTCGCGCTTGCGGTTGCTGTTGCAGTGGGCGCAGGCCAGCAGGTGGTTCTGCCAGTCGAAGGTGCGCAGCGGGGCCTGGGCGATCGGTTCGAAGTGGTCGATGTCGGTGCCCAGGTTGTCGCCGCAGTACATGCAGCGTTCCAGGCCGGGCGCCATCTGCCGCAGCATCAGCCGGAGTTGGGCCTTGGGGCGGACGGCGCGGCGCCAGGCGGCGCGCCCGGAGGCGGTGTTCGGGCCCGCGGCCCGCACCTGGGCGGTGGCGCGTTCGAGTTCGGCGGCCAGCCGGGGCTGGAGCGGTGGCCGCTGGAGCGGGATCACCCGTCCCTGCCGAGCAGCCGGGCGGTGACCTCGTCGACCCGGGCGGTCAGCGAGCTGTTGAGCTTGGCGCCGAGTTCGCGGTACTCGGCGAGTTCGGCGTCGGTGGCCTGCCCGGCGTACATCTTGCGCTCCAGGCGCACCAGCATCCGGCGCTCGGCCTCGGCGGCGGGCGAGTAGGCGCTGGGCAGGGCGAACAGCTCGGACAGCGCGGTGTCCTCGCCGCTGCCGTACAGCACCCGCTGCCGGAGCTCCTCGTCCAGCCGGTACGGGGCGCGGTCCTCGTCGGGGCCGGGCAGCCGGACGAGGGCGCCGGGGTCGGCGGCCTGGCAGACGTACGGGCTGTGGGTGGCGACCAGGAACTGGGCGTGCGGGAAGCGCTCGGTGAGCCAGGGGCCGATCCGCTGCTGCCAGGCGGGGTGCAGGTGCCGGTCGACGTCGTCCAGCAGCACCGGGCCCGGAGTGGCGGGGGCGGCCGCGAGCTGGCTGAGCAGGCGGACCAACTCGGCGGTGCCGTCGCCGAGTTCGTCCAGCGGGAGTTCCAGTCCGGCCCGGGCGACGTACTGCCGTTCGGGGTCGCTGACCCGCCAGCCGGGGGGCAGCACCTCGGCGGCGAGTTCGGCGTCCAGCGGGGTGCGGCGGCCCAGGGCGGGCAGCGGGTGGTGGGCGCGCGGGGGGCCCGGCGGGTCGCCGACCCGCCAGCGCGGGGCCGGGTCGGCCCGGACCCAGCCGTCGGCGCCCCAGCGGGCCGCGGGGCCGGTGGGCAGGGCGCCGAGCGCCATCGCGAGCACCCGCAGCAGGGTGCTCTTCCCGCTGCCGTTCGGGCCGGCGAACACCGTCCAGCCCGGCTCCGGCGGGATCGTCAGGTCGACCTCCCGCGCGCCGGTGAAGCACTTCACGCCGGACACCCTGATCCGCGACACGTACACCGGACCACCCCCTCGGAGCGGTTTATGCCCACGCCCCGGCCCGCACACGCCCGGCCGTCAGGTTAACGTGACGCGGCGTCAACCCGGCGGTGCGGTGCGGCCGTCGCCCGTTCGGGTGGGGCGGGGGCGCTCAGGCGGCGAGGCGGACCGGCAGGCCCCGCAGGGCCTCGCGGAGGGCGGCCGCGAACCGGCCGTACTCGTTGGTGCGGGCGGAGCCGGGGCGGTGGGCGAGGCCGATCCGGCGGCCGGGGGCGGGGCGGGCGAAGCGGACGGCGGCGAGGCGGTCGGTGCGTCCGGCCTCGACGTCGAGGGCGGTGGCGGGCAGCAGGGTGACGCCGAGGCCGCCGGCCACCAGCTGGACCAGGGTGGAGAGCCCGGCGGCCCGGGTGCTGCCGCCGGCCGGTTCGGCGCCGACCTCGCGGCAGATGTCGAGCGCCTGGTCGCGCAGGCAGTGCCCCTCCTCCAGCAGCAGCACGTCGAGGTCGAGCAGCGCGTCCCGGGGGACGTCGGCCCGCCCGGCGAGCGCGTGCCCGGGCGGCACGACCAGCACGAAGTCCTCGTCGAACAGCGGGATCTCGGCCACCGGCAGCGCCCCGCCCGCGGGCAGCGCGAGCAGCAGCAGGTCGAGCCGCCCGTCGGCCAGGCCGTTCAGCAGCGAGGGGGTGCGCTCCTCGTGGACGTGCAGTTCGAGGTCGGGGTAGGCGCCGCGGACCAGCCGCAGCACGGTGGGCAGCAGGTACGGTGCGACGGTGGGGATCACCCCGAGGTGCAGCGGCCCGGTGAACGGGCGGCGGGCGGCCTCGGCCTCCTCGGTGAGCGCGTGCAGCGCGGACAGCACCCGGCGGGAGTGCTCGGCGATCCGCTCCCCGAGCGGGGTGATCACGACCCGGCGGGTGGTGCGTTCGACGAGCTGCGCGCCGAGTGACTCCTCCAGCGCGGCGACCGCCCCGGACAGCGCGGACTGGCTGGTGCCGATCGCGGCGGCCGCCTCCCGGAAGTGCCGGTGCTCGGCGACCGCGGCGAAGGCCCGCAGCTGGGAGACGGTGGGGGTGCGGGGTGCGCTGGGCTTCACGGGGCGGTGCTTCCTGCCGGTCGACGGGGGTGCTCCGTTCCAGTCTGCCGCACTGATCGGACTTGCCTATCGCGGCCTGCGGCAGAACCGATTTCACTGATCAGTTGGCTTGTGCAAAGGTGGGAAGTGTCCGCAATCCGGACAACCCTCGTCCCAACCCTGGAGATGCGACGTGCTGACGATCGGCGACAAGTTCCCCGAGTACGAACTCAACGCCTGCGTGGACCTCGATGCCGCGAACGCCTTCGCCGAGATCAACCACAAGTCCTACGAGGGCAAGTGGCGCGTGGTGTTCTTCTGGCCGATGGACTTCACCTTCGTCTGCCCGACCGAGATCGCCGCGTTCGGCAAGCTGAACGAGGAGTTCGCCGACCGCGACGCCCAGGTCCTCGGCGTCTCCGGCGACTCCGAGTACGTCCACCACGCCTGGCGCAAGGACCACAAGGACCTGCGCGACCTGCCCTTCCCGATGCTCGCCGACGTCAAGCACGACCTGATGCGGGCCTGCGGCGTCGAGGGCGCGGACGGCACCGCCCAGCGCGCGGTGTTCATCGTCGACCCGAACAACGAGATCCAGTTCGTCATGGTGACCGCCGGCTCCGTCGGCCGGAACCCCAAGGAGGTGCTGCGGGTCCTCGACGCCCTGCAGACCGACGAGCTGTGCCCGTGCAACTGGACCAAGGGCGAGGACACCCTCGACGCCCAGTCCCTGCTGGCCGGCTGACCGATGGCGCTCGACGAACTCAAGGCCGCCCTGCCGGACTACGCCAAGGACCTCAAGCTCAACCTCGGCTCCGTGATCGGCAACTCCGACCTGCCCGAGCAGCAGCTCTGGGGCACCGTCCTCGCCTGCGCGATGGCCACCCGCTCCCCGATCGTGCTGCGCGAGCTGGAGCCCGAGGCCAGGGCCAACCTGAAGCCCGAGGCCTACGAGGCCGCCAAGGGCGCGGCCGCGATCATGGCGATGAACAACGTCTACTACCGGACGCTGCACCTGCTCTCCGACAAGGAGTACGGGACGATGCGGGCCGGTCTGCGGATGAACATCATCGGCAACCCGGGCGTCGACAAGGTCGACTTCGAGCTGTGGTCCTTCGCCGTCTCGGCGATCAACGGCTGCGGCCAGTGCCTCGACTCGCACGAGGGCGTGCTGCGCAAGGCGGGCGTCGACCGCGAGGTGGTGCAGGCCGCGGTGAAGATCGCCGCGACCGTCCAGGCCGTCGCCGCGGTGCTGGACGCGGAGGCGCAGCTGCCGCGCTGAGCACGCCGAACGGAAAGGTCCGCCCGGGGAGGGGTTCTCCCCCCGGGCGGACCTTTCCGCGTGCGGGCGGCCGCTACTGCTTCCGGGCGGCCTCGATGGCCTGGAAGACCTCCTGCCCGGCCGCGTTGCGCTGGCGCAGGTGGCCGGTGACGGTGTTGGTGACGGCGATCAGCGGGACGGCGACGATCGCGCCGGGGATGCCGCCGATGATGGAGCCCGCGGCGACGCCGAGGACCACGCCGAGCGGGTGGACCCGGACGGCGCGGCCGAGGATGAGGGGCTGCAGGATGTGGCCCTCCAGCTGCTGGACGCCGATCAGGATCACCAGCACCACCAGGGCCTTGCCGACGCTGGCGGTGGCGACCAGGGCGATCAGCACCGCGATGGTGCCGGTGACCAGGGCGCCGACCAGCGGCACGAACGCGCCCAGGAAGATGATCACCGCGAGCGGGATCGCCATCGGCACGCCGACCATGCTGATCCCGATGCCGATGCAGAGCGCGTCGATGAAGGCGACGGCGACGGTGCCGCGCACGTACGCGGTGAGGGTGGCCCAGGCCTTGGGGCCCGCGCCGGCCATCGCGTAGCGGGAGTGCCGGGGCAGTCCGCGCAGCACCCAGCTCCAGATCCGGGCGCCGTCGTAGAGCAGGAAGAAGGTGGTGAACGCGGTGAGCACCACGCCGGTGAGCAGTTCGACGGCGATGGTGACGCCGGTGAAGCCGGCCGAGGTGAGCGCCTCGGAGTTCTTGCCGATGGCGGTGGTGATCTGGTTGGTGACGTTGTTGAGCTGGTCCGGGGTGAGGTGGAAGGGGCCGTTGAGCAGCCAGTCGCGCAGCTGCCGCACGCCGTCCTGGACCTGGGTGGTGACCGAGTCGAGGTTGCTGGAGACCTGCCAGAACACGAACCAGCCGACCAGGCCGATGCTGGCCAGGCCCGCCAGGAAGGTGACGACGGCGGCCAGCGAGCGGGGCACGCCGCGCCGGCGCAGCCAGGAGACGGTGGGTTCGAGCAGCGCGGAGATGAGCAGGGCGGCGACCGCGGAGAAGGCGACCAGCTTGAGGGTGTCGATGACGAGGAAGAGCACGTAGAGGGCGACGCCGATCAGCAGCAGCCGCCAGGTGGACTCGGCGGCGACCCGCAGGCTCCAGGGCACGGCCTCGACCGGGTTGGCGGGACGGCCGAGCGGCACGCCGCCGAGCTGCTGCTCGGCGGGTTGCGGGGCGCGCGGGGCGGGGACGGTGTCGTCGGTGCGCACGGCCCCTCCTTCCGGTGGTGCGGCTGGTGCGTCCGCCGATCCGCCGGTGCGCCCGGCGAGTTGACGGGCCGTCTGCTCGGCGGTGCGCAGGGCGGCCCGTTCGGCGGCGAGTTCGACGGCCTGTTCGTTGGCGAGGACGTGCGCCTCGGCGGAGATGGCCGCGCGGCGGCGGCGTTCGGCCGCGGCGAACAGGCCGGCCGCGACCGCCCCCAGTTTGGCGATGCCGCGCCAGCGGCCACCGCCCGTCTCTTCCGTCACTGCCGGTCCCCCCGTGTCGCACGCGTCGTCTGCTCCGGGCCGCGGATCGCGCGGCCGTCGGTGAGGAACGCTACCCGCCGGTGGGGCGCCCGGTCTCAGGGGTGTCTCGGCGAACCACCGGGAAATTCCGGCAATTCACCAGCTTTCCGGAGGTTTCGCCAGGGGGATGGGGGGAAGGGGTGTGAGCAGAACGGACCTTCCGTCGGCGGACCGGCCGGGAGCGGAGAAAACCAGGACCCGCTCCGTTCCCCCGCGTCCGCACCGAGCCGTCACCGCCCGCGGTGCACTGGTCAGCGCCGCCGGGGCGGGGCGGCCCGCGCCGTGGCCACCGCCTCGCGGCGGCAGCACGAAGGGCCCGCGCCCCGCGGGAGAGCGGGGGGCGGGCCCTTCGGTGTGCGTACGGGGCCGGCGGGCCTAGTACCAGTGGTGGGACTGCCAGAACGACCAGGCGCCGCAGGGGCTGCCGTAGCGGCTGTTCATGTAGTTCAGGCCCCACTTGATCTGGGTCGCGGGGTTGGTGCGCCAGTCCGCTCCGGCCGTGGCCATCTTGGAGCCGGGCAGCGCCTGCACCAGGCCGTAGGCGCCGGAGGAGGCGTTGGTGGCGGTGTAGTCCCAGCCGCTCTCGCGCTTCACGATCTGGCTGAAGCACTGGAACTGGTTGGCGTCGCCGACGATCTGCAGCGCCATGTCCTGGACGGAGCCGGGGCTGACTGTGGCCAGCACGCTGCGGGCGGCGGCGCGGTTGGCCTCCTCCTTGGCGCGCTTCTCCTCGGCCGCCTTGGCGGCCTTGTCCGCGTCGGCCTTGGCCTGGGCGTCGGCCGCGGCCTTCTGCCGGGCGGCTTCCTCGGCGGCCTTCTTGGCGGCGGCGTCGGCGGAGACCTGCTGGGCGTCGGCCTGACGGCCGATGCCGTCGCTGACGTTCTGGGCCTGCGTGCCGGTGGGAGCGTCGGCGAGCAGCGTGGCGCTCGCGACATCGACCGTCTGGACGTCGGCCTTGCCCTCACTGCCAGAGGCCGCACCCACGACGGCACCCACGGCGGTCACCGCGGTGGCGGAGGCGACAGCGACTCCCCGGACCGAGATCCGAGTCACATGGTTTCCTTCCAGCGTCGCCCGTCCTGTGACCGTACGGGCGCGTATCTGCCCCGGGCACTGGCCTCCGTCGAACGCTGGTCACGGGAGGCTCGGGCTCGCCGCCTCCCGGACGACGTCCGGGAACTGCGGCTGGAACGAGCGGCGTACGGCTCTGCGGTGTTCAGTTGTGCGCCCGCCGACCGGAGTTGCCGGGCGTGCATTGCCGTACGCGGGGCCTGACAGAACCCTCACCATGCCGCACGCGGGCGTGTCTACGCAATTCCCTGTGCCGTGGCGGATCTCACAAACTTTTCGACCTGCGGCTTTGGCCGGGGGGCCGCCGAAGGGACGTCAGTTCGACTGACAGCGCAGGGGCCTGACGCTATGCGCCAGGCCCCTTTGCCCCGTTGTGTCCGGTTATGCCTAGGGCTGGATGTCCTCCAGCATCTCGGTCACCAGGGCGGCGATCGGCGAGCGCTCCGACCGCGTGAGCGTGACGTGGGCGAACAGCGGGTGGCCCTTCAGCTTCTCGACCACGGCGACCACCCCGTCGTACCGGCCGACCCGCAGGTTGTCGCGCTGGGCGACGTCGTGGGTGAGGACCACGCGGGAGTTCTGGCCGATCCGGGAGAGCACCGTGAGCAGCACGTTGCGCTCCAGCGACTGGGCCTCGTCCACGATCACGAAGGCGTCGTGCAGCGAGCGGCCGCGGATGTGGGTGAGCGGCAGGACCTCCAGCATGCCGCGGGAGATGACCTCCTCGATCACGTCGGGCGTGGTGACGGCGGAGAGGGTGTCGAAGACCGCCTGGGCCCAGGGGCCCATCTTCTCGGCCTCGCTGCCGGGCAGGTAGCCGAGCTCCTGGCCGCCGACCGCGTACAGCGGGCGGAAGACCATCACCTTGCGGTGCTGGCGGCGCTCCAGGACGGCTTCGAGGCCGGCGCACAGGGCGAGCGCGGACTTGCCGGTGCCGGCCCGGCCGCCCATCGAGATGATGCCGATCTCCGGGTCGAGCAGCAGGTCGAGGGCGATCCGCTGCTCGGCGCTGCGGCCGCGCAGGCCGAACGCCTCGCGGTCGCCGCGCACCAGCTGCACCCGGCCGTCGGGGGCGACCCGGCCCAGCGCCCGGCCGCGCTCGGAGTGCAGCACCAGGCCGGTGTGGACGGGGAGCTGCTCGGCGCCCTCGACCTGCAGGGCGTGCTCCTGGCCGGCGAACAGCTGGTCCACCTGGTCCGCGGGGACGTGCAGTTCGGTCATGCCCGTCCAGCCGGAGGTGATCGCCAGCTCGGCCCGGTACTCCTCGGCCAGCAGGCCGACCGAGCTCGCCTTGATCCGCAGCGGCAGGTCCTTGGAGACCACCGTGACGTCGTAGCCCTCGGCCTGGAGGTTGCGGGCGACCGCGAGGATCCGGGTGTCGGCCTCGCCGCCGCCGACCCGGTAGCCGGCCGGGAGGATCGAGGTGTCGGAGTGGTTCAGCTCGACCCGGATGGTGCCGCCGAGCTCGCCGACCGGGATCGGCTCGTCCAGCCGGCCGTGCCGGACCCGGTAGTCGTCCAGCATCCGCAGCGCCTGACGGGCGAAGTAGCCCAGCTCCGGATGGTGCCGCTTGGCCTCCAACTCCGTCACCACGACGACCGGGAGGACCACTTCGTGCTCCTCGAAGCGCGTCATCGCGAGGGGGTCGGCCAGGAGCACGCTGGTGTCGAGGACGTACGTGCGCCGGTCAGGTGTCCGGCGGCTCTTGGAACTGACCACTAGCCCTCCAGAGCGGGTGACCCGACGTCACCCGCGGCCCACCGTTCCCCGCGGCCCCGCTGGCCGGGGGGACGGTCTGAAGGGAGTGTTCCCAGGCGAGGGGCCCCGCATTCGCGCCGGAGCGAACGGCGGGATCACGACAGGCGAACGTTTTCCCACCCGTACCAGGGGTAGTGGAACCTGACCCGCGGTCAGCGCCCCATCCGCCGGTTGCGCTGCTGGTAGTCGCGCAGCGCCCGCAGGAAGTCGACCTTCCGGAAGGCCGGCCAGTAGGCCTCGCAGAAGTAGAACTCGCTGTGCGCGGACTGCCAGAGCAGGAAACCGGACAACCGCTGCTCGCCGGAGGTGCGGATCACCAGGTCCGGGTCGGGCTGCCCCTTGGTGTAGAGGTGCTCCGCGATGTGCTCGACGTCGAGGACCTCGGCCAGCTCCTCGATCGAGGTGCCGCGGCCCGCGTGCTCCTGCAGCAGGGAGCGGACGGCGTCGGCGATCTCCTGGCGGCCGCCGTAGCCGACCGCGACGTTGACGGTCAGGCCGTCGACGTGCGCGGTGTCCTGGGCGGCGCGCTTGAGCAGTTCGGCGGTGCGGGCGGGCAGCAGGTCGAGGGCGCCGACCGGGTGGACCTTCCAGCGGCCGGCCTCGGCCAGGCCCCGCACGGTGTCCTCGATGATGCCGAGCAGCGGGACGAGCTCCGCGGCGGGGCGGGCCAGGTTGTCGGTGGAGAGCATCCACAGGGTGACCACCCGGACGTCGGTCTCCGCGCACCAGCCCAGGAACTCGCCGATCTTGTCGGCGCCGCGCTGGTGCCCGTACGCGGTGGTGCCGCCGGTGGCCTTGGCCCAGCGCCGGTTGCCGTCCAGGATCACGCCGATGTGGTGCGGGGTGTTGGCCAGGTGCACCTCGACCCGGCGGCCGTACAGCCGGTAGGCCTTGTCCAGCAGGGTGCGCAGCCCCGGCGTGCGTTCCACCACATCGCGCAGACCCATCGTGAACGGCCTCTCCGTACTGATTGCTCCGGGTGCGAAATCCCTGCGGCAGCCTACTCCGCCCGGGTTTGCGCGCAGCAAAACCGCAGGTACCGGTCTTGTCACAGTGCGCGCACGGGCCAAGCTACGGAACGGTATCCGAATCCTTAAACGGCCCCTAAACCGGATTCCGGGTCTTGACGCTTGCCATTGGTCTAGTCCAGCGTGTGAGCAGCACCACAGCGGACCCTCCCCCACAGCGGAGCCGCCGCGACCCCCACCGCGGCGGCTCTCCCCCCGATCTCCCCAGCGTGCCTCCCCACACCCCACACCCCCACTCCCCTGCACTGGAGCCTGTCATGGCCCGTACCCTGCAGCAGCCGTCCCACCGGCGCCGCAACAAGATCCCGGCCGTCCTCGCCACCGCGACCGCGCTGGCCCTGGCCGGCACCGGCCTGGCCCTGTCGGCCGGCGGCGCGAACGCCGCGGTCGGCAACCTGGTCAGCAACGGCGGCTTCGACTCCGGCCTGGCGGGCTGGAAGTGCGTCGGCACCACCAGCACGGTCTCCACCCCGGTGCACTCGGGCACCGGCGCCCTGGCCGCCACCCCCGGCGCGAGCGACACCGCGGAGTGCACCCAGACCGTCTCGGTCCTCCCCAACACGGCCTACACCCTCAACGGGTGGGTCCAGGGCCAGTACGTCTACCTGGGCGCCCGCGGCACCGGCGGCACCGACCCGTCCACCTGGTCCGCGCAGAGCGCCTGGAACCAGCTGAACACCACCTTCACCACCGGCGCCGGCACCACCAGCGTCACGCTGTACGTCCACGGCTGGTACGGCCAGCCCACGTACTACGCGGACGACATCCAGCTGATCGGCCCGGGCGGCACCGCCACCCCGACCCCGTCGGCCTCCGCCACCTCGGCCTCGCCGTCGGCCTCCGCCTCGCCGAGCAGGAGCGCCTCGCCCTCCGCGTCGGCCTCGCCCTCGCAGAGCGCCTCCCCGTCGGCCTCGGCGTCCTCCTCGCCCAGCCCGTCCTCCTCGGCGACCACCACCCCGCCGAACACCGGCCTGCCGAAGCACGTCCTGACCGGCTACTGGCAGAACTTCGACAACGGCTCGACCGTGCAGAGGCTGCGCGACGTGCAGTCCGCGTACGACATCATCGCGGTCTCCTTCGCCGACTCGACCACCACCCAGGGCGCGATCTCCTTCACCCTGGACCCGGCGCTGGCCACCAAGCTCGGCGGCTACACCGACGCCGACTTCAAGGCCGACATCGCCGCCAAGCACGCGGCCGGCAAGAAGGTCGTCCTCTCCATCGGCGGCCAGAACGGCGCCATCTCGGTGGCCAGCTCCGCCGCCGCCACCGCGTTCTCCGACTCGGCCTACAAGCTGATCCAGCAGTACGGCTTCGACGGCATCGACGTCGACCTGGAGAACGGCGTCAACGCGACCTACATGTCGCAGGCGCTGCACACCCTGCAGGCCAAGGTCGGCTCCGGCTTCATCCTGACCATGGCGCCCGAGACCATCGGGATGTACTCCACCGCCGGTGCGTACTTCCAGCTGGCGCTCGCCACCAAGGACATCCTGACCGTCGTCAACACCCAGTTCTACAACTCGGGCGGCATGAACGGCTGCGACGGCAAGGTGTACACCCAGGGCACCATCGACTTCATCACCGCGCAGGTCTGCACCCACATCCAGGGCGGCCTGCGTCCGGACCAGGTCGGCATCGGCGTCCCGGCCTCCACCAAGGCGGCGGGCGGCGGCTACGTCAACTCCACCGTGGTGAACAACGCGCTGGACTGCCTGGCCACCGGCAACCACTGCGGCAGCTTCGTCCCGCCGGCCAAGTGGCCGACCATCCGCGGCGCGATGACCTGGTCGACCAACTGGGACGCCAACAACGGCAACGACTTCTCCAACAACGTCGGCGCCTTCGCGCACGCCATGCCGTAACACGCAGAGCCAGTGCGCCGCTCCTCGAGGGTGGGGTGGGCGCACGCACAGGGGCCCGTCGTACCGCTGGGGTACGGCGGGCCCCGCCCATTCCCCGGACCGGGCACCGGACTTCAGCGCCGGACTTCAGCGCCGGGCCTCAGCGGTGGGCCGCCGCCAGCAGGGCCGCCAGGGTGCCCAGCAGCATCGCCGGGCCGAAGGCCAGTTCGCTGCGGCGGCCCGCCCGGCGCAGCACCAGCAGCGTCACCGCCCACAGCCCCGCGACGAGCCACATGTAGAAGAGGCCGCCGTACACCGCCCGCCAGCCCGCCAGGCCGAGGACCGCACCCAGGCTCGGCGCCAGCTTGGCGTCGCCCAGGCCCAGCGGGGCCAGCAGCGCCATCAGCAGGAAGAGCAGGCCGAGGCCGCCCGCGGCCAGGGCGCAGCGCAGCCACACCGCCGGGTCGCGGTCGGTGAGCGGCACCAGCACGGCGGTGCCGAGGAACAGCGGCAGGGTGAGGGCGTCCGGCAGCCGCTTGACCGCGGCGTCCACGAAGCCCAGGACGGTGCCGAACAGGGCCAGCCAGACCAGCAGCGGCAGCCAGCGGCCCGGCGCCCAGGCGCCGAGCACCGCGCCGAGCACCGCGGCGACCGCCTCGACGCTCAGCGGCGGCGGGCCGACCCGCCGCTCGCCGTGCCGCGGGCAGCGGCCGTACGGGGTGGGCAGGCAGCTGCGCCGGGGCTCGCCGGGCGGCACCGCGTACCTGGTGGCGGCCGCCCGCAGCGGCACCCCCGCGCACAGTCCGACTGCGGCTCCGACCACTGCTGCGAGCATCCGGCCCTCCCCTGGCGGTCCGCCGCGACCCTACCGCCCGGGGCGGTTCGCCCGTCCGTGTCCAGGTGGCGAACAGCACTCGGTGATCGGTGTGACGCGCCCGTAAAGTAGGCGGGTATGCAGGTCATCCAGTCCAGCAAGCTCGCCAATGTCTGCTACGACATCCGCGGTCCGGTGCTCGACGAGGCGATGCGGCTGGAGGACCAGGGCCACCGCATCCTGAAGCTCAACACCGGCAACCCCGCCGCGTTCGGCTTCGAGGCGCCGCCAGAGATCCTCCAGGACATCCTCCGCAACCTCAACTCCGCGCACGGCTACGGCGATTCGAAGGGCCTGCTCTCGGCGCGCCGCGCCGTGGTCATGCACTACGAGGAGCGCGGCCTGCACGGCCTGACCGTCGACGACGTGTACCTCGGCAACGGCGTCTCGGAGTTGATCCAGCTCGCCATGACCGCGCTGCTGGACGACGGCGACGAGGTGCTCGTCCCAGCGCCCGACTACCCGCTGTGGACGGCCTCGGTCTCGCTGGCCGGCGGCACCGCGGTGCACTACCGCTGCGACGAGCAGGCCGAGTGGTACCCGGACCTGGCGGACATCGCGGCGAAGATCACCGACCGCACCCGGGCGATCGTGGTGATCAACCCGAACAACCCGACCGGCGCGGTGTACCCGAAGGAGCTGCTGGAGGGCCTGGTCGAACTCGCCCGCCGGCACAAGCTGGTGGTCTACGCGGACGAGATCTACGACAAGATCCTCTACGACGGGGTGGAGCACACCCCGCTGGCCACCCTGGCGCCCGACCTGTTCTGCGTCACCTTCAACGGCATGTCCAAGTCCTACCGGGTGGCGGGCTTCCGCTCCGGCTGGATGGTGCTCTCCGGCGACCGGCACCGGGCCCGCTCCTACATCGAGGGCCTCAACGTGCTCGCCTCGATGCGGCTGTGCGCCAACATGCCCGCCCAGCACGCGGTCGCCGCGGCGCTCGGCGGACGGCAGTCCATCCGGGACCTGATCCTGCCCGGCGGCCGGCTGCTCGCCTCCCGGGACGCGGCGTACAGGCTGCTGAACGAGATCCCCGGCGTCTCCTGCGTCAAGCCGAAGGGCGCGCTGTACGCCTTCCCGCGGCTCGACCCGCAGGTCTACAAGATCAAGGACGACGCGCAGATGGTCCTGGACCTGCTGCGCGCCCAGCGGATCCTGATCGTCCAGGGCACCGGCTTCAACTGGCCCGACCCGGACCACTTCCGGCTGGTCACCCTGCCGCACCCGGACGACATCACGGACGCGGTCACCCGGATCGGCGACTTCCTGGCCGGGTACTCCCAGCCGTAGCGGCCGCACGCGCGTTCGCCCCGCACCCCTTCCGGGGTGCGGGGCGAACGTTCCGTCAGGTGCCGGTGGGGTCAGGCGCCGAGCCGCTCGACCAGCGCGCGGTACTCGTCCCACAGCTCGCGCGGGGTGTGCTCGCCGAACAGCTCCAGGTGGGCCGGGACGAGTGCGGCCTCCTGCTTCCAGATCTCCCTGTCGACCGTGAACAGCAGCTCCCGGTCGGCGTCGGTGAGCTCCAGCCCGTCCAGGTCGAAGCCGTCGACCTCGGGCAGCACGCCGATCGGGGTCTCGACGCCCGCCGCAGTGCCCTCCAGGCGCTCGACGATCCACTTCAGGACGCGGCTGTTCTCGCCGTAGCCGGGCCACACGAACTGGCCGTCGGCGTTCTTCCGGAACCAGTTGACGTAGTAGATCTTCGGCAGCTTGGCGGCGTCCGCGTCGGCGCCGACCTTCAGCCAGTGCGCGAAGTAGTCGCCCATGTTGTAGCCGCAGAACGGCAGCATCGCGAACGGGTCGCGGCGCAGCTCGCCGACGGTGCCCTCGGCGGCGGCGGTCTTCTCGGAGGCGATGTTGGCGCCGAGGAAGACGCCGTGCTGCCAGTCGAAGGACTCGGTGACCAGCGGGACGGCGGTGGCCCGGCGGCCGCCGAACAGGATCGCCGAGATCGGGACGCCGGCCTGGTCCTCCCACTCGGGGGCGATGGTCGGGCACTGCGCCGCGGGGACGGCGAAGCGCGCGTTGGGGTGGGCGGCGGGGGTGCCGGACGCGGGCGTCCAGTCGTTGCCGCGCCAGTCGGTGAGGTGCGCGGGCGGCTCCTCGGTGAGGCCCTCCCACCACACGTCGCCGTCGTCGGTGAGGGCGACGTTGGTGAAGACGGTGTTGCCCCAGAGGGTCTTGATCGCGTTGGCGTTGGTGTCCTCGCCGGTGCCGGGGGCGACGCCGAAGAAGCCCGCCTCCGGGTTGATCGCGTAGAGCCGCCCGTCGGCGCCGAACCGCATCCAGGCGATGTCGTCGCCGATCGTCTCGACCTTCCAGCCGGGGACGGTCGGCTGGAGCATGGCCAGGTTGGTCTTGCCGCAGGCGGACGGGAACGCGGCGGCGACGTACTTGACCTCGCCGGAGGGCGGGGTGAGCTTGAGGATCAGCATGTGCTCGGCCAGCCAGCCCTCGTCGCGGGCCATGGTGGAGGCGATCCGCAGCGCGTAGCACTTCTTGCCGAGCAGGGCGTTGCCGCCGTAGCCGGAGCCGTAGGACCAGATCTCCCTGGTCTCCGGGAAGTGCGAGATGTACTTGGTGCTGTTGCACGGCCACGGCACGTCGTCCTGGCCCTCGGCGAGCGGGGCGCCGACCGTGTGCACGGCCTTGACGAACTCGCCGTCCTCGCCGAGCTGGTCGAGCACGGCCTGCCCCATCCGGGTCATCACGCGCATCGAGACGGCGACGTACGCGGAGTCGGTGACCTCGACGCCGTACGCGGCCAGCGGGGAGCCGACCGGGCCCATCGAGAACGGCACCACGTACATGGTGCGGCCGCGCATCGCGCCGCGGAACAGGCCGTCCTCGCCGACGAAGACCTCGCGCATCTCGGCGGGGGCCTTCCAGTGGTTGGTCGGGCCGGCGTCCTGCTCGCGCTCGGAGCAGATGAAGGTGCGGTCCTCGACGCGGGCGACGTCGGACGGGTCGGAGGCCGCGTAGTAGGAGCCGGGGCGCTTGGCCGGGTCGAGCCTGGTGAAGGTGCCCTGGGCGACGAGCTGTTCGGCGAGGCGGTGGTACTCCTCCTCCGAGCCGTCGCACCAGACGACGCGGTCCGGCTGGGTGAGGTCGGCAATCTCGTTGACCCAGTCCACCAGGCGCTGGTGGCGGGTGGGCGCGGACTCGGCGAGCGCAGAGATCTGAGGCGGCACGATCGCTCCGTTTCACACCATCTCGGCCAGGAGACGGCTTCGCGGGGGTTGAGGGTGGTTACACGGTAGCCCCGGGGCGACACCCCTTCTTCGGCTGATTGGCGTCATTGACGAGATTTTTACTCCAGAGTGTCTGATTCGGTGGCCCCGTGGTGCTCCTCGCATGCCCCAGAGAGACCTTGATCACGCAGACGGTTTTGTACGCGGCGTACAAGAGTGAGGATGACCACTTCACTACGCGCCAGTAACCTACGGTTCCGTAAGATGCTGCCCATGACCGCGGAAGCGCTGGAGCTCATGAAGCCCAAGTGGCGTGGCTGGCTGCACGCCGGGATGTTCCCGGCCGCCCTGGCCGCCGGAATCGTGTTGATCTGCCTGGCCGACTCGACGGCGGCGCGGATCGCCTGCGTCGTCTACTCGGTGAGCGCCTGGATGCTGTTCGGGGTGAGCGCGGTGTACCACCGCTTCACCTGGGGCCCGCGCGGCGAGGCGGTGCTGCGCCGGCTCGACCACGCCAACATCTTCCTGATCATCGCCGGGTCCTACACCCCGTTCACCATCCTGCTGCTCGACGGCGCGCGGCAGCAGGTGCTGCTGTGGCTGGTGTGGGGCGGCGCGCTGGCCGGGATCGCCTTCCGGGTGTTCTGGGTCGGCGCCCCGCGCTGGCTCTACACCCCGTGCTACGTGGCCCTCGGCTGGGCGGCGGTGTTCTTCCTGCCGGACTTCCTGCGCCGGGGCGGCCCGGCCGTGGTGACGCTGCTCGTCGTCGGCGGCCTGCTCTACACCGCCGGCGGCCTGGTCTACGGCCTCAAGCGCCCGAACCCGTCACCGCGCTGGTTCGGCTTCCACGAGGTGTTCCACGCCCTCACCCTGGGCGCGTTCATCGTGCAGTACGTGGGGGTGTCGCTGGTGGCGTACAGCGCCACCGCCTGAACCCGCCCCCCCTTCAGCGGCGTACCGGCTGGACCTTCGCCTCCAGCCGCTCCCGGGCCCGACGGCAGCGCTCGCAGTGCGCCGCGTCGGGCCCTCCGCCCGCCGTGCGCCGGTGGACCCGGCCCCGGAAGCGGTGGCCGACCCAGGCCATCACCGCCAGCACCTCGACCGCGGAGACCACCCAGACCAGGCGGGCCCCGCCGACCAGGTACCCGGCCGTGACGGCCAGCGCGGCCAGCACACCGACCACGCCGCTCCAGAACCGCGCCGCACCGTACTCCATCGGCAAACCTCCCGCCGGCCGACCTGTCTCCTGACGCACCGTCAGGGAACTCCCCACCTACAGTGACATGTTCAGCACCCTCCGAGGGAGAACGGGGGATCAACAGCGCATCAACAACAGAGGCCGGGATCCCACAGGGGACTCTTCGCTTGACGGTAGCCATCTTTTGATAGTTACTCTCATTTGAGAGAAACTACCGGATGGAGGCCCCGCATGCCCGCGTCCCAGGCACCGCCCAGCCCGCGCCGCTGGATCGCCCTGGTGGCGGTCGCGCTCAGCGTGCTCGTCATCGGCTTCGACACCACCGTGCTGAACGTCGCCCTGCCCGACCTGGCCCGGCAGTTGGAGGTCGGCACCGGGCAGCAGCAGTGGATCGTCGACGCCTACACGGTGGTGTTCGCCGCCGCCCTGCTGCCCGCCGGACTGCTCGGCGACAGGTTCGGCCGCCGCCGCACCCTGGTGCTCGGGCTCGCCCTGTTCGGCGCGGCCTCGCTGCTCGGCACGCTCGCCTCCGGCCCCGGGTCGCTGATCGCCGCCCGGACGGTGATGGGCCTGGCCGCCGCGTTCGTGATGCCGATGTCGATGGCGGTCGTCCCCGCCGTCTTCCCGCCCGCCGAACAGCGCCGCGCCACCGCCCTGTTGACCACCATGACCGCGATCGGCGTCCCGCTCGGCCCGATCGTCGGCGGGCTGCTGCTGCGCCACTACTGGTGGGGGTCGATCTTCCTGGTCAACGTCCCGCTGGTGCTGCTCGGCACCGTCGCCTGCCTGCTGCTGCTCCCCGAGTCCGCCGACCCGGCCGCGCCCCGGCTCGACCCGCTCGCCGCGCTGCTCGCCATCGGCGGCCTGTCCGCACTGACCTGGGGCGTCATCGAGGGCGGCGACCTCGGCTGGGACGACGCCCGGGTGCTCGGCGCGCTGGCCGGGTCGCTGCTCGCGCTGACCTGGCTGGTGCGGCGCAGCCGCCACCGGGAGCACCCGATGCTGGACCTCCGGCTGCTGGCCGAGCCGGTGTTCCGCTGGTGCGCCGTGGCGGTCACCCTGGTCTCGGTCGTCCTGCTCGGCGGCTTCTTCGTGCTGCCCGCCTACTTCCAGAGCGTGCTGGGCACCGACGCACTGGGCAGCGGGCTGCGCCTGATGCCGATGATGGGCGGCCTGCTGGTCGCCTCCCGGACCGGCGAACGGTTGGTGCGCCGCTTCGCCCCGCGCGGGGTGATCGGCGCCGGGCTGGTGCTCACCGGCCTCGCCCTGCTGCTCGGCAGCCGCACCTCCGCCGGGGACGGCTACGGCTGGACGGCGCTGTGGCTGCCGCTGTTCGGCGCCGGGCTCGGCCTGGTGCTGATCACCGCGACCGCCTCCGCGCTGCTCCTGCTGCCCGCCGCCAAGGCCGGGGTCGGCTCCGGCCTGGTCCAGACCCTCCGCCAGGTCGGCGGCGCGGTCGGCGTCGCCGTCTTCGGCGCGCTGCTCGCCGCCGGGTACCGCGACCGCCTCGACACCGACGGCCTGCCCGGGCCCGCCGCGCAGTCGGCCCGCGGCTCGGTCACCGCCGCCGACGCGGTCGCCGAGCGGATCGGCGACCCGGCGCTGGCCGCGTCCGCGCACGGCGCCTACCTGCACGGCATGACGCTGGTGATGCTGGTCGCCGGGGTGCTCGCACTGCTCTCCGCCGCCCTGGTCGCGGCCCGGATGCCCGGCACCGACCCGGCGGCCGCACCCGACGCGGGCCCCGGGCCGGTGCCCGCCGCGCCGGGGCCCCGCGGTCCGTCGCCCGCCGCGCCGGGGCCCGACGGTCCGGTGCGGCCGGTGGCCGCGGCGGCGGGCGATCCCGGAGAATCGTCGGCATGACCACCCCGCGCAGCGCCCGGCCCCGCCCGTCCGACCCCTCCCCCGGCTCCCTGGAGGAACTCGCCGGGGCCCCGCTGTCGCTGCGCGAGCGCAAGAAGCTGAGGACCCGGCAGACCCTGCGCCGGGAGGCGGTGCGGCTCTTCGCCGAACAGGGCTGGGAGGCCACCACCGTCGACCAGATCGCGGCCGCGGCGGAGGTCTCCCCGTCCACCTTCTTCCGGTACTTCCCGGTCAAGGAGGACCTGCTGCTCACCGACGAGTACGACCCGCTGATGGCCGAGGCGATCCGGGCCCGCCCGGCGGGCGAGCCCTTCCTGACCTCCGCCCGTGCGGTGCTGGTCGGGCTGGTCCGCCGGATGCTCAGCGAGCAGGAGCGCGCCGAGCTGTACGAGCGGATGCGGCTGGCCGCCTCCGTGCCCTCCGTCCGGGCCCGGATGATGGAGGGCGCCGGCCAGCCGCGCGGCATGCTGCTCGACCTGCTCACCGAACGGGCCGGCCTGGACGCCCCCACCCTCGAACTGCGGATCACCGCCGCCGCGATCTCCGCCGCACTCACCGAGACCTCCCTGTACTGGGCCGACCGCGGCGGCCGGGACGACCTCGCCGACCTGCTCGACCTCGCCCTGGAGCACCTCCAGGGGCTCGCCGCGCACTGACCGCCCGGGCGGCGGCCCGGCCGGCGGCTCAGTCGCCGAGCAGCACCAGCTTGCCCGCCACCCGGCCGCCGTCGCCCACCTCGTGCGCCTTCGCGGCCTCCGCCAGCGGGAACGTCCCGGCGATCTCGGCCCGCAGCAGGCCGCGCTCCGCGAGGTCCGCGACCGCGGTCATGCCCGCGTGGTCGGCCTCCACCAGCAGCATCGCGGTCCGCACCCCGAGCCGGGCCGCCTCCTCGGCCAGGCCCTCGACCGGGAACGGCAGGATCGAGACCAGCAGCCCGCCCCGGCGCAGCGTGCGCAGCGAGCGCAGCTGGTAGTCGCCGCCGACGGTGTCCAGCACCACGTCCACGTCGCGCACCGCCTCGGCGAAGTCGACCGTCCGGTAGTCGACCGGCTCGTCCACCCCGATCCGGCGCAGGAAGTCGTGCTTGGCCGCACCGGCCGTCCCGATCACGTGCGCGCCGCGGGACTTGGCGATCTGCACCGCCAGGTGCCCGACCCCGCCCGCGGCCGCGTGCACCAGCACCCGGTCACCGGCCCGGACCTGCGCGGTGTCCACCAGCGCCTGCCAGGCCGTCAGCGCGGCCAGCGGCAGCGCGCCCGCCTGCACCACGTCCAGCGAGGCGGGGCGGCGGGCGAACGCCCGGGCCGGGCCGACCGCGTACTCGGCGTGCGAGCCCACTCCGTGCGGGTAGGGCAGCATGCCGAACACCTCGTCGCCCGGCGCGAACAGCGTGACGCCCAGACCGACCGCCTCCACCGTGCCCGCCACGTCCCAGCCCAGCACGAACGGCGGCTGCCCGAGGAAGAGGCCCGCGGCCCGGTGCTTCCAGTCGGTCGGGTTCAGGCCCGCGGCGCGCACCCGGACCAGCACCTGGCTCGGGCCCGGCACCGGGCGGGGCCGCTCCACCAGGTGCAGCACCTCGGGGCCGCCGAGGACGTCCTGGCTGATCGCGCGCATGGTGGGGGCCTGGTTCGTCGTGTCGTTCGTCATGCCCCCAGCCTCGCGGGGGCGGGCGGCCCGCCGTGAGTGGCAAGATGGTCACCGTCCGATGGGATCCTGCCAGGAGGTCCGCCATGGCCGCCGCTCCGCCCGCGTCTCCGTCCGCGTCTCCGTCCGCGTCTCCGCCCGCCACACCGCCTGCCGCGCCGCACCGGGTCGCGGTGCTCGCGCTGGACGGCGTGTACCCGTTCGAACTCGGCATCCCCAAGCGGGTGTTCGGCAGCACCGACGGCCTCTACCGGCTGACCACCTGCACCGTCGACGGCCGCCCCGTCCGCGCCGACGCCGACTTCACCGTCACCCCCGACCACGGGCCGGAGGTCCTCGCCACCGCCGACACCGTGGTGATCCCGCCGTTCGGGCCCGTCCCGACCACCTCCGCGCCCGATCCCGCCGTCACCGCCGCGCTCGCCCTGGTCCGGCCCGGCACCCGGCTGATCTCCATCTGCACCGGCGCCTTCGTGCTCGCCGCCGCCGGACTCCTCGACGACCGCCCCGCCACCACCCACTGGGCCCTCACCGGCCACTTCCGCGCCCTGTTCCCGCGCGTCCGGCTCGACCCCGACGTGCTGTTCGTCGACGACGGCGACGTCCTCACCTCGGCGGGCGCGGCCGCCGGCGTCGACCTCTTCCTGCACGTCCTGCGCAACGACCACGGCACCGCCGCCGCCAACCGCGCCGCCCGCATCTGCGTCGTCCCGCCCTGGCGCGACGGCGGCCAGGCCCAGTACATCCCGCAGCCCGTGCCCAGCACCGGCAGCACCGGCACCGCCCCCACCCGCGAATGGGCCCTCGCCCGGCTCGACCAGCCGCTCGGCCTCGCCGAACTCGCCGCCCACGCGAGCATGAGCACCCGCACCTTCGCCCGCCGCTTCCAGGAGGAGACCGGCCAGAGCCCCGGCCGCTGGCTAACCCGGCAACGCATCGAACTGGCCCGCCACCTCCTCGAAGCCACCGACCTCAGCATCGACCGGATCGCCACCCGCGTCGGCTTCGCCAACCCCGTCTCACTCCGCCAACACCTGCACACCGCGATCGGCGTCTCCCCCCTCGCCTACCGCCGCACCTTCGCGGGCACCTCCTGAGCCGCGAAAACACGCCGGCTCCGAGCTGCGAAGCAACCCCTCCGGGGGGAGGGGGGAGGGCGGGTCCGAGCTGCACGAAGCAACCCCTCGGGAGCCCGCGCGGCAGCGACTCCGAGCCGCGCGAAGCAACCCCTCCGGGGGTTGAGGGGAGAGCGGGTCCGCGCTGCGAAGCAACCCCCTCGGGAGCCCGCGCGGCAGCGACTCCGAGCTGCACGAAGCAACCCCCTCGGCTGCCCGCGCAGCGGGGGCTCCGGGCTGCGAAGCAGCCCCTTCAGGGGCCCGGGGAACGGCGGGTCCGAGCTGCTGGCGGCCGGAGCCCATCGGAATGCCCGTGCTGCTTCGGGCCGAGACGGAAGCCCGAGCCCACCGCAGATCCGTCCCCCGGACCTGCGACAGCCTCGGGCCCCTGTCCCGTTCCGCGCTAGTACTTGATGCGGGCCCTGCGCCGCCGCCGCAGCCCGAGGGCCGTCCCCGCCAGGGCGGTCAGCCCGACCGCCGCGCCCGCGGCGGGCAGCGGTGCCCCGTCGCGGCCCGTCCCCGCGGGAGCGGCCGTGTCGAAGCCGCCCGCCTTGCCGGAGGCGTCGTACGCGGAGCCGGGCAGCTTGTCCCCGTAGCGCTGGTGGACGAGCTGCTGGTAGGCGGCGACGGTGGTGCCGCGGGCGCCGACCGAGCGGCGGGCGTCCTCGTCGAGCGGGAGGACGCGGCCGCCCTTGACCTCGTACCAGGCGTCGACCTGGGGTTCGCGGAAGGCGGTGCCGCCGTCCGCCGCGGCCCGGGCCGCGTAGTCGGTCTCGTCACCGCCGGAGGCGATGTTGACGACCCGCCAGCTGCCGTCCTGCCGGGCGGTCCAGACCGAGGCGCGCTGCCCGTCCGCGGCGACGGCGGTGGTCGCGGCGAACTCGACCTCGGCGACCGGGGTTCCGGCCCGTCCGGCGACGAAGGCCGCGGAGAGGGTGTAGACGGGCACGGTGTCGCCGGTGAGGCGGGGTGCGGCCGCGGTCGCGGCCTTCGCCTCGTCGGCCGCGCCGATCCCGAGCGGCTGGGTGGGCGGCACTCCCTTGCGGGCGAAGAAGTGCCCCAACCGGTCGAGCACGGAGGGCTGTTGGGTCGCACTGCGGGCCGCGGCGAGCTCGCCGGAGCCGAGCGCGGCAGGCGCGGCGGGCGCGGCAGGGGTGTCGGAGGCGTGCGCCGCCGGGGCGAGGGCGACGGCGGTGAGGGCGACGGCCGCGAGGGCGGTCGCGCTGCGGGTGGCGTGGACGTGGTGGCTGCTCATGGTGTGGCTCCTCACGCGCCGATCCGGTACAGGGAGTGGGTCCAGGAGAAGGACCCGTTGCTCACGTAGTAGTTGTAGTCGCCCCAGTTGTAGCGGTAGTTGGACGGCCACGGGTCGCCCCAGTACAGCCAGTTGCTGTTGACGTCGTAGCCGTACAGGACGTTCATGTGGCCGCCGCCGGAGCTCCACTGGATCCGGGTCTCGACCGGGCGTCCGGCGTCGATCTCGGTCTGCACGGTGGAGTAGCGCAGGTAGCCGTTGACGTACGAACCGGTGCTGATGCCGATCCGGTACAGCGCGTTCTGCACCTCGGCCAGGCTGGCCTGGCTGTTGGGGCAGGTGGAGTTGACGGAGCGGCCGAACGCCAGGTTGCAGAACTGGTTCTGGCTGTAGCCGTAGCCGTAGTAGGTGGCGATGGTGTTGCCGCCGGCCGCCCAGCACCAGTTGCTCTGCTGCTGGGCCTGCATGGTGAGGTTGAGGATCCGCGAGGTGCCGGCCAGCGTGGGGGCCAGTGCGGGGGCCTGGACGGCGGCGGGGGCGGCGGCGGGGGCGGCAGTCGCGGGGGCGGCGGCCGCTCGGGCGGGGGTGGTGGCGAACACGCTCAGCACCGGGGCGAGGGTGCCCAGGGCGAGTGCGGCGACCGTCCGGCGCAGCCGGATCGGGAGCTGTGGCATGGGGGTTGGCCTCCTGGCAGGGGCGAGGAGTGGATGTGGGGGCGGCGCGTCCGGACGGCGCGGGAAGAGCATCCGGCCGGGCCCGTACGCAGGTCAACGGCCGTTCCCCGTACGGCGGTCGGGGTGTGAACGGGCCCGGTGGCGGTGTGAACGCGGCGGCCCTGGGCAGCGCGGATATCGTCCGGACCGATGACAAGGCGGCCCGGAGGTGTGAATATTCACGGTCGATCGACGGTCGATCGAGGAGGTGGCCTTGCAGCAGCCGTCCGCACCGCCCGACCTGGCCCTCGCCCTGCGCACCGGGCCGTTCCACCTGGCCCTACGGGCCGCGATCACCGCCCGCGGCCTCGCCCTGCACCGGCTGCGCGAGCGGCTGGCGCAGCGCGGCGTGCAGGTCGGGGTGACCAGTCTCAGCTACTGGCAGCAGGGGCTGCGGCGCCCCGAGCGGGCCGAGTCGCTGCGCGCCGTCGCGGTGCTGGAGGAGGTCCTGGAGCTGCCGGAGCACTCGCTGACCCGACTGCTCGGCCCGCGCCGCAGCGTCCCCGAGCCCGTCCCGGCGGGCCCGGCGGTCCGCCCGTACCGGGACCTGATCAGCCCGGCCGAGGCCGTGGACGGGCTGCTCGCCGTGTTGTCCGGGCCGCCCGACACCGGCCTGCACACCCTCACCCACATCGAGCGGATCCGGGTCGGCGCGGACCGGCGGCTGCTGCGCCGCGACTCCCAGCACGTGCTGCGCGCGCACCGCGACGGCATCGACCGCTACCTGGCCATCTACCAGGGCGATCCGGGCGGCGACATCGAACGCGTCCGGGTCCGGGCCGAGGAGAACTGCCGGCCCGGCCGGATCCGCCGCGACCCGGCCGCGAACCTGCTGGTCGCCGAACTCCTGCTGGACCGCCGCCTGCGCACCGGCGACACCCACCTGCTCGGCTACGGCTTCGACGAGGCCCCGTCCACCGGGCCCAGCCACGAGTACGTCCGCGGCTTCAACGCGGGCGCCGGGCAGTACGTCCTGCAGGTCACCTTCGACCCGTCCGCCCTGCCCGTCCGCTGCGACCGCTTCACCCGGCGCGCGCCCGAGCAATCGACCCTGGAGAGCGAGGAGTTGACCCTGGACGGCCACCACTGCGCGCACCTGGTGGCCGCCGACCTGCCGCCCTGCCTGCTCGGCCTGCGCTGGGACTGGGAGTGACGCCTTGCCCGCTCGGCCTGCGCTGGGACTGGGAGTGACGCCCTCCACGCTCCCTCAGCCGAGGACGACGTGCACCGCGTCGTCGACCGGGAGGTAGCCGATGCGCTGGTAGATCGCGTTGCTGACGGGGTTGGCGAGGTCGGTGTAGAGCAGCACCTCGGCCGCGCCGCCCGCCCGGGCGTGCGCGGAGGCCGCCGCCGTCAGGGCGCTCGCGTAGCCGCGTCCGCGCAGCTCCGGCGGGGTGTAGACCGGGCCGATCCGGGACATCCCGGCGACGGCGGGGCTCGCCCCGGCGAGGGAGGTGACGCGGGCGTCCCCGTCCTCCCAGAGCAGCAGGGTGCCCGCGGCGATCCGCTGGTCGGCGTCGGCCTGCAGGTCGCCGGGGACGTTCACCTGCGCCTCGGTGGCGAACGCGGCGAGCCAGCGGGCGACCAGCTCCCGCTCCGCCGGGGCGGCGAGCCGGGCCCGCCCGGCCGGAGGGGTCGGCGGGGGCGTCAACTCGCCGAGCCGGTACAGCCGTTCGTTGGTCGCGACGGCCCAGCCGCAGCCGGTGAGCCGCTCCAGCTCCCGGGCGAAGGCGAACACGGCCTCCCGCCCGCCGCCCACGTCGTCCGGCTGCTGGTCGCCGTCCGCGAGCTGCCGGGCCAGTCCCTCGGCCGCGGCGGCGGTCATCCGGCCCAGGCGCTGCCCGTACGGCGGGGTGCGCAGGGTGACGCCGGTGACGGCGCCGTCCGGCTCCCGCCACCAGCCGTAGCGCGGCGGGGCGTCGCCGTAGACCTGCGGGCCGTCCCGGCCGATGCGGTCGACGATGGTGAGCAGCACGGTGTTCTCGACGGGGTGGGCCGCCAGGAACGGACCGGCGGCGGTGCGGAATTCGTCCAGCGACGTGGTGAGTGTCCAGCCCATGCCGCATCCTCTCCCGCCCGCCGCGGCGGCGACCACCGGTTATCCGCCCACGCCGCCTCCCCGCTCAGTCTCGCAGCCGCTCGGCCAGTTCCGCCGGGTCCGCGGTCGGGCGCTCGCAGACGAAGTGCCGGCACACGTACGCGGCGGGGCGGCCGTCCAACAGCGGGCGGTCGGCCAGCAGCGGCACCTCGGCGTCGCCGGGCTCGCCGGACCCACCGGGCTCGCCGACCGCGACCACCGCGCCGGGGGCGGTGGAGCGCAGCGCGGCCAGGTGCAGCGCGGCCCGGGCCGGGTCGTCGGCGGGGCCGACCACGGCGACCTCGCGGGGGCCGTCCAGCAGCGCCTCGGCCGCGGCCAGGCCCCAGCCGATGAACCGGGGGGCGCGGGTACCGAGGGCGGAGACGATGCCGAGCGCCCGCTCGGCGGCGGTGCGGTGCCGGGCCGAACCGGTGTACGCGGCGTACGTCAGCAGGGCCGCGGCGGCAGCGGTCCACCCGGACGGGGTGGCGTTGTCGGTGGGGTCCTGCGGGCGGCGGATCAGCTGCTCGGCGTCGTCCGCGGTGTCGTACAGCGCGCCCGACACGTCATCCGTGAAGTGCCGCAGCACCACGTCGAGCAGCTCCCCCGCCAGTTGCAGCCAGGAGCTCTCGCCGGTGACCGCGTACAGCGCGAGGAAGCCCTCCGCGGTGTCCGCGTAGTCCTCCAGCACGCCCGCGTTGGCCCCGGCCCGGCCGTCCCGCGAGGTGCGCAGCAGCCGGCCGTCCGCGGTCAGGTGCACGGCGATCAGCAGGTCGGCGGCCCGCTCGGCGGCCTCGACCAGGTCCGGGCGCTCCAGCAGCGCACCGGTCTCGGCGAGCGCGGCGACCGCCAGCCCGTTCCAGGCCGCCACCACCTTGTCGTCGCGCGCGGGCGCCGGACGCCCGGCCCGCGCCTCGAACAGCTTCGCCCGGATCTCGGCGTACTTCTCCTCGTCCTGCGGGTCCTTCGGCCGTTGCAGCACCGAACTGCCGTGCTCGAACGTCCCCGTGACGTCGAACAGCTCCACCGCGAGGGCGGCGTCCGCCTCCCCCAGCACCGCCTCCAGCTGCCCGGGCGTCCACGCGTAGTACGCGCCCTCGGCGTTCTTCCCGCTCGCCGGGTCCGGCGAGTCGGCGTCCAGCGCGGAGGCGAACCCGCCCTCGGGGGTGCGCAGTTCGCGCAGCAGGAAGTCCGCGGTCTCCAGCGCGACGCGGCGCGCCCGCTCCTCCCCGGTGGCCCGCCACAGGTGCAGGTACACCCGCAGCAGCAGCGCGTTGTCGTACAGCATCTTCTCGAAGTGCGGCACCGTCCACGTCGCGTCCACCGCGTAGCGGGCGAAGCCGCCGCCCAACTGGTCGTAGATCCCGCCGCGGGCCATCGCCTCGCAGGTGCGCTCCACCATCTGCAGCGCCGCCGCGGACCCGGTCCGCGCGTGGTGCCGCAGCAGGAACTCCAGCACCATCGACGGCGGGAACTTCGGCGCCCCGCCGAAACCGCCCCGCCGCTCGTCGAACGACCGCGTCAACTCCACGACCGCCGCGTGCAGTTCGCCCTCCCCCGGCACCTCCCCCACCCCGCTGCCCACCGCGTACACCGAGGCCCGCTCCGCCAGGTCGCGCCCGATCCGCGCCGCGACCTCCGCCACCTCCGCGCGCCGCCCCGTCCAGGCCTTGTCCACCCCCTCCAGCACCTGCCGGAACGAGGGCATCCCGTGCCGCGGCTCCGGCGGGAAGTACGTCCCGAAGTAGAACGGCTCCTTCCCCGGCGTCAGGAACACCGTCATCGGCCACCCGCCCTGCCCCGTGGCCGCCTGCACCGCCTCCATGTACACCGCGTCGACGTCCGGCCGCTCCTCCCGGTCGACCTTCACCGCCACGAACCGCCCGTTCAGGAACTCCGCCGTCGCCTCGTCCTCGAACGACTCGTGCGCCATCACGTGACACCAGTGACACGCCGCGTACCCCACGCTCAGCAGCACCGGCACCCCCCGCCGCTCCGCCTCCGCGAACGCCTCGGGGCCCCACTCCCACCACTCCACGGGGTTGTCGGCGTGCTGGCGCAGATAGGGCGACTGAGACTTGGCCAGTCGATTCATACCGGCATCGTCGCACGATCCGGACCGTCCGACCTACGGCTTCCGCAACGCCCGTGTCGAACCCCCCTGCTCAACTGAAGGCACTTGCCGATACCCCGGGTCGCGGTCCCCGGGCAGAGCAGCTCGGCCGAAGCAGCCTCGTCGGACGTCAACTCCCCGGCGCCGAAGGCGTCGGGCGGCCGGTCGGCGACCGCCTGCCGAGCGTCGGCGACCGCCTGCCGAGCGTCGGCGTCGGCCCTGCAGTCCTCCGGCACGGGCTTGGCATCCTGGAAGACGTCCGCCGGGCAGGCGGAGCCGCGTTGCCTGGCCCGCCAACCAGGTGCTCCGCGGGGACCCGTACGTCGGTGGACGTCGTCTCGACGATGTCCGACGAGCGCAGCCCGAGGGCGGTCGGCTCCGGGCTGACGGTGACGCCGGAGGAGCGGTGTCGACGGCCAGCAGTGACAGCCCTCCGCGCCTGTCGTCCCGCTCTGCGCCGGAGGTGCGGCGGGCGACAAGCACCGGACCGGCCTGGGCGCCCCCGGAGACGAACGACTTGACGCCGCTCAGCAGGTGGTGCGCGCCGCCCTCGGACGGCTCCCGCGGCACCCGGCCCCGCGACGTCGGAGCCGGCACCCGGCTCCGTGACGGCGATGGCCGTCATCAGCTCGCCGGTGGCGGAGGCGGGCAGTCGTCGCTTCTTCTGCTCGTCCGTGGTGTATTTGACGAAAGTCGCAAGAAGTCCGAAATGGGCACTGGTGCCGCCGAAGACGGCCCCGCCCGCGCCCCGCACTCCTCGGAAACACCGAAACCGGGGATACCGGCCCGCCAGTTTCAGGTAAAAATCACGGGGCCCGGGCCCGCGGTCTCCCACTCGTGATACACGGGCGCGGCCCCTGCCGCGACGAAGTCCCGCAGGACGGCAGGGCACGCCTCGTGGTCGTCGTGGAAAGCGGTACGCCGCACTGTTGCCCCCCGTGGTGCCGATCGGTCCTTCGGTTCAGCTCCTCGAACGTAGTACTCCGTCGTCGAATCTGTCCAGAGAGCAAGGGGTTCTCGCGGCAGTGACGGATGCCATGTCACCCACAGGCCTGCGGAGCTGGTCCTGGCACTCTTGTCGCACGCGGTCGTCATGTGTCTAGTATTCGGTAACGAGTTCGGGGACCTCAATGACCGACGGTCCCTGTCGGACAGTCAAGGGCCGGGGGGACGGGGTATGAAGCCAGCAGGGGACGCGCCTCCGTTCAATGCGCGCGATCCACGCTTACGAAATGACCCATATCCGCTCTATCGACGACTTCGCGAGGCAAATCCTGTCCATCGCACGCCTTGTGGACATCGGGTCGTCCCGGGGCGCGACGCAGTCGCGCCGTCCGTCCGCCGCCCTCGGTCGAGCAGCGCGCACCCGCAGGGCCGCGGATGGGTCGGGCAGCGCGGCCCGGCCGATCCGGTGTTCGCCGCGCGGGTGCCGGTCACGGTCTTCTGCGGGCTCGGCGGGCGCCGCGCCGGCCTGGTCGCCAACGTCACGGCGTTCTTCGCGGGCGGCCACGGGACGGCCGTCAACCTCGTCGGCAACGGTGTGCCGGGCCTGCTGCGCCACCCCGACCGGCTGCAGGCGCTGCGAGCCGACCCCGGTCCCGTCCAGGACGGCATCGACGAACTGCCACGCCACGACGCACCGACCCAGCTCGTGGCGCGCATCAGCACCCAGGGCACCGGGACCGCGGGCGCGACCGTCCCGGCCGGCTCCACGGCGACGGTCCGGCTCGGCGCGGTGCTCGCGAAGACCGGGCTCCGGCTGGCCTCCACCGAACTCGCCGGCCGCTACCGCGACGTGACCCCGGCCTGCGAGGACGTCGTGCGGCGTCGGCAGGTCAACACCCGCGGCCTCGGTGAGCTGCGCGTCGACCTCGTGCCCTGAGGCTCGACCCGGCAGCCGCGCCCCGTACACCCCACCCCGCACCCGGCCCGACGGGATTCGGCGCGCAACGGCGCGCGACGGCCCGGCCCTTGGCGTGCGCGGAATCGACGTGGCAGATCCCGGAGGGGGACGAAACAGACAGATGAGTACGCCGACCATGCCTCCCGCCCTGCTCGAAGCGGGAATGGTGAAAGACGCCGTCAACACCGCCCTGGAAGACTTCCTCAGGAAGAAGGAGAACGACGCACAGGAACCGCAGATGGTCCGCCTGCTGGGCCGCTTCGCGGAATTCCTGGCAGGCGGGAAACGCATTCGCCCGCTGCTGTGCGCGACGGGCTGGAGAGGGGCCGGGGGGAACGAAGAAGACCCGTCCCTCGTGCAAGTCGCCGCCTCGCTCGAAATGTTCCACGCGTTCGCCCTCATTCACGACGACATCATGGACGACAGCGATACGCGACGCGGCCTTCCCACCATCCACAGGATGTTCGCCGGAAAAAGGGGGGACGATCGCACGGAGCGTTTCGGGCTCAGTGTTGCCGTGCTTCTGGGCGACCTCGCCTTCGCCTGGTCCGACGAACTCCTGCACACGGCCGGACTCACCCCCGCGCAATACAAAAGCGTGCTGCCGCTGATAGCCGAGATGCGCACCGAAGTGATGCTCGGGCAGTACCTGGATCTGCGGGCGACGGGTGAACTCTCCGACGATGTCGATGCCACCCTGACGGTCAACCGCTACAAAACCGCCAAATACACGATCGAGCGCCCGTTGCACATCGGGGCGGCCCTGGCGGGAGCGGGCCCCGAGACCCTGGCGGCCTGCACCGCCTACGCCATACCGCTGGGCGAGGCGTTCCAGCTCCGTGACGACATCCTGGGCGTGTACGGCGATGTCGCGGACACCGGCAAGTCGCACCTGGACGATCTGCGGGCCGGCAAGAACACCGCCCTGGTGGCCTTCGCCCTGCGGGCCTGCGACCCGGCGCAGGCCGCCAGGCTGCGCACCCTGGTCGGCGACCCGCTCCTCGACGAGACGGGCGCAGCGGAGGTCCGGGCCCTGTTCGCGCGCACCGGAGCCAGGGACGCCGTGGAGCGCATGATCGACGACCGCTACCGGCAGGCGTTGCACGCCCTCGAATCCGCCCCGCTCACACCGGGGGCCACCGCCGACCTCAAACACCTCGCGCGCAAGGCCACCAGGAGGAACTCATGAGCACAGACCTGACCACTGCTGCCGCCGCGCCGGACCAGGCCGCACCGGACCAGGCCGCACCGGCGCCCGCCGCCGACGGCACGGCGCGCTACCGGCAGGAAGCCACCCACCGGTTCGCCGAGCTGTTCTCCCGGCACATCGAGCACCCCCAGCAGAAGGTGGCGCTGACCGACGCCGAGTTGCGCGAGGTCATCGACGCCTGCAACCGCGCCGTCGCACCGCTCGGCAAGACCGTCTCCGACAAGCGCTGGATCTCGTACATGGACGTCGTGCGCTGGTCGCAGAGCGCCCGCCACATCAAGGACATGGAGGCGTTCAAGGCCGTCTGCGTCCTCAACTGCGTGACGTTCGTGTGGGACGACATGGACCCCGAGCTGCACGACTTCGACCTCTTCCTGCCGCAGTTGCGGGCCGTGTGCGAGCGCTACTACGACGGCACGGACGCGGCGTTCGCGTACGAGGGCGCCCGCGCATTCATCACCAGCGACCACATGTTCCGTGACTCGCCGGTCAAGCGGGTGCTCTGCACCACGTCGCCCGAGCAGTACTTCCGCTTCCGGGTCACCGACGTCGGTGTGGACTTCTGGATGAAGATGTCCTACCCGATCTACCGGCACCCCGAGTTCACCGAGCACGCCAAGACGGGGCTCGCCGCCCGGATGACGACGCGCGGTCTCGCCATCGTCAACGACTTCTACTCGTACGACCGCGAGAACGCGCTCGGTCAGATAACCAACTGTTTCCGGCTGTGCGACGTGGCGGACGAGAGCGACTTCCGGCGCTTCTTCCAGGACCGGCTGGACGACATGGCCGAGGACATCGAATGCATCAAGGCGTTCGACGACGTCACCCGTGACGTGCTGCTCGACCTCGTCCACGGCAACTTCGTGTGGACCACCCGCGACCGGCGCTACCGGGCGGCCTTGAACGACGTCAACTCGCTCATCCACTAGGGGGACCGTCCCGTGGCATCCGTGAAGTCCGCCCCGGTGGACAGGTCCTGGCGCTCCGGCACCGCCCCGGGAGCGCTGCCCCTGCTCGGGCACGTGCTGTCCCTGTGGCGTGATCCGCTGGGCTTCCTCGCCTCGCTGCCCGCCCACGGCGACCTGGTCGAGGTGCGGCTCGGTCCGAGCCGGGTCTACCTCGCCGCCCACCCGGAGCTGGTCAGGCAGGTGCTGCTCAATCCGCGCGTCTTCGACAAGGGAGGCGTCTTCGACAAGGCGCGGCAACTCCTCGGCAACAGCCTCTCGGTATCGCGCGGTGAGGAGCACCGCTCCCAACGGCGGCTGGTCCAGCCCGCGTTCCACTCCACCAGGATCGCCGCCTACACCACCGCCGTCGCTGACGACACCCGTGCGGTCACCGACCGCTGGCAGCCGGGGGAGACCCGGGACATCGGGGACGCGATGCACGCCCTGCTGATGCGGGTGGCGGCGCGGACGTTGTTCTCCACCGGCCTCGACGAGGCCACCGTCGAGGAGGCCAGGCAGTGCCTGCGGACCGTCTCGCACGGCATCTACAAACGCACCGTCGCGCCACTGGGGATCATGGAGAAACTGCCGACCCCCGGCAACCGCGCCTACGACCGCGCCAACACCCGGCTGCGCGAGATCGTCGCCGACATGATCGGACGCCGCCGTTCCGAGGCCGACCACGGCGATCTGCTCTCGACCCTGCTGCGCGCCGAACACCCCGAGACCGGCGAGAAGTTGTCCGAGGACCAGGTGCTCGACCAGGTGGTCACCTTCCTCGTCGCCGGCAGTGAGACCACCGCCTCCACGCTGGCGTTCGTCTTCCACCTGCTGGGTACCCTGCCCGAGGTGGAGAAGCGGCTGCACGCCGAGGTGGACGAGGCGCTCGGCGGGCGCACCCCGGTCTACGACGACCTGCCGGCCCTGCCGTACACCCGTAACGTCATCACCGAGGCGCTGCGGCTCTACCCGCCGTCGTGGATGGCGATGCGCGTGGCGGCGCAGGACACCGAGCTCGGCGGGAAGGCCGTGCCCGAGGGGACGATGATCCTCTACAGCGCCTACGCGCTGCACCACAACCCCGAACTGTTCCCCGACCCCGAGACGTTCGACCCCGGGCGGTGGGAGGGCGAGCGGGCGGCACAGGTGCAGCGGGGCGCGCTGCTGCCGTTCGGGGCGGGCAGCCACAAGTGCATCGGCGACGTGCTCGCCCTGACGGAGACGGCGCTCATCGTCGCGACCGTCGCCGCCCGTTGGCGGCTGCGTCCGGTGCCGGGCAGCCGGCTGAGCCCGAAGCCGAAGGCCACGCTCGAACCGGGTCCGCTGCCCATGATCTGCGAACGCCGCTGATCGCAGAGCCCGTGGGGGGCGGGCGCACACCGGACCCCGCCCCCGTCCCCGCCCCCGCCCGTCACTCGTGCCCCAAGGACACCCGACGCATGAAGACGCCCCGCGACACGTCCACCCGCAACTGGCGGGTGGCCACAGCACCCCACCGGCTCCCGCTCGTCGGCCACGCCCTGCTCCTGGGGCGCCGGCCGCTGGAGTTCCTCAGTTCGCTGCCCGCCCTCGGTGACCTGGTCGAGCTGCGGATCGGCAGCAAGGCCGCGTATCTGCCCTGCCACCCCGAGCTGGTCCAGCAGGTTCTCCTGAACGCACGGGTCTACGACACCGGCGGGCCGGTCAAGGAGAAGGCGCGCCCCGTCCTCGGCAACGGACTCATCACCTCCGACTGGGCCGACCACCGCCGTCAGCGGCGCATGGTCCAGCCGGCGTTCAACCTCGCGCGCATCGCCACGTACGCCGAGGTCATGCACGAGGAGTGCGAGACGCACGCGGCCTCGTGGCAGGCGGGCGAACCACTCGACGTCAGCGATGCCATGCAGGGTCTGACCGCCAGGGTGACGGCGCGCGCCCTGTTCTCGACCGAAATGGCGCCGCACTCGGTCGCCGAGGTCCGGCGCAGCCTGCCGCTCGTGGTGGAGGGCGCTTACCGCAGGGCCGTCGATCCCACCGGGCTGCTGGCCAGGCTGCCGCTGGCGGCGAACCGCGAGTTCGAAGGGGCGCTCAGCCGTCTGCACGCGCTCATCAACGGCATCGTCGGCGACTACCGGCAGGCCGCCGAGGACCGGGGCGACCTGCTGTCGGCGCTGCTGGCCGCCCGCGACGACGAGAGCGGCGGCCAGCTGTCGGACCAGGAGGTCCACGACCAGGTCATGACGCTGCTGCTGGCCGGCGTCGAGACCACGGCCAGCGCGCTGACCTGGGCCTGGCACCTGCTGTCGGTCAACCCGGCCGCCGAGGCGCGGTTGCACGCCGAGGTCGACGAGGTGCTGGCGGGCCGCACCCCCACGTACGCCGACGTGCCGGACCTCGCCTACACCCAGCGGGTCTTCACAGAGGCGCTGCGGCTCTACCCGCCCGCCTGGATGTACAGCCGCACGGTCACCGAGGACACCGAACTCGGCGGCCGTCGGCTGGCCGCCGGCGCCGACGTGCTGATCAGCCCGTACGTCATCCACCGCATGCCCCGCCTCTTCCCCGACCCGGAGACCTTCGACCCGGACCGGTGGCTGCCCGAACGCGCGGGGGACGTCAGCCGCGGCTCGTACCTGCCGTTCGGTGCGGGCAGCCGCAAGTGCATCGGTGACGTCTTCGGTACGACGGAGGCGACCCTCGCGCTCGCCGCCCTCGCGTCCCGCTGGCGGCTGCGCCCGGTTCCGGGGAGCAGGATCAGGCCCCGGGCGCAGATGAGCCTGACGGCCGGTCCGCTGCCGATGATCCCGGAGCTGCGCTGACGGCGTGACAGCCCACCGTGACCGGCAGCTGGTGCAGCTCCCGCAGCATCGGGCCGGGACGCCAGGTCGACGTGGCCGGGTCCGCGTCCAGCGCGAGGTCCGGGCGACCGGTCCCGGGCGAACCCCGGGAACAGCCGGCCTGGACGGTGCGGATCCGCTCGTGTCGTGCGGCGGCCGGCAATCGATCGTGCCGCCGGGGGCGGCGGCGGCCTCACTCCCGGGGTCCCGCCCGGGAAGGCAGGGGGACCCGACGGCAACGAGTCGGTTCAGGGCGGTCAGCGAGGTGCCGTCCCGGCGCACCCGGCCGCCCGTGGGTCAGTCGTCCTCGCGCTCGGGCTGCTCGGCGAAGTCGATCTTCTTGAAGCGGGCGTTCATCGACTTCAGCAGGAACCAGGTGGCGACGCCGAGGGCCGCGAAGACGGCGAAGCCGAGCAGGCCGGGGGTGACCTTGGCCTCGTCGAGGGCCAGGGCGGTGGCGAGCTGGACGGGGTTCACGGGGGTGCTCATTCCTCCATGGTGACCCGGCCTTAGGACAGCCGGGTCACCGGGGGGTGGTACGGGTCGGTACGGGACGGTATGGCGGGGTGCTGCTACTTGCGCAGGCCCGCGAACAGGTCGTCCTCCGGCAGGTCGGTGTCGACCAGGGACTTGACGAGCTCGTAGTCCTCGGTCGGCCAGACCTCGCGCTGGATCTCCAGCGGGACGCGGAACCACGGCCCGTCCGGGTCGATCTGGGTGGCGTGCGCGATCAGGGCCTTGTCGCGGACCTCGAAGAAGTCGGCGCACTCGACCCGGGTGGTGATCTCCCGCTCGGCCCGGCCGGACTTCTCCCAGCCCTCGATCCACTCGCCGTACGGGGAGTCGTGCCCGTTCTCGCTGAGGTAGGCGTGCAGGGCGCGGATCCGCCCCATCGGGAAGCCGTGGTTGTAGTACAGCTTGGACGGCTGCCAGGGCTCGCCCGCCTCGGGGTACGCCTCCGGGTCGCCGGCCGCCTCGAAGGCCGCCATGGTGATCTTGTGGGTCATGATGTGGTCTGGGTGCGGGTAGCCGCCGTTCTCGTCGTACGTGGTGATCACGTGCGGGCGGAACTCGCGGATCAGCTTGACCAGCGCCCCGGCCGCGACCTCGACCTCCTCCAGGGCGAAGCAGCCCTCGGGCAGCGGGGGCAGCGGGTCGCCCTCCGGGAGGCCGGAGTCGACGTAGCCGAGCCACGCCTGCTGGACGCCGAGGATCTCCCGGGCGGCGTCCATCTCCTTGCGGCGGACCTCGTGGATGTTCTCCTCGACCCACGGGTCGCCCTGGAGCTTGGGATTGAGGATCGAGCCGCGCTCGCCCCCCGTGCACGTGGCGACCAGGACCTCCACCCCCTGGGACACGTACATCGCCATGGTGGCGGCGCCCTTGCTGGACTCGTCGTCCGGGTGCGCGTGCACCGCCATCAAACGCAACTGCTCGCTCAACGCCTGGTCCCCTTCAGGTACAGGTATGTCCGCTTCGTCGGGCCGGCTCCCCCGCCGCCTCTGGCGCGGACGTGCCCCTCCTATAGTGACGGACTGGAGGGCCCGTCCATTCCCACCGAAGGACGAACGTCCCTCCGCGAAAGGACCGATCCCCGCCATGGACCACAGCCCTACGCCCGAGACGCAGGCCGCGCCCCCGGCGTCCCCGCCGGTCGCCCCGCCGGCCGGCCGCTACGACCGGGGCGGCGACCGGGACGCCGACCGCAAGCTGCGGGTGGCCGCGGTGGTGTGCGGGGTGCTGTTCCTCGGCCTGGTCGCCTGGCTGGGCGGCTCGTACCTGCTGCGGGAGACGAAGCTGAACGGCACGGTGCCGACCTTCCAGGCGGTGTCGGACACCGAGCTGCAGCTGCAGCTGTCGGTGCGCAAGGACGACGGCACCGCCGGGGTGTGCACGGTGCGCTCGCAGGGGGCGGACGGCGCGGTGGTGGGCCAGTCGGACTTCCGGGTCCCGGCCGCGGGCAGCAGCTACGACGAGGTGGTCACGCTGCGGACCACGGCCCGCGGCACCACCGCGGAGCTGCTCGGCTGCACCCCCGACGAGGAGTAACCCGCCCGCCCGCCGCCTCGCTCACCCTTTCGGATGGCACCGCCGCGCGGGGAGCGGCGCGGGCTGCCCGCAGACCTCCCGTCGGCGCCCGGAACTTGTTAGGCTCGTGATTTCGCCCCTTCCGCGCCGACCGGCTCGGGAGCGGGCGTTGCTTTGCATCTGCCCAGAAAATCGACCACCGCTGCCGGTCCACCCCCGGGGGCGGCGCCAGCACCGACGAGGAGCACCCTGTGACCCAGACCAACGATGACGTGACCTGGCTCACTCAGGACCACTACAACAAGCTCAAGGCCGAGCTTGACCACCTGACCGGGCCCTGGCGCATCGAGATCGCGAAGAAGATCGAGGCCGCGCGCGAGGAGGGCGACCTCAAGGAGAACGCGGGCTACCACGCGGCCAAGGACGAGCAGGGCAAGACCGAGGCCCGGATCCGCCAGCTGTCCCAGCTGCTGGAGCGGGCGAAGGTCGGCGAGGCCCCGGCCGACTCGGGCGTGGTGGCCCCGGGCATGCTGGTGAAGGTCGCCTTCGACGGCGACCTGGACGACACCATGGAGTTCCTGCTGGCCTCCCGCGAGGTCACCGACGGCGACATCGACGTGTACTCCCCGCAGTCACCGCTGGGCCGGGCCATCATCGGCAAGTCGGTGGGCCAGGACGCCCAGTACGAGCTGCCGAACGGCAAGAAGGCCGGCGTGAAGATCGTCGACGCCAAGCCGTTCTCGGGCTGACCCGCCCCGCACGCGTGACGACGGCCGCTCCCCCGGGTGGGGGGAGCGGCCGTCGCGCGTGCGCCGGGGCGGCGGGCCTCAGCCGGCCGCGCGGCGGTACTTGCGCACCGCCAGCCAGGAGAAGACCGCCATGATGACGAGCGACCAGACCACCGACACCAGCGCGGCGTGCTGCATCGGCCAGGAGTCCGGCACCGGGCCGAGCTGGTTGCCGAACAGGCTGCGGCAGGCCTGCACGGTGGCGGAGAACGGGTTCCAGTAGGCGACCGGCTGCAGCCAGTCCGGCATCGAGCTGACCGGCACGAAGGCGTTGGAGACGAACGTCAGCGGGAACAGCCAGATCAGGCCGGCCGAGGTGGCCGCCTCGGGGCTGCGCACCGACAGGCCGATCAGCGCGCCGATCCAGGAGAAGGCGTAGCCGAGCAGCAGCAGCAGGCCGAACGCGGCCAGCATGTCCAGCACGCCGTTGTGGATCCGCCAGCCGACCAGCAGCGCGACCAGCGCCAGCACGACCAGGATGAACGCGGTCTGCACCAGGTCGGCCAGGGTGCGCCCGGTGAGCACCGCGGCCCGGGACATCGGCAGCGAGCGGAACCGGTCGACCAGGCCCTTGGTCATGTCCTCCGCGATGCCGGCCGAGGCGCCGGCCACCGCGAAGGTGACGGTCTGGGCGAAGATGCCGGCCATCAGGTACTCGATGTACGTCTGGTGGCTGGGCTGGGCGCCGGGGATGGCGATCGCGCCGCCCATCACGTACGAGAACAGCAGCACGAACATGACGGGCTGCATCAGCCCGAACACGACGATCTCGGGGATGCGGGTCATCCGGCGCAGGTTCCGCTTGGCCACCACCCAGGAGTCGTGGGCGGTGGCGGCGACGCCGCGGCGCGGGGTGACGGGGGCGCCGCCGATGGCGCCCCGGGTGTCGGAGAGTGTCATCTTCAGGCGTCCTTCCCCTGGCCGCGGCGGCCCTTCCTGGCGGTGGCCGCGCCGCCGTCCTCGTCCTCGTCCGCCCCTCCCTCGGTGGCGTGGCCGGTGAGGGAGAGGAAGACGTCGTCCAGGGTCGGGCGGCGCAGGCCGATGTCGTCGATCTCGATGGAGCGGGTGTCCAGTTCGCGGATGGCGTCGGCCAGGACGCGGGCGCCGCCGCTGACCGGGACGGTGATCCGGCGGGTGTTCTTCTCCACCGTCGGGTCGCCCTTGGCGTACGGGGTGAGCGCGGCGACGGCCTCGGGGACGAGGCCGGCGGCGCGGACGACCACCTCGATCCGCTCGCCGCCGATCTGGCGCTTGAGCTCGTCGGCGGTGCCGCGGGCGATCACCTTGCCGTGGTCGACCACCGCGATGTCGTGGGCGAGGCGGTCGGCCTCCTCCAGGTACTGGGTGGTGAGCAGCAGGGTGGTGCCCTGCTCGACCAGGGTCTCGATGACCTCCCAGAGGGCGATCCGGTTGCGCGGGTCGAGGCCGGTGGTGGGTTCGTCGAGGAACATCACCGGGGGCCGGACGACCAGGGCGGCGGCCAGGTCGAGGCGGCGGCGCATGCCGCCGGAGTAGGTCTTGGCGGTGCGGTCCATCGCCTCGGAGAGGTTGAACCACTCCAGCAGCTCCAGGGCCCGCTTCTTCGCGTCGCGGGCGCTCATCTGGTAGAGCTCGCCGACCATCTGGAGGTTCTCGCGGCCGGTGAGGTACTCGTCGACGGCCGCGTACTGGCCGGAGAGGCCGATCAGGCTGCGCACCTCGTTGGGGTGCTTGAGGACGTCGACCCCGGCCACGGTGGCCCGGCCGGAGTCCGGTTGGAGCAGGGTGGTCAGCACCCGCACGGTGGTGGTCTTGCCCGCGCCGTTGGGGCCGAGCAGCCCGAGTACGGTGCCCTCCGGCACGTCCAGGCTCACGCCGTCCAGGGCGCGGACGTCACCGAAGGTCTTGACCAGGTTCTCGGCTTCGATGGCTGCCGCCATGGGCCTGCCTCATCTCCTGATGCGAGTCGGTTTTGTGGGGGATCATCCGATTTGTTACCCGAGCCCGTCTGCGGCGAAGCTCGCGATACATCGCAAGATGCTGTCACTCGCGATATATCGCGTCAAGCGCTGCAGGTGAGGCGGGTCACAGCATGCCGGACGCCACTGACAACCGGCCCGGCCTCAGCGGCTGACCACGTACCCGGCCTCGCGCAGCTCCCCGATCACCGCCGCGCAGTGCTCGGGCCCCTTGGTCTCCAGGTGCAGGTCCACCTCGACCTCGGTCAGGCCCAGCTGCGGGTCGATCCGCACGTGCGCGACGTCCAGCACGTTGGCGTCCACCCTGGTCAGCACGCCCAGCAGGTCCGCCAGCGAGCCCGGCCGGTCGAACAGCCGCACCCGCAGCGACAGGTAGCGGCCCGCCGCGGCCAGGCCGTGCCGCAGCACCCGCTGCATCAGCTGCGGGTCGATGTTGCCGCCGGAGAGCACCGCCACCACCGGCCCCTCGAACCGGCCCGGCTCGGACAGCAGCGCGGCGATCGGCGCCGCCCCGGCGGGCTCGACCACCAGCTTGAGCCGCTCCAGGCCGACCAGCAGCGAGCGGGAGAGCGCGTCCTCGGAGACCGTCACCACCCCGTCCGCGAGGGAGTTCACCACCTCGAACGGGATGTCCCCGGGGCGGCCGACCATGATGCCGTCCGCCATGGTGGCGTACCGCTCCAGCGAGACCGGGCGCCCCGCCGCCAGCGACAGCGGGTACGCGGCCGCGGCGGCGGCCTGCACGCCGACCACCTTGACGTCCGGGCGCAGCGCCTTGACCGCGATCGCCACGCCCGCCAGCAGGCCGCCGCCGCCGGTGCCGAGCAGCACGGTGCGCACCTCGGGGCACTGCTCCAGGATCTCCAGGCCCAGGGTGGCCTGACCGGTGATCACGTCCCAGTGGTCGAAGGGGTGGATGAACGCCGCGCCGGTCGTCTCGGCGTACGCGTGGGCGGCCCGCAGCGCCTCGTCGACGTTGGCGCCGTGCAGCCGGACCTCGGCCCCGTACTCGCGGGTGGCGGCGACCTTCGGCAGCGGCGCGGCCACCGGCATGAACACGGTCGAGCGCACCCCCAGCAGCGCGGCGGCCAGCGCGACGCCCTGCGCGTGGTTGCCCGCGCTGGCGGCGACCACCCCGGCGGCCCGCTCGACCGGGGACAGCCCGGCGATCCGCACGTACGCGCCGCGCAGCTTGAACGAGCCGGTGCGCTGCAGGTTCTCGCACTTGAGGTGGACGGGCGTCCCGGCCACCGCGGAGAGGTGGCGGCTGGTCTGCATGGGGGTGACCCGGGCCACCCCGGCCAGCATCTTCTGCGCGCCCAGGACGTCGTCCACCGTGATCGGCCAACTGTGCATGGCCGCCAGCCTAGGGCGTGCCCGGCGGGAATCCCCGGGAACGCCCTGGGGGCGCGCACTGTTCCGGTGTCCGCCCGGCGCGCGTACGCTGCTGGTCACGAGTCGCCCGCACCCCCGTGAGTCGCGATGAGCCTGCCTGCGCCCGATCCCTCCTCCGATCCCGACGGCCTCGACGTCGACCGTCAACTCCCCTACCAGGTCGCGGTGTTCGCGCGGCGGATCAGTGTCGCCGGGGAGCTCGACCGGGCCGCGTTCCTGCTGCTGGAGCAGTTGGCCGCGACCGGCCCGGCGAACGTGAAGACGCTGGCCGCGGAGCTCGGGGTGGACTCCTCGACGGTGACCCGGCAGGCCGCGCCGCTGCTGCGCGAGCGGCTGGTGGCCCGGCAGCCCTACCCGGCGGACCGGCGGGCGGTGCGCCTGGCGCTGACGCCGCTGGGGGCCGGGCGGCTGGCCCAGGTCCGCTGTCGGCGGCGGGAGTTGATCGCCGAGCTGACGGCGGGGTGGACGGCCGGGGAGCGGGCGGTGTTCTGCGTGCTGCTGGCCAGGTTCAACGACGGTCTGCTGGACCGCCGTTGAACCTCCCTCGGACAACGGCCCGTCAGCCGAGCGCCTGCTCCAGGTCGGCGAGCAGGTCGGTGGCGGACTCGATGCCGACCGAGATCCGCACCAGGTCGGCGGGCACCTCCAGCGGGGAGCCCGCCGCGGAGGCGTGGGTCATCCGCCCGGGGTGCTCGATCAGCGACTCGACGCCGCCCAGCGACTCGCCCAGGGTGAAGAGTTCGGCCCGGTTGCAGACCTCGACGGCGGCCTGCTCGCCGCCCGCGACGCGGAAGGACACCATGCCGCCGAAGGCCTTCATCTGCTTGGCGGCGACGTCGTGCCCCGGGTGGCCGGGCAGGCCCGGGTAGAGCACCTGCGTCACCTTCGGGTGGGCGGCGAGCAGTTCGGCGACCTTCTCGGCGTTCTCCGAGTGCCGGTCCATCCGGACGCCGAGCGTCTTGATGCCGCGCAGCACCAGCCAGGCGTCGAACGGCCCGGCGACCGCGCCCATCGCGTTCTGGTGGTAGGCGACCTCCTCGGCCAGGCCCGGGTCGGCGACCACCAGGGCGCCGCCGACCACGTCGGAGTGCCCGCCCATGTACTTGGTGGTGGAGTGCACGACGACGTCGGCGCCGAAGGAGATCGGCTGCTGCAGGTAGGGGCTGGCGAAGGTGTTGTCGACGACCAGCTTCGCCCCGGCGGCGTGCGCGATCTCGGCGACGGCGGCCAGGTCGGTGATGCCGAGCAGCGGGTTGGAGGGGGTCTCCACCCACACCGCGCGGGTGGTCGGGCGGATCGCCTCGCGGACCTTCTCGGGGTGGTGGGTGTCCGCGACGGAGAACTCGACGCCCCAGCGGGTCAGCACCTTGGCGAACAGCCGGAAGGTGCCGCCGTACGCGTCGTTGGGGATGACGATGTGGTCACCGGGCTTGAGCAGGGTGCGCAGCAGGGTGTCCTCGGCGGCCAGCCCGGAGGCGAAGGCGAGGCCGCGCGCGCCGCCCTCGATCGCGGCCAGGCACTCCTCCAGCGCGGTGCGGGTGGGGTTGGCGGAGCGGCTGTACTCGTAGCCCTCGCGCAGTCCGCCGACGCCGTCCTGCTTGTAGGTGGACACCTGGTAGATCGGCGTCACGACTGCCCCGGTCCGGGGGTCCGCTTCCTGGCCCGCGTGGATGGCGAGGGTCTCGAAGCCGTGGGAAAGCTGGTGCTCGGTCATGCGACCGAGCCTAGTGCGACGGTGGTTGCCCGCGGGGCTCGCGGGACGGCGTTTCCGTCACCCGAAAGACCTCGCGGCGGGACAGGTCGCACCAGTACGATCTGCCAGCCCGTACACATGCTCGATACTGGGAGTCCCCGGAATGTCCACGGAGCGCACCGGCATGCGCACATCCACCCGGGCGCTGGTCGCCGTCGCCCTGCTGGCCGGGTTCTACCTGCTCGCCGCGGCCATCGTGGTCGGCCTGGTCTGGCTGAACGTCGAACTCGTCGTCAACTCCGACCGCCTGCACGGCGGCATGGTCAAGCTGTGGCTGCTGAGCGCCGCCATCGCCTACCCGGTGCTGCGGGTGGTGTTCCTGACCCGCCGTCCGCGCTCCGACCACCGGGAGGGGCTGGAACTGACCCGCGAGCAGCAGCCCGAACTGTGGGCCCGGGTCGACCGGATCGCCGGGGCCACCGGCGTCCGCGGCCCCGCCGAGATCCGCCTGGTCTCGGAGGTCAACGCGTACGTCTCCGAGGAGACCCGGCTGCTCGGCCTCGTCCCCGGCCCGCGCCGCCTCGCGGTCGGCGCCCCGCTGCTGATGGGCCTCAGCGAGGCCGAGCTGGACTCGGTGCTCGCCCACGAGTTCGGCCACTACGCCAACAACGACGTCCGCCTCGGCGCCCTCACCGTGGCCGGGCACAGCGCCCTGGTGCACTCCATCGCCACCCTGCACCACCGCGCCGACCAGCACCGGGCCCAGAAGGCCGCCGAGATCGCCGAGAACAACGCCTACCGGGCCGCCAAGGGCCGCGGCGCCCGCGACGAGGACCCGGGCAACGGCGGCGTCGAACGCGTCCTGGCCAAGCTGTTCACCCAGTACGCCAAGCTGTACTTCCGGGTCACCGAATCGGTGCGCCGCCAGCAGGAGTTCGCCGCCGACCGGCACGCCGCCGAGATCGCCGGCCGGGACGCCACCGCCGCCGCGCTGCGCCGCATCCCGGCCCTCGACGCCGCCCAGGGCTTCTACCTGAACCGCTACGCCACCATGGGCTGGTCGGCCGGCCTGCTGCCGGTGCCCGGCCAGTTCTACGGCGGCCTGGCGCACCTGCTGGCCGACCCGAAGCGCCGCGAGGAGCTCGACGCGATGGGCCTGGACCTGCCCGAGGGGGAGCCCGGCCCGTACGACTCGCACCCGCCGATCCGGCAGCGGGTCGCCACCGTCGAGGCGCTGCCCGACTCGCCGGGCCTGCCGGGCCTCGGCTCGGAGCTGCCCGCGCTGGGCCTGCTGCGCGACGCCGACCGCCTGCTCGCCGAGCTGGAGACGCTCGAACTCGTCCCCGAGGCCGCCGCCAAGCGCCGCGTCGAGTGGCCCGACCTCGTCCACGAGACCCTGCTGGCGCACGCCCGCGAGCAGGCCCAGCCGATCCTGCGGGCCCTGACCGGCATCGGCCTGCACGGCACCGTCGAGGCCATGCTGGACGCCCTGGAGGCGGGCCGCGGCGCGGAGATCGCCGCGAAGCTGCCGCAGAGCGAGGAGGCCGCGCAGGCCACCGGCCGGGCCGCCCGCGAGCTCCACCGCGGCCTGCTGCGCGAGGCGGTGGAGTCGCTGACCGTCCTGGCCCTGACCTCCGACCGGCGCGCCCACTGGGCGCTGTCCTGGAGCCGCCCGGCCGCCCTGGTGCTGCCCGGCGACGCCGCCGAGCGCCTGCCCGGCGCGCTGGACGCCGCGGTCGCCGCCGACCCCGACACCGCCCCGCTGCGCACCCTGCTGGCCGAGACCGCGGCCCCCGCCCCCGCCCCCGCCGCGTCCTGACGGCCCGACCCACCCCTGGAGAACCACCCCCGATGGCCCGACTGATCGTCATCATCCCGCTCGTCCTGCTGCTGGCCTGGAAGGTCCTCGGCTGGTGGGCGAAGGCCAGGAGCGCCCGCGCGGCACAGCTGCCGGGCGAGGCGCAGAGCCGCGTCGCGGCGGAGCGCGCCGCGCTCGAACGGAAGCTGTCCACCGAGCACGGCCTCGTCCCGCGCGAGGACCTGGTCGTCGTGACGACCCCCGAGGTCCCGGGGCTGGACGCCGCGCTGGCCGCCGCCACCGCCGGCGACTGGCACCCGGCCGCCGACCTGCTGGCCGCCGCGGCCGGCGACCACGCCCTGCGGACGCGCCTGGTCGGCCCGCTGGGCGAGAACGCCGCCGAGGACGACGCCTGGCTGGAGGCCTGGCGCGCCGAGCGGCCGGACGACGCGGACGCCGCGGTGGTCACCGTGGAGGCCCTGGTCCAGCTGGCCTGGAACATCCGCAGCTCCCGGCGGGCCAGCGAGGTCAGCCAGGAGCAGTTCCAGGCCTTCCACCGGGTGCTGGGCGAGGCCGAGGAGGCCGCGAAGGACGCCGAGCGCCTGGCGGCGGACGACGACCCGCTGCCGTTCTACGTCCAGCAGCCGGTCGCGATGGGCCTGGGCTGGGAGAACGCCCGCTACGTGGCCCTGTGGTCGGAGCTCACCGCCCGCGACCCGCTGCACTTCGCCGGCCACCAGCGGGCCCTGCAGTACTGGTGCGCGAAGTGGCACGGCAGCCACGAGCTGATGCACGCCTTCGCGGACGCGGCGGTGGCCGGTGCGCCGGCCGGCTCGCTGCTGACCGTGGTCAAGCTCCAGGCCTGGGACGAGCAGTTCCGCGGCGCCGAGGACCGGAACACCGCCTACCGCTCCCCCGAGGTGCTGGCCTCCGTCGAGGCCGCGGAGGCCGACCTGGCCGCCGCCGAGGCCGACCCGGCCACCGCCGGGGCGCTGGCCCCCCGGATCCTGAGCCTGCACGGCTGGCTCGCCCGGTTCCACACCCGGGCCGGCCGCGGCGCCGAGGCGATCCGGCACTTCCGGGCGCTCGGCCCGCACGTCACGGGCCCGTGGACGAGCTACGACGACCCGGTGCACGTCTTCCAGCTGGACCGCGTGATCGCCGCCGCCCGCTTCGGGGGCGACGGCAGCTGACCGTCCCGCGTCGCGCCCGCCCGGCCCGGTGCCGAGGATGGAGGGGTCAGCCGCGCCCCGCCGCCGAGGACGGCGGCGGGGCGCGGGTCGTTCTCGGCCGGAGGTGAACGGTCATGGCCGGGTTGGTGCGGATGAGTCTGGACGAACCGGAGGAGGTCCGCCCGTTCGAGGGCGGCAAGGGACAGCTGGCCCTGGTGAACCTGGCGGCGGGCGGTGTCGGCCGGGCGGTGTTCGAACCCGGCTGGCGCTGGTCGGAGCACGTGAAGCCGCTCGCCGGAACGGACAGCTGCCAGGCCTCGCACGCCGGGTACGTGATCTCCGGCCGCCTGCGGGTGGAGATGGACGACGGCGAGGCCGCGGAGTTCGGCGAGGGCGACTTCATGCTCTGCCCGCCCGGCCACGACGCCTGGGTGGTCGGCGACGTGCCCTGCGTCATGCTCGACTGGCAGGGCTACGCCGACTACGCGAAGCCGAAGGGCTGAGGACCCGCTCAGGCCCGCCGCACCTCGTGCAGGAAGCAGCCGTACTCGACGGCCCGCACGTGCAGCACCGCGGTCGCCGGATCGGCCAGCAACTCGGCGGCGATCCCCGGGAGTTCGGCCGGTCCGCCGACCCGGCCGCCGAGGATCCGGCCGTCCGCGGAGTAGGCCCGCAGCACCCGCGGCCCGCCGTGGAAGCCCTCCGGCCAGCCGCCGGGGTGCCCCGCGCACGGCCCGGCGTGCACGAACACCGGCCCGGTCTCCAGGTACGGGCCGGGGTCGCAGCCGGTCTCGGCGGCCCAGCGCAGCAGCGGCGCGTACGACAGCAGGACGATCCGCTCGCCGGGCCTGGCCCTGGTCAGGCAGCAGCGCAGCGGCTGGCCGCCCGGCCCGGCGTCGGCGGCCTCCCGGGCCCGCCCGGCGTCGTCGGTGCGCCGCAGTTCGGCGAGCACCGGGGCGGGCACCGCCCGGACGTCCAGTGCGGTGGCGGTGGCGGTGGCGACGGTGGCGGTGTTCTCCATGCCCCCAGCCTGCCGCCGGGCGCCCGCCGGGTCCGGCGGCTTCCGGACGCCGCGCTGCGCGGCGCCCTACGGCGCCTCGCGGCCGGGCCCGGGCCCGGGAACGCGGCGCGGCCCGTCGCGGCGTGCTGCTGCGACGGGCCGCGCCGCGTTCCCGCGGTGGTGCCGGGTCAGACGAACTCGGGGCCCAGGGACTTGATCTGGAGGAAGCTCAGGCCCCCCTGGTTGAGATCCTCGGCGGTCTTCCGGTCGATGCCGAGGTCTTCCAGCTGGGCGTACTCGGACTCGGTCAGCGGCAGCGCGGGGGCGTCGAAGCCGCTGCCGAAGTCCTCGTCGTCGGGGTAGGCGGTGTCGTCCTCGTAGCCGCCGGCCTCGTCCATCGCGGCGAACATGTCCTGGAGCTTGTCCAGGCCGAGGTCGGTGGCGTCGGCCGGGGCGGTGACGTCGCCGCCCCCGCCGGAGATGCCGATCCGCAGCGGGAGGTGGGCGGTCCAGCCCTCCTGGTCGGCGAACTGGGCCAGGTCGAAGGTGACCGCCTCGGCCCGGCCGTCCTTGAGCTGCACGTCGGCGTGGAAGTTGCGGTTCGGCACGCCGTCGAGCGCCTCGTCGCCGGGGAGGGCCCGGTCCGAGTAGCCGGGGAGGTCCTCGGCGACCGTGGAGAACGAGTCGTACAGGCTCTTGACCAGCGGGCGGATCGGCGCGGACACCCGGATCACGTCGGTGTCGCCGGTCTTGCCGAGGTCCTTGAGCGTGACGTTGTCGGAGAGCGCGCCCTTCACCGAGTCGCAGAAGTGCTGCAGCACGGACGGGTCGAGGCTGGGCTCGTCCTCGTTGACCCCCGCGCCGAGGCCGGCGCCCGACATCTGCCCGGTCAGCTCCTTGAAGTCGTCCAGGCCGACCGAGACCCACTTGCCGTCGAACAGCTCCTTGAGCGGGGCGGCCTCGGGCGGCATCTCCTCCATGGCCCCGTCGATCTCGCTCGGGTCCTCGCCGGCCAGTTCGGCGATGCCGCGGACGTCGGCCTTGAGGTACGCCTTGTCGCCGACGATGCGGACGTCGGCGTAGGTCTTGCCGTCCTTCTTGCTGTTCAGCGCGTAGCCGATCGCGGCGCCCTCGGTGCCGCCCCCGGCTTCGCCCGCGGCCCCGCAGCCGGAGTTGAAGCCCTTGAGGTCCTTGAGCGGCTTGTCGTAGCTGACCGAGACGGAGATCGACAGGTCGGAGAGGAGGTCGGCGGCCTGCTTCTCGATGGGCGAGTCGACCGCCTCGCCGAAGGCGACCAGGTCGGCGGAGCTGGCGTCGAGGGAGAGGTCGATCTTGATCGTCCGGGCGTCGCCGAGCTTCTCGAAGGCGTTCTGGAGCTTCTCCCCGGCGTTGAGCTGCTCGACGGTGCTACAGGCGACGAGGCCGCCGCCGAGGAGCGCGGCCCCGGTGGTGACGGCTATCCCTGCGCGGACGGAGCGGCGGATGACGGTGTTGATGGCTTGACTCCTGCTACTGGAGACGGTTCGGGCCCGGTCGGCCCTGCCGCGGAGGCAAGCTCAGCACGATGATGCGTCCCCCCGCACGCGAATATATTTACCATTCGTTTAGGACACTCTCACGAGGCCCCCCACCTCCGTGCCCGAACCGTATCCGGGGCCCGCCCCGCCGCGCGCCCCGCTTCCCGACGACCCGTCAGACGGCGCTCCCCGCGACCCATTCCGACCAGCTCATGTTCCAGCCGTTCAGGCCGTTGGCGGGACTGACCGCGCGGTCACCGGAGTTGACCACCTCGACCACGTCGCCGACCATCGAGCTCGCGTAGAACTTCGCCGCGTCGGTGCCCGGGTCGTTGCCGCCCTGCACGTCCTGCAGCGCGATGCAGCCGTGGCTGGTGTTGTCGTTGCCGAACTGCGACGCGGGCGACCAGTAGTTGCCGTGGATGAAGGTGCCCGAGGTGGTCAGCCGCTGGGCGTGCGGCACGTCCGGGATGTCGTACTCGCTGCCCAGACCGACCGTGCTGGAGTTCATCCGGGTCTGCTGGTACTTCTCCGAGATCACCAGCTTGCCCGCCCAGGTGCGGTGCTCGGGCGCGCCGCCGATCACCGGGTAGGTCGCGGTGACCTGGCCGTCGGTGCGGACGGTGAGGGTGTCGGCCGTCAGGTCGGCGGTGGAGACCTGGCTGCGGCCGACGGTGAAGGTGACGTCCTTGGACTGCGTCCCGTACACGCCCTTGGCCCCGGCCACGTCCTTGAGCCGCAGCTTGAGGGTGACCCTGGTGCCCTTCGCCCAGTACTCCTCCGGGCGGAAGTCGAGCCGGGTGGCGTCGAACCAGTGGCCGACGACCTCCACCGGCGGGTCGGCGACCACGGTGATCGCCTGCTGGACGGCCTTGCGGTCGGTGATCGCCTTGTTGAAGTTGATCGACACCGGCATGCCGACGCCGACGGTGCTGCCGTCCTCGGGGGTGAAGTAGCCGACGAAGGTGTTGGCCGGGGAGGCGGTGGAGAAGGTCGCGTTGGCGTCGGCCGGGCGCTGCTCGCCGTCCACCGCGGAGGCCGCGACGGTGTACTTGGTGCCGCTGGAGAGCTTGGCGGTGGAGGTCCAGCTGGCCTTGTCCGCGGAGAGCCGCCCGGCTATCGCCTTCCCGGTGCCGTCGGTGACGGTCACCGAGACCAGGGTGCCGTCCAGCACGGTGACGGCCACCGGCTGGGTGAACGGCGCGGCGGTGGTGCCGTCCGCGGGCGTGACGGTGATCTGCGCGACCGAGGCCTTGGGGCTGGTGGACGGGCTCCCGGAGGCCCCGCCCCCGGCCGGGGCCGACCCGGAGGAGCTCGCGGCGGCGGGCTTCCCGTCCTCGCCCGAGCAGGCCGCGAGCAGCAGCACGGGGGCGCCCAGCATCCCGGAGAGCACGCCGCGCCGGCTCCAGTTGCCGCCGCGCGGCCGGTCCTGCTTCTCCGCTGCGGTCACGTCCACGCTCCTCGATCCCAAGATCACTCATTTATGTGCAGATCGTACGAGAGTACCCAAGCAGCCCGCAGAACGGACAAAAGCCCGGTCCGGGGCTACCGGACCGGGCTCTCGCACAGGAGGGGGGAGGGGCGTCACTGCACCTCGTACTCGTCCCAGCTCTCGTCGTCGGGGTCGTACTCGGTGCTCGCGGACTCCCAGGTCGCGGAGGCGAGCTCCACCCCGGGGATGTCGCCGAGCAGCGAGACCGGGTCGACGAAGTGGGCGAGCGAACCGGTCGGGTCCACCTCGATCGCCTCGACGGCCTGGGCCCGCTCGTCGTCCTCCAGGTACTCGTCCGCGGCGACCTGGGTGAGCGCGGCGGCCTTCAGGGCCCCCTCGTCGGTGATCTCGGCGATCAGCTCGATGGTGAGGCGAACGTAGCGCGGTGCGTCCTGCTCGGGCAGGTCGGTGCTGGTCATGACCGCGAGCCTAGGGCCTCGCACACCTTTCCGGGAAAGCGGCCGGGCCCGGAGCCGCGCTCCGGGCCCGGACCGTCCCCGGACACGAGGGAGGGCCGGCCCGGGCGAACCCGGACCGGCCCTGCCTCCTCCGCTCGGACTCCCCCACCCGGGAGCTCGCGGAGCCGCGCCTCGCGGCGCGATATCTGCCGTGGGAGCCGCCGCACCCTGATGAACAGGGGCGGGACGACGGCGCCTCCCACGGACCGGACACGGTGGGCCGGGTCAGGGCCGACCGGTCGTGTCCCTGGTGACCCCGGAGGCTGGGGAGCCGCTCCCTTCCTCCGTTGTCACCGCTCTCGGCTTCTTGCCGTGCTTCAAAGATGCCCTGCCCGTGTTAACCGGGTGATGCGCAGTTGTGACGTCCGAGTACCAACTGTTCCCGCCGCCGCCTTTCACCCGAACGGCGCACGCCCCCGGCGCGGGAGGACGCCTGAGGCACCGTCAGTGACCGGCCCGGGCGGTCAGGAACGCCAGCAGGTCCTGCCGGGTCACGATGCCCTGCGGCTTGCCCTCGACCAGCACCACCACCGCGTCGGCCTTCTCCAGCACCGCCATCAGGTTGGTCACCGACTCGCCCGAACCGACCACCGGCAGCGGCCGCGACATCACCCCGTCCAGGGTGTCGGTCAGCTGGATCCGCCCGCTGAACAGGCCCTCCAGCAGTTCGCGCTCCACCACCGAGCCGACCACCTCGCCGGCCATGACGTCCGGGTGCCCGGCGCCCTGGGAGACCACCGGCATCTGCGAGACCCCGAAGTCCCGCAGCACCCGGACCGCCTCGGCGACCGTCTCGTTGGGGTGCATGTGCACGAACTGCGGGATGCCCTCGTGCTCGATGGCGTCCTTGCGGGCCAGCACCTCGCCGATGTGCGCCTCGTCGGTGGCGGTCGGCAGGAAGCCGTAGTCCGCCATCCAGTCGTCGTTGAAGATCTTCGACAGGTAGCCGCGGCCGCCGTCCGGCAGCAGCACCACCACCACGTCGTCCGGCCCCAGCTCCCGCGCCACCTCCAGCGCCGCCACCACGGCCATCCCGCAGGAGCCGCCGACCAGCAGGCCCTCCTCCTTGGCCAGCCGCCGGGTCATCCGGAACGAGTCCTTGTCCGAGACCGCCACGATCCGGTCCGCGACCTGCCGGTCGTACGCGGTCGGCCAGAAGTCCTCGCCGACGCCCTCCACCAGGTACGGCCGCCCCGTCCCGCCCGAGTACACCGACCCCTCCGGGTCCGCCCCGACGACCTGCACCTTCCCCCCGGAGACCTCCTTCAGGTAGTTGCCGGTGCCGGAGATCGTCCCGCCGGTGCCGACGCCCGCCACGAAGTGGGTGATCCGCCCCTCCGTCTGCGCCCACAGCTCCGGGCCGGTCGAGTGGTAGTGCGAGGCCGGGTTCTCCGGGTTGGAGTACTGGTCCGGCTTCCACGCGTTCGGGGTCTCCCGGACCAGCCGGTCCGAGACGTTGTAGTACGAGTCCGGGTGCTCCGGCGCGACCGCGGTCGGGCAGACCACCACCTCGGCCCCGTACGCCCGCAGCGTGTTGATCTTGTCCGTCGACACCTTGTCCGGGCAGACGAAGATGCACTTGTAGCCCTTCTGCTGGGCCACGATCGCCAACCCCACCCCGGTGTTCCCGCTGGTCGGCTCGACGATCGTCCCGCCGGGCTTGAGCGCGCCGGAAGCCTCCGCCGCCTCGATCATCCGCATCGCGATCCGGTCCTTCACCGAACCGCCCGGATTGAAGTACTCGACCTTCGCCAGCACGGTGGCGCTGATCCCCTCGGCGACCTTGTTGAGCTTCACCAACGGGGTGTCGCCGACCAGCTCGATGATCGAATTGTGGTACCGCACGGGGGTCCTCCCGGTCCATGGCATCACTGATTTACCCGAAACCCCCACCCTAGGCCCCACCCCCCACGACACCACGCCACGCACTCACCCCGGCGATGCACCCACGAGCCCCCCCCCGCCCCAGCCACCCCCAGCCCTACCGCCCCAGGCGCCCCCTCCTTCCCCCGACC
>NZ_JNYE01000033.1 GCF_000717185.1 Kitasatospora phosalacinea | reverse complement strand
CCCTCCCCCGCCTCCCCCCGCGTCCCCCCGCGTCCCCTCCGCGTCCCCTCCGAGCTGTGAGAGTTTTTTGACCGACCTCCAGACCGCGCCGCGCCGGGCCCGTTCGGCGTCCTGGCGGCGGCTCAGTTCGCTGCGGGTCCGGCTGATCGCGGTGTTCGCCGCGGTCGCGCTGGTCACCGCCGTCTCCGCGTCCGGCATCGCCTACTGGCTGAACCGCGACGCGGTGCTCAAGCGCGCCCAGGACACCGCCCTGAACGACTTCCGGGGGTCGCTGACCCGGAACGTCTCGCAGCTGCCGCTGCAGCCCACCTGCCAGGACCTGACGGCGCTCGCCACCCAGGTCGCCAGCTCCGGGCTGGCCTACGACGTGGTGGTGGTCGACGACGCGGTGCCGGACTGCACCGCCTCCTCCGACCCGATCGCGTTCACCGTCCGCCAGGTGCCCACGGCCCTGGTCACCGCGGTGAACAAGCCGCGCGAGACCGGCCCCGGCAACCCGTACGAGTACCACCTGTACTGGCAGCGGGTGAACCTCGCCGGGCCGTACGTGGTCGGCGGGACGAAGGTGGTGCCGGGCGGGCCGACCGCGTACGTGTTCAAGTCGCTGCAGAACGAGCGCGCCGACCTGAACACCCTCGGCTGGTCGCTGGCCATCGCCACCCTGCTCGCCCTGGTCGGCTCGGCGCTGCTCGCCCAGGCCGCCTCGGCGACCGTGCTGCGGCCGGTGCGCCGCCTCGGGGACGCCGCCCGGCGGCTCGGCGAGGGCGAGCTCGACACCCGGCTCGACGTCGAGGGCAACGACGAACTCGCCGAACTGGCACGGACGTTCAACCGCACCGCGGAGTCGCTGTCGGAGCAGGTCGCGGAGCTGAGCGCGCGCGAGGCGCAGTCCCGGCGCTTCGTCGCCGACATGTCGCACGAGCTGCGCACCCCGCTGACCGCGATGACCGCCGTCACCGACATCCTGGAGGACGAGGCCGACCTCCTCGACCCGATGATCGAACCGGCCGTGCGGCTCGTGGTCTCCGAGACCCGGCGGCTCTCCGACCTGGTGGAGAACCTGATGGAGGTCACCCGCTTCGACGCGGGCACCGCCAAGCTGGTCGCCGACGAGGTCGACATGGCCGACCTGATCATGTCCTGCATCGACGGCCGCGCCTGGTACGACGCGGTCGAACTCGACGCCCCGCGCGGCATCCTGGCCGTGGTCGACCCCCGCCGCCTGGACGTGGTGTTCGCCAACCTGATCGGCAACGCGCTCAAGCACGGCGGCTCCCCGGTCAAGGTGCGGGTCCGCCAGGACGACGAGGCGCACACCGTCGTCGTCTCGGTCTCCGACGGCGGCCCCGGCATCCCGGAGGACGTGCTGCCGCACGTCTTCGACCGCTTCTACAAGGCCGACAAGGGCCGGGCCCGCTCCGAGGGCAGCGGCCTGGGCCTGTCCATCGCCGAGGCCAACGCCCGCATCCACGGCGGCGACATCACCGCCGCCAACAACCCGGACGGCGTCGGCGCGGTCTTCACCCTGACCCTCCCGCTCACCCAACCGCCCGCCCCCGGGCCGGAGGAGGCCCGATGACCACCCGCCGGCTCCGCCCGCTCGCCCTGCTGGCCGGCGGCCTGCTCGCCCCCGCCCTGCTGGCCGGCTGCGGCATCCGCCCCACCGCGGTCCCGGTCGACGCCGGGGCCCCGGCCAGCCGCACCGCCTGCCCCAGCGAACTCCTCGCCCCCAAGGCCCCGGAGAGCCCCGCCCCCGCCGCCCCCGCCCCGGGCAAGGCGCCCACCAGGACCCCCGCCGCCTCCGCTCCCGCCTCCGCCTCCCCGGCCGAAGCCTTCGTCGCTCCCTCCCCGGACCCGAACCACTGCACCTGAGCCCCCGGCGAGGTCCCCGCCGCGAGAGCCCCGCCGGGGCCCGGGGAACAGCGGGAACGGGTCTGCTGCGGGTTCACCGCCGGTGCACGCACCGGCTTCGGGTGCTGGTCGCGGCCCGAAGCAGCACGGACGCCCCGCCGGGCTCCGGCCGTCGGCAGCTCGGCCCCGCCGGGGCCCGGGCCCCTGAATGCGCGCCTGCCGGGCCCCGGGGAACCGGGCCGGACGGAAGCTGCGTCCCCCGCAGTGTGCACACCTCAGCACCGAGCGACCACGCGAACGCCGACCGCGCGCCCTCCCGTCCGACGGACGGGAGGGCGGTGCCGTACCGGTGGCGGACGGCGTCCCGGGTGCTGCTGGGCCTCCACCTGCTGCTGCTCGGCTGGCTGAGCCTGCGCCAGGTGCCCGCGGCCTGGACCAGCCCGCCCAACCTCACCCCGTTCGCCTCGGTGCGCCAGGCGCTCGCCCTCGGCGGGGCGGCCGCCGTCCGGCAGTTGGCCTCGGGGCTGCTGCCGCTGGCCCCGATCGGGGTGCTGCTGCCGCTGGCGGTGGGTTCGCCGTCGCGGTCCCGGCTGCCGTCCTTCCTGCGCACCACCGCCGGGGCCGCGCTGCTCGGCACCGGGCTGGAGATCCTGGAGGGCTGGGCGCCCGGGCACGTCCTGGACGTGGACGACATCCTGCTCGGCACCGCGGGCGCCGCGCTGGCCCACCTGCTGCTGGTGCCGCCGCTGCGCGCCCTGGAGCGGCGCCGGACGGCCCCCGCGGCCCCGCCTGCGGAACGCGCGGGGGGCCGGGACGGCACGCGTCCGCGTCCCGTTCCGGCCCCCGCGCTGTCGGTGCTCGGCTCGACGGCCGCGCCGCGCCGCTGAGCGGGTCAGCTCTTGGCGGCGCCCCCGAACGACTTCAGGTCGATGACCTGGTCGGCTGCCGGGGCGGTGACCTGCACCGGCTCGTTGAAGTCGCTGAACTTCATGCTGTTCACGGCCTCGTCGTCCACCGTCAGCAGGTAGGGCTCGCCCTCGGCGGCGATGGTGGCGTCCACCGGCTTGCCGTCGTCGTCCTTGCCGACGATGAGGATCGCGTCGATGCCGTCGACCTTCTTGGTGCCGCTCTTGGTCCCGGTGTTGTCGGGGGTGCCGTCGTCGTTCAGGCCGATCTTCGTCTGCATGGTCAGGGCCATGTCGCAGAACTCGGCGAAGTTCGCGATGTCGTCGGCCTTGCTGGAGGCCAGCCACTTGCCGACGAGCTTCTGGGCGGCGGGGGTGTCGCCGTTGGGGATCACCGTCGCGAAGAACTCGGCGTCCGGCTTGACCCAGACCTTGTCGGCGGTGCGCCGGACGTCCGCCGTCCCCTTGCCCTCGATGCCGATGGTGCCGGTGCAGTTGCCGGAGGAGTCGGCGGCGACGCTGGCGCTCATGGTGGTCCCCTCCTGGGTCACCTTGGCGACCAGCTTGGCGCTGGTCAGCTTCGCGCCCGCGGCCCGGGACTTCGCCGTGATCTCGGCGACCGTCAGCTTCTCCAGGCCGCCGCCCGCGGCGGGCTCGGAGGCCGCGGCGGAGGCGGAGGCCGGGGCGGAGGCGGCGGGCGCGGCGTCGCCCTTCTTGTCGTCGCCCCCGCCCGAGTTGCAGGCCGTCAGGCCGGTGACACCGAGGACGGACAGCACGGTGACGGCCAGCAGCCGGTTCGTACGCATCAGAGTTTCCCTACGCTTCCATGGCAATCGGATGCGCGAGTCTCCCAGCGGGCGGAACCGGCCGCTGCACCGCCTACGCCTTCTTTACCTCGGCTTTGTGACCGGTTGCCCGGTGACCGGGCGGGTCAGCCCGCGGCGGCGGTGAGCGAGTCCAGGTCGACGATCTGGTCGGCGGTCGGGGCGGTGACCTTGACCGGCTTGTCGAAGTCGCTGAACTGCATGCTGCCCTCGTCGCCGCTGGTCACCGACAGCAGGTAGGCCTCGCCCTCGTTGGCGACGGCGGCCTCCATCGGCGAGCCCTCGTCGTCCTTCACCTTGAGGACGATCGCGTCGACGCCGCCGACCTTCTTGACCTCGCCCTTGGTGCCGGTGTTGTCGGGGGCGCCCTTCTCGTCCTGACCGGCCGACTTCAGCACCTCCAGCGGCATGTCGCAGAAGCTGGCGAAACCCTCCGCCTGGCTGTCCATGCTGCCGCCGGTCAGCCACTTGCCCGCGATCATGTTGGTGACGGAGGCGTTGGCGGTGGGGACGACCAGCTTGATGAACTGCGCGTCCGGCTTGAGCCAGGTCTTGCCGCCGGTGCGCAGGACGGAGAACTTGCCCTGGTCCTTGATGGAGAGGTCGGCGGTGCAGTTGCCGGAGGAGTCGGTGGCGACGGTGCCGCTGACGTCGCTCTCCGCGTCGACGACGCTGATGGTCGCCTTGACGCTGGTGAGCTTGCTGTTCGCGGCCCGCATCTTGGTGAGGATCTCCTCGACCGTCAGCTTCTCCAGGCCGCCGCCCTCGGCGGGCTTGGAGGCCGCGGCCGAGGCCGGGGCGGAGGCGGCGGGCGCGGCGTCGTTCGCCTTGTCCCCGTCCCCGTCCGAGTTGCAGGCCGTCAGGCCGGTGACACCGAGAACGGACAGCACGGTGACGGCCAGCAGCCGGTTCGTACGCATCAGGGCTTCCCCAGGTTTTCTATGACGATCGGATTCGCGAGTCTCCCAGCGGGCGGGGACGGCCGCGCCACCACCTCCACCTTCTTTACCTCAGCTTTACCATTCATTGTCCGGCGGAAATTTTCCCTTTGACCACGACCGAAGGCGGGTCGAAGTCGCCGCACCGCAGGCTGCGGCCGCCCCTGCCCACCGACAGCAGGCGGGGCTCGCCCTCGCCGGCCACGACGGCCTCCGGCGGCAGGCCGGTGCGCTCGGCGTTCCGCACCTCCAGGACGACCGCCGTGGTGCCGTCGACCTGCCCTCGACCCGCCGGGTGCCGACCGCGGCGGTGCCGGGAGAGCCGGTGCAGCTGCAAACCCGGGGTGGACCCGGACCCGACCCCGAGTCCGGCGTCCCCCCGACCGGGGAGCGGACCAGGGTCCGGATCGGCTTCACGGTGGACGCGAAGCCGCAGGTCACGGCGGGACGATGGAGACATCACCGGGGCGGACGGACCGCACCGGCCACACTCCCCGGAGGAGACGATGAGCAGCCTCGCCCGTCCTCGTCACAACCGCGTCATCGCCGGCGTCTGCGCCGGGATCGCCCGGCGCTTCGGCCTCACGCCGTGGACGGTCAGGGCCATCTTCCTGGCGTCCTGCCTGCTGCCCGGCCCGCAGTTCCTGATCTACCTGGCGCTGTGGCTGGTCCTCCCGCAGGAGCCCTGATCCACCGCCCGCAGCACCGCCACTTCGGACCGCACGAACACCGCCGAACACCGCTGCGCGCCACCGAACACCGGCAGCCCGCCCGGGCGTTGGAGCACGTCGCCGCGAACGGGCCCACCTGGCCCTGCCGCCGATCCTCCCGCAGGAACCCCCGCAGCACCGCCACTTCGGACCGCACGAACACCGCCGAACACCGCTGCGCGCCACCGCCCCCGGGCGCGCCGGAGGGCCGCTCCCGCGTACGGGAACGGCCCTCCGGCCACGCCTACCGCCGGGTCAGCCGCCCAGGCCCGGCAGGCCGGGCAGGCCGGGGGCGCCGCCGCCGGTCGGGGAGAGGCTGGTCAGGGTGCCGACCACGCCGCCGACCGGGGTCTTGGCCAGGCCCTGGCCGCCGGGGACGGAGTCCAGCCCGCCGACCCGGTTGGCCGCGGCGGGCGCGGGGGCGCCCTGCTCCTGGTCCACGCCGCCCGGGCCGGTCTGCTCGGCGACCGGCGGGGCCTGCTCCTCGGCGGGCGCGGGGGCGGCGGCCGGGGCGCCGGCGGTCGGGTTGAGGGTGCCGGTCACGGTGCCGAGCTGGTCGCCGCCGGGGAGCTTGCTCACCGCGCCGGTGGCCGCGCCGGTCACGCCGGGGTTGGTGAGCGCGCTGGTCGGCAGTCCGAGGCCGCCGGGGGCGACCGGCGCGGCGGCGGCGGAGCCCGCGGCGACCGCGGCGAAGGCGACGCCGAGCGCGGCGGTACCGGCAGCCTTGAGAGTGGCCTGCTTCATGTGTGCGTCCTCAGTCCTGGTCGGGCCGGTGCACCGGCGGACGCCCGAGGGGGTCGGGGACGTCGCCGTCACACCGAGTCAGCAGTGACCGGCCCACCGTAGTGAGCGGACCGCGTCCCCTCCAAAGCCCGACCACTCCGGAGAGTGATAAGTCAGACCATCTCCGTGGACGCCGCGGCCGCGCCGGACTACTGGTCGCGCGGGCCGAACAGCCACTCCGCCTTCAGCTCGGCGTACCCCGGCTTGATCACGTCGTTGATCATCGCCAGCCGCTCGTCGAACGGCAGGAACGCCGACTTCATCGCGTTGACGGTGAACCACTCCAGGTCCGCGAGGGTGTAGCCGAACGCGTCCACCAGGTGCGCGAACTCGCGGCTCATCGAGGTGCCGCTCATCAGCCGGTTGTCGGTGTTGACCGTGACCCGGAACTTCAGCCGGGTCAGCAGCCCCAGCGGGTGCTCCGCGTACGAGGCCGCCGCGCCGGTCTGCAGGTTCGAGGTCGGGCACATCTCCAGCGGGATCCGCTTGTCCCGGACGTACGCGGCCAGCCGGCCCAGCTCGACCCGGCCGTCCGCGCCGACCGTGATGTCGTCCACGATCCGCACGCCGTGGCCGAGCCGGTCCGCGCCGCAGCACTGCAGCGCCTCCCAGATCGACGGCAGGCCGAACGCCTCGCCCGCGTGGATGGTGAAGTGGTTGTTCTCGCCCTTGAGGTAGTCGAACGCCGCCTGGTGCCGGGTCGGCGGGTGGCCCGCCTCGGCGCCCGCGATGTCGAACCCGACCACGCCGCGGTCCCGGTGCCGGTTCGCCAGTTCGGCGATCTCCTGCGAGCGGGCGGCGTGCCGCATCGCGGTCAGCAGCGTGCCGACCCGGATCCGGTGCCCGCGCGCCCGGGCGTTCGCCTCGCCCAGCCGGAAGCCCTCGTTGACGGCCTCCACCACCTCGTCCAGGCTCAGCCCCGCCTCCAGGTGCTGCTCCGGCGCGTACCGCACCTCGGCGTACACCACCCCGTCGGCGGCCAGGTCCTCGGCGCAGTCCGCCGCGACCCGCACCAGCGCGGCCCGGGTCTGCATCACCGCGCAGGTGTGCGCGAAGGTCTCCAGGTACCGCTCCAGCGAACCGGAGTCGGCCGCCGCCCGGAACCACTCCCCGAGCTCCTTCGGGTCGGTGGTCGGCAGGCCCTCGTAGCCGCAGTCGGCGGCGAGTTCGACGATCGTCTCCGGCCGCAGCCCGCCGTCCAGGTGGTCGTGCAGCAGCACCTTCGGGGCGCGGGCGATCTGGTCGGGAGTGGGAACGCGCGGGGCCGTGGTGCCCGCGAATGCGGTGATCTGCTTCTCCATTGCCGGAGCATAGACCCTACGCGCGTAGATTGCCTACCACCACGCCGATCACTCCGTCGCCGCCCCGCCTTCCGACCGCTTCCGCGCCTCCTCCCGCTCCCAGGTTGCCCGGTAGGCCCGCTCCACCGCCTCCCGGTCCTCGCCCAGGTCGCGCAGCAGCGTCACCAGGTCCTCGTGGGCCTCCTCCGCCAGCAGCCGGTGGAACAGCGGGACGCCCTCGGCCATCGCCGACCGGCACCGGTCGCCCAGCCGCCCCCAGCCCCGCTCGCACGCCTCCGTGCCGGCCTCCCCGTCGGCGACCGCGGAGAGCAGCTCGACCAACTCCCGCCGGGCGGGCCCGGACAACCCGCCCCGCCGGAGCGCGGCGGTGCCGAGCAGCGCCACCGGCAGGGCCGCCTCCGCCAGGAAGCAGTCGCGCACGACGTGGCCGTCCAGCCCCCGCCCGGACGCCTCCTCGACCGTCCGCGCGGTCAGCAGCCGCTCCAGGTCGGCGGGCACGTGGGCGGCGCCCCGGCCGCAGGCGCAGCCGATCCGGTCCCAGTCGTACGAGTCGTCGGCGGGCGGCCGGTGCTCCGCGAGCAGCGTGCCGGAGGCCCGGTTCCAGCGGGTGACCGTCCCGTCGAGGTGCGCGACCACCAACGTCCGGCCGTCCGCGTCGAACGCCAGCCCGCCGGACCGGCCGAGCCCCTTGGCCTGCGCCCACCGCGTGACACCCCGCCCGACCCCACCCGACGGCACCGGCTTTCCCGGCAGGGCCGGTCGTGCACCCGGACACTCCCTCGCCGCCGCCCCCGCGGCCCGCGCAGCGAAACCCCACCCCTCCCCGCCGCGCAGCGATACCCCGTCCTCAGTCGTGCGCCAGGATGCTCCCCCGCCGCGAGAGCACGAAGTCGCGGAAGGCCGCCGCCGGAGGCGTGAGCGGGCGGGTGGCGGGCCAGGCGAGGCCGATCGCGCGGCGGGTGCGGGGGGCGGTGACCTCCAGTTCGACGACGCCGGGGCGGGGGACGAGCGCGGGCGGGAGGAGGGAGACGCCGAGGCCCGCGGCGACCAGGCCGCGGAGGGTCTCGACCTCCTCGCCCTCGAAGGCGATCCGCGGGGTGAACCCGGCCTCGGCGCAGAAGCCCGCCATGATGTGGCGCAGCCCGTAGCCCTCCTCGACCGTCACCCAGCTCTCGTCCGCGACCTCGGCGAGCCGGATCCGGCGGCGCGCCGCGAGGCGGTGCTCGGCGGGGACGGCGAGGTACAGCCGCTGCTCGTCCAGCGGGCGGGCGGCCAGGTCGGGCGCGTCGGGGAGCGGGGAGACCAGGCAGAGGTCGAGTTCTCCGGCGCGCAGGCGCCCCAGCATCGCGGCCCCGTAGTCCTGGACGAGCTGGAACCGCACCCGCGGGTGCCCGGCCCGGAAGCCGCGCAGCAGGGCCGGCACCGCGTCGCTCCCCATGGTGTGCAGGAAGCCGAAGGCGACGCGTCCGGCGGCCGGGTCGGCTTCGGCGCGGGCTGCCTCGACGCCGCGCTCGACCTCGGCGAGGGCCCGTTCGACGGCGTCCTGCAGGATCCGGCCGGCCCGGGTGAGCCGGACGGTGCGGCCCTGGCGGGCGAGCAGGTCGACGCCGAGGTCGGCTTCGAGGCGGGCGACGGCGCGCGAGAGGGTGGGCTGCGGCATGCCGAGGAGCTGCGCGGCCCGGGTGACGTGCTCCAGCCGGGCGACGGCCGCGAACTCGGCCAACTGCGGTGCGAGCGACGTCACATCGGCGTCGGGTCCGAGTTCGGCGAGGCGGACGGGCGCGGAGCTGCTCTCATGCGTCACGGCATCAGTGTTCCACCATTCATGCATTGGACGCATCAGCCGGCGCGGTCCTAGCGTCGACACCATGCAGCCCGCCAGTACCGAGGCGTCCGCGCCCGCCCCCGTCAGCACTCCCTCCGACCTGCGCCTGCGCCCCGGCAGCCGGGACTTCCGCCGCGCCAACCTCGCCCTGTTCGCCGCGGGCGTGGCCACCTTCGTCCTGCTGTACTCCACCCAGGGCCTGCTGCCGATCCTCTCCGCCGACCTCGACCTGACGCCCGGTCAGGCCAGCTGGACGGCCTCCGCCGCCACCCTCGGCCTCGCCCTCGCCCTGCTCCCGGCCAGCGCCCTGTCCGACCGCTACGGGCGCACCGCGGTGATGACGGCGTCCACGCTGGCCGCCGCGCTGCTCGCGGTGGCGCTGCCGTTCGCCCCGGACCTCAGCACGCTGGTGGTGCTGCGCGCCGTGCAGGGCGCGGCGCTGGCGGGGCTGCCCGCCACCGCGATGGCCTACCTCGCCGAGGAGGTGCACCCGTCGGCGCTGGCCTCCGCGATGGGGCTGTACGTGGCGGGCAACTCGATCGGCGGGATGGGCGGCCGGCTGGTCTCCGGCTGGGCCGCGGCCGCCTGGGGCTGGCGCTGGGGCCTGGCGGTCTCGGCGGGCCTGGCGCTGCTCGCGGCGCTGGCCTTCCGCGCCCTGGTGCCGCGCGCCCGGCACTTCCGCCGCGCGCCGGTCGACGCCCGGGCGCTGGCCGCGACCGTCGCCGGGCACCTGCGCGACCCGCTGCTGCTGCGGCTGTACGCGCTGGGGATGCTGTTCATGGCGGTGTTCGGCGCGGTCTACAACACCGTCGGGTACCGGCTGACCGCCGCGCCCCTCCACCTGCCGCAGTCGGTCGCCGCGTCGGTCTTCGTGGTCTACCTGGTCGGCACCGCCTCCTCCGCCTCGGCGGGCCGCCTGACCGCCCGCTGCGGCCGCCGCGGCACCCTCTACCTGGCGATCGCCACCACCACGGCCGGCCTGCTGCTCTCCCTCGCGGACTCCCTGGCCTGCACGGTCCTCGGCCTGGTCCTGATCACGGCCGGCTTCTTCGCCGGCCACGCCACCGCCTCCTCCGCCGTCGGCCGCACCGCCACCACCGGCCGCGCCCAGGCCTCCGCCCTCTACCTGATCGCCTACTACCTGGGCAACAGCCTCGGCGGCACCCTGGGCGCCGACGCCTACCACTCCACCGGCTGGTCGGGCACCGCCGCCGTCGCCCTCACCGCCATGGCCGGCGCGGCGGGCGTCACCCTCTACGCCACCCGCCGCGCCGTCACGGCCCGCCGCGAGCAGGCCGTCCATACACTTCGGGTATGAGCATCGATCCTGCCCGGTTCGCCAAGCTCCGCGAGATCGCCGGCCAGCTGCCGCAGGTGCCGGGCATAGGAAAGATCGAGATCGCGAACGACACCATCGTGATGATGATGTCCCCGGTGAAGCGGCACGAGCTCGCGGTCATCCGCATCGCCCGCCAGCTCAACGAGCAGCTCCCCCGGACCCACCCCGGCCATATCGCTCACGGCGGTGCGGACCTGGTGGACCCCGTCCGGAGCCGACTGCGCAACCCCGACGTCATGGTCTTCCCCGAGGAGGCCCTCGACAGCGAGGAGGCCGCGCTCCTCCCCCACCAGGTCCTGTTGGTGGTCGAGATCGTCCCGGCGTCCAATCCGGAGAACGACTACCGAGCCAAGGTTGCCGACTACGCCGCCATGGGCATCCCGCTCTACCTGCTGGTCGACCCCCGCCTGGGCACCGGCGTCATCCACTCCGAACCGGGCTACACCGACCGCAGGAACTTCGCCTTCGGCGACACGATCACCGTCGGCCCCTGGAAGCTCGACACCGGCGTCCTGCGCACCTACGGCGGCTAGCAGGACGCCGGTGCACCGCTAACCGATCCGGTCCAGCACGATCGGCGCCGGGGTGAACGCCGTGCCCGCCGGGGCGACGGTGACGGCGCCGTCCAGGGCCTCCAGGGCGTACGGGAAGCGCTCGGGGGTGTCGGTGTGCAGGGTGAGCAGGGGCTGGCCGGCGGTCACCGGATCGCCCGGCTTGGCGTGGAGTTCGACGCCCGCACCGGCCTGGACGGGGTCCTCCTTGCGGGCGCGTCCGGCGCCGAGGCGCCAGGCGGTGACGCCGACGGCGTAGGCGTCGAGGGCGGTGAGGACGCCGGTGGCGGGGGCGGGGACGACGTGCTGCTCGCGGGCGACGGGGAGGGGGGCGTCGGGGTCGCCGCCCTGGGCGGCGATCATGCGGCGCCAGTGGTCCATGGCGGAGCCGTCGCGCAGGGCGTCGGCGGGGTCCTTGCCGTGGACGCCCGCGGCGGCGAGCATCTCGCGGGCGAGGGCGAGGGTGAGTTCGACGACGTCGGCGGGGCCGCCGCCGGCCAGCACCTCGACGGATTCGCGGACTTCGAGCGCGTTGCCCGCGGTGAGTCCGAGCGGGGTGGACATGTCGGTGAGCAGGGCGACCGTGGCGACCCCGGCGGAGCGGCCCAACCCGACCATGGTGCGGGCGAGTTCGCGGGCGTCGTCGAGGTTCTTCATGAAGGCGCCGGAGCCGACCTTGACGTCCAGGACGAGGGCGCCGGTGCCTTCGGCGATCTTCTTGGACATGATCGAGGAGGCGATCAGCGGGATCGCCTCGACGGTGCCGGTGACGTCGCGCAGGGCGTAGAGCTTCTTGTCGGCGGGGGCGAGCCCGTCCCCGGCGGCGCAGATGACGGCGCCGCAGCCGTGCAGCACGTCGAGCATCTCCTCGTTGGAGAGCAGGGCCCGCCAGCCGGGGATCGACTCCAGCTTGTCGAGGGTGCCGCCGGTGTGGCCGAGGCCGCGGCCGGAGAGCTGGGGGACGGCGGCGCCGCAGGCGGCGACCAGCGGGGCGAGCGGGAGGGTGATCTTGTCGCCGACGCCGCCGGTGGAGTGCTTGTCGGCGGTGGGGACGCCGAGGGAGGAGAAGTCCATGCGTTCGCCGGAGCGGATCATCGCGTCGGTCCAGCGGCTGATCTCCCGGGCCGTCATGCCGTTGAGCAGGATGGCCATCGCGAGGGCGGACATCTGCTCGTCGGCGACCTCGCCGCGGGTGTAGGCGTCGATGACCCAGTCGATCTGGGGGTCGGTCAGTTCGCCCCGGTCGCGCTTGGCCCGGATGACGGAGATGGCGTCCATGCAGGTGCTCCAGAAAGAGGTGAAATGCGAAGAGTGCCGCGGGATGTCCTCCCGCGACACTCTACGCGCGTAACCGTCCGAACAGCTACAACTTGTCCGGCCCGAACGCGTCCGGCAGCACCTCGCTCATCGGCCGCACCCCGGAGGGCAGTTCGACCAGCAGGTCGGGCCCGCCGTGCTCGTACAGCAGCTGGCGGCAGCGCCCGCACGGCATCAGCAGCTCGCCGCCGCCGTCCACGCAGGTGAAGGCGACCAGCCGGCCGCCGCCGGAGGCGTGCAGCGCGGAGACCAGGCCGCACTCGGCGCACAGGCCCAGGCCGTACGAGGCGTTCTCCACGTTGCAGCCGACCACCGTGCGGCCGTCCTCGACCAGGGCCGCCGCCCCGACCGGGTACTTGCTGTAGGGCGCGTACGCGTGCCGCATCGCGGCCCGGGCGGCCTCCCGCAGCGCCGCCCAGTCGACCTCCGGCGAAGCCGCCGCGGCCGCCGTCACTTGGCCTGCCCCTTGCGGTAGACCTGGCCGTCGGCCTTGGGCATCCGCAGCCGCTGCGAGGCCAGCGCGAGCACCACCAGGGTGATCACGTACGGGGTGGCGACGATCAGCGGGCGCTGCACCTCGTCGGTGCAGGCGTACCAGGTGGCGACGCCGCCCGCGACGACGGTGCTGATCACACCGGCGGTGAGCTTGCGGCGGTAGAACTGCCAGAGCGCGAGCAGCGCCATCGCGATGGCGACCACCAGCAGCAGCACGTGCACCGAGTCGGCGTCGCGCAGCTGGAGGCTGTCGGTGAAGCCGAACAGGCCCGCGCCCGCGGCCAGGCCGCCGGGCATCCAGTTGCCGAAGATCATCGCGGCCAGGCCGATGAAGCCGCGGCCCTGGGTCTGGCCGTCCCGGTAGAAGTGCGCGGCGACCAGCGAGAGGTACGCGCCGCCGAGGCCCGCGAAGGCGCCGGAGGAGATCACCGCGAGGTACTTGTACTTGTAGACGTTGACGCCCAGCGACTCGGCGGCGGTCGGGTTCTCGCCGCAGGAGCGCAGCCGCAGGCCGAACACGGTGCGCCAGAGCAGGAAGTAGCTGGCGACCAGGAACGCGGCGGCGATCAGGGTGACCACCGACAGGTCGGTGACCAGGCCGCGGACGATGCCGGCCACGTCGGAGACCAGGAACCAGTGGTGCTGCTCGACGTCGCCCAGCCAGCTCGACAGGCCGGGGAAGGTGAAGGTGGGCAGCGAGTCCGCGGGCGGCGACTGGTTGGCGCCGGCGCCGTCGGCCACGTAGTCCTTGTAGTAGATCCGGTTGACGTACGCGCAGATGCCGGGGACCAGCAGGTTGATGCCGACGCCGGAGACGATGTGGTCGACGCCGAAGGTGACGGTGACCAGCGCGTGCAGCAGGCCGCCGAGCGCGCCGCCGACCATGCCGGCCAGCAGGCCGACCCACGGGTTGACCAGGAAGCCGCCCCAGGCGCCGCAGAAGGTGCCGGCCACCATCATGCCCTCGAGGCCGATGTTGACCACGCCCGCGCGCTCCGACCACAGACCGCCGAGGCCCGCCATCGCGATCGGGACGGCGGAGGCCAGCGCGGCGCCGATCTGCCCGGAGGAGGTCAGGCCGTGGTTGCCGGTGGCGGCGCCGACCGCGGCGAACAGCACCAGGGCGAGCGCGATCAGCAGCAGCACCACCGGCCAGGTGAGCTTGGTCCGCTTCGCGGACGCGACCGGCGACTTGGGCTTGCCGGCGACAGCGGTGCTCATGCCGCGACCTCCTTCTGGGCGGCCGCGGCAGCCTGCGCGGCGAGCTCGGCGCCGACCTTCTGCTGCTGGCGCTTGAGGCCGTAGCGGCGCACCAGTTCGTAGGCCACGACGACACAGATGACGATGGTGCCCTGGATCACCGGGATGATCTCGGACGGGTAGTCGCCCCGGGTGGGCAGCTGGGCGCCGGAGGCGTCCAGGAAGGCGAACAGCAGCGCGGAGAACGCGATGCCGACGGGGGTGTTGCGGCCGAGCAGCGCCACCGAGATGCCGATGAAGCCGAGGCCGGTCTGCACGTTCTGCCCGAAGTACGGGGTGTTCTGCATGAGTTCGGGCAGGCCGACCAGGCCGGCCAGCGCGCCGGAGACCACGATCGAGGTGATCACCATGCGCTTGACGTTGACGCCGGAGGCGCTGGCGGCGCTCTCCGAGCGGCCGGTGGCGCGCAGGTCGAAGCCGAACCGGGTGCGGTTCAGGGTGAACTGGAAGACCACGCCGACCAGCACCGCGATCACGACGAAGCCCCACAGGGTGCCGCCCTGGGTCTCGATCGCGAAGAAGTGGCTGGAGTCCGAGATCTTCTCGGTCTGGATCGAGTTGGTGGTGCCGCTGGTCCGCGGCGCGAAGATGCCGGGCACCAGCAGCACGCCGATCACGGCGGTGGCGATGGCGTTCAGCATGATGGTCGAGATGACCTCGCTGACGCCCCGGTAGACCTTGAGCAGGCCGGCGATCGACGCCCACAGGCCGCCGACGCACATCGCGACGATCAGCAGCAGCGGGATCTGCAGGAAGGCCGGCAGGTCGACCTGGCCGCCGACGAACGCGGCGAACATCATGGCCAGCTTGTACTGGCCCTCGATGCCGATGTTGAACAGGTTCATCCGGAACCCGAACGCGGCGGCGGCCGCGGCCAGGTAGTACACGGTGGCCTTGTTCAGCACGGCGACCTGTCCGTCGGACGCGGTGCCGTAGTTCCACATGATGGAGAACGCGTCGAACGGGTCGCGGCCGGAGGCCGCCAGCAGGCCGCCCGCGATGAGCAGCGACAGCAGCACCGCCAGCACGGGGGCGGCCAGGGCGAGCCCGATCCGCTCCAGGTCGATGCGCTCGCGCAGCGACCGCTTGGCCGCGGGCGCGGCCGGGGGGTTGGGACTGGTCATGTGGCTACTCCCCCGCCTGCTCGTCGTCGGCGGTGCCGGCGGACGGGGCGTCGGTCGGTGCGTCGGTCGGTGCGTCGGAGGTGTGCTCGGCCTCGGTGCCCTCGGCGACGACGGCCTGCGCCTCGGCGAGGGCCTCCGGGTCGGACTCGATGTGGCCGGTGGCGGCGCCGGTCATCGCACTGCCCAGGTCCTCGGCGGTGACGGTGGCCGGGTCGGCGTCGGCGACCAGGCGGCCGCGGTAGATCACCCGGATGGTGTCGGACAGGCCGATCAGCTCGTCCAGGTCGGCGGAGATCAGCAGCACCGCGAGGCCCTCGCGCTGGGCGGAGCGGATCTGCTCCCAGATCTGGGCCTGCGCGCCGACGTCCACGCCGCGGGTGGGGTGGGCGGCGATCAGCAGCTTCGGGGAGTGGCTCATCTCCCGGCCGATGATCAGCTTCTGCTGGTTGCCGCCGGACAGCGAGGCCGCGGTGACCTCGATGCCGGGGGTGCGGACGTCGTACTCGTCGACGATCCGCTGGGTGTCGGCCCGGGCGCCGGCCGGGTCGAGCAGCACGCCCTTGGAGTTGGGCCGCTCGGTGACGTGGCCGAGGATCCGGTTCTCCCACAGCGGGGCTTCCAGCAGCAGGCCGTGCCGGTGCCGGTCCTCGGGGATGTAGCCGATCCCGGCCTCGCGGCGGGCCCGGGTCAGGGTGCCGGTCAGGTCGGTGCCGTCCAGCGTGACGGTGCCCGCGTCCAGCGGGAGCATGCCCATGACGGCCTCGACCAGTTCGGCCTGGCCGTTGCCCTCGACGCCGGCGATGCCGAGGATCTCGCCCTTGCGGATCCGCAGCGACACGTCGTCCAGGACGACGCGCTCGACGCCCTCGGCGTCCGGCTTGGCGATCCGCAGGCCCTCGACCCTGAGCATCTCGGTCTCGGTGACGGTCGACTCGCGGCTCTCCGGGGAGGGCAGTTCGGCGCCGACCATCAGCTCGGCCAGCTGCCGGGCGGTGACCTCGCGCGGGTCGGCGTCGCCGACCGTGGTGCCGCGGCGGATCACGCTGATCGCGTCGGCGACCGACAGCACCTCGTGCAGCTTGTGCGAGATGAAGATGACGGTGACGCCCTCGGCCTTGAGCTCGCGCAGGTTGTCGAACAGCGCGTCGACCTCCTGCGGGACGAGGACCGCGGTCGGCTCGTCCAGGATCAGGATCCGGGCGCCGCGGTACAGCACCTTGAGGATCTCCACCCGCTGCCGGTCGGCGACGCCCAGGTCCTCGACCAGCGCGTCCGGCTTGACGCCCAGGCCGTACTGGTCGGACAGCTCGCGGATCCTCGCCTTCGCCTTGGCGCCGATGCCGTGCAGGCCCTCGCCGCCCAGGACGATGTTCTCCCAGACGGTGAAGTTGTCGGCCAGCATGAAGTGCTGGTGGACCATGCCGATGCCGCGCGCGATGGCGTCCGCGGGGGTGGAGAACTCCACCTGCTCGCCGTTGACGGCGATGGTGCCCTCGTCCGGCTTCTGCATCCCGTACAGGATCTTCATCAGGGTGGACTTGCCCGCGCCGTTCTCGCCCATCAGCGCGTGCACGGTGCCCCGCTGCACGGTGATGTCGATGTCGTGGTTGGCCACCACGCCGGGGAAGCGCTTGGTGATGCCGCGCAGTTCGACGGCAGGTGTCGCCGTCCCCGCGCGGGGGGTGCCGTCCGTCGGGACGGAGTCGGAGGGGGTGATGGCGATCTCCTGCTGGTCGTCGGGCGCTTCGTCGCGCTGAGGGCTCAGGGGGAAACCCGGGGGCCGGACCGCGCGGCCGGGGCGCGGGTGCGGCGGTCGGTGCGGAACCGGCAGGGGCCCGGACGGACGCGCCTGGGCGCATTCCGTCCGGGCCCCTGCCGTGCGATCTGGTGGAACCGCCGCCGCCGCGCCGCCCGGCGGACGGGTGGCGCGGCGGGCCGGACCGGCCTTACGGAGCGGTCGGAACCTTGGTGGCGCCGCTGGTGATCTGCTGGGTCGCGGCGTCGAGCTTGGCCTTGATGTCGTCGATGTAGCCGCCGGTGGTGGCCAGCGACACGCCGCCTTCCTTCAGGTCGAAGTTCTTCACGCCGGTCAGCGCGCTGCCGTCCTTGACCGACTTGACGTAGGTGAAGACGGCGGTGTCCACGTTCTTCACCATCGAGGTGAGGATGTGGTCCTTGTACTTGTCCAGGGCGGGCTGCTTGGCCTGGTCGGAGTCGACGCCGATGGCCCACTTGCCGGCGGCCGCGACGGCCTCGATCGCGCCGCTGCCGGAGGAGCCGGCCGCCGAGTAGATGACGTCCGCGCCCTTGTCGAGCTGGCCCTGGGCGGCCTGCTTGCCCTTGCCCGGGTCGGCGAAGCCGGTGAAGTCCGGCGGGGTGGTCAGGTAGGTGACCTCGACCTGGACGTTCGGGTCGACGGACTTGGCGCCCGCGGTGTAGCCGGCCTCGAACTTCTTGATCAGCTCGGACTGCACGCCGCCGATGAAGCCGACGTGCTTGGCCTTCGACTTGTTGGCGGCGGCCACGCCCGCCAGGTAGGAGCCCTGCTCCTCGGAGAAGGTGAGCGAGGTGACGTTCTCCGGCTGGTCGGCCGAGGAGGAGTCGATGATCGCGAACTTGACGTTCGGGTTGTCCTTGGCGACCTTGTTCACCGCGTCCTGGTAGACGAAGCCCACCGCGATGATCGGGTTGAAGCCGCTGGTCACCAGGGACTTGAGGCGCTGCTCCTTGTCGCCCTCGGACTCACCGGACTTGGCCTCGGCCTCGTTGATGGTCGCGCCCAGCTCGTTCTTGGCCTGGTCCAGGCCGCGCGCGGCGGAGTCGTTGAAGGACTGGTCGCCGCGGCCGCCGATGTCGTAGGCCATGCCGACCTTGAACGTCGAGCTGCCGGCGCCGGCCGAGGTGGAGTTGTTGTCGGTGCTCTTTGCGCCGCAGGCGGCGAGCGAGGCGATGCCCAGGGAACCCGAGAGCACGGCCGCGGCGAGCTTGAGTGAACGGCGCAAGGGAGTTTCTCCTTCTCACACACCCGGTTGGCGTGGTCGAGCGCCACCGTAACGCGCGTAGAACACGGTTGTGTTACGGCCTGCGGAGGCATCCGGGTTGTTATCAAAATGTGGTCGTACGCCCAGGCAAATCCGGACATAGCAGCACACATGATCAACCCGATGTTCATTACCGGCTGGTATCGGGCCACCACGGTACGCCTCCCCCGGATCACCGAGAAGATGCCGCGCCGCTCCCCTCGGCGCGGCACCCCCGGCCGGTCGGCCCCGGTCGGCCCCGGTCGGTCAGCCCAGGCCGACCCAGAACATCTGCACCGTGGTGTTCCGGTTCTGCGCCGGGGCGAAGGAGTCCGGCAGCGCGGTGGCGGAGCCGTCCAGGTGGGCGACCCGGTAGGTGGCCGGGGTGAGCCCGGCGTTCAGGAAGGCGCCCGGGTCGGGGAAGGTCGAACCGCGGGCGAAGGACGGCGGGGTGGCCGCGTTGGCCAGCAGCGCCACCCAGTGGAAGCCGGGGCCCAGGGTGACCGGGCCGGTCAGCGGCATCCGGCACAGCCTGTTCGCCGTGCCCGCCCAGGCCGCCGACTGGTCCGCGGTGCGGGCCAGCAGCCGGCCGGTGCGGTCGTAGACGCCGGCCAGGTTGCCCGCGGTGAACCCGGCGCCGGCCCCGGCCAGCAGCACCGAGACCGCCGAGACGGTGACCGGCTGGTGCGTCTCCACCCGCACCAGGTAGACGTTGCCCGGGGTCAGCCGGGTGTTCAGGTCGCTCGCGACGGCCGGGTCGAAGGACCAGGTGCCGTAGCCCGAGTCGGCGGGCTGCGGGGCGTTGCCGACCGGGGTGACGGCGGGCGAGGGGACGTCGTAGGACACGCCGTCCTTGGTGGTGCGGTTGTGCATGGTGGTGCCGGTGTCCACCACCGCGCCCGCGTCGTCGCGCACGCTGGCCACCGTGCCGACCAGCACGCAGCCGGTCAGCAGCACCCGCAGCGCCCGCTCGGCGTGCACGCCGTAGTCGGGGGCGAGCAGGCCGCCGGGCACGTCGTCGCCGGAGACGTGGGTGGCGCAGCCGGTCAGCGCGACCGGGAGGGCGGCGGTGCCCTCCGGGGCGGTGATCCGGAAGCCCGCGTAACCGCCGGGGACGGCGTTGTCGTTGCGGCCGTCCCGGCTGGCCTGGCAGCCGGTCAGGGTGAGGACGTGCGGCGCGGGCGACCGGGCGGGGTCGTTCTGGGCGCTCTCGACCAGCCAGCCGTTGCGGCGGTTGCGGTCGGTCTGGCACTCGGTGAAGCCGACCGTCCCGCACTTGCCGGTCAGGTGGAAGCCGTTGCCGTCGTTCCAGGTGGCCCGGACGCCGACGAAGCCGGTGGCGCCGATGCCGTCGAAGGACCAGCCGTCGCCGCCGTTGGCCCCCGCCTCGCAGGAGTCGAACACCGAGTCGGCGAAGGAGAACGGCGCGCCGCCGGTGTTCTCCGCGCGCCAGCCGCCGAGCTTGTTGGCCTCCAGGCTCAGGTGGGAGACCTCCCAGCCGCCGGGGAAGCCGCCCGCGGCGCTGTCGGTGCGCACGCCGTAGCCCTGGAAGTTGAAGACGCCGACGTTCTGCAGCCGGACGGCCTTGACCGAACCCCGGGCGACCAGGCCGTCGACGTTCCCCCCGGCGGTGTCGGTGGCCCGGCCGGAGGCCAGCACCAGGTCGCGCAGGCGGGCGCCGTGGCCGGTCAGCTCGATCAGCGCGGAGCCGGTGAAGTGGCCCCACAGCGGCTTGATGAACACCGGCGGCACCGGGTTGCCCTGGGCGTTCTTCGGCAGGTAGCCGAACCAGCGGCTGCCGGTGGTGCCCGCCAGCGTGACGTGGGCGGGCACCGACAGCGTCCTGGTGACCACGTACTGCCCGGTCGGGAAGTACACCACCCCGCCGGGCGGGCAGGCCGCGACGGCGTCGGTGATCGCCTGCCAGTCGTCGGTGGCGGCGTCGCCCTTCGCGCCGTGCGCCTTGACGCTGATCCAGTCGACCGGCGGTGCGGCCGGGGCGTCGGCGGCGTTCGCGGCCGGTGCGGCGGCCAGTCCGGCGGCGGCGGTGGCTCCGGCCGCTCCGGCCGCTCCGGCGGCGAACAGGAGTCCGCGGCGGGTGCTGCGCATGGTTCGGTCCCTCCCCTGGGTGATCGTTGCGCCGATGATTCGACCACGCAGCGACCCGCCGGGGCGAGGACTCCGGCATTCGTCCCGGTTCGGGACCGGTCCGGAGCCCGTCCGGAGCCCGTCCGGGACCGGTCCGGGACCGGTCCGGGACCGGTCCGGACCCGCCTCGGCCCCGGGCGCCTCAGACCCGGGCGTGCTCCAGGGCGAGCGAGGCGAACAGTTCCACGCCGACGGCGATCGACCGCTCGTCGGCGTCGAAGTCGCCCTGGTGGAGGTCGCGCGGGCCCTTCTCGTGCGGGCCGCGCACGCCGAGCCGGGCGAGCGCGCCGGGGGCGTGCTCCAGGTACCAGGAGAAGTCCTCGCCGCCGAGGCTCTGCTCGGTCGGCTCGACCACCGGGCCGCGCCCCTCGGCGAACCGGGCGTTCATCGCGGTCTCCAGCTGCTCGATCGAGGAGGCCTCGTTGACCACCGGCGGGACGCCCCGGTGGTAGTCCAGCGTCCACTTGGCGCGGTACGTCTCGGCGAGGTGCGCGACCAGCTCCTCCAGCGCCTCGGGCGCCTCCCGCCAGCCCGCCAGCTCCAGGCAGCGGACGGTGCCCTCCAGCTCGGCGTGCAGCGGGATCACGTTCGGCGCGGAGCCGGCCGCGATCCGCCCCCACACCAGCGAGACGCCCCAGCGCGGGTCCATCCGGCGGGAGAGCGCGGCGGGCAGTTCGGCGGCCAGCTTGGCGACCGCGCCGACCAGGTCGGTGGTCAGGTGCGGGCGGGCGGTGTGCCCGCCCGGACCGTCCAGCGCGATCCGCACCTTGTCGCAGGCCGAGGTGATCGCCCCGGTCTTCAGCGCGATCCGGCCGACCGGCACCTTGGGGTCGCAGTGCACGGCGAAGATCCGGCCGACGCCCTCCATGCCGCCCGCCGCGATCACGTCCAGCGCGCCGCCGGGCATCATCTCCTCGGCGGGCTGGAAGATCAGCCGCACCGGGCGGGCCAGCTCGCCCGCGGCCAGCGCCTGGGCCAGCACCAGCCCGGTGCCGAGCACCACCGCGGTGTGCACGTCGTGCCCGCAGGCGTGCGCCCGGCCGGGGAGCGTGGAGCGGTACGGCACGTCCTCCTTGGCGTCGTCGATCGGCAGCGCGTCGATGTCGGCGCGGAAGGCCAGCAGCGGGGTGCCGGGCGCGGTGCCCGGCGGAACGAGGTCCACCAGCAGGCCGGTGCCGCCCGGCAGCACCCGGGGCTCCAGCCCGGCGGCGACCAGCCGCTCGCGCAGCAGGCGGGTGGTGCGGAACTCCTGGCGACCGAGCTCGGGGTGCCGGTGGAGGTCACGGCGCAGCTCGATCAACTCGGCCCGGTACGACGCCACCCGGGCGCGCAGGTCGACGACGGGGCGGGCGGCGGTGACGGTGGCGGCGGCTGCCGACTGGGGATCGTTCACCTTGACAAGGGTAGGCCGGTGGTGGGGTTTTGGCCCGGCTTCCGGAGAACTCCGCACCGGATGGGTGCATAGCGGCCGCTGAGATGGGTATGCCACTTCGTTTCGCCTCCGCCCTTCCGGCGCCGGGTTCCGCGGGGTGCAACGACCCGCACCGGGGATCGGACACGGCGACTGCTCCGGACGGGCCCGGGGCGCGGGGGGCCAAACGTTTCCCCCCGATCGAGTCATGCCGGGGTAAAGCTTTCGGGCGTGCTCTTGAGCAGCGCACATCAGTCCGAATAGACAGCTTGCGCACAGTCAACTGCGGTGCCGCGGTGGGGGGTCTTCCGCTCGCGGCGCGCCCCGTCACGCCCTCACGAGGGGCAGCTGACGCTCCATCGAACCGAGAAGGGGGGACCGACGTGCCCATCGCGCGCAACCAGCTCGCCAAGCTCGCCAAGAGCACTGCTCCGGCCACCGTCGCCGCCGCACTCATCCTCACCACCCTCGGCGCGGCCGCCCCGGCCTCCGCCGCCACCCCGGCGGGCGACAGCGCCCGGACCCTGCCCGGCACCCACCCCGAGTGGGCCACCCCGCAGGCCGACGCCGGTGCCGCCGACGCCGCCGCCCCGGCCACCGCCCGGATCTACCTGGCCGGCCGCGACGCCAGCGGCCTGGCCGCGCTCGCCAAGGCGGTCTCCGACCCGAACTCCCCCTCGTACGGCCGCTACCTGAGTGCCGACCAGGTCCGGGCGGAGTTCGGCGCCACCCCCGAGCAGGTCAAGGCCGTCACCGACTGGGTGACCGGCGCGGGCCTGAGCGTCTCGGCCAGCACCGGCCACTACGTGCAGGTCTCCGGTTCCACCGCCGCGATGGCCACGGCCTTCGGCACCGGCTTCCGCAACTACCGCACCGCCGACGGCACCCACCGCGCCCCGGCCTCCGACGCGAAGGTCCCCGCCGCGGTGGCGGGCTCGGTGCTGGCCGTCTCCGGCCTCGCCGACGCGATCCACAAGAACAGCTCGGACGCCACCTCGGTCCGCGCGGCCGAGCAGCGCACGAACGCCGCCTCCCGGCTCGCCGCCCCCGACAAGAAGGCCCCGGCCGCCCTGCCGGAGGTGCCGACCTGCTCCGAGGACGGCTACGGCTCCAAGACCGCCGCGGGCGCCCCGGTCGGGTACGAGAAGAACGAGCCCTTCGCCCCCTGCTCCTACGTCCCGTCCCAGCTGCGCAAGGCGTACGGCGTCAGCGACGCCAAGGTCACCGGCAAGGGCGCCCGGGTCGCGATCATCGACGCCTACGGCCTGTCCACCATGGAGCAGGACGCGAACCACTTCTCCGCCCTGCACGGCGACCGGCCGTTCGCCCCGGGCCAGTACACCGAGTACGTCACCCCGGGCGAGTGGACCCACCAGGACGAGTGCGGCGGCCCCGAGGGCTGGGCGGGCGAGGAGGCCCTCGACGTCGAGATGGTGCACGGCCTCGCGCCCGACGCCCAGGTCGTCTACGTCGGCGGCAACTCCTGCTACGACGAGGACCTGTACGACGCGATGGCCAAGGTCGTCGACGAGCACCTGGCCGACGTGGTCTCCAACTCCTGGGGCGAGATCATGCACGGCACCACCGGCGACATCGACCCGGCCGTGGTCGCCGCCGACAACCAGATATTCCAGCTCGGCGCGGTGACCGGCATCGGCTTCACCTTCTCCTCCGGCGACTGCGGCGACAGCTCCCCCGGCGCGGCCGCCACCGGCGTCAACTGCCAGGCCGAGACCGACCAGGCCCAGGCCGACTGGCCGTCCGCCTCCCCGTGGGTCACCTCGGTCGGCGGCACCGCCCTCCAGCTCGGCGACAAGTCCGGCAGGTACGGCAGCGAGGTCTCGATGGGCGACCTGCGCTCGGTGCTCTCCGCCGACCAGAAGTCCTGGAGCCCGTTCCCCGGCAACTTCTACTTCGGCGGTGGCGGCGGCGTCTCCAAGGACTTCGCCCAGCCCTGGTACCAGCAGGGCGTCGTCCCCGACCAGGTCGCCATGACCGCGGCCGACGGCACCGAGTCCGCGACCCCGCTGCGCGCCACCCCCGACATCGCGATGAGCGGCGACCTGGTCGCCGCCACCCTGGTCGGCTACACCGACGGCGGCACCTACAGCGAGGGCGGCTACGGCGGCACCTCGGTCTCCGCCCCGGAGACCGCCGCGATGTTCGCCAACGCCATCCAGTCCCGCGGCGGCCGCGCCCTCGGCTTCGCCAACCCGGCCCTCTACGACCGCGCCGGCACCAACGCCTTCCACGACGTCAACGACGACGCCAACCACAGCAAGCGCGGCAACGTCGTCGACCTCGGCGTCGTGAGCGGCTCGCTCCGCGTCCGCCTCTACAAGATCGGCGCCGACTACGGCCTCTCCGCGAACCGCGGCTACGACACGGCCACCGGCCTGGGCTCCCCGGGCAAGAACTTCTTCAAGTCCTTCACCATCGAGAAGTAGCCGCTGGCAACGGCGGAGGGGCTGTCGGGGAACCTCCCCGGCAGCCCCTCCACCGTTCCCGCCGGGGGCGGGGAAGCGGCAGCACGGAGCAGCAGGCGACACAACGCCCGAAGGGCCGTTCGGAAGTCTCCCGACGGCCCTTCTCCCCCCGCCCTACCTCCGCCGCACCCCCGCGCCCCCGCGCCCCCGCGCCCCGCCAGGGGCGCGGGGAACTGCGCGCAGCGGAAGGAACACACCGGCCGGGTCGCGGCGCGGACGGGCGCCGCACCCCCGGCGCGGTCCCGGCGGGGCTCAGAAGCGGTCGACCGGCACGTACGTCCCCCACACCCCGCGGAGCGCGTCGCAGACCTCGCCGACCGTGGCCCGGGCCGCCAGGGCCTCCTTCATGGGGTAGAGCACGTTGTCGGTGCCCTCCGCCGCCTTGCGCAGCTGCGACAGGGCGCGGTCGACCGCCGAGGAGTCCCGGTCGGCGCGCAGGCGGGCGAGCCGCTGGGCCTGCTGGGCCTCGATCGCCGGGTCGACCCGCAGCGGCTCGTAGGGCTCCTCCTCGGCGAGCTGGAAGCGGTTGACGCCGACCACGGTGCGTTCGCCGGAGTCCTGCTCCTGCTGGATGCGGTAGGCGGTGCGCTCGATCTCGCCCTTCTGGTAGCCCTGTTCGATGGCGGCGACGGCGCCGCCCATGTCCTCGACCTTGGCCATCAGCTCCAGTGCGGCGGCCTCCATCTCGTCCGTCATCGCCTCGACCACGTACGAGCCCGCGAACGGGTCGACGGTGGCGGTGACGTCGGTCTCGAAGGCGAGCACCTGCTGGGTGCGCAGCGCGAGCCGGGCGGACTTCTCGGTCGGCAGGGCGATCGCCTCGTCGAAGGAGTTGGTGTGCAGCGACTGCGTCCCGCCGAGGACGGCGGCGAGCGCCTGCACCGAGACGCGCACCAGGTTGACCTCGGGCTGCTGGGCGGTGAGCTGGACGCCCGCGGTCTGGGTGTGGAAGCGCAGCATCTGCGACTTGGGGTTCTTCGCGCCGAACTCCTCCTTCATGACGCGGGCCCAGATCCGGCGCGCGGCGCGGAACTTGGCGACCTCCTCCAGCAGCGTGGTGCGGGAGACGAAGAAGAAGGAGAGCCGGGGCGCGAAGTCGTCGACGTCCATCCCGGCGGCGACCGCGGTGCGGACGTACTCGATGCCGTTGGCGAGGGTGAAGGCGATCTCCTGCGCGGGGTTCGCCCCGGCCTCGGCCATGTGGTAGCCGGAGATGGAGATGGTGTTCCACTTGGGGATCTCGGCCCGGCAGTACTGGAACACGTCGGCGATCAGCCGCAGGCTGGGCTTGGGCGGGAAGATGTACGTGCCGCGGGCGATGTACTCCTTGAGCACGTCGTTCTGGATGGTGCCGGTGAGCCGGCCCGAGGACACGCCCTGGGCCTCGCCGACCAGCTGGTAGAGCAGCAGCAGCAGCGAGCCGGGCGCGTTGATGGTCATCGAGGTGGAGACCTCGCCGAGCGGGATGCCGCCGAAGAGGACGTTCATGTCCTCGACGCTGTCGACCGCGACGCCGACCTTGCCGACCTCGCCGTGCGAGATCGCGGCGTCCGAGTCGTACCCCATCTGGGTGGGCAGGTCGAAGGCGACCGACAGGCCCATGGTGCCGTTGGCGATCAGCTGCTTGTAGCGGGCGTTGGACTCGGCGGCGGTGCCGAAGCCCGCGTACTGGCGCATCGTCCACGGCTTGCCGGTGTACATGCTCGGGTAGACGCCCCGGGTGAACGGGTACTGCCCGGGCGCGCCGAGGCGGGCCGCGGCGTCGAAGCCGGCCAGGGTGTCGGGGCCGTACACCGGCTCGATCGGCAGGCCCGACTCGGTGCGGCGGGGCTCGGCTGCCATGGGGGTCCTCCGCGGTCTGTGTGTGAACGTTCACTAATGACTGGCTGGGTACGCAATGTAGCTGTGCCCTCTAAAGAGCAGACAGATGCCACGGCTGGGAGCTTGCTCACAACACCCGCGGGCCGCCCCTTGGGATGATCGGTGCACCGAACCGGACACACGAGGAGTGCACGACATGACCGAGCAGAAGGTGGCCGTGGTCACCGGCGCCAGCAGCGGCATCGGGGCGGCGACCGCCCGCCGACTCGCCGCGGACGGCTTCGAGGTGGTGCTGACCGCCCGCCGCACCGAGCGGATCGAGGCGCTGGCGAAGGAGGTCGGCGGCCGCTCCTACACCCTGGACGTCACCGACCGGGCCGCGGTGGACGCCTTCGCGGCCGAGGTGGGCCGGGTCGACGTCCTGGTCAACAACGCGGGCGGCGCGCTCGGCGCGGAGAGCGTGGAGAACGGCGACCCGGCGGACTGGCGCACCATGTACGAGGTCAACGTGATCGGCGTGCTGCACCTCACCCAGGCGCTGCTGCCCGCGCTGCGCGCCACCGGCGACGGCACCGTGCTGATCATGTCCTCGACGGCGGCGCTGGCCGCGTACGAGGGCGGCGGCGGGTACGTGGCGGCCAAGCACGCCGTCCACTCGGTGGCCCAGACCCTGCGCCTCGAACTCGTGGGCGAGCCGGTCCGGGTGATCGAGATCGCGCCCGGCATGGTGAAGTCCGAGGGCTTCGCGCTGACCCGCTTCCGCGGCGACCGGGACAAGGCGGACGCGGTGTACGCCGGGGTCGCCGAGCCGCTGACCTCGGAGGACGTCGCCGACACCGTCTCCTGGGCGGTGACCCGGCCGCCCCACGTCAACATCGACCTGCTGGTGGTACGGCCCCGCGCCCAGGCCGCCAACCACAAGGTGCACCGGGTCAGTTGATCCGCTCCGCGTGAACGGGAAGGGCGGCGGGTCACAACTTGATAGCTCGATCGAGTGAAATCGGCCCGCCGCCTCCCCAACTGATGGGTGCTCAACTACCGTGGAGGCGCTGCCCCGCCGAGCTGCGTCAGCCCCGAGCGGCGGCATTGCCGCACCCCCATCCGGGGTCCACTCCCGTCTCTGGAGCATTCCGCCTTCCCGCCCTCACGAGGAGGATCCGCTGGCCAGCGACATCCCGCCGCAGCGCCTGGACGTGCGGACGGAGCCGTCCCTGCTGGGACTCCACCGATTCAACGAAGCCGACTCCGGTGCGGTGGAGGAAGCGCTGCTCGCCTGTTGCGGCAGCCACCGCTGGGCCCTCCGCCTCACCGCCCACCGCCCGTACCCCGACGTCGAGTCCCTGCTCGCCGCGGCCAGCGAGGCCAGCTACGACCTGCGCCCGGCGGACCTCGCGGAGGCCCTCGCCGACGAGAGCTGGATGCCCCAGCCCCTGCTCGGCATGCGCGCCCCCGGCAGCCAGGCGGCGCGCACCGCGCTGCGCGCCGCCCACGCCGCGTACGAGGCCCGTTTCGGGCACGTCTTCGTGGTCTGCCTCGACGGGGTCGACCCCGAGGAGATGCTCGACGCCGTGCTCACCTCCATCCGCACCCGACTGGCCAACGACCCCGACGAGGAACGCCTCGTCTCCGCCGAGGAGTTGCGGCGGATCGCGCTCAGCCGCCTGGAGCACCTGGTGGCAGTGAAGGGCTGAGGCCCGCCCCCGACCCCGCCCCGGGACCCGGTAGCCCCGCTACCGGGTCCTCAGTTTCGCCAGCTGCGCCCGCACCACGCCGGGGTCCGGCGCCGGGGCCGGGCGGCCGGTCGCGTCGAGGGTGGTGAACACCGCGAGGACGTCGCCGCTGCGGGCGACCAGGGCGCGCTGGGCGATGACGGCGCCGCCGGTTTCATCCGTGAGGGTGAACGCGGTCGCGGCGTCGGCTCCTTCGGGGGTGGGCGTGTCGATCCGGGTGAGCCGGTGGCGGCCCGCGGTGGAGGTGAACGCCCGGCAGTGGTCCAGGACCTGGTCGAGCCCGCCGTGGACGGCGACGGCGCGGCCGGGCCGGAAGGCCAGGATCGCGGTGTAGAGGGAGGCCGGGCCGTCCCCGCTGCGGGCGATGTCGAGGTCGGCCTCGGCGAGCGGCCCGGCCGCGCCCTTGGAGGGGGTGAGCGCGTCCAGGACGGGCTGGCAGGCCGGGACGTCGGCGGTCTCCGGGGGGCTGGAGATGTCGTTCTGGCCGGGCTGCATGAGCGTGACGTGCCAGCCGGGGGCGAGTTCGGCGTCGGTGACGGCGAGGGCGCGCACCGCGGCGGCGTCGTACTCGGGCGTCGCACCGGTGCCGAAGCCGGGCAGCGCGGCGGCGGTGTCCGCGGAGAGGTCGGCCGGGGCGGCGGCCGCGCAGCCGGCGGCGAGGGCGAGGGCGGCGAGGACGGCGAGGGCGGGCAGGGGGCGCACGGCGGGTCTCTCTGCTGGGCGGCGGGAGCGGGAGGCGCACCTTAGCGCAGTCGGGCGATGACCCTGAGTGACGGTTCCCGGTCCGATTAGGCCGTGCGTGCCTGATTGATCACACCAGGGGCCCCCGGCGGCTCTTGTCGACGGGGCGTCGATAGGATGCTCGCGGCCGGTGGACCGTATCCGGCCGGGCTGACCGACACCGAAGCCGGCCGAGCCCCCGAACCGCTTCCGGAGGGTTTTCCGTGCCGGCTGGAACGCTGTACCGCGGCCGGGAAGGCATGTGGAGCTGGGTGGCTCATCGAGTCACCGGCGTCCTGATCTTCTTCTTCCTGTTCGCACATGTTCTTGACACCGCCCTGGTGCGGGTGTCGCCCGAGGCGTACGACTCGGTGATCGCCACGTACAAGATCCCGCTGGTGAACCTGATGGAGTACGGCCTGGTGGCCGCCATCCTGTTCCACGCCCTGAACGGCCTGCGGGTCGTGGCGGTGGACTTCTGGGCCAAGGGCCCGAAGTACCAGAAGCAGATGCTGTGGACCGTCGTGGGCGTCTGGGTCGTCCTGATGGCCGGCTCGTTCTACCCCGTCCTCGAGCACACCCTTCGCACCTGGTTCGGGGGCTGATCCGCGTGTCCACTGACACCAACGACCTGGTGGTTCCCTCCCTCCATGCCCACACCGGCAAGGGCCTGGGCACCGGCAACCCCGCCGACGCCTTCGTGGTGGAGCCCGCCCGGGCGCGCACCCGGAAGACCCCGCGCCGCACCCGCACCAACTTCGAGATGCTCGCCTGGCTGTTCATGCGCCTGTCGGGTGTCGTCCTGGTGGTGCTGGTCCTGGGCCACCTGCTGATCAACCTGATGCTGGACGGCGGCGTCTCCCGGGTCAGCTTCGCCTTCGTGGCGGGCCGCTGGGCCTCCCCGTTCTGGCAGGGCTGGGACCTGCTGATGCTGTGGCTGGCGATGCTGCACGGCGCCAACGGCATGCGCACCGTCATCAACGACTACGCGGAGAAGGACGCCACTCGTCTGTGGCTCAAGGGTCTCCTGGGCGTCGCGACCGTGTTCACGGTCCTCCTCGGCACCCTGGTGATCTTCACCTTCGACCCGAACATCTAGACGAGCCACCAGAGGCGACTGACCCCCATGCAGATTCACCAGTACGACACCGTCATCGTCGGCGCCGGCGGCGCCGGCATGCGCGCGGCCATCGAGTCGACGCAGCGCAGCCGCACCGCGGTGCTGACCAAGCTCTACCCGACCCGGTCCCACACCGGCGCGGCGCAGGGCGGCATGTGTGCCGCGCTCGCCAACGTCGAGGAGGACAACTGGGAGTGGCACACCTTCGACACGGTCAAGGGCGGTGACTACCTGGTCGACCAGGACGCCGCCGAGATCATGTGCAAGGAGGCCATCGACGCCGTCCTCGACCTGGAGAAGATGGGCCTCCCCTTCTCCCGCACCGACCAGGGCCGGATCGACCAGCGCCGCTTCGGCGGCCACTCCCGCAACCACGGCGAGGCCCCGGTCCGCCGGTCCTGCTACGCCGCGGACCGCACCGGCCACATGATCCTGCAGACGCTGTTCCAGAACTGCGTCAAGCACGGCGTCGAGTTCTTCAACGAGTTCTACGTCCTCGACCTGCTGATCAACGAGGGCCGCACCGCCGGCGTGGTGGCCTACGAGCTCGCCACCGGCGAGATCCACGTCTTCCAGGCCAAGGCCGTGGTGTTCGCCTCCGGCGGCACGGGCAAGATGTTCAAGGTCACCTCGAACGCGCACACCCTGACCGGTGACGGCCAGGCCGTGGCGCTGCGCCGGGGCCTGCCGCTGGAGGACATGGAGTTCTTCCAGTTCCACCCGACGGGCATCTGGCGGATGGGCATCCTGCTCACCGAGGGCGCCCGCGGCGAGGGCGGCATCCTGCGCAACAAGGACGGCGAGCGCTTCATGGAGCGCTACGCCCCCGTCATGAAGGACCTCGCGTCCCGTGACGTGTGCTCCCGCGCGATCTACTCGGAGATCCGGGCCGGCCGCGGCTGCGGCCCCGACGGCGACCACGTCTACCTGGACCTGACCCACCTGCCGCCGGAGCAGCTGGACGCCAAGCTGCCGGACATCACCGAGTTCGCGCGCACCTACCTCGGCATCGAGCCCTACACGGACCCGATCCCGATCCAGCCCACCGCGCACTACGCGATGGGCGGCATCCCGACCAACGTCGAGGGTGAGGTCCTGAAGAACAACACCGAGGTCGTCCCGGGCCTGTACGCCGCGGGCGAGGTCGCGTGCGTGTCGGTGCACGGCGCCAACCGCCTGGGCACCAACTCGCTGCTGGACATCAACGTGTTCGGCCGCCGGGCGGGCATCGCCGCCGCCGAGTACTCCGACAAGCACGACTTCGTGCCGCTGCCGGAGGACCCGGGCGCGCTGGTCGAGGCGCTGGTGGAGGGCCTGCGGAACGCCACCGGCACCGAGTCGGTCGCGAAGATCCGCCAGGAGCTGCAGGAGTCGATGGACGCCAACGTGTCCGTCTACCGCACCGGCAAGACCCTGCAGCAGGCGGTCGAGGACGTGGCGGCGCTCAAGGAGCGCTTCAAGAACGTCTCGATCGCGGACAAGGGCTCGCGCTACAACACCGACCTGCTGGAGGCCGTCGAGCTGGGCAACCTGCTCGACCTGGCCGAGGTCCTGGTCGTCTCGGCGCTGGCCCGCGAGGAGTCCCGCGGCGGTCACTACCGCGAGGACTTCCCGACCCGTGACGACGTGAAGTTCATGCAGCACACCATGGCGTACCGCGAGGTGGCCGAGGACGGCACCACCTCCATCCGCCTCGACTACAAGCCGGTCGTGCAGACCCGCTACCAGCCGATGGAGCGTAAGTACTGATGTCCACTCCGACCGTCGAGACGCACTCGGCCGCGCTGGACGCGGTCGAGGCGGGCAGCGCCCAGCTGATCAGCGTCACCTTCCGGATCCGCCGGTTCAACCCGGAGGAGCACCCGGACCCGGTGTGGGTGGACTACCAGCTCCTGATGGACCCGAAGGAGCGCGTCCTGGACGCGCTCAACAAGATCAAGTGGGAGCAGGACGGCACGCTCACGTACCGCCGCTCCTGCGCGCACGGCATCTGCGGTTCGGACGCCATGCGGATCAACGGGCGCAACCGGCTGGCGTGCAAGACCCTGATCAAGGACGTCAACCCGGAGAAGCCGATCACGATCGAGGCCATCAAGGGCCTCGCGGTCCTCAAGGACCTGATCGTGGACATGGACCCGTTCTTCCAGGCGTACAAGGACGTCATGCCGTTCCTGATCACCTCGGGGAACGAGCCGACCCGCGAGCGCCTGCAGTCGCAGGCCGACCGCGAGCGCTTCGACGACACCACCAAGTGCATCCTGTGCGCCGCGTGCACCTCCTCGTGCCCGGTGTTCTGGAACGACGGCCAGTACTTCGGCCCGGCGGCGATCGTCAACGCGCACCGCTTCATCTTCGACTCGCGCGACGAGGGCGGCGAGCAGCGCCTGGAGATCCTCAACGACCGTGAGGGCGTGTGGCGCTGCCGCACCACCTTCAACTGCTCGGAGGCCTGCCCGCGCGGCATCGAGGTCACCAAGGCGATCCAGGAGGTGAAGCGCGCGCTCGTCACGCGCCGCTTCTAGTCCGACCCGTCCGAAGGGCCCGTCCGGAGTTCGCTCCGGGCGGGCCCTCCGGCGTGTCCGGGGTGCGTCAGGCGGTGCGGCGGGTGCGGACGGTGGCGAGGGTGAGCAGCAGCGGGCCGAGGAACAGGGCGGCGGCCATGGTGCGGTAGTCCTGGTCGGCGGCGGAGGCGGTGAGCGCCAGCTGGGTGCCGAGGACGGCCGCGCCCGCGACCGGGACGAGGGCGGCCAGCCGGTGCCGCCAGGCGTACAGGACGGCGGCGGCCAGGCCCAGGTAGGCCCACAGGGCACCGCGCCACAGCAGCCAGTCGAGCTGCGGGGCGCGCAGCAGGGTGCGGCTCCAGGACGCGGCGGCGTGCAGGGGGTGCCACAGGCCGCGGGAGTCGGCCGCCGGGCCCGGGACCCCGGTGGCGGCGTGCGGGCCGCTGCTGCCCGCCCAGACGCCCCAGGCGAGCCGTCCCCGGCAGAGCCGGGCGTCCAGCACCCGGTCGGGGTGGTCGCGCAGCAACCGGCGCCAGGCGGCGGCGAGTTCGCCCTGGTGGCGGCGGGCCGCGGCGGCGTCCCACGGCCCGGTGAGGGCGGCGCTCGCGGAGCAGTCGGCGCCCGCCGCGTCCCAGGTCGCGGGCGGGGCGACGGCGGTCAGGGCGGGGCCGAGCGGGGCGGGGGCGCGGTGCTGGGCCAGGGCCAGGTCGGCGGCCCGCAGGGTGTGCAGGTCGCCGCCGCGGTCGGCGGGGTGGCCGAGCAGGCCGAGCGCGATCGGCACCGCCAGCGCGAACGAGGCCAGCAGCACCAGGCGCACCCGCGCCCCGGGCAGCGCCGGCAGCAGCACCGCGACCGCGACCAGCGCCGTCCCGGCGCCCCGGGTGCCGGTCAGCGCGAGGGCGCAGACGGCCGAGAACAGCACGGCCAGATCCAGCCGCTGGGCGGGCCCGCCGAGCTGCAGGCCGCCCTCGACCCGCCGGACCAGCAGCCGCAGCCCGGCCCCGGTGAGCAGCAGCGCGGCGACGGTGGCGACCGCCCCGGGCGTGGCCGAGACCACCAGGGTCGCGGTCGGCGGGAGCGCGGCCAGCGCGAGGGCGACCGGCCCGCTGTGGCGCCCGCGCACCCCGAACCGGGCGAGCGCGGCCACCAGGTACCCGAGCGCGAAGGCCGCCGCCGCGGTCTGCAGCAGCGTGGCGGGCCCGGCGTGCACGGCCCGCACGGCCGCCGCGTACAGCGGCGCCGACCCGTCGGGCACCGCCCCGGTGTACGCCGGGTACACCGCCGCCCACCACAGCAGCAGCACCGCCCAGCAGGCCGCCGCCACCACGAAGGGCAGCCGCAGCCGGGACTTGGCCCGCCGGTGCCGCCGCGCCCGCTCCTGGCGCCGCGCCCACTCCGGACGGGCCTCCTCGTGGGTGGTACTGGTGCTCACGCCGAAGCCCTCCCCCACAGTTCGTGCCGGGCAGGCTAGCAGCGGGATTCGGCCATTTGAAGAGGGCATGCACATGCGCCCGTCCGTGGCCGGCGGCAGGACGACCCGGGAAACGGTGCGCCCGACGTTGCCCGCGCCCTCCTGCGTCCCCGGGCGCGGTCAGCCGGCCGGGCCACCGGCACGATCCGGCCGTTCCCCCACCCCGGTTCCGGACGCTTCACCACCGCCCTCCCCCGGGAAGTCGACGGTGGTGGTCAGGCGAGCGGGCCGCGGTCCCTCGGGGCGGCGGCGCCGTGGTAGGCGAGCAGGTGCCGGTCGGCGGTGACGGCGTACAGGTCGGGCTGCCCGTCGCCGTTGAGGTCGCCGGAGCTGCCGAGGGTCGGGTAGTCGGCGACCGGGAAGGTGCCGAGGACGGTGCCCGCGGCCGGGTCGGCGAGGCCGGAGAAGTCGTAGCCGCCGTCGGCGAGCTTCGGCACGGCGTGCGCGCGCAGCAGGCCGGTGGACTGCTCGCGGGACCACAGGGCGAGGTTGCCGTCGGCGTCGGGGCCGGGGGCGATCAGGTCGTAGCCGTTCCAGGCGCCGCTGGTGGTGAGGCGGGTGGACTTGCCGAACCGGGAGGGGTCGCGCTGCAGCCACAGGTCGCCCTGCTCGACGTCCAGCAGGTTGAGGCCGTAGGGCCGGGCCTGGTCGACCGAGCCGAACGCGACCAGCTGCCGGACGTCCCGGTAGGTGGTGCTGCGCCCGTCCGGGCAAGTGGTCGGGAGGTTGGCGAGGTCGGTGCAGGAGCTGGGGTGCCGGACCAGAGCCGGGCTGTTCGCGCCGACCGGGAACGCGCCCTGGTTGGCGTACATGTAGAGGTAGCCGTTGTTGCCGGGGGCGGTGCTGCGGACGAAGAGCGTGTCGGCCGGTGCGCTGTTGCCCCAGCCCTTGTGGACCACCTGCAGGCCGCTCCAGCTGCCGTCGAGCGGGGCCCGCTCGGCGGGGACGACGGTGGTGGGGGTGGTGCCCGCGGCGTCGCCGCTGATCACCAGCAGGTTGCCCCGGGAGTCCGGCAGCAGGATGTCGGGGACGCCGTCGTTGTCCACGTCGCCGAGGGCCTTGGGCGGGTTGGGGTTGGACGGCGCGAAGAAGCTGTAGCGGACCGGCTGGGTGGTGTTGCCCGCGTGGTCGACGGCCTGCACCTGGAGGTCGTGGGTGCCCCACCCGGCGGGCTTGAGGGTCACGGTGGCGGTGCCGTCCGCGTCCGGCAGGACCACGTCGGGGTCGGCCGGGTCGCAGCCGCCGACGCCCTCCGTGCCGTCCAGCACGTAGCGGAAGCAGGCCAGGCCGGAGCCGGTGTCGGAGGCGGAGAAGGTGAACGCGCCGGGCTGCCCGGCGTACTTGCCGCCGCCGCTGTCGGGGAAGTCGTCCGAGTGGACGGTGGGCGCCGCGGGCTGGGTGGTGTCGACGCCGAAGCGGCAGGTCTCGGTGGGCTGCCCGGAGCCCGGCCGGTACTGCGGCCAGACCTGCCAGGTGTAGCCGGCGCCGTCGGGGAGGTTCGCGACGGAGGTCCGGACGGCGCCGAGGTCCGCGTCGGCGGTGGTGTCGAGGACCTTCGCACCGGTGGCGTCCCACAGCTTGAAGCGGGCGGCGGGCGCGGTGGTGCGCGCGTACAGTTCGGGGCCGAACTGGCTCACGCTGACCCAGCCCGGCGTGCCGGTGGCGTTGCAGCCGTCGGTTCGGCCGGTGTCCAGGTAGGTGCCGGGCAGGACGGTCGGGCCGGTGACGGCCGGACCGGGTTCGGCCTGTGCCGCGGGCGCGGCGAACAGGCCCGCGGCGAGGACGGCCGTGGCGCACGCGGCGAGCAGCCGCGGCGGGACGGAGCGGGACAAGGGACCCCCCAGGAAGACGGTGTGCGGGCGTGCGCGATCGTCGCCCGGCCGCGCATCCTGCTCCGGAACGGGGTTGGGACGCAAGCGAATTGCCCTTGCCCGGCCGCGGCTACTCCGCGGCGGGGGCGGGCTCCTGGCCGCGCAGGGCACGCAGGGCGCGCAGGCCGCGGACGCCGATCCAGCCGATGGCGAGGCCGAGCAGCAGGGAGGTGACGGCGAGCAGCAGGTGGACCCAGAAGAAGGCGGTGGGCTGGGAGTGGTCGCCGTTCACGAAGGCCTGGCCGCCGGAGTCCTTCCAGAGGTTCTTGACGAAGGTCGTCCAGATGAAGACGGACCAGACGCCGAAGGCGGTGAGGAACCAGGAGACCGGGCGGCTGAGCTTCATGGCGGGGTCCTTCGCGGCAGACGGGGTGCCCGTCCAGTATGCGGGGCCCGCCGATCGGAGCAGTGGGCGGTACACGTTCGTGGTGGCGCGCGGCGGCGCCGCGGGGGGGCCGGGCGCGGCCGGGTTACTTTCCCGGAATGCTGATAATCCGCCGGATCCTCCACGGTTCGTCCGCTGCCGTCCTGGTCCTGGTGCCCGCCGCTGCCGCCGCGGCCGCCGTTCCGGGCGACGCGCCGCCGCCCGCGGTGGTGGGCGGGGAGCGGCTGGGTGCGGCCGGGGTGCAGGTGGCGGCGGGGGCCCCGGCGCTGCCGAAGGACCTGACCGGGAAGTCCTGGGTGGTCGCGGACGCGGGCAGCGGGCAGGTGCTGGCCGCGTTCAACGCGCACGCGCAGCTGCCGCCCGCGTCGACCCTGAAGATGCTGTTCGCGGACACCGTGCTGCCCCGCTTCCACGCCTCCGACGTGCACCGGGTGACCTGGTCGGAGCTGCAGGGGATGGGCGCGGGCAGCAGCCTGGTCGGCATCAAGGAGGACCTCGACTACAAGGTCGAGGACCTGTGGCGCGGGGTGTTCCTGTCCTCCGGCAACGACGCGGTGCACGTGCTGGCGAACATGAACGGCGGCGTGGCGAAGACCGTCGCCGACATGCAGGCCCGGGCGGAGCAGTTGCAGGCCCGGGACACCCACGTGGTCAGCCCGGACGGCTACGACATGGACGGGCAGGTCACCTCGGCGTACGACCTGACCCTGTTCGCCCGGGCGGGCCTGCGCAACCCGGAGTTCCGGGCGTACTGCGCGACCCGCTGGGCGCAGTTCCCGGGCGCGGTGGACAAGAAGACCGGGCAGCGCGGCAGCTTCGGCATCGCCAACACCGACCGGCTGCTGGGCAAGTACCCGGGCCTGATCGGGGTGAAGAACGGCTACACCACGAACGCGGGCGCCACCTACACGGGCGCGGCCGAGCGCGGCGGGCGGACGCTGCTGGTGACGGTGATGCACCCGGCGAGCAGCCCGAAGGTGTACGACGAGGCGGCGGCGCTGCTCGACTGGGGCTTCGCCGCGGCGGGCAAGGTCGAGCCGGTGGGGGTGCTGGCCGAGGACGGCGGCGCGGAGCAGGGCTCCCCGGCGCCCGCCGCGGAGCCGGTCGCGGCCCGGCCCGACCCGGGCCCGTCCGACCCGGCCCGGCCCGCGGAGCCCGGCTCGGGGAGCGGGCTGGCGGCGCACGCGGCGGCCTCCGGGCCGGGCCCGGTGACCTGGTCGGCGGTGGGGCTGTGCGCGGCGGTCGCGGCGGCCGGGCTGCTGCGGCTGCGGGCGCTGCGCCGCCGGGCCGCCGGACGCCAGGGGGGCCGGGCCGACGGGGGCTGGTCGGACGAGGGCTGAGCGGGCCGGGGCTGAGCGGGCCGGGGCGCGCCGCCGGTGCACGGGGGGTACCGGCGGCGCCGACGGGGCGTCAGGCGGCCTTGCGCCCGTTGCGCAGGGCGCGGCGCACCGCGCGGGCGGCGAACGGCGGCAGCACGTCCAGGGCGACCCGGCGGGACAGCGAGCGCTGCGGGGCGGGCCGCGCGGGCGGCGCGGGCTCGTCCCAGGCGAGGCGGTGGCAGACCTGCCCGGCGAGGTGCTCCTCGTCGAGCCGGAAGCCCTCGGCGCGCCAGTCCCGGGCGAGCAGGTCGGCGCGGACGGCGTCCGCGTCGCCCCAGGTGCCGTAGAACTTCTCGGGGGTGAGCAGCACCGGCCGCAGCCCGAGGGTGAACACGGCCTCCCAGACGGCGGCCGCCACGCCGGGGGTGTGCGGGGCGCGGTAGTCGTCGAGGGCGACGACGCCGTTCTTGGCGAGCGCGTCGCGGGCGACCAGGATGTCGCCCGCCACGTGCTCGTACAGGTGGGAGGCGTCGATGTGGACGAAGCGGCAGCTGTCGGCGGCGATCCGGCCGTCGGCGAGCACCGAGGTGGGGGCCTGGACGATCACCGGGAGCTCGGGGTGGAAGGCCCGGTAGTTGGTCTCGAAGGCGCGCCGGGTGAGGGTCTCCCGGTAGGACATGCTCATCTCGGCGGAGTTCTCGTCGTCGGGCGCGTCGAGGTCGAACAGGTCGCAGACCGTGAAGGTCTCGCCGCTCTGCAGGTGGTTGCCGAGCAGGATCGCCGAGCGGCCCAGGTAGGCGCCCATCTCCAGCAGGTCGCCGCTGGTCCCGGCGGCGGTCTGCCGGTCCAGCAGGTGGGAGAACACCTCCCGGTCGGCCCGGAAGAACCATCCGGGCACGTCGTCGGGGGCGGCGGGAGCGGCGGGAGCGGCACTGGTGTCTAGAGCGGACACACGGTCTCCTGGGTGCGGGCCGGGGCGTGCGGGACGCCACCGGGTGCGGTCGGCGGCCGAAGCCGGACGGGTGTGAGCGGGATCATAGTCACTCGTCCGAATGCCGGACAGTGGCTCGGGCTGGTGTCTTCCCAGCGGTTTCGAGGGCCGCCTCGGCCTGCCGGACGGCCCGCAGCCGGGCCTCCTCCGGGTCGGCCAGGGCCGTCCAGGCCGCGCAGTACATCAGCAGCCGGGCGACGAAGTCGATCCACAGCAGCAGCGCCACCGGCACGCCGAACGCCCCGTACAGGCTGCGGCCGGCCACCGAGCCCAGGTACGAGGAGAGCAGCAGCTTCAGCAGTTCGAAGCCGACCGCGCCGATCAGCGCGCCCTCCAGCAGGGCGCGGCGGTGCTGGTCGCGGATCCGCGGGAACGGGCCGAGCAGGTAGGCGAACAGCAGCAGGTCGGCGCAGACCGCGATCAGGAAGCCCAGCGCGGACAGCGCCCAGCGGGCGGCCCCGCCGTGCAGGCCGAGGCCGTCGGCGAGCCGTTGGGCGAGGGTGGTGGCCACCGCGGAGGCGGCCAGCGAGGCCAGGCAGACCAGGCCCAGGCCGAGCAGCACCACGCAGTCGCGGGCCTTGACCAGGACCGGGTTCCCGCCCTCGTCCGGCAGCCGCCAGGCGGTGCGCACGGCACCGCGCATGGTGTCGACCCAGCCGAGGCCGGAGACCAGCAGCAGCACGCCGGAGACCAGTCCGACGGTGCCCGCGTTGGCGACCATGGCGTTCAGGTCGAGCGAGTCGGCGAGGCCGGGCAGCTGCTCGGAGATCTTGTCCTGCAACTGGTGGACCCGGGCGTCGGAGAGGGTGGCCAGGGCGATCGCCAGGGCCACGGTGAGCAGCGGGAACAACGCCAGGAACCCGAAGAAGGTGACCGCCCCGGCCAGCCGGTTGCCCTGCACGTCGTCGAACAGCAGGTACACCCGGTAGGGGCGGCTGCGCAGCAGGCGGGCGACCAGCGGGCCGACCACGGGCAGCTTGGTGAGGAAGTCCACCCTTGGCTGTATACCGCCGCCCGGCCCCCCGAACGCGGACCGACGCGACGGCACACCACCGGACGCCCCCGGCGCCCCCGGACGCCCGGCCCCTCCCGGCGGAGGGCGGGCCCGCGCGGCAGCGCGCGTCCCAGCGGCGGACGGCCCTGGAAACCGGGGTGCCTGCCGCAGGCGATCAGCCGCCTACCGGGGCGGGCCCGCGCAGCGGTTCGCGTTTCAGCGGCGGACGGCCCGGCGGGCCCGGGCGAGCATGCGCAGGCCCTGGAAGCCGAGGTGGTTGCCGCGGGCGACCAGTTCGCCGCGCAGGCCTTCGCGGCCGGGGGCGGGGCGGTAGCCGGCGGGGCGGTGGCGGGTGCAGTGCTCGGCGGCGCGGCGGAAGAACTCGCGGCGGTCCCCGGCCGGGACGCGTCCGGGCCTGGAGACCACGGTGGCGAGGTGGCCGAGCATCCTCCGGTAGACGACGGGGCGCCAGCGGCCCAGGTCGGGGCGGGCGTCGAGGAAGGCGAACACCCGGTCGTACTGGGCGAAGACGTCGAAGTGCTTGCGGGAGGCGGTGGCGAGGATGTTGCCGCCCTCGCGGCGCTGCCGGTAGTGGACGCCGACGGTGTCGAGCAGGGTGATCCGCTCGGCGGCGAGCAGCGCCGGGTAGGTGAACGGGGTGTCCTCGTAGTAGCCGGGCGGGAAGGACAGGCCGTTGTCGGCCAGGAAGCCGCGGCGGTACGCCTTGTTCCAGGCGACCTGGAGCAGGTCGAGCAGGTCGGGCCGTTCGTCCGTGGTGAACACCTCGGGGCCGGGCCGGGCGAAGACGGGGGCGGAGGCGGAGCGGGCGACCCGGCCGTCCCAGTAGGTGCGGGCGTAGTCGAACACCAGCAGGTCGGGGTCGCCGGTGGCGCGCAGCCGGGCGTCGATGTCGGCGAGCAGGCCGGGGGTGAGGGTGTCGTCGCTGTCCAGGAAGAGCACGTAGTCGCCGGTGGCGAGTTCCGCGCCCGCGTTGCGGGCCGGGCCGAGGCCGACGTTCTCGGGCAGGTGGCGGACGGTGACCCGGGGGTCGCGGGCGGCGGCCGCGTCCAGGATGGCGCCGCAGCCGTCGGGCGAGCGGTCGTCCACCCCGATCAGTTCGAAGTCCGCGAAGGTTTGTGCAAGCACCGACTCCAGGCACTCCGGGAGGTACTCCTCGACGGCGTGCACCGGCACCACCACACTGAACCGCGGCATCTCATCACTCTCCCGACCCGACCTGGCCTGGCGCAGACTAGCAAGCCCGGAGGGGTAGGATCGCGGCCGGTGACGGTCCGCTTTCGTACGTTTCGACGGACCCGCCGGCCGCACCCCCGAGGAAAGGCTCTGCGCTACCGATGGCCCCCCGTCTCTCCGTCGTCGTTCCGATCTACAACGTCGAGCGCTACCTCGAGGAGTGCCTGGACTCCATCGCCGCCCAGACCTTCGCCGACTTCGAGTGCGTCATGGTCGACGACGGCTCCAAGGACTCCAGCGCCGAGATCGCGCGGGCCTACGCCGCGAAGGACTCCCGGTTCCGGCTGGTGCAGCAGGTGAACAAGGGTCTGGGGGCGGCCCGCAACACCGGCTACCGGAACATCTCCCCGGACAGCGAGTTCCTGGCGTTCGTCGACAGCGACGACACCATGCCGCCGTCCGCGTACGAGCTGATGATCGGCACCCTGGACGAGACCGGCTCGGACTTCTGCACCGGCAACGTGCTGCGCTTCCGCGCGGTCGGCCACTACCAGTCCGGCGGCCACCGCAGGCCGTTCGCGACGACCCGGCTGCGCACCCACATCACCGAGATCCCGGCGCTGATCACCGACCGCACCGCCTGGAACAAGGTCTACCGCCGCTCCTTCTTCGACGAGGCGGGCGTGTTGTACCCCGAGGGCATCCTGTACGAGGACGCGCCGGTCAGCGTGCCGCACCACTTCCTGGCCCGCCGGGTCGACGTGCTCGCCGAGCCGATCTACCACTGGCGCGAGCGGGAGGTCGGCGAGATGTCGATCACCCAGATGAAGACCAACCCGAAGGGCGTCATCGACCGGGTCAGGTCGATGGAGCTGGTCCGGGAGTGGCTCTCGGCGCAGAGCGACCCGAAGTTCCGCAAGTACCTGCGCACCTACGACGAGAACAACCTCGTCGAGGAGATCCCGATGTTCTTCGGGTCGGTGCTGGAGAACGACCCGGACTACAACGCCGCCTACCTGGAGTCGGCCGGCCGGCTGCTGCGCGCCATCGGGCCCGAGCCGGTCCGCAGGCTGCGCGCCCCGCTGCGGCTGAAGTACCACCTGACCCTGCAGGGCCGGCTGGAGGAGCTGATCGAGCAGCTCCGCTTCGAGAAGGACAGCAACGGCGCCGCCCCGGCCCGCGGCCTGCTCCGCCCGTACGCCGACTACCCGTTCCTGCGCGGCGGCCGCAAGAGCGTCCCGGCGGACGTGCTGCGGCTGAAGAACGCCCTGGTGATGCGCTCGCGGCTGTACGAGGCCCGCTGGGAGGGCGGCAAGCTGAAGCTCAGCGGCCACGCCTTCCCCGAGCACCTGGGCGCCGAGCACAAGCACGACATGGTCAAGGCGCTGGTCCTGCGCGAGGCCAAGGGCCGCGGCGTGGTGGCCGTGCAGACCAAGGCGCAGTACTCCCCGGAGGCCACCGCCAGCTCCCCGCACGACCTGTACAGCTGCGACTGGGCGGGCTTCAGCGCGTCCATCGACCCGCAGCGGCTGAAGTCCCGCGGGGCCTGGAAGGACGGCTCCTGGCGGGTGCTGGTGGCCGGGGTCGGCAAGGGCGGCGTGTACAAGGGCCGGGTGTCGGTCGGCTGGCACGACCGCAACGAGTACCCGCCGGTGCACTGGGTCGAGGACGACGTCCGGATCGTGCCCTGGTCGCGCGACGGGCACCTGCTGCTGCGGGTGGAGCGGGTGCGGGCCCGCGCGGTCGCGGCCTCGGCGCAGGACGGCACCGTGGAGCTGCGCGGCCTGGTCCGCTCCGGCCCCGACCTGGCGGGCGGCGAACTGAAGCTGCGGCACGTCGAGTCCGACCGCGAGCTGTTCGCCGAGCTGGAGCTCGGCACCCCGGCCGGGCGCGACCTGCCGTTCACCGCGCGGGTGCGGCTGTCCGAGCTGACCGCCGTCCGGGAGGCCTGGGACGCGCTCGACCCGACCGCCGAGGAGCGCACCCGGGACCGCTGGGACCTGGAGCTGAAGCTCACCGACGGCAGCTCGCTGCCCGTGGTGCTGGACGACCGGGCCGCCCCGGTCCGGCTGCACGTGCCGCTGCCCGGCGGCGACCGCGCGCTGTACGCCAAGCCCTCCCCCTCCGGCTACCTGCAGCTGTGCGACCAGGTGCTGCAGCCGGTGATCGAGGAGGTGGCGCGCGCCACCGACGGCGAGGGCTTCGTGCTCAGCGGCTCCTTCCCGCTGCCCGGCACCCACCGCTACGAGCTGGTGATCCGGCACCCCAAGCGCCAGGAGGAGCACGCCTACCCGATGGAGATCGCCGACGGACGGTTCCGGGCCGCGCTGCCCGCCGTCCCGACCGCGTCCTTCGCCGGGCGGGTGCCGCTGCACAAGGGCACCTGGACGGTGCTGTTCCGCCCGGTCGGCGCCCCGGTCGACAGCCTGTGGCCGGCCGCCGCGCTCTCCGACCGGACCTTCGACGCGCTGCCGCTGGAGATCGAGGCCCGCGGCAAGCGGGTCGCCCTGGAGCGCCGCCTGTTCGACACCCTCACGCTGGAGTCGCACGACCCGCTGGACCCCGACGAGCGCAGCGGCTACCGGCAGCGGCTGCTGCGGCACGGTTACGCCGCGGCGCAGGACGCCCCGCTGACCGACACGGTGCTGTACCACACCGTCCGGGAGGACTGGTGGACCGTCGACGGCGGCCTGTACGGCGACTCGCCGCGGGCCGTGCACGAGGAGCTGGTCCGCCGCGGCCTGCCGCTGCGCCACCTGTGGACCTCCAACGACCTGCAGGCCGAGCTGCCGCAGACCGCCGAGTGCGTCCGCCACCGCTCCCCCGAGTGGTTCGAGGCGCTGGCCACCGCGAAGTACGTCGTCACCTCGACCCACCTGCCCACGTACTTCCGCCGCCGCCCCGGCCAGGTCGTCCTGCAGACCTGGCAGGGCGTGCCGCTGAAGCGGATCGGCACCGACTTCGAGAAGGTCTGGTTCACCGACTCCGGGTACCTGGAGCACCTCAAGGAGGAGGTGCCGCAGTGGAGCCTGCTGACCGCGGGCAACCGCTGGTCGGTGCCGGTGCTGCGGCGCGCCTTCGGGTACGGGGGCGAGGTGCTGGAGAGCGGGGCCCCGCGCAACGACCTGCTGTTCGCCGCCGACCGGGAGAAGACCGCCGAGCGGGTGCGCGAGCAGCTGGGCCTGCCCGAGGGCAAGAAGGTCGTGCTGTACGCGCCGACCTTCCGGGAGGACCGCCGGCTGCCCGACGGCGGCTACCAGTTCAACCTGCAGCTCGACCTGGAGGCGGCCCGCGCCGCGCTGGGCGACGACCAGGTGCTGCTGGTGCGCAGCCACGAGGTGGTGCGCGGGCAGATCGCCGAGGCCGGGAACGGCTACGTGTGGGACGTCAGCACCTACCCCGACGCGGCGGAGCTGCTGCTGGTCGCCGACGTGCTGGTGACCGACTACTCGGCCTCGGTGTTCGACTTCGTGAACACCGGCCGCCCGGTGCTGTTCTTCGCCTACGACCTGGAGCACTACCGCGACAACCTGCGCGGTTTCAGCTTCGACTTCGAGGCCCAGGCGCCCGGCCCGCTGCTGCGCACCTCCGCCGAGGTCGTCGCGGCGCTCGGCGACGTGCCCGCGGCCACCGCCGGGTACGCGGACAGGTACGCGGCCTTCCGCGAGGCGTACGCGGACCTGGACGACGGCCGGGCCTCGGCCCGGGTCGTGGACGCCCTGCTCGCCGAGGGCGAGGCGTAGCCGCGGGAGCCGTTCCCGGCCGGGGCCGTTCGCCCGTTCCCGGCCGGGCCGCCCTCCGGCACCAGCCGGGGACGCTGGGTGATCACCTCCGTCAACCGGTCGACGCCGCGTCACCGCCGGTCGACTCCCAGCCAATTCCCGCCCGACTCCCGGGAAATCTGAGAATTTTCCCAGCAGGGGGGGAATTGACTTTCCCGGTTCGCCTGGCTGTCATGGGCGGGTGTCACGACTCTCCCTCTTCGCCGGTCGCCAGGACCGCTCCCGCACCACCGCCGACCCCGCCGCCCGGGTCGGGTTGCGGCAGGCGGCCTGGGACGGCGACGTCCTGTCGCTGCTCGGCGACGGCCGCCTGGAGGGGCAGCCCGGGGACCGCCCGGGGCGGACCGAGGTCGAACTCGAACTGACCCCGCCGTCCGGGCAGCGGGCGCTGAAGCTGCGGACCTTCCCGCGTTACCTGCCCGAGGCCACCGACGACAGCGGCCAGGAGGAACTGGGGCTCGACTGGACCGGATTCACCGCCCTGGTCGAGCCGCAGGCGCTGCGCCAGCGCGGCCAGTGGCTGCCCGGCACCTGGAAGGTGACCGCGCTGGTCGCGGCCGGCTCCCAGCGGGTGCGCACCCCGGTCGTCGCGCACTGGTGCGGCAGCGCCGAGTACCCGCCCGCCCGCTGGGTCGACGAGGGCGTGCTGCTGGTGCCCCGCTTCGGCTCCGAGACCCTGCAGCTGACCGTACTGCCCGGCCGGGCCGTCGCCACCGGCCTGGAGCGCACCGCGGACGGCTTCCAGGTCTCCGGCCGGGCCCCCGCCGACGCCGCCGGCAGCTCCCTGGTACTGCGCCACCGCGAGTCCGACACCGCCCTGACCTGCGCCACCGACTGGGACGGCCCCGCGTTCACCGCCCGCGTCACCGCCGCGAACTGCGACCTCTCCGGGCACTGGGAGCCCGCCCTGCTGCACCCCGACGGCCGCACCGTCGACCTGCGGACGGACCTGCCGCCCACCGGCGCCCGCCAGTTCCCGCTGCCGGACCGGCAGGTGCTGTACGCCAAGCAGCTCTCCGACCTGCGCCTGCAGTTCTGCGTCCAGGACCCGGAGCCGGTGGTCGACGCCCTCGCGCCCGTCCCGGCGGGCTACCGGCTGACCGGCGAGCTCCCGCACCACGGCGGCGCCGCCGTGGAGCTGGTGCTGCGCCACAGCGGCGACGGCCGCGAACGGCGCCGCCCCGTCGAGCTGACCGCCGACGGCCGCTTCGACACCGTCCTGGCGCTGGAGCCGGACGCCTCCGACGGCCGCCCCCGGCCGCTCGCCAAGGGCGTCTGGGAGCTGTCGCTGCGCCGGGTCGGCGCCCCCGAGCACGAGGGCCTGTCGCTGCGCCTGCACCCCGGCGCGCTGGCGGGGCTGCCGCTGCGCGCCGCCCGCGGCCCCAAGACCTTCCTGCTGGAGCGCCGCTGGCACGACACCCTGATCCTGGACAGCACCCCGGTGCTGTCCGCCGCCGAGCGCAACGCCCGCCGCCAGCTGCGGTTGCGCACCGTCGACTACCCGGCGGCCCGCCGCCTGCCGCTGCGCGACGCCGTGCTGTACGACGTCTTCGGCGGCCGCAGCTACTCCTGCAACCCGCGCGCCGTGCACGAGGAGCTGGCCGCCCGCGGCCTGCCGCTGGAGCACCTGTGGGTGGTCGAGGACGGCCAGGAGCAGCCCCCGCCGGGCACCACCGCGCTGCGGATGTGGAGCCCCGAGTGGTACGAGGCGCTGGCCACCTGCCGCTACCTGGTCGGCAACACGCACTTCCCGGACTTCCTGGAGCGCCGCGAGGGCCAGGTCGTCGCCCAGCTGTGGCACGGCACCCCGCTCAAGCGGATAGCGCGCCAGGTCCGCACCGACTGGATGGCCGAGGACGGCTACCTGGACCGGCTGGAGCACGAGGTGAAGCAGTGGAACCTGCTGCTCTCCCCCAGCCCGTTCGCCACCCCGGTCCTCGCCGACTCCTTCGACTACCGCGACGAGCCGCTGGAGGCGGGCTACCCGCGCAACGACCGCCTGGTGCGGGCCGACCCGGCCGAGCGGGCCGCGGTCCGCGCCCGGCTCGGCGTCCCGGAGGGGCGCACCGCCGTGCTGTACGCCCCGACCTGGCGCGACGACCAGCGCGAGGGCGACCGCTACCGGCTCGACCTGCAGCTGGACGTCGAGGCGGCCCGGGCCGCGCTCGGCGAGGACCACGTGCTGCTGCTGCGGCCGCACGTGCACGTCGGCGGGCGGATCCCGGACGACGACTTCGTCCGGGACGTCTCGGACCACCCGGACGTCGCCGACCTGATGCTGGCCGCCGACGTGCTGGTCACCGACTACTCCTCGCTGATGTTCGACTTCGCGGTGACCGGCCGTCCGATGCTGTTCTTCACCTACGACCTGGAGCACTACCGCAGCAGGCTGCGCGGCTTCACCTTCGACTTCGAGGCGCACGCCCCGGGGCCGCTGCTGGCCGACTCCGCCGCCGTGGTGGCCGCCCTGCGCGACCTGGACCCGGCGCCGCACGCGGAGCGCTACCGGGCCTTCCGGGAGCGGTTCTGCCCGCTGGACGACGGGCGGGCCGCGGCCCGGGTGGTCGACCGGATGCTCGAACTCGCCGAGCGGCGGGACTGAGGCCCGGCGGGCGCGCGGCCGGGCCCCGGGAACCTTCGGGTTCCCGGGGCCCGGTCGTGTGCGCGGTCGGTCAGTGCGCGGCGGCGGTCTCCCGGGCGGCGGCGGTGCGGGCGGCGGCGGTGCGGGCGGGCGACGGTACGAGGGGGGTGCCGGCCGCGGCGGCGGGGCGCTCGTACGGGCCGGGGACCGGGAAGTACGCCTGCAGGAACTCGGCCATCGCGCGGTCCTGCTCCTCGGTCGGGCCGCCGTCGTTGGGGCCGTCGGCCAGGCAGAACACGTCCAGGTCGCGGTCGGCGAGCAGTCGGGCGAGCCGGGCGCGGCCCTCGGCCTCGTGGAGGGCGAGGTACGCGTGGTCGAGCCCGCCGTCGACCGCGCCGCCGTTCAGCAGGCCGTGGTAGAGCGCCAGGGTGATCGGTGCGATGTCGGTCCTGGCCCGGAACGCGGAGCGTTCGGTGGCGGCCAGTTCGGCGCCCCAGATCCGTTCGGCGTCCGCCATCAGCGAGCGGGCGAGCGGGTGCGCGAGGACGCGGGTGAGGGCGCGGCCGTGCTCGGCGGCCAGCAGGTGACGGGTGTTCTGCTGGACGGCGGTGTAGACGTTGGCGGTGCCGGTCGGGCCGTCCGCCCCGGCGGGCGGGACGATCCGGTGGTCGCGGACGACCTTGGGCTGGCCGCTGCCGAGGAAGAAGTCCTCGCGGCGGACCGGGCGGCCGAGGAAGACGTCGTCGTTGAAGTACAGGAAGTGCTCGGCCAGGCCGGGGATCCGGTGCAGCCCGGTCTCGATCGCGTGCGAGTTGAACACCCCGCCGCCGGCCAGCAGGTCGCGGTGCGACACGACGCTGATGCCGGGTGCCCCGGTGTCCAGCCAGTCGGGGGTCTGGTCGTCGGTGACCAGGTGGATCCGCCGGATCCACGGGGCGTACATGGCCAGCGAGCGCAGGCAGTAGCACAGTTCGTCGCGGTTGCGGTAGCGGTGGCTGCCGTCGTCGCCGAGCGGGGCGTCGGGGCCGCCGGGGGTGTCGCCGAGCAGCCGGGCGCGGGCCTCGGCGCGGCGGGCCCGCCAGGCGGGGTCGGAGTCGTCGACCCAGGTGATCACGGCGTCCACGGGGTGGCGGACGTCCTCCGGCAGGTCGTGCAGGAAGGGGGCGGCGACCGGGTAGTCGCGGGTGCCGAGGCGGACGGTGCCGGCCGGTTCCAGCGAGGGCAGCCACCAGCCGAACGGGGTCTCGTCGATGGCGGCGACGGCGCCGCCCGAGGAGTCGTCGGCGTCCCAGAACTCCAGGTCGCAGCCGTAGTCCGGGCCGTAGTGCAGGGTGCGGCCGGTGGTGACGGCGGGGCGGAACAGCCGCAGGCCCTTGACCCGCTCCGGCGGCTCGGCGCCCTCGGGGCCGGGCCGCTCGTGCGCGACGACGGCGGCGGGCAGCTGCTCGGCCAGCACGGTGCGGTGGACGCGGCCGTGGCCGAGCAGTTCGGCGTACGCGGGGGCGCCGGTGAAGGCCGCGGCGAGCGCGCCCAGCACGGCGGCCCGGTCGCCGGGGCGGATCGCCAGCCGGGGGCGGGGGCCGCGGTCGGGTATCAGCAGGTAGTCCAGGTCGGCCGCGTCGAGCGCCGCGGTGGCGGCCAGCAGGTTGGCCTCCCGGGCCTGCGGGGCGAGCAGGTCGTCGCGGACCTCGGCGAGCAGGCCCGCGTGCCGCACCAGGGCGGGGTCGGCGGCCAGCAGCTCGTCCTCGCGCAAGCGCCGCCGGTCCGGGGCCGCGGGGGCGGGGGCGCGCTTGACTCCGATCGCCCGCAGGGTGCGTCCGGCTGCCCGCCGTACCAGTTTCCGTGCCCGGGTTGCCATGTCTCTCCCACTACGAACTGCTGTGGGACCGACGCTAGCCAGGGGCGAACACAAGTCCAAGGTACGGCAAAGGATTCATGGCGAACTGGGAGAAAACCCGGATGGGACGCACAGGAACCGCTCAGCTCCGGCCGAACGCGTAGCTGCGCCACGGGCGCCACACCGCGTCCGGGCCGAAGGTGGACAGCACGAACTCGGCCACCTCGAAGACCGCCCGGAAGCCCTTGGTCCGCTCGTACGCCACGTCCAGGGCGGGCTCGGGCAGGCCGTGCGCGACGGTGACGTGCGGGTGGTACGGGAAGGCCAGCTCGCGGGCCAGCGGGCCGGAGCGGACCTCGGCCTCCAGCACCCGGCACTCCTGGGCGCCCTCCTCCACCCGGATGAACACCACCGGGGAGACCGGGCGGAAGGTGCCGCTGCCCTGGAGCAGCATCCGGAACGGCCGCTGCCCGGCGGCCACCGCCCGCAGGTGGCGCTCTATCCCGGGCAGCAGCCCGGTGCGGGTCTCGGTCGGCGGCAGCAGGGTGACGTGGGTCGGTATCGACCTGGCCTGCGGGTCGCCGTGCCCGGCCCGGGCGTCCTGCACCCGGCTGCCGTACGGCTCCGGGACGTGTACGGACACGCCGATGGTGACGGCCTCGTCGAGGCCGTCACCACCGGGGGCGGCAGCCGTCGGCATCAGCGCTTGGGAGCCAGGAAGCCGACCCGGTCGTACACCTCGGCGAGCGTCTCGGACGCCACCGCACGGGCCTTCTCGGCGCCCAGCGCGAGGACGCGGTCGAGCTCGGCCGGGTCGTCCAGGTACTGCCGGGTGCGGGCCTGGAACGGGGTGACCCACTCGGTGAACAGGTCGGCCAGCTCGGTCTTCAGGGCGCCGTACATCTTGCCCTCGAAGTGCGCGACCAGTTCGTCGACCGACAGCCCGCTGAGCGCGGAGTGGATCCGCAGCAGGTTGGAGACGCCGGGCTTGGCCGCCTCGTCGTAGGTGACGACGGTGTCGGTGTCGGTGACGGCGCTCTTGAACTTCTTGGCGCTGGTCTTCGCCGGGTCGAGCAGGTTGACCAGGCCCTTGTCGGTGGCCGCGGACTTGCTCATCTTCGCGGCCGGGTCCTGGAGGTCCTGGATCTTGGCGGTGGCCTTGAGGATGTACGGCTCGGGCACCGTGAAGGTCTTGCCGTAGCGGGTGTTGAAGCGGTCCGCGAGGTCGCGGGTGAGCTCCAGGTGCTGGCGCTGGTCCTCGCCCACCGGCACCGCGTCGGCCTGGTAGAGCAGCACGTCGGCGACCATCAGCACCGGGTAGGTGAACAGGCCGACCGTGGTGCGGTCACTGCCCTGCTTGGCCGACTTGTCCTTGAACTGGGTCATCCGGGAGGCCTCGCCGAAGCCGGTGAGGCAGTTCATCACCCAGGCCAGCTGCGCGTGCTCGGGCACCTGCGACTGCACGAACAGGGTGCAGCGCTCCGGGTCCAGGCCCGCGCCGAGCAGCTGGGCGGCGGAGACCCGGGTGTTCTGCCGCAGCGCCGCCGGGTCCTGCTCGACGGTGATCGCGTGCAGGTCGACGACCATGTAGAAGGCGTCGTTGGCCTCCTGGAGGTCGACCCACTGGCGCACCGCGCCGAGGTAGTTGCCCAGGTGGAAGGAGCCCGAGGTGGGCTGGATGCCGGAGAGCACCCGGGGACGGTCCTTCACGGGACCGGTGACCGCTGCGTTGACCATGGGGCCATTGTTCCAGTTCCCCGGGCCGGTCAGGAAACCTCCGGCCCCACTGGGTCCGCCGGTGTGACGGTGCTCACCCGCAGCCGCTCGATCCGCCGCCCGTCGAGGCGGGCCACGGTCAGCCGCGCCCCGGTGTCGGTGAGCACCTGGTCGCCCTTGTGCGGCAGCCGGCCCAGCTCGCGCACCACGAACCCGGCGACCGTCTCGTACGGGCCCTCGGGCAGGGTCAGCCCGGTCTCCTGGGCGAAGTCGGCGAGGTTCAGCAGCCCGTCGATCTCCATGCCGCCGCCCGCCAGCCGGCGGGTCGCGGTGGTGTCCTGGGCGTCGTACTCGTCGCGGATCTCGCCGACCACCTCCTCGACCAGGTCCTCCAGGGTGACGATGCCCGCGGTGCCGCCGTACTCGTCGACCACGATCGCCAGGTGGTGGCCCTCCCGGCGCATCTCGCCCATCGCCTCCAGCACCCGCTTGGTGGCCGGGAGCAGCTTCACCGGGCGGGCCAGCTCCCGCACCCGGACGGCCTGTTCGCCGCGCGCGCCGTACAGGTCGCGGACGTGCACGAAGCCGGTCACCGCGTCGTACGAGCCGTCCACCACCGGGTAGCGGGAGTGCGGCGCGGAGTCGGTCTCGTGCCGGACCTCGGCCACCGCGCGGTCGCCGTCCAGGAAGGTCACCTCGGTGCGCGGCACCATCACCTCGCGCAGCTGGCGCTCCCCCGCCGCGAACACCTCGTTGATCAACTCGCGTTCGTCCGAGCCGAGTTCGGTGTTGGCGGCGACCAGGCCGCGCAGCTCCTCCGGGCTCATCACGCCGCGCCCGGCGCTCGGGTCGCCGCCCAGCAGGCGCACCATCAGGTTGGTCGAGTGCCCCAGCAGCCAGATCACCGGCCGCAGCACCACCGACATCACGTCCACCACCGGCGCGGCCAGCAGCGCGATCGACTCGGCCCGCTGCAGGCCGATCCGCTTGGGCGTCAACTCGCCCAGCACCAGCGAGGCGTAGGAGATCACCAGGGTCAGGCCGACCAGCGCCACCGCGTCCGCGACGCCCTCGGACAGGCCAGCCCGGACGAACACCGGCGCCAGTTTGCCCGCCAGGGTGTCCGCGCCGAACGCCGCCGACAGGAAGCCCATGCAGGTCACCCCGACCTGCACCGCCGCCAGGAACCGGTTCGGGTCCGCCGCCAGGTGCGCGGCCCGTGCCGCCCGCCGCGACCCCACCGCCTCCAGGGTGCGGATCTGCCCCTCGCGCAGCGAGATCAGCGCGATCTCGGCGACGTTGAACAGCCCGCCCAGCATGATGAACACCAGGACGAGCGCGGCGTCCTGCAGGGTTTCGCTCACGGGCCGAGTGTAGGGCGCCCGCAGCACGACGGCCGGGCGCCCCGAGGGCGCCCGGCCGTTCAGCCGCTGTGGGGAGGCGCTCAGATGAGGCCGAGCTGCTGCACCGCGTCGCGCTCCTCGGCGAGCTCGCCGACCGAGGCGTCGATCCGCTTGCGGTCGAACTCCGAGAGGTCCAGGCCCTGGACGATCTCGAACTTGCCGTCCTTGGTGGTGACCGGGAACGAGGAGATCAGGCCCTCGGGCACGCCGTACGAGCCGTCCGAGACGATGCCCATCGAGGTCCAGTCGCCCGCCGGGGTGCCGTTGACCCAGGTGTGCACGTGGTCGATGGCGGCGTTCGCGGCCGAGGCGGCCGAGGACGCGCCGCGGACCTCGATGATCTCGGCGCCGCGCTTGGCGACCTTCGGGATGAAGAAGTTCTCGACCCACTCCTGGTCCGCGCCGACCGCGTCGAAGGCGGCCTTGCCGGAGATCTCGGCGTGGAACAGGTCCGGGTACTGGGTGGCCGAGTGGTTGCCCCAGATGGTGACCTTCTTGACGTCCTCGACGGTGACGCCGGCCTTCTTCGCCAGCTGCGCCACGGCCCGGTTGTGGTCCAGGCGGGTCATCGCGGTGAAGCGCTCGGCCGGCACGTCCGGGGCGTTGCGCTGGGCGATCAGGGCGTTGGTGTTGGCGGGGTTGCCGACCACCAGGACCTTGATGTCGTCCGCGGCGTTGGCGTTGATCGCCTTGCCCTGCGGGCCGAAGATGCCGCCGTTGGCGGAGAGCAGGTCGCCGCGCTCCATGCCCGCGGTGCGCGGACGGGCGCCGACCAGCAGCGCGACGTTGGCGCCGTCGAAGGCGACGTTCGCCTGGTCGGTGATGGTGATGTCGCGCAGCAGCGGGAACGCGCAGTCGTCCAGCTCCATGGCGACGCCCTCCGCCGCCTTCAGGCCCTGCGGGATCTCCAGCAGGCGCAGGTTCACCGGGACGTCGGCACCCAGCAGGTGACCGGAGGCGATGCGGAAGAGCAGCGCGTAGCCGATCTGGCCGGCGGCTCCGGTGACGGTGACATTGACGGGGGTGCGAGTCATTTCAGCCTTCTCCTGCGATCGCCAGGTGCCCCAGGGCACACCGGCGCGCTGGAGCCGAGGATGATCTCTCGATATCGAGAGACCTGGGTAAGGCTATCGCAAGGCGGTTGTCACCACCGACCGGGGCACGCTCCGGGCCGGGCCGGGGCACGCACGGAGCCGGGCCGGGGCACGCACGGAGCCGGGCCGGGGCGCGCACCGGGCCGGGCCGGGGCGCGCACCGGGCCGGGCCGGGGCGCGCACCGGGCCGGGCCGGAACGCACGGAGCCGGGAGCGCGGTTCCCCGCGCTCCCGGCTCCGGCGCCGACGGCTACCGCATCGGGTGCCCGATCAGCCGGCCGATGTTCTCCAGCACCGGCACCCGCAGCCACGGGTCGGGCTGGGCCACCAGCGTGAGCAGGACGATCGCGCCGCCGAGCACGAACATCAGCGCGACGTCGGTGAACCGGCTGCGGACGGCGAGCATGCCGACGTCGGGCAGCCCCAGCCGGAGCAGGGCGCCGAGCAGCGGGGCCGCGCCGACCGCGAGCAGGCCGAGCCGGAAGTGGCCCTGCCAGGTGATGAGCAGGCCCGCCGCGGCGACCAGCAGGACCAGCGTTATCGGCCACTGCCGCAGCGGCAGGGTGCGGCCGCGGCCGAACGCGGCCGCGGAGCCCTCCGGCGGCAGGGTGCCCCGGGTGGTGACGGGGGGACGGCGACGGCCGCGCCGCGTGACGCCGGGCACCGGTGTCAGGCGCCGGCGCGGCGCTCGGCCGCCTCGACGATGTTGTTGAGGAGCATCGCGCGGGTCATCGGGCCGACGCCGCCGGGGTTGGGGGAGATCCAGCCGGCCACCTCGGCGACGCCGGGGTGCACGTCGCCGACGATCTTGCCCTCGCTGCGGGAGACGCCGACGTCGAGGACGGCCGCGCCGGGCTTGACGTCCTCGGGCTTGACCAGGTGCGGGACACCGGCGGCGGCGACGATGACGTCGGCGTTGCGCAGGTGCGCGGCGAGGTCGCGGGTGCCGGTGTGGCAGAGCGTCACGGTGGCGTTCTCGCTGCGGCGGGTGAGCAGCAGGCCGATGGAGCGGCCGACGGTGATGCCGCGGCCGACCACGACGACCTCGGCGCCGTCGATCGCGACGCCGTGGCGGCGGAGCAGCTCGACGATGCCGAGCGGGGTGCAGGGCAGCGGGCCGTCGATGCCGAGGACGAGGCGGCCGAGCGAGGTCGGGTGCAGGCCGTCGGCGTCCTTGTCCGGGTCCATGAGTTCGAGCACGCGGTTCTGGTCCAGGCCCTTGGGGAGCGGCAGTTGGACGATGTAGCCGGTGCAGGACGGGTCGGCGTTGAGCTCGCGGACGACGTTCTCGACGTCCTCCTGGGTGGCGGTGGCGGGCAGTTCGCGCTGGATCGAGGCGATGCCGATCTCCGCGCAGTCCCGGTGCTTGCCGTTGACGTACCACCGGCTGCCCGGGTCGTCGCCGACCAGGACGGTGCCGAGGCCGGGGACGATGCCCCGCTCCTTGAGGGCCGCCACGCGGACGGCGAGTTCGGACTTGATCGCGGCCGCGGTGGCCTTGCCATCGAGAATCTGGGCAGTCATGGGGACATTCTCCCGGATCGGGGGTGCGGGCCGCGCCGCCGGACCGCCTGCCGGACCGGCGCGCCGCCGTCCGGCACCGGGGGTCGGCGCGGGGCCACGGAGCGTACCGGGCCCGTTGCGGTTGGGGCACGGTCCGGTCCGGGTTCCGGGCAGCGGCTGGACATCGCGGTGTGGTACGGACGACGATGGCGGGGCAATCCCCGCCGCGCCGGACCCCGGTGACGGGCTGCCGCCGGCGGGGGACGACAGCCGGGGGAAGAACGACAGTGAGCGAACCGTACGGGCCGGGGCCGCAGGGCGTCCGCGGCGCGGGTGCCGCTCCGTCGCACCGTTCCCCCGCCGGGCCGTGAACGCCGTCGGGGCGCCCGCCCCGGCACCGCCCGCCGCGGCACCGCCCGCCGCCCCCTCCGCTGCTCCGCCCGCCGCGCCGGCGTCCCGTCGGCGGCGCCCGGCGGGCACCGTGCCCGGCGGGGCGGCGCGGGTGGTGCTGCGGGCGGCGGCGGTCGCCGGGGCGGCCGTCGCGGTGGCCGCGCTCCAGGAGGTGCACGACCCGGGGGTGCTGTGTCCGCTGCGCCTGTTGACCGGCGTCCCGTGCCCGCTGTGCGGCAGCACCACGGTGTTCGTCGAGGCGGGCCACGGCCGTTGGAGCGCCGCGCTGCTGGCGAACCCGGTGACGGCGCTGGCCGCGGTGGCGCTGGTGGGCGGCCCGCTCGGCCCGGGCCGCTGGTGGCGGCAGCTGTCGTACGCGCACCGCAACCTGCTGGTGGGTGCGGCCCTGGCGGTCGGCTGGGTCTGGGAGTTGGCCCGGCTCGGACCGCTGCGCTCCTGAACGGGCGGCACGGCCGTGGCGGTTGACCGGTGCTCCGTCGGAGCGGTCCGCTACTCTGCCCCGCGGTCGGTGTCCCCACCAGCCCGTCCCCAGGTCTTTCCCGTCCCGTCCCCGTCCCTTCCTGCCCGGAGGCACCGATGAGCTACCCGCCCGACCCGAACAACCCGTACGGCCAGCCGCCGCAGCAGCAGCCCGGCTACGGCTACCCGCAGCAGGCCCCGCCGCCCGCGGGCTACGGCTACCCGCAGCAGGGCCAGCCGCAGCAGCCCTACGGCTACCCGCAGGCGCAGGTGCCGCCGCAGGCCAACTACGGCTACCCGCAGATGCCGGGCACGATCCAGGCCAACAACGGCTACATCAACATCGCCAACGTCGGCACCGTCCGGATCGCGACCATGGGGCAGCGCTTCCTGGCCCGCCTGCTGGACAGCCTGGTCACCTCGGTGATCGTCGGCATCGCGCTGTTCGGCGGCCTGGCCGGTGTGATCGGCATCGCCGACAAGACCAGGCAGGACTGCACGGGCTACGACTTCGCGAGCCAGGCGTGGAGCGACTGCATGGACCAGAACACGCAGCAGGACACCAACATCGGCCTGGCGTTCCTCGGCCTGATCGGCATCATCGCCGTGTTCGGCCTGCTGTACGAGTGGCTGCTGGTCGGCCTTGCCGGTGCGACCATCGGCAAGATGGCGATGGGCCTGCGGGTGGTCCGGGAGACCGACGGCCAGAACCCGGGCGTGGGCGGCGGCTTCATCCGCTTCATCATCCCGATGGTCGGCTACTTCGTCTGCGGCATCGGCATGCTGCTGGTCTACCTGTCGCCGTTCTTCGACAACTCCGGCAAGCTGCAGGGCTGGCAGGACCGCGCGGCCGGCACCATCGTGATCAAGAAGTAGCGGTACCGCGCGAAGCCCGAGGGCCCCGCACGCCAGGAGTTCCTGGGGTGCGGGGCCCTCGGTGTCACCGGCCCGGCGGCCGGTGGCGGTCAGTGGAAGAAGTGCCGGGTCCCGGTGAGGTACATGGTCACGCCGGCCTTCTCGGCGGCCGCGATCACCTCTTCGTCGCGGATCGAACCGCCGGGCTGCACCACGGCCTTGACGCCCGCGGCGAGCAGGATCTCCAGGCCGTCGGCGAACGGGAAGAACGCGTCGGAGGCGGCGTAGGCGCCCCGGGCGCGCTCACCGGCCCGCTCGACGGCGAGCTTGCAGGAGTCGACCCGGTTGACCTGGCCCATGCCGACGCCGACCGAGGCGCCGTCCTTGGCGAGCAGGATCGCGTTGGACTTGACGGCCCGGCAGGCCCGCCAGGCGAAGGACAGCTCGGCGAGCTCCTCGGCGGACAGCGCCTCGCCGGTGGCCAGCGTCCAGGTGGACGGGTCGTCACCGGCCGCGTCGACCCGGTCGACCTGCTGGAGCAGCAGGCCGCCGGAGATCCGGCGCGACTCCAGCGCGTCGGCGGGGGCGCCGGGGGCGCGCAGCACCCGGAGGTTCTTCTTCTTGGCCAGCACCTCCAGGGCGCCGTCCTCGTAGCCGGGGGCGACGACGACCTCGGTGAAGATCGGGGCGATCTGCTCGGCCAGCTCGACGGAGACCGGGCGGTTGACGGCGATCACGCCGCCGTACGCGGAGACCGGGTCGCAGGCGTGGGCCTTGCGGTGCGCCTCGGCGACGTCCGCGCCGGTGCCGATGCCGCACGGGTTGGCGTGCTTGATGATGGCGACGGCCGGGCCCTCGTGGTCGTACGCGGCGCGGCGGGCCGCGTCGGTGTCCACGTAGTTGTTGTAGGACATCTCCTTGCCCTGCAGCTGCTCGGCGCCCGCGAGGCCGCCCGTCCCGTCGGTGTACAGGGCGGCCTGCTGGTGCGGGTTCTCGCCGTAGCGCAGGACGTTGCCGAGCTCCCAGGTGCTGCCGAGGAAGGACGGGAACGCGGCCTCGGACCCGGTGTAGCCCGACTCCTCGAACCAGCTCGCGACGGCGACGTCGTACGCGGCGGTGTGCGCGAACGCGGCGGCCGCGAGGCGCTTGCGGGTCAGCAGGTCGAAGCCGCCGCCCTGCACGGCGGTCAGCACGTCCGCGTAGCGGGCCGGGTCGACCACGACGGCCACCGAGGGGTGGTTCTTCGCGGCGGCGCGGACCATGGACGGGCCGCCGATGTCGATCTGCTCGACGCACTCGTCCGGGGTGGCGCCGGAGGCGACGGTGGCGGTGAACGGGTACAGGTTCACCACGACCAGGTCGAACGGCTCGACGCCCAGCTCGGCGAGCTGCGCGCGGTGCGACTCCAGGCGCAGGTCGGCCAGCACGCCGGCGTGCACGCGCGGGTGCAGGGTCTTGACCCGGCCGTCCAGGCACTCGGGGAAGCCGGTCAGCTCGGAGACCTCGGTGACCGGGACGCCCGCAGCGGCGATCTTCCCGGCGGTGGAGCCGGTGGAGACGATGGCGACCCCGGCGGCGTGCAGCCCCTGGGCCAGCTCCTCCAACCCGGTCTTGTCGTAGACGCTGATCAGCGCGCGCCGGATCGGGCGCACGTTCTCGGAGACGGGGGTGTTACCGGAGGAAGCGGCGCTCATGCCGGAATCCATACCTTTCGGTCCTCGATGCGGTGTCCTTCGCGGGCCAGCCGGCCCACGACCTCGACGAGCAGCTTGCGCTCGACAGTCTTGATGCGCTCGTGCAGCGCCTCGCCGCCGTCGGCGTGGTCGGCGTCCTCGACCTCCACCACGCCCTGGGCGATGATCGGCCCGGTGTCGACCCCGGCGTCCACCAGGTGCACGGTGCAGCCGGTGACCTTCACCCCGTACGCCAGCGCGTCGGGCACGCCGTGCGCCCCCGGGAAGGCGGGCAGCAGCGCGGGGTGGGTGTTGACGGTGCGCCCGGCGAAGGCGGCGACGAACGCGGGGCCGAGGATCTTCATGAACCCGGCGGTGACCACCAGGTCCGGTTCGTACGAGGCGACGGCGGCGGTCAGCGCGGCGTCCCAGGCGGCCCGGTCGGCGTGGTCCTTGATCCGCTCGACGAAGACCGGGACGCCGGCCTTCTCGGCCCGCCCGATGCCCGCGATGCCGTCGCGGTCGGCGCCCACCGCGACGATCCGCGCCCCGTAGGCGGGGTCGGCGGCGGCGTCGATCAGCGCCTGGAGGTTGGTGCCGGAGCCGGAGACCAGCACCACCAGCCGGGCCGGGCCGGGGGTACGGGGCGGGAACACTTGGGCGTCAGCGGCAGCCACGGCGCGATTCTCCGTACGTCGGGTTGTCGCCCGCTGGTACGTCCACCGTCGGTGGGGCCACTACGGGCGGCGGCAGGTCGGGAGCGGGCGGCGGACCGCCGGGGCCGCGGCGCTGCGGGTGCCCGGGGAACCGACGGGAGCTGCCGACCGTCACCACGATAACGGCTGGTGGGAGGCCACCCGTAACCGCCCGGCCACGCTACGCGCGTAGTTGAGACGGGGATCTCCCGGCCCGACCACCGCGTCCGGGGCACCAACCCGGCAGGGTGCCGCACGGCCGGAAACCGACTGGGGGATCATTGACCGGACCGCCCGATCCCCCACCCACGGGGCGGACCACCCGACGAGCAGAAACGGCCGAGACCATGAGCAGCGGCGAGGACAGCGGCGAGCGCAACCCCTTCGCGCCCCCTCCGCCCGGCGCGCCCGACCAGCCGTGGCGGCCCCGCACCCCCCGGCCCCCCGCGACCGGACAGCAACCCGACGGACAGCAGCCCGACGGCCGCCCCGACGAGGACCTCCCCCAGCCCCCGCCGTGGGGTCCCCGCCCCGACCCCGGCCGGCAGCCCGCCCCGCCCAAGCCCGACCCCGCCGACCCGACCCAGCGCGCCGCCCGCAACGCCCTGCTCTCCGGCTTCGCCGCGCTGCTCGCCACCCTGTTCAACCAGTTCTGGCTGGCCTTCCCGCTGGCCCTGCTCGCCATCTGGTACGCCGTCACCGTCCTGCGCACCCCCGCCGAACCCGCGGCCGACCCCTTCTCCCCGCGCCCCGTCCGCCCCCAGGTCCCGGCCGCCCTCAGCGCCCTCCTGACCGGCGGCCTCGCCCTGGTCGTCTCGCTGAGCGTCTTCACCATGCAGTTCGTCTACCGCGACTACCTCGACTGCCGGGACAACTCGATCACCCAGGAAGCCGTCCACAGCTGCGCCAAGGAGTACGACGTCCCCACCTGGATCAGCGACAACCTCTACGGCACCCCCGACGAATGACCCACACCGGAGCCCCCGGGAGATCCCCCCGGGGGCTCCGCACGACCCGGTAGGTCAGACCCCGCCGAGCACGCCGCTGGCGGCCGCCCCGGCGAAGGCGCGCCACGCCGCGGCGGACAGCGCGAGGTGCCCGCCCTCGGGGTCCTTGCTGTCGCGGACCAGCACCACACCGTGGGAGGCGGCGCGGGCGGTGCTGACCTCGACGCACGAGCCGCCGCCACCGGAGCAACTGGACTTGAACCAACTGGCGTTGGTCGGGTCAACGGGGACCATGTTGCATAGATCCTTCCGGGCCTTGCTGAGCAGCGCGAGGGAGTCAGCCGGGGAGAGTGCTTCGACCTGCAGCCGATGATGGTCGTCCAACCAGCCTGCCACGGTTTCGAGTTCACGTTCGACGTAGCCCCGCTGGTGCGTCTCGGTGTAGCCCGCCAGTGACCCGTCGGGCATCGTCAGCAGGATGGTCATGTGCGTGAAGGGCCGCTTCGCCCCGCGGGCGAACGGCATGATCTACAGCACGATGTTGGGGCGCGCGGACAGTTCGGCCAGCCAGTTGAGCTGCCGAACGGCCACCTCGGGCGAGCCGACCACCGTACGAATGCAGCTCTCGTCCAGCACCAGGTGCAGTTCCGGCGGGTCCGGCAAGTGCAGGGGCGCCTGCCTGCCGAGCAGCACGCCAACTCGTTCCGCGGCCTGGTCGGGCGTCACCGCCCCGCGCTCCACGTAACCCGCCTCCAGGGCTCGGGCGAACTCCTCGGTCTGGGCTGTGCCCGGTGGCAGCCCGATGTCCCACGCCTGGATCCGGCGGGCCGCCGCCTCCAGGCCCACGTACTCCGGGAAGCCGCCGTGGAAGGCGGTGCGGCCGAGTATCCACCACGCGCCCTCCAATGCGCCCGCCGCGCCCAGGGCCCGGTCGATCGCGCGGACGAACTCAACTGGCGGGCGGCGCCTGCCGTTCTCGATCAGCGAGACGTACGCGCCCGTGTAGCCGGCCCGGGCGCCCAGGCCGTCCTGGGTGAGGCGTTCGCGTCTGCGCCGTTCACGGATCTGCCGGCCGAAGGCCGCGAGGGGGGAGGACGAGGGGTCAAGGCTGCGGGCGCTCGGTGCGGGCGACCGCTTCGGGCACCGGAAGGGGGAGCGCTGGGAGAGCCTGTGGGCCGAGGTCGACCCGGCCCCGGCGGACCCGGACCGGACGCCCGACCGGACGCCCGAGCGGGGGGTCGCGCGGTGATCCCGGTGGAGTACTACCCGGAGGGCCACCTCGGGCTGGACTGGCACGCGGTCAGCGAGGACCTGGACGGGGTGGTGCTGGCGAGCTCCCCCCGCGGGGTGGCGATCGCCCGGGCCACCGACCCGCACCGGGTGCTGTTCCTCGACCCGGACGAGTGGGCCGACCTGCGCGACGCCGTCAAGCAGGGCCACTGCGACCACCTGCTCGGGGACCGCGCGCTGTGCGCCGATCCCACGCCCCGCAACCTCCCGCTGCCGGGCGACCGGGTCTACGTCGTGCTGGCCGACCGCACGGGCCCGGGCGCCGCCGACCCGGCCGCGTTCGCCGCCCGGCTGGCCGAACTGCTCCGCCGGGGCGCGTACGAGACCGTCCCCGCCACCCCCGCCACCCCGGCCGCGACCGGCCCGGCCGCGTCCGGCCCGGTCGGCACCGGTCAGTCCCGGTCAGTCCCGGTCCGCGGCCCCCTCGGGGGTCGGGGTGACGAAGCCGGACTCGTAGGCGGCGATCACCGCCTGGGTGCGGTCGCGGGCGCCGAGCTTGCCGAGCACCGCGCTGACGTGCGTCTTCACGGTCTGCACGCCCAGGTGCAGCCGTTCGCCGATCTCCGCGTTGGACAGGCCGCGGGCCATCAGCCGCAGCACCTCGCCCTCCCGCCCGGTCAGGCCCGCCCGGGCCACCGCGCCGCCGTCCGCGGCGGGCCCGGCGTGCCCGGCCCGGGCGGCGGCGAGGCGGCGGATCGCGGCCGGGAACAGCAGCGACCCGCCCGCGGCGACCAGCCGGACGGCCTGGACGACCTCCGCCGGGCGGGAGCGCTTGAGCAGGAAGCCGTCGGCGCCCGCGCGCAGCGCCTCGTACACGTAGTCGTCGGCCTCGAAGGTGGTGACCACCAGGATCTTCGGCGCCGGGCCGGTGCCGCGACCGGCCCCGCGAGCGGCCTCGCGAGCGGCCTCGCGGTCGGCGTCGCGCAGGATCGCCCGGGTCGCGGCGAGGCCGTCCAGGCCGGGCATCCGGACGTCCATCAGCACCACGTCGGGGCGCAGCGAGCGGACCAGGCCGAGCGCCTCGGCGCCGTCGGAGGCCTCGCCGACCACCTCCACGTCCGGCTGGGCGTCCAGGACGGCGCGCAGGCCGAAGCGGATCAGTTCCTCGTCGTCGACCAGCAGCACCTTGATCACGCTCATCCGCCCAACCGTAGCGGCAGCCGCACCCGCAGCAGCCAGTCCGCCCCCGTGCCGTCCGCCCCTGTGCCGTTCGCCCCCGCCTCGCACTCGCCGCCGAGCAGCACCGCCCGCTCCCGCACCCCGCGCAGGCCCTTGCCGCCGCCCTTGCGCGAACTGCCCTTCCCGGTGAGGGCGTTGCGGCAGGACAGCTCCAGCACCCCGGCCTCCACCGCGCCGCGGACCAGGATCGGCGCGCCGGGGGCGTGTCGCAGCGCGTTGGTCACGCCCTCCTGGAGGATCCGGTACGCCTCCCGGGACAGCACTCCGGGCAACTCGTCGGCGCGGACGTCGAGTTCGGCGTCGACGGGGCTGCCGGTCGCCGTCGCGGCGGCGAACAGTTCGGCGGCGCGGTCCAGTCCGGGCTGCTCGGTGGCGGTCGCGTCCGGAGTCTCGCGCAGCAGCACCAGCATCCGCTCCAGGTCGTCCAGGGCCCGCCGCCCGGTGGTCTCGATCGCCTCCAACGCCCGTTCCCGGAACGCCGGATCGGCCACCTCGCGGGCCGCCCCCGCCTGCACCACCGTCACCGTCAGCGCGTGCCCGATCGAGTCGTGCAGCTCCCGGGCCAGCCGGTTGCGCTCCAGCAGCCGCTCGGCCCGGACCTCCGCGGCCGCCAGCCGGTCCGCCCCCGACGGGCCCAACAGCCGTACGGCTAGGGAGAGTTGAAGCCGACCGGCGTACACCACCAGCCACAGCAGGGCGAACGCCACCGGCGGCGCGAGCAGCGGCTCGGCCACCGCCGTCCGGAGCGCGAGGACCGTCACCACGCCGAGCGCCACCCCCAGCGCGACCCGGGCCACCAGCCAGCACGCCGTCCGCCCCCGGTCCGCCCAGCCCGCCGACGGCGCGACCCCGATCTCCTCCTCCCGCGCGGGCGCCAGCAGCAGCCGCGCCTGCACGCCCTCCCCGCGCCGCACCCCCGGCACCAGCGCCACCAGGCACAGCAGCGGCACGTCCAGCGCCACCGCCCACAGCACCGCCCGCCCGGTCGACACCCCCTCCGTCCCCGGGTAGACCAGCAGCACCACCCCGGCGAACACCAGTCCGATCACCAGGTGCACCCAGCGGGTGTACGTCGCGGGGCGCAGCAGCGGAGCGAGGAGTGCAGGCATCCGGCCATCCTGCCCCCTCCCGCCCGCCCCCTCCTCCC
>NZ_JNYE01000032.1 GCF_000717185.1 Kitasatospora phosalacinea | reverse complement strand
GGGCCGACAAATCCGCTGGAGGACAGCCAGTCGGCGTCGGTCAGCCGGTGGGTCAGACCCGCCGGAGGAGCCACTACACATCCTCACTGTCAGCCGAGGGTGACGGTGCGCTGGACGGGCAGGTCGCGGGAGGACCGGCCGGCGGAGAGGGTGTACAGGCCCGGGGTGAGGCACCATCCGCCGGACTGCCAGGTGGAGAGGTCCTGGGCGGTGACGGTGAAGGTGACCCGGGTGCTGGCGCCCTTGGCGAGCTGGACCTTGCGGAAGCCGACCAGGCGGCGGGGTTCGGCGTTGGCGGCGGCGGGCAGGGCGGCGTAGAGCTGGACGACGCTCCAGCCGGTGCGGGTACCGGAGTTGGTGACCCTGGCGGTGGCGGTGAGGGTCTTGGCGGAGGCGTCCCAGGCGAGGGTGAGGTCGCCGACGGCGAAGGTGGTGTAGGACAGGCCGTGGCCGAAGGGGAAGAGGGGGTTCTGGCCGTAGCGGTCGTAGGAGCGGTAGCCGACGGCGACCTCCTCGCCGTAGGCGACGGTGGTGCCGTCGCCGGGGTAGGTCGCGGGGGTGGCGCCGGCGCCCTGGGTCGGGGTGGCGGGGAAGGTGACGGGCAGGCGCCCGGCGGGGTCGCTGTCGCCGAACAGGACGGCGGCGAGCGCGGTGCCGGTGGCGCGGCCGCCGTACCAGGCCTGGACGACGCCGCTGACGGAGTCCAGCCAGGGCATCGCGACGGGGCCGTCGGTGTTGAGGACGACGACGGTGCGGGGGTTGGCGGCGGCGACGGCGGCGATGAGCTGGTTCTGGTCGCCGGGGAGGTCGAGCGAGGTGTGGTCCATGTCCTCGCCTGCCGTGCGGTTGGCGAGGACGACGGCGGTGTCGGCGGCGCGCGCGGCGGCGACCGCGGCGGGGATGAGGGAGTCGGGCTGCCAGCCGAGGGTGAGGCCGCAGGTGCCGTACTGGGCGCTGGCGTTGGTGTAGGTGACCTCGAGGTCGACGGGGGTTCCGGCGGTGAGGGTGGCGGTGCCCTGGAGGGGGTAGTCGAAGGGGCCGAGGAAGAAGCGGGCCATGTGGCGGGTGCCGGAGACGACGGTGGTCCCGCCGAGGGCGAGGCTCGCGGTGCCGGAGGGCAGCAGCGAGAAGCGGTGCAGGCCGGTGCTGGTGGGGGTGAGCTTGCCGGTCCAGCGGGCGGACCAGATCGGGGGCAGGCTGCCGAGCGGGGCCTGGGCGAAGTCGATGGCGGAGACGGTCCGGGTGGCGACGGGGGTGCCGGTGGGCTGCGGGCCGGCGTAGTAGCTGACGGTCAGTCCGGTGGCGCCCGCGGCGGTCCTCAGGACCGCGGCGGGGACGGCGGCGAGCGGGACGTCGCCGGTGCTGCCCTGGGTGAAGGTGACGGTGGTTCCGCTGCCGGCCCGGTCGCGGATGGCCTGCAGCGGGGTGGTCCAGGTGCCGGGGTCGACGTAGCTGGAGCCGGAGACGCCGGTGACGGCGTCGGCCCCGGCCGGGCCGATGACGGCGATGCGGGCGGGCCGGTCCAGGGGCAGCGCGCCGTTCTCGTTCCGCAGCAGGACGGTGCCGTGGACGGCGAGGTCGTGGGCGAGGTCCTGGTGGGCCCGGGTGCTGACGTTCGCGGCGGGGGCCGGGAGCGGATTGTCGAACAGTCCGGCGCCGATCATGGTGGCCAGGACGCGGCGGGCGGCGTCGTCGAGCCGGGCGGAGCTGACGCCGGAGGTGATGCTGCCGACCGGGGCCTGGACGCCGCCGGGGCCGAGTCCGACGAGGTCCATCCCGGCCCGGACGGCGGCGACCTGGTCGTCGCCGGCCCAGAAGTCGGGGACGGTGTGGCCCTGCAGGCCGATGGTGTTCTTCAGGTCGTCGAACAGGGCCTGGCTCTGGACGGCGAAGGTGCCGTTGACCTTGGGATAGGCCATCATCACGGAGGTCAGCGGGGTGGTGGCGACGATGCGGCGGAACGGGGCCTGGTAGACCTCGTGGAGGGCGCGGTCGGAGACGGTGACGTCGACCGCGCTCCGGTTGTCCTCCTGGGTGTAGGCGGCGAAGTGCTTGACGGTGGCGACGACGCCCTGCTGCTGCATCGAGGCGGTGAAGGTCGCGGCGAGGGTGCCGGTGAGGTACGGGTCCTCGCCCATGCCTTCGGCCTGGCGACCGGAGTGCCAGTGCCGGGCGATGTCGACGGTGGGGGCGAGCAGGTTGTTGTAGCCCTTGGCGCGGCCCTCCGCGCCGATGGCGGCGCCGAGCGCGCCGGTGCGGTCGGCGTCGAAGGTGGCGGCTTGGGCGATCGGGACGGGGAAGGCCGTCACGCCGCTCTCCCCGCGCAGGCCCGCCGAGGCGTCGGCGATGGACAGGGCCGGGATGCCCAGGCCCGCGAGCGCGCCGAAGTCGCACCGGATCAGTGCTTCCTTCTGGGCGGGCGTCATCGTGGCGAGGAGCTGGTCGGCCCGGGTCCGCGGGGTGCCGCCGGCCGTGGCGGCGCGGGCGGCGGGTGCGGCGGCCAGCGGGGGGACGGTGGTGGCCAGGGCGGACAGGACGGCGGTGGTGAGGAACGCGCGGCGTCTCATGCGGCTCTCCGGGGGGAATGTGGCAACGGGCCGGGCGCGGCAGGTGGGGGCACGCGCACCGGCGGTGGGGGTGCGCGGGGCGCGGCGGTGGGCCGGACCGCCCCGGCGGGGTCTGCGATGTGCATCGTTCTACAGCTGGCGGCAATCTAGACGCGCCCGCCCGACCGGTCAACCAGTTGAGCGACTCGGAAGCTCGTAGAACGTTCTGCTGACCGGACCGTTGACGAGGCGGACTCCGCCGCATATCGTCTGCCCATCAATGATTGATGTACTGATCATATTTCGAGGAGGCCACGTGCCCTCGTCATCCCCGCGTCCGCTCGCCGTCGTCGGCGGCGGGATCGGCGGTCTCGCCGCGGCGCTCGCCGCCGCGCGCACGGGCCGCGCCGTCACGCTGGTCGAGCGCGCCGCGCAGTTCGGCGAGATCGGCGCCGGACTGCAACTGGCCCCCAACGCCTCGCTCGCCCTGGACGAGCTCGGCGTCCTGGCCGACGTGCAGCGCAACGCCGTCATGCCGCCCCGGCTGGTCATGATGGACGCCGTCTCCGGCACCGAGGTGACCTCGCTCGACCTGCGCAGCAGCGCCTACACCGAGCGGTTCCGGCACCCCTACGTGGTCACCCACCGCACCGACCTGCACGCGGCCCTGCTCGCCGCCTGCCGGGCCGAGCCGCTGATCACCCTGCGCACCGGCCTCACCGTCACCCGCGCCGAGCAGGACGGCGACCACGTGCGGCTGTCCTTCGAGGAACCGGACGAGGAACTGCTCGCCGACGCGGTGATCGCCGCCGACGGCCTGCACTCCCGGCTGCGCCGCGCGCTGACCGGCGAGGGCGACCCGGTCTGCTCGCGCTACGTCGCCTTCCGCGGCGCGATCCCCACCGCGCGGATGACCGGCCGGATGTCGCAGGCGGCGGCCGACGAGGCCGTCATGGTCTGGGCCGGTCCCGCCATGCACCTGGTCCAGTACCCGGTGCGGCGCGGCGAGCTGTACAACCAGGTCGCCGTGTTCCGCAGCGACAGCCACACCCCCGACTCCGACGACTGGGGCACCGAGGCCGAGCTGGAGCAGCGCTTCGCCGGCGCCTGCGACGCCGTCCGCGACGCGCTGCCGCTGGTCGCCCGCGACCGCCGCTGGCCGCTGTACGACCGCCCGCCGCTGAAGCAGTGGGCGTACGGCCGGATCGCCCTGCTCGGCGACGCGGCGCACCCGATGCTGCAGTACCTCGCCCAGGGCGCCTGCCAGGCGCTGGAGGACGCGACCGCGCTCGGCCGGGCGCTGCGCGAACAGCCCGACGCCGCGGACGCGTTCACCGCCTACGCCGCGCGGCGCAGCGAGCGGGCCGGGCGCATCCAGACCAGCGCGCACCTGTTCGGCGACCTCTGCCACCTCGACGGGATGGGCGCCACCATGCGCAACCTCGCCCTGGCCCACCGCTCCCCCGCGGACTTCGACGACCTCGCCTGGGTGTGGACGCCCGCTCCCGACACCGTCGCCGCGCCCGCCGCTCCGATCGGAGTCCCCGCATGACCGACGACGCCTACGAGACCCTGGACCGCCTCGGCGCCGCGCCGCTGTGGCGCTTCTACGGCAACCTCTTCCCCGCCCGGCCCCGCAGCCGGGCCGTGCCGTTCCGGTGGAGCTGGCAGGACCTGCGTCCGCACCTGCTGCACTTCTCGAAGACGCTGTCGCTGCACGAGGCCGAACGGCGGGTGCTGATGCTGGTCAACCCGGGCCTCACCGACCCGCCCGCCACCGTCACCACCCTGTACGCGGGCCTGCAGGTCATCCTGCCCGGCGAGACCGCCCAGGCCCACCGGCACACCTCCAACGCCTTCCGCTTCGTCCTGGAGGGCGAGGGCGCGTACACCACCGTCAACGGCGAGCCGGTGCGGATGGCGCCCGGCGACCTGCTGCTCACCCCCGGCTGGCACTGGCACGACCACACCCACCAGGGCGACGCGCCGATGATCTGGCTCGACGCGCTCGACTACCCGCTGGTCAACGCCCTCGAAGCCGGTTTCTACGAGCAGTACCACCAGCGGCTCCAGCCGCTCACCCGCACCGCCGACCTCGGCAGCCGCCAGTTCCTGCACGGCCGCCTCACCCCCACCTGGCTCACCCCGGACGGCACCGGCAACTCCCCCGTCACCCGCTACCCCTGGCAGGAGACGGCCCGCGCGCTCGACGCCGTCGCCGACGACGCCGTCGGCAGCGCGGTGGACGGCATCGCGCTGGAGTACACGGACCCGTTCACCGGCGGACCGGTCATGCCGACCATCGGCTGCCGGATCCACCGCCTGCGCCCCGGCTTCGACGGCGCCGGCCGCCGCCACACCGCCTCCACCGTCGTCAACGTGGTCCGCGGCGAGGGCGCCACGATCGTCGACGGCGTCCGCCTGGAGTGGGCGCAGCACGACACCGTCGCGATCCCCGGCTGGGCCACCTACCGGCACGTCAACGCCTCCGCCTCCCAGGACGCGGTGCTGTTCTCCTACAGCGACGAGCCGGTGATGCGCTCCCTGGGCCTGTACCGCACCGAGCCGGGCGACCCCGGCGCCTGATCCTCCGCCCCTCCCCAGCAAGGACCTCCCATGCGTCTCGCACTCTTCGACCAGGACCGGATCGGCCTGGTCGACGGCGACCAGCTCGTCGACGTCACCGAACTCCTCGCCGGTCCGGGCCCGTACGGCCCGGCCGGGCCCCTGCACCGCCACATCGAGCTCGGCGGCGCCCTCCCCGCCGACCTGTCCGGCCTGCCGCGCACGCCGCTGGCGGACGCGCGGCTCGAAGCGCCGCTCCCCCGTCCCGGGAAGATCGTCGGCGCGCCGGTCAACTACCTCGACCACAAGGCCGAGATGGCGTACCCGACCTCCATCGCCGAGCTCGGCGTCTTCCTCAAGGCCAACTCCTCCGTGATCGGCCCGGGCCGGGACGTCCTGCTGCCCTACCGCGACCTGCGCACCGACCAGGAGGGCGAACTCGCCGTCGTCATCGGCCGCACCGCCCACCACGTGCCCGCGGCCGACGCCCTCTCCCACGTCTTCGGCTACACCTGCCTGCTGGACATCACCGTCCGCTCCACCGAGGACCGCTCCACCCGCAAGTCCTACGACACCTTCACCCCCCTCGGCCCGTGGATCACCACCGCCGACGAGGTCCCCGACCCCGACGCGCTCGACCTGCGCTGCGCGGTGGCGGGCGAGCAGCGGCAGCACACCAGCACCGCGGACCTGATCTTCGGCGTCGCCGAGCTGATCGCCTACACCAGCTCCGTGATGACCCTGCACCCCGGCGACGTGATCGCCACCGGCACCCCGGCCGGCGTCGGCCCGATCCGGCACGGCGACCGGATCACCGTCGACATCGAGCGGATCGGGCGGCTGGAGGTCGGCGTCGACGGCGGCCGCGCCACCCCGTACGCCGAGCGGCCCGGCCGCCGGGTGCGCACCGCCGACTGATCCGGGCCCTGCGCCGCGCCGGGGCGGTGCCGCGCGCTCGTAGACTCGACGACCGGTCGCACCCACGCGCGCCCGCGGCACCCCTCGGCGAAGGAAACGGCAGCACCTTGACACGCTCACTGGAACTGGACCACTACGTCGGGCACCTCATCCGCCGCGCGGAACAGGTCCACACCTCGCTCTGGGCCGCGCACGTCTCGCGCGAGGTCACCTCCCAGCAGTTCGCCGTCCTCAACGCGCTCGCCCGCATCCCCGGCAACGACCAGCGCACGGTGGCGTCCGCGACCTCCCTGGACCGCTCCACCGTCAACAACATCGTCCGGCGCCTCACCGACCAGGGCTACGTCAGCCAGGTCCGCGACGGCGCCGACCGCCGCCGCACCCTGCTGGAGCTCACCGCCGACGGCGAGCAGTTGCTGCAGCAGCTCATCCCGCCCGCCGAACACGTCAACGAACTGCTGCTGGCCTCCCTCCAGGACGACGAGCGGCCCGTCGCGATCGACCTGCTGCGGAAGATCGCCTGCGTCGACGACGCGGGCTGACGGCCGGAGGCGAAGCGGCGCACCTCACACCGCCGGGCGCCCGGAGACCGGGGCCCGCTCCCGCACCATGGGAGCGGCCCCCCGGGCTCCGGTGACGTCGACGCCGCTCGACCCAGGTCGCCACGCGCCCGACCGACCGGCGCGAACCCCCAGGAGCCCTCATGAACCACCGCGCTCCCGCACGGCCCCCGCACGCCTGGCGCACGGGCGTGGTCGCGGGCATGGCCTCGTACGTGGACGCCGCGGCGATCGTCTCCACCGGCATCGCCCTGGTCCTCTACCAGGAGCCGCTGCACCTGACCGGCGGCCGCATCGGCGTGCTCTCCGGCGCGCTGACCGCCGCCATCGCCACCGGCGCCCTGCTGGGCGGGCGCCTCGGCGACCGCTTCGGCCGCCGCCGCGTGTTCGCCGCCACCATGGCGACGGTCGTGGCCGGGTGCGCGCTGACGGTGCTGTCCACCGGCTTCGCCCCGCTGCTGCTCGGCGTCCTGGTGCTCGGGCTGGGCTCCGGGGCCGACCTGCCCGTGGCGCTCGCGATGGTCGCCGAGTCCGCGACCGACCGGAACCGGGCCGCGCTGATCGGCTTCTCCAACGTCCTGTGGGGCGTGGGCGCCGCGGCCGCCAGTACGGTCGCCGCCGTCGTCGGCGACCGGGGCCGCGTGGGCGGCCAGGTCCTCTACGGGCACGTCGGCGCGGTCGCGCTGGTCCTGCTGCTGGCCCGGCTCCGCCTGCCGGAGTCCCCGGCCTGGCTGGCCGCCAGGCGCGAACGGGCGTCGCCCCGGGCGGCCGCGGCCTCGGCGCGCGCCCTGTTCACCGGCCCGTACCTGCGCCCGTTCGCCGCGCTGCTCGGCTTCTACGCGCTGACCAACCTGGCCGCCAACACCAGCGGCCAGTTCGGCGCCTACGTCGCGGCCGACGTCGCCCACCTCCCGGTCGACGTCAGTGCGCGGCTGTCGCTGCTGGTGCTGCCCGTCACCGTCGCGGCGGGCCTGTGGTTCATGCGGATCGCCGGCACGCCGCGCCGCACGGGCTACTTCGTGTTCGGTGCCGCCTGTCTGGCGGGCGGCTACCTGGTCCCGCCGCTGTTCGGGTTCTCCCTGGCCACGCTCGCGCTCTCCATGGCGGTCAACGCGGTCGGCGGCGCGTTCGCCTTCGAGGGGATCATGAAGACCTGGGCGCAGGAGTCCTTCCCCACCCTGCTGCGCGCCACCGCCCAGGGCGCGGTCATCGCCGTCGCCCGCTACCTCGCCGCCGCGTTCGCCCTGGTCACCCCGGCGCTGCTGCGATTCGACCCCTCCCTGCTGTACGGCGGGCTGGCCGCCGTGTCGGCCGCGGGCCTGGCGATCGGCTGGTACGGCTTCCGCGGGGCCCGGCGCGACGAGTTCACGACGGTGCCGTCCCTGCCGGTTCAGCTCAGGCCGACGCGGGCGGCGGCGGAGTCCCAGGCGCGCGTGTCGCCGCTGGGTTCGTAGCGCTTGAGGTGCTGGGTACGGGCGACCAGGCGGCGCATGGCGCTGCGGTCGGCGACCAGGCCGTGGGTGCGGGCCTGGACGAGGATGTTGCCGATGGCGGTGGCCTCGGTGGGACCGGCGACGACGGGCAGGCCGGTGGCGTCGGCGGTGAACTGGCAGAGCAGGGCGTTGCGGCTGCCGCCGCCGACGAGGTGGACGGTGCGGACGGGCCGACCGGTCAGTTCGGCGGCCTGCCGCAGGGTGTGGCGGTGGGCGAGGGCGAGGCTCTCCAGGATGCAGCGGACGACGGCGCCCTGGTCGTCGGGCGCCAGGTGCTGGCCGGTGCGGGCGCAGTGCTCGGCGAGGCGGGCGGGCAGGTCGCCGGGGGCGAGGAACTCGGGGGCGTCGGGGTTGACGAGCGCGGCGAACGGGCGGGCGGCGGCGGCGCGTTCGAGCAGCTCGGGCAGCTGGTGGCTGCGGCCGCGGGAGCGCCAGGTGCGCTGGCTCTCGCTGAGCAGCCACAGGCCCATGACGTTGCGCAGGTAGCGGACGGTGTGGTCGGTGCCGAGTTCGTTGGTGAAGTTGGCGGCGCGGGAGGCGTCGGTGAGCACCGGCTTGTCGAGTTCCAGTCCGGCCAGCGACCAGGTGCCGCAGGAGATGTAGGCGAAGTCGGCGGTGGTGGCGGGGACGGCGGCGACGGCGGAGGCGGTGTCGTGGGAGGCGACGGCGACGAGGGGGGTGCCGGGGCGCAGGCCGGTGGCGGCGGCGACGTGCGGCAGGAGGGTGCCGGTGTGGTCGCCGGGGCGGCGCAGCGGGGCCAGGACGGCGGCGTCGAGGCCGAGGGCGGCGAGGATCGGGGTGGACCAGGTGCCGGTGCGGGCGTCGTACAGGCCGGTGGTGGAGGCGTTGGTGGCCTCGGTGCCGACGGTGCCGGTGAGCCAGTGGGTGAGCAGGTCGGGGATCAGCAGCAGGGTGCGGGCCCGGTCGAGGTTCTTCTCGGCGGCGAGTTGGAAGACCGTGTTGAACGGCAGGTGCTGGAGGCCGGTGATGCGGTACAGGTCGCGGGCGGGGACGCGGCGCCAGACGTCTTCGACGACGGCGGCGCCGCGCGGGTCGCGGTAGTGGAAGGGGTTGCCGATCAGGGCGCCGTCGGCGTCGAGGAGTCCGTAGTCGACGGCCCAGCTGTCGATGCCGACGGAGGCGACGTCGAAGCGGGCGGCGGCTTCGCGCAGCCCGTCGAGGACGCCCTGGTGGAGGCCGAGGGCGTTCCAGTGCAGGCCGTCGGGGAGCTGGGCGGGGGTGTTGTCGAAGCGGTGGGTCTCGGTGAGGTCGAGGCTGTCGCGGCCGACCCGGCCGACGACGACCCGGCCGCTGGTGGCGCCGAGGTCCGCCGCGGCGAAGGCGGTCGGGGCGTGGGGGGCGTGGGGCTTCACGGCGGTGTGTCCTCGGTGGTGCGACGGCGGTGGCGGGGTGGTGCGACGGCGGTGGCGGGGTGGTGCGGGGAGGCGGTGCGGGCCGCGAAGAGGAGTACGCGGCCCGCACCGCGGCTGGTGGCGGGTCAGCGCAGGAAGGCTGCGGCGACGCCCGCGTCGACGGGGACGTGCAGGCCGGTGGTGTGGGTGAGGTCGCCGCCGGTGAGGGCGAGGACCGCGGCGGCGACGTGTTCGGGCAGCACCTCGCGCTTGAGGAGGGTGCGCTGGGCGTAGAACTCGCCGAGCTTGTCCTCCGCGATGCCGTAGGTGGCGGCGCGCTGCGCGCCCCAGCCGCCCGCGAAGATCCCGGAGCCGCGCACCACCCCGTCGGGGTTGACGCCGTTGACGCGGATGCCGTGCTCGCCGAGTTCGGCGGCCAGCAGGCGGACCTGGTGGGCCTGGTCGGCCTTGGTCGCGGAGTAGGCGATGTTGTTCGGTCCGGCGAAGACGGCGTTCTTGGAGGCGATGTAGACGATGTCGCCGCCCAGTCCCTGCTCGATCATGGTGCGGGCGGCCTCGCGGGAGACCAGGAAGGAGCCGCGGGCCATGATGTCGTGCTGCAGGTCCCAGTCGCGGGCGGTGGTCTCCAGCAGCGGCTTGGAGATGGAGATGCCCGCGTTGTTCACCACCAGGTCGACGCCGCCGAAGGCCAGCGCCGCGGCCCGGAACGCCTGGGCGATCTGCTCCTCGCTGGTGACGTCGACGGTGACGGCCACCGCCTTGTCGGGGCCGCCCAGTTCCTCGGCGACGGCCGCCGCGTTCTCGGCGTTCAGGTCGGCGACCACCACGCAGGCGCCCTCGGCGACCAGCCGCTCGGCGATCGCCCGGCCGATGCCGGAGCCCGCGCCGGTGACCAGCGCGATGCGGGTCGCCAGCGGCTTCGGGGCGGGCATCCGCTGCAGCTTGGCCTCCTCCAAGGCCCAGTACTCGATCCGGAACTTCTCCGCCTCCTCGATGGGGGCGTAGCTGGAGACGGCCTCGGCGCCGCGCATCACGTTGATCGCGTTGAGGTAGAACTCGCCCGCCACGCGGGCGGTCTGCTTGTCCTTGCCGAAGGAGAACATGCCCACGCCGGGGACGAGGACGATCGCCGGGTCGGCGCCGCGGATCGCCGGGGAGTCGGCGCTGGCGTGCCGGTCGTAGTAGGCGCGGTAGTCCGTGCGGTAGTTCTGGTGCAGCTCGCGCAGCCGCGCGGCCACCTCGTCGGGGGTGGCGGTCGCGGGCAGGTCGAGGACCAGCGGGGCGACCTTGGTGCGCAGGAAGTGGTCGGGGCAGGAGGTGCCGAGCGCGGCCAGCCGCGGGTGCTCGGCGCGGGCCAGGAAGTCCAGCACCTCGGCGCTGTCGGTGAAGTGGCCGACCTGCGGGTGGTCGGTGGAGGCCAGGCCGCGGATCAGCGGGGCCAACGCGGCGGCCCGCTCGCGCCGCTGCGCCTGCGGCAGCGGCCCGTACCCGTCCAGCAGCGGGCCGAACGGCTCGGCCTTGCCGCGCTCGGCGAGGAACCGCTCCGCGGTGCGGATGATGTGCAGCGCGTTGGCCTCGCACTCCTCGCTGCTCTCGCCCCAGGCGGTGATGCCGTGGCCGCCGAGGATGCAGCCGATCGCCTGCGGGTTGGCTTCCTTGACGGCGGCGATGTCCAGGCCGAGCTGGAAGCCGGGGCGGCGCCAGGGCACCCACACCACGCGCTCGCCGAAGCACTCGGCGGTGAGCTTCTCTCCGTCGGCGGCGCAGGCCAGCGCGATGCCGGAGTCGGGGTGCAGGTGGTCGACGTGCGCGGCGTCCACCAGGCCGTGCATGGCGGTGTCGATGGACGGGGCCGCGCCGCCGCGCCCGTGCAGGCAGTGGTCGAACGCGGCGACCATCTCGTCCTCGCGCTCCACGCCCGGGTAGACGTCGACGAGGGAGCGCAGCCGGTCCAGGCGCAGCGCCGCCAGACCGGGGGCGGTCAGGGTGCCCAGGTCGCCGCCGGAGCCCTTGACCCAGAGCAGTTCGACGTCGCGGCCGGTGGCGGGGTCGGTGTCGGTGCCCTTGGCGGAGGTGTTGCCGCCGGCGTAGTTGGTGGTGCGCGGGTCGGCGCCGAGCCGGTTGGAGCGGGCGAGGAGGGCGGCGACTTCGGGGTGCAGGGCCATGGCGGGAGGGGCTTCCTTACGTCTGGACGGAGGGGCGGTGGCGCTCACGGGGTGTGGCGGGCCGGTCCGTGGGTGCGCCGGTGCGGACCGGCCCGCGCTGCCGGTGGGTCAGGCGCCCCAGCCGGCCTGGTGGCCGCCGACCCGGTCGGCGGCGGTCCTGTCGGCCCATCCGCTGGCCCGGTAGGCGGCCAGCGGGTTCGGGTCGAGCCCGGCCTCGGCGCGCACCTCGGCCAGCAGCGGGCGGACGTCGGTGCCGTAGGCGTCCATCAGCACCTCGTTGGCGGCGAGCACGTCACCGGTGTCCTGGGCGGCCGTCAGGGCGCCGGTGTCCACCAGCAGGGCCTTGGCGGTGGCCTCCTGGACGTTCATCACCGAGCGGATGACCGCGGGGATCTTCGCCTCGATGTTGTGGCACTGGTCGAGCATGAACGCCACGCCGGTCTCCGGTGCGAGGCCGCCGTTCTTGACCACCTCGTGCATGATCCGGAACAGCTGGAACGGGTCGGCCGCACCGGCCATCAGGTCGTCGTCCGCGTAGAAGCGGGAGTTGAAGTCGAAGCCGCCGAGCTTCCCCTCGCGCAGCAGGAACGCGACGATGAACTCGATGTTGGTGCCCGGCGCGTGGTGGCCGGTGTCGACCACCACCGTCGCCTTCGGGCCCAGCCGCAGGCAGTGCGCGTACGCGGTGCCCCAGTCCGGGACGTCCATGGTGTAGAAGGCGGGCTCGAACAGCTTGTACTCCAGCAGGATCCGCTGGCCGTCGCCGAGCCGCTCGTACACCTCGGCGAGCGCGTCGGCCAGACGGCCCTGGCGGGCCGAAACGTCGTCCTGGCCGGGGTAGTTGGTGCCGTCGGAGAACCACAGCTTCAAGTCGCGCGAGCCGGTGGCGTCCATGACGTCGACGCACTCCAGCAGGTGGTCGACCGCCTTGCGGCGCACCCGCGCATCCGGGTTGGTGACGGAGCCGAGCTTGTAGTCGTCGTCCTGGAAGACGTTGGCGTTGATCGCACCGATCTCCAGCCCGAGGCCGCGGGCGTGGGCGGACAGCGCGGCGTAATCCTCCACCTTGTCCCAGGGGATGTGCAGCGAGACCTTCGGGGCGGCGCCGGTGGCGGCGTGCACCTGGGCGGCGTCGGCGAGCTTCTCGTACGGGTCGCGCGGCACGCCGGGCTGGGCGAAGACCTTGAAGCGGGTGCCCGAGTTCCCGTAGCCCCAGGAGGGCGTCTCGATGCGCTGGGCCCGCAGGGCGTCCTTCACGGCAGATCGGTCGGTCACCGGAGCACCTCTCACCACGTCGATCGTTCGACTTGAATCGTTTCAAGCAGACCGTAGGTCGAACGGCGCGAAACCGTCAAGCCGCTGCCGTAATCTGGCAACCGTCCAGCGAGCACAGCGGTGAAACTTTTCAATGCGGAACGGAGACGGGCACGGGCATGGGCAACGCGGCAGGGATCAAGGACGTGGCCCGGGCGGCCGGGGTGTCGGTGGGCACGGTCTCCAACGTGATCAACCGGCCGGAGGTGGTCGGCGAGGAGACCCGGGCCCGGGTCCAGGCCGCGATCGAGCAACTCGGCTACGTGCGCAGCGAGTCGGCGCGCCAGTTGCGCTCCGGGAGCAGCCGGATCATCGGCCTGCTGGTCCTCGACCTGGGCAACCCGTTCTTCGTCTCGGTCGCCCGGGGCGCGGAGCAGGCCGCCCGGGCCCAGGGCCTGGGCGTGATGGTCTGCAACAGCGCGCAGCGGCCGGCCGACGAGGCGGACTACCTGGCGCTGTTCGCCGAGCAGCGGGTGCGGGGGGTGCTGCTGACCCCGGCCGACGCGGAGGGTTCGGGGGCCGCGGCGCTGCGGCGCCACGACGTGCCGTTCGTCCTGGTCGACCGCCTCGCTCCGGGGATCGACGCCTGCTCGGTGTCGGTGGACGACGTCAAGGGCGGCTCGCTGGCGGCCGCGCACCTGCTGGCGGGCGGCCACCGGCGGATCGCGTTCGCGGGCGGCCGCCACCGCCTGCAGCAGGTCGCCGACCGGCGCTCCGGCGCGCTGGCGGCGCTGGAGGGCAGCGGCGCCGAGCTGGTGGACCTGGAGGTGGCGGGCCTGGACGTGGCCGCCGGGCGGGACGCGGGCGCCCGCCTGCTGGGCCTGCTGCCGCGGCCGACTGCCGTCTTCTGCGCGAACGACCTGCTGGCCCTGGGCGTCCTGCAGGCCGCGTTCGCGGCGGGCCTGCGGGTGCCCGAGGACCTGGCGATCGTCGGGTACGACGACATCGAGTTCGCCGCCGCGGCCGCGGTGCCGCTGACCTCGGTGCGCCAGCCCGCCGAGGCGGTGGGGCGCACGGCGGTGGAGCTGCTCGCCCAGGAGACCGGCGGCGGTGCGCACCGGCACCGGCAGGTGGTCTTCGATCCGGAGCTGGTGGTGCGCGGCTCCACGCTGACGGCCCCGCGGACCGCCTGAGGGCCGCGCCGTTGAATCCATTCAACGGCGGGCTCCGGCGGCCGCGGGTCAGTCGGCGTGCGGGGCGGCGGTGCTGGAGCGCACGACGAGCCGGGGGGTCATGGCGGTCTGCATCGCCTGGCTGCGGCGGCCCTCGACCCGTTCGATGAGCATCCGGGCGGCGGTGGCGCCCATGGTGGCGCCGGCCTGGTCGACGCTGGTGAGCTGGACCGGGGCGAGGGCGGCGACCGCGGTGTTGTTGTAGCCGACCAGCGAGAGGTCGCCGGGGATGCCCAGGCCCAGCTCGGCGGCGGCGCGGTAGACGCCGAGGGCGGCGACGTCCGCACCGGCCATGATGGCGGTGGGCCGGTCGGCGGCGCTCAGCAGCCGCTTGCCCGCCTCGTAGCCGCCCTCCTCGGAGTAGGCGGCGGCGAGGGCCTGCGGGGCGAGGCCGTGGCGTTTCATCGCGGCGGTGTAGCCCTTGGCGAGCACCGCCTCGGGGGTGAGCTTCCACTGGCTGCCCTTGAGGCCGGGGGCGGCGAGCAGGGCGATCCGGCGGTGGCCGAGGGCGGCGAGGTGGTCGACGACCAGCGCCGCGCCCTGGTCGTCGGCGTCGACGACCGAGTCGTGGACGGCGGCGGTGTCGTGGTGGCCGATCACCACGGTGGGCACGGTCTCGGCGGTGGCGAGGACCTCGGCGCGGCTGGTGCCGGGGGCGATGAGGATCAGGCCGTCCATCTGACGGTCGACCATCGACTGGACGGTGCGCGCCTGTTCGCTCGCGCCGAAGCCCGCCGCGCCGATCAGCACCGTGTAGTCGCTGCCGCGCAGCTGCTGCTGGACGCCGTCGAGGATGTCGGCGAAGAAGGTGTTGCGGAGGCTGTCGAGCAGCACTCCTATCGTGTAGGTCCGCCCGCGCATGCCGCGCGCGGCGGCGTGCGGGCGGTAGTCCAGCTCGGCCATCGCGGCGCGCACCCGCTCCTGCATGGCGGGGCTGACGCCGTAGGCGTTGCGGAGCACCTTGGAGACGGCCGCGGTCGAGACGCCGGCGCGGGCGGCGACGTCGGTGATGGTGACGCGCTTGGGGCGTTTCGTCGGCTCCATGTCCCGCTTTCTTCAAAGTCACTGTTGCGCAACGTTCTACACGATCCTTCCCGGCCGGGACCAGCCGCATCGCCCGGGTGACCGCCTCGTTACGTCCTCGTGTCTTGACGATAGCTCGCCCCCGGGGGCACTGTTGACCCCATCGTGGAGAACGTTCTACAAAGTCGGGCCCCGTCTTCCGGGAGCGCCCCGCGTTCTCCGGTTCAGCGATCCCCCACCTCTGCCTCCGCTCAATGACGCCAGGGAGCACAGCCGTGACCATCAACCCCACCCGCACCGGCAGAACCCGCCTCGTCGGCTCCACCGCCGCCGCAGCCGCCGTGGTGCTGCTCGCCACGGCGTGCGGCAGCAGCGGGACGGGCGCGAGCGCCTCCCCGAAGAACTTCGACTACCTGTCGGTGACCGAGAACACCACGATCAAGAAGACGCTGACCACGCTGTCGACGACCTCCTGCACCGACCAGAACAAGGCGCTGCCGCTGAAGGTCGACACCGTCCCGCAGTCCGGCCTGGACCAGAAGCTGCAGCTGCTGGCGGGTCAGAACGCCCTGCCGGTCCAGTTCGCGGCCGGCAACGCCCCGGCGCTGACCACCCAGCTCTTCACCGCGGGCAACGTCGCCGACCTGGAGGACGAACTCACCAAGCTCGGCGTCTTCGACCAGCTGCAGCCCGCCGCGGTGTCCACCGTCAAGGCGCTGTACCAGAACAAGCTCGCCGTGCTGCCGTACGAGTACAACATCGAGGGCATCTTCTACAACAAGAAGGTCTTCGAGGCCAACGGCATCTCCGTCCCCAAGACCTGGGACGAGCTGGTCGCCGCGGCCGCCAAGCTGCAGGGCGCGGGCGTGCAGCCCTTCGCCGCCTCCGGCCAGCAGGGCTGGCCGCTCACCCGCCTGGTCAGCGGCTACCTGTACCGCAGCCTGGGCCCGGGGGCGATGAACGCGATCGCCAACCACACCGCGAAGCTGACCGACCCCGAGTACGTCAAGGCCGCCCAGCAGGTCGCCGAGCTCGGCAGGAAGGGCTGGTTCGGGCAGGGCGTCGGCTCCATCGACTACGACACCGCGATGAACCAGTTCCTGGGCGGCAAGGCCGCGATGTTCTACATGGGCAGCTGGGCGCTGGCCAACATCGCCGACGCCGAGCAGGACACCCTGGGTGCGGAGAACGTCGGCTTCATGCCGTTCCCGGCGGTCGCCGGCGGCAAGGGCTCCATCGACCAGTACCCCTCCAACGTGGGCCTGCCGGTCGCGATGAACGCCAGGAGCTTCGACGCGAAGACCGGCGACTGGGTGAAGTGCATCGCGCAGAACTACGGCAGCGTCGCGCTCAAGGACCAGGGCACCATCTCCGGCTTCAAGGTGAACACCCCGGTGGAGAACGCCAACGCCGTCACCGGCCAGATCCGCGACACCATCGGCGCCTCCAAGGAGAGCGTGCTGTGGTTCGAGGCGCTGGGGCGGGGACGCGCCCGCCCCGCCGCGCCGCCACCGCTCCCGCCACGACAACGAAGGACACGTCCAATGCACCGCGTACTCGGTGACCGCAGGGCAGTCGCGATCCTGTTGGGCCCCGCCCTGCTGGTGTACACCCTCGTCATGCTCGTCCCCATCGGCTGGTCGCTGGGGTACTCCTTCACCAAGGGCAACAGCATCACGGGGTTCAGCTGGGCCGGATTCGCCAACTTCCAGCGCCTCGCCGACGACCCGGCCGTCCACGACGCCCTCTGGTTCACCGTCAAGTACGCGGCCGTCGTCACCGTCGGCCAGGTCGCGGCCGGGTACGCGCTGGCCCTGCTCTACACCTTCTACCTGAAGAAGGCCTCCGCGCTGGTGCGCACCCTGGTGTTCTTCCCCGTGGTGCTGCCGACCGTCGCGGTCGGCCTGCTGTTCCAGAAGCTCTTCCAGGTCGCCCCGCAGACCGGCCCGGTCAACTCCCTGCTGGAGCTGGTCGGCCTGCACTCCGTCGACTGGTTCGGCAGCGCCGGAAGCTCGTTCTGGGTGCTGATCCTGATGGACGTGTGGCGCTCGATGGGCTTCTACGCGGTGCTGCTGTTCGCCGGCCTGGTGGACATCCCCGACGAGGTCCTCGAATCGGCCCGCCTCGACGGCGCCTCCGGCCTGCGGCTGATCCGCCACATCGTGCTGCCGCTGTCCTTCCCGGTCCTGATGTCCTCGGCGATCTTCAGCATCAACGGCACCCTCAAGGTCTTCGACTCGATCGTCGCGCTCACCAACGGCGGCCCCGGCAGCGGCACCACCCCCCTGACCCTCTCCATGTTCCAGACGTCCTTCACCTACGGCGAGTACGGCTACGGCAGCACCATCGCGGTCCTGCTGACGGTGCTGTGCCTGCTGGTGACGCTGGTCGTCTTCCGCGTCTCGCGGCGCGATCTCACGAAGGGCTGAGCCGCCATGTCCGTCGACACGCCGCTGCGCACCGCACCCGCCCACGCCGTCCGCAAGGCCGCCCCGCGCCGCCGCCGCCCGCTGCGCGGCCTGTGGGCCAGGATCCTGATCGCCCTGCTCGTGGTCGTCGAGGTCTACCCGCTGCTGTGGATGTTCCTCACCTCGGTCAAGTCCAACAACGACTACCTGAACCACTCCACCTGGAGCCTGCCCACCCACTGGGAGTGGGGCAACTACGCCGAGGCGTGGACCACCGGCCACATCGGCCTGTACCTGCGCAACAGCCTGCTGGCCGTCGTCCCCTCGCTGGCGCTGGTCCTGCTGATGGGCGCGGCCGCGGGCTTCGCCCTGCAGATCATGGTGTGGAAGGGCCGGAGCCTGACCCTGCTGGTCTTCCTGGCCGGCGTCATGGTGCCCTCGCAGATGATCCTGCTGCCGCTGTTCACCGTCTACTTCCGCACCGGCCTGTCCGGCACGCTGTGGCCGCTGGTCCTCACCTACACCGGCACCGGCCTGCCACTGACCGTCTTCATGATGGCCACCTACTACAGGAGCGTGCCCCGCGAGCTCTTCGAGGCCGCCACCATCGACGGCGCCGGGATCCTGCGCATGTTCTGGACGATCAGCCTGCCCATGGTGCGCAACGCGATCCTCACCGTCGGCCTGGTGCAGTTCTTCTTCATCTGGAACGACCTGCTGGTCGCCCTCACCTTCACCAACAGCCAGGACCTGCGCACCGTCCAGGTCGGCCTGCTGAACTTCACCGGCGACTTCGGCGCCACCCAGTACGGCCCGCTGTTCGCCGCGATCTGCCTGAACGTCCTCGGCACGCTGGCGATCTACCTCTTCCTCAACCAGAAGGTCATGAAGGGCCTCACCGGAGGCGCGGTCAAGGGCTGACGCCCCCTCGCCCCGCCGCCCCGCACCACCCACACCCCGGAAGGTCCCCATGCTCCTCCCGCCCGCCCCGGTGACGTTCGAACACCTGCCGGACGGCCTCGGCACCGGCACCGCCGCCCCCCGCCTGTCCTGGACCCTGCCCGCCGGCACCCGCGCCCAGGACGCCTACGAGGTCGAGGTCGAACGCGACGGCCGCCGCACCACCACCGGCCCGCTGCCCGGCGCCGACCACCGCCTGGTGCCCTGGCCCGCCGCGCCGCTCGCCTCCCGCGAACGCGCCACCGTCCGCGTCCGCGTCTGGGCCGACGGCGAAGGCCCCTCCGCCTGGAGCGCGCCCGCCGCCGTCGAGGCCGGACTCCTCTCCCCCGCCGACTGGGCGGCCGTCCCGGTCGGCGCCGCCTGGCCCGAGGACCCGGACGCCGAACGCCGCCCCGCCCGGGTCCGCACCGGCTTCCACCTCGACAAGCCCGTCGAGCGCGCCCGCCTGTACGTCACCGCGCACGGCCTGTACGAGGCCGAGATCAACGGCCGCCGGGTCGGCGACGAGGCCCTCGCCCCCGGCTGGACGGTCTACCCCGAACGCCTGCGCTACCGCACCCACGACGTCACCGCGCACCTCGTGCCCGGCGACAACGCCCTCGGCGCCTGGCTCGGCGACGGCTGGTACCGCGGCAAGTACGGCTTCGACGGCGGCACCCGCAACATCTACGGCACCGACCAGTCGCTGATCGCCCAACTGGAGGTCACCCACCCCGACGGCACCCGCACCACCGTCGCCACCGGCCCCGACTGGAGCGCCGCCCCCAGCCCGATCCTGTTCAGCGGCCTGTACGAGGGCGAGACCCACGACTCCCGCCTCGACGACCCGCGGTGGTCCACCCCGCAGGCCGCCGCCGACGGCTGGACCCCGGTCGCCGTCCACACCCGCGACCCGCGCACCCTCACCGCCCCGCAGGGCCCGCCGGTGCGCTGCACCGCCGAGGTCGCGCCCGTCTCGGTGACCCGCCGCCCCGACGGCCGCCACCTGCTCGACTTCGGCCAGAACCTGGTCGGCCGCCTGCGGATCACCGTCGACGGCCCGGCCGGCACCGAGGTCGTCCTGCGGCACGCCGAGGTCCTGGACGGCGGCGAACTCGCCGTCCGCCCGCTGCGCGAGGCCCGCTCCGTCGACACCCTCGTCCTGGCCGGCGGCCCGCAGACCTGGGAGCCCCGCTTCACCCTGCACGGCTTCCGCTACGCCGAGGTCACCGGCTGGCCCGGCGACCTCGACCCGGCCGACGTCACCGCCCGCGTCCACCACACCGACCTGCGCCGCACCGGCTGGTTCGAGTGCAGCGACCCGCTGGTCAACCGCCTGCACGAGAACGTGGTGTGGAGCATGCGCGGCAACTTCGTCGACATCCCCACCGACTGCCCCGCCCGCGACGAACGCCTCGGCTGGACCGGCGACCTCCAGGTCTTCGCCCCCACCGCGGCCTTCCTCTACGACTGCGCGGGCATGCTCGACTCCTGGCTCACCGACCTCGGCGTCGAGCAGCTGCCCGACGGCACCGTCCCCTGGTACGTGCCGGTCATCCCCGGCGAGCCCGCCTGGACGCCGATCCGGCCCGGCGCCGTCTGGGGCGACGCCGCCGTCCTCACCCCCTGGCTGCTGCACCGGCGCTTCGACGACCCCGCACTGCTGCGCCGCCACTACACCGCCGGACGCCGCTGGGTCGACCTGGTCGACCGCCTCGCCGGACCCACCAGGCTCTGGGACAGCGGCTTCCAGCTCGGCGACTGGCTCGACCCGGCCGCCCCGCCCGAGGACCCGGGCGCGGGCCGCACCGACCCGTACCTGATCGCCACCGCCTACTTCGCCCACTCCGCCCGGCACCTGGCACTCACCGCCCGCACCATCGGCGAGCACGCCGACGCCCACCGCTACGGCCTGCTGGCCGACCAGGTCGCCTCTGCGTTCCGGCAGCGCTGGGGCACCCCGGACGGGCTGCTCACCTCCGACAGCCCCACCGCGTACGCCGTCGCCCTCCGCTTCGGCCTGCTCACCGACCCCGCCGCCCGCCGCCGGGCCGGGGACCGCCTGGCCCACCTCGTCCGCGAAGGCGGCCACACGATCGCCACCGGCTTCGTCGGCACCCCGCTGATCTGCGACGCCCTCACCGACGCCGGACACCTCGACGACGCCTACCGGCTGCTGCTGCAGACCCAGTGCCCGTCCTGGCTCTACCCCGTCACCCAGGGCGCCACCACCATCTGGGAACGCTGGGACAGCCTGCGCCCCGACGGCACCCTCAACCCCGGCGGCATGACCTCCTTCAACCACTACGCGCTCGGCGCGGTCGCCGACTGGCTCCACCGCACCGTCGCCGGCCTCGCCCCCGCCGAGCCCGGCTACCGCACCATCCGCTTCGCCCCCCGCCCCGGCGGCGGCCTCACCTGGGCCGAGGCCCGCCACGACACCCCCCACGGCACCGCCGCCATCTCCTGGCAGCTCACCGACCAGGGCCTGACCGCCGAACTCACCGTCCCGGCGGGCTGCGAAGCCGTCCTCGACCTCCCCGGCCTCCCGCCCCGCCGCCTCGGCCCCGGCACACACCGGGTCAGCACCGTCGGCCCCCACCCGGCGCCCCTCCCCGCCCCCGGCACCACCGTCCCCGGCCGGGCCGCCCTGCCCTCCACGGCCTGAAACGGTCACCGCACCCGGACGCCCGCGGTCCCCCTCGCGTTGTGGAACGGGTGGCGGCGCGGGTGCTCGTCGCGAGGTTCTCGAGGAGGCCGGGCCGTTCGGTGGCCTCGTCGAGAACGCGGGTGCGCGGGGCGGCCGCGGGGGCGGGTCCGATCGGGTGAAGGGACAATGGAGGCACGCGGTGGCAGGACAGCCGCCCGCCGCCCGTCAGTCGAGGCCGTGCTGGAGCCGCCCGTGAGCCGTCGCCGTCCCCCGTCGCACCCCGCCGACGCGCACGAACTGCTGGGCAAGCTCGGCGAGCTCACCGCCCGGGCGCTGGAGCACGCCGAGCGGCAGCGGGCCCGGGTCGAACTCGCCATGGCGCTGCAGCGCGAGCTGCTCCCGGCCGCGCTGCCGAGCCTGCCCGGGCTGCGGACCTCCGCCCGGTACGCGCCCGCGCGCCACGGCCTGGACATCGGCGGCGACTGGTACGACGGCTTCCGGCTGCCGGACGGGACGCTCGGGCTGACCATCGGCGACGTGCAGGGCCACGACGTCGAGGCGGCCGTGTTCATGGGCCAGGTCCGGATCGGCCTGCGGGCGCTGGCCAGCGCGGCGAGCGACCCCGGCGAGGTGCTGGCCCGGACCAACGAACTGCTGCTGTCCCTGCCCGACGGCCTCTTCGCCACCTGCTGCTTCCTGCGCTTCGACCCCGCCACCCACGAACTGTCCGTCGCCCGGGCCGGCCACGTCCCGGCGATCTGGGCCACCGCCGACGGCCGGTCCGGGATCGACGACACCGAGAACGCCGACGAGGTGGGGCTGCCGCTCGGCATCGAACCCGGCGAGGTGTACCCGGTGACGCGGCGGCGCCTGTCGGGAACGGAAGCGGTCGTCCTGGTGACCGACGGCGTGGTGGAAGGGCCCGCGTTCCCGCTCGACACCGGGCTGGAGCACGTCCTGCGGCGGGTGCGCGCGGGGGTGGGCGCCGAGCCCGGGGAGCTGGCCGGCCGGGTGCTGGAGGTCGCCGACCTCACCGGGCACCAGGACGACGCCGCGGTCCTGGTGCTCTGCCACGGCGGACCGTGACGGCGCCCGGCAGCGGCGGGTGACCGCAGCGGATCCGACCGTCCCGGCCGACCCTTCGGGCGTGTCACGGCCGGGGCCGGGCGGCGGCGTGCGATGAGATGGCTGCTGTGCTGCGCAACGCGAAGGCCGGAGAGACCGCGGTGGCCGGCTTGTCGATCCTCGGCGTCGCGCTCGTGTACTGGGCGGGGGGCCGGCTCGGCCTGCTGACGCAGGTCGTCGTGGGCGGCGTCCACGTCACCCCGCTGTGGCCGCCGACCGGCGTCGCCGTGGCCGGCCTGCTGCTGCTCGGCCTGCGCGTGTGGCCCGGGATCGCGCTCGGCGCCCTGCTGGTCATCGCGGGGTTCGGAGCGATCACCCCCGCCTCCTTCGGCATCGCGGCGGGCAACACGCTCGCCCCGGTGGTGGCCGTCCTGCTGCTGGCCCGGGTGGGCTTCCGGGTCGAGCTCGACCGGCTGCGGGACGGTGTGGCGCTGGTCTTCCTGGGGGCGCTCGCCTCCACGCTGATCAGTGCGACCGCCGCCTGCCTGATCCTGGTGTCCGAGGGCGCGCTGGTCCCGCACCAGTTCTGGCCCGCCTGGACGGCGTGGTGGACGGGTGACGCGATGGGCGTGCTGGTGGTCACCCCGCTGCTGCTGGCGGTGCGCGCCGCCCGGATGCCCCGCGACGTACCGCTGCACCGCTGGGCGGAGGCCCTCGGCCTGCTGGCGACCACCGCCGTCACCGTGCTCACGGCGACCCGCAGCCCGCTCTCCCTGCTCTTCCTGGTCCTGCCGGTGGTGATGTGGGCGGCGCTGCGCTTCCAGTTGCTCGGCGCCGCGCCGTGCGTCCTGGTGGTGTCCGTCATCGCCGTTCCCGCCGCCATCGATCACGTCGGCCCGTTCGCCGACCACGGCCTGCTCGCCGTGATGGTCCAGTTGCAGGCCCTCAACGGCGTCGCCGCCCTGACCGGACTGCTGCTCGCCGCCGTCACCACCGAACGCGAGAACACCCTCGTCACCATCGAGCAGGCGTGCATCGCCCTCGCCGAAGTGGTGAACCGCCTCGCCCCGGGCGAGGCCGAGGGCCCCTGGCCGCCCCCCGCCGACCGCCGGCGCCCCGACTGACGGACGACGGCCGTACGAACCCCGTCCGGCCCGCCCGGACGGTCAGCGGGCCGCCGCGAACCGGTCCCGGCGGCGGGCAGGCACCGGGGGGCCGAGGCCCCGGTTCCCGGCCGGGGCGGCCGGTGACCGGGGCAGCCGGGTCAGTTGTCGAGGAAGCGCTCGACGGCCCGGAGGGTCGGGATGTCGGTCAGGAAGCCGAGGTGGGTCTGGCAGGGGACGAGGTTGTTGGCGGCGCCGTCGAGCCGGGTGCTGGTGTAGGGGACGATGATGCCGTCACAGGGCGAGTACCAGGTGGCGTACTGCGTGTCGCCGGGGGTCTCGTCGCCCGCGTTGAGCGTGGCCAGGAACAGGGAGCCGGGGAACATCTCCACGCAGGACGGGTTCACCAGGCAGGCGCCGGCCGCGGTGGTGCCGTGGTTCGCGCCCGCGATGGAGGCGAGGTGGCGGACGTAGGGCTGGCCGCCGAGCTTCTTGACGTACCAGTCGCTGACCAGGCCGCCCATGGAGTGGTTGACGATGTCGACCTGGTGCGCGCCGGTGGCGGCGAGGACCTGGCGCACGTAGGCGGCCAGGCCGGCGGCGCTGACGGCGTTGGACTGCGACCAGTTGTACTGGTAGGCGAACAGGTCACCGGACGAGTAGCCGTCGGCCACGAACAGGGCTTCCGCGGCGGCCCAGTTGGAGGCGTTGCCGACGAAGCCGTGGACGAAGACCACGGGGGTGCGGGTGCTGGTCGTCGCCGCGTGGGCGGCGCTGGTGGACGTGCCGGGCACGGCGAGCACCACGGCCGTGAGGACGGCGAGCAGGGCGGTACGCAGGCGTCGCACAGGTGGATCCTCTCTCCCTGCCCCCGGACGGGGGACGGATGGCAGGAGTGTGCGCGTGCCCGGCCCGCTGCGGACCGGTGGAACCACCGGTCCTCCGCCCGGCTCGACCGCGCCACCCGTCGCCGTCGTCGCCGCCACCCGTCGCCGCGGCCGCCGTCGGAGCGTGGCGAACACGCGTCAACTCCCTTCCGCTCCCTGGCCTCCCCCCGCACACTGCGGTCATGGACAGCGAGAGCGACAGCACCACGGCCGCCCGTGCGCCGGTCCGCCTGCACGGCCGCGCCGAGGAGCAGCGGAGACTGCACGACACGCTCGCGGGGCTGCGCGCGGGGCGGGGCGCCGCCGTCGTGGTGACGGGCGAGCCCGGCAGCGGGCGTTCGGTGCTCCTGGCCGCCGCCGCGGGTTCGGCGGCCGGGTGCGCCGTGCACCGCCTCGGGGGCGTCGAGTCGGAGGCCGCGCTGCCGTGGGCGTGGTGCCAGCGCCTGCTGCTGCGCCTGGCCGAGGACCTCCCGGCGCCCCCGGGCGGGGAGACGGGCGTCCTGACGGACGTCCTGGCGGGCCGCTGCCCGCCGGAGGCGGCCCCGGCGGTGGCTTCGGCGCTGCGCGCCGTGCTGGCGGCCTCCCCCGCCGGGCGCCCGTTGCTGCTGTGCGTGGACGACGCGCACCGGCTGGACCGCGTGTCACTGCAGGTGATCGGCCTGCTCGCCCGCCGGGTGCACGGCCTGCGGGCCGGCCTGCTGCTGACCGCGGTCACCGGGCACCCGGCCCTCGCAGCCCTGGACGGGATCGACACGCTGCGGCTGCCACCGCTGGACGACGCCGCGGCCCGCCTGCTGCTGGCGGACGCGGCGCCCCCGGAACGTCCGGACGGCCTGTGTCCGGCGACCGCGGCCGAGGCGCTCGCCCTCGCGGCCGGCAACCCGCTGGCGCTGACCGAACTGGCGGCCGCCGCCCGCGCCGACGACCGCCGCGGCCCGCTCGTCCTGCCACCGGACAGCAGGTGGCGGGCCGACTGCGGCCGACGGTTCCGTCAACTGCCCGACGGCGCCCGGGCCGTGGTCGCCGCCGTCCTCGTCGGCGGCCCGCTCGCCCCGGACGCGCTGCACACCGCCGCCCGCCGGGCGGGGTGGCACCCCGGCGCCGTCGACGCGGCCCTGGCCAGCGGGCTGGTCGCGCCCGCCGAGGACGGCACGACGGCCGTGCCGGGCCGGTTGCTGCGCCAGGTGCTGCGCGCCGAGGTCCCCCTGGCCGACCGGCACGCCGCGCACCGCCTCCTGGCCGACGTGCTCGACCCCGGGCGGTTCCGGCCGCACCGGGCGCTGCACCGGCTGGCCGGTGGCACGGGACCGGCCGAGCGGGCCGCCGCGGAGCTGGAACGGGCGACCGACCGCGCCGACCACCGTACGGCCGACGCGGTGCTGGAGGACGCGGCCGACTTCGCGCCGCGGCCGGGGCTGCGGGAGCGGTGGCTGACGCTGGCGGCCCGGCACGCCTTCCTGGCCGGCGGGAGCGAGCGCAGCCGGGCGCTGCTGCACCGGGTGCCGCCGGAGGGCGTGCCCGCGGGCACGCACGCGGTGCGGAGCCTGGCCGAGGGGGAGCTGCTGCTGCGCGACGGCGCGCCCTCCGAGGCGTACCGCCACCTCTCCCTGGCGGCCGGCCTGTTCCCGGACGACTGCCGCGAGTCGGCGGCTCGCGCGCTGATGCTGGCCGGTGAGGCCGCCTTCCTCGCCGGCGACTTCGCCGGGTACTCCGCGCTGGCGCAGCGGGCGCGGCCCCTGCGGCACGCCGACGACACCCCCGCCGCGCACCTGGTCGCCGACCACTTCGCGGGGATGACGGCCACCTTCGAGGGGCGGTACGGGGAGGCGGGCCGACTGCTGCGGAACGTGATGCGGCTGGCCGGGGGCGCTGCCGATCCGTACTGGGCCCTGTGGGCCGCACAGGCCGCGTACACCCTGGGCGACGCCGCCCGCGCCCACTCCTTCGCCGCCGCCTCGGCCGACGCGGCCCGCCGCCGGGGCGAGGCCGCCCTGGTGCCCGCCGCGCTCGTGTACCAGGCCCTGGCCGCGCTGCTGACCGACCGCTGCGCGGCGGCCGAGGAGGCGGCCCTGGACGGGCTGCGGCTGGCCCGCCGGACGGGGCAGCGCAACCTCGCGGTGGACCACCTCGCGGTGCTCGCCCTGGTGTCGGCGCTGCGGGGCGACGGGGAGGACGCGGCGGCCAGGGTGCGGTCCGTCACCCGGCAGGTGTCCGCCTGGGGGCTGGGCCGGCCGGCCGCGTTCGGCCGCTGGGCGTCCGCCTGCGCCGACCTGGCGGACGACCGGCCCGCCGACGCGCTGGCCCGGCTGGCGGGCATGGCCGAGGACGCCGTCGGCCGCCAGACCAACCTGGTCATCCGCCAACTGGCCACCCCGCACTTCGTGGAGGCGGCGGTGCGCTGCGACCGGCGCGCCAACGCGGCCGAAGCGCTGCGGGGCTACCACGCCTGGGCCGCGAGCGGGACGAGCGCCGCCCGCCTCGCCCTGGCCCACCGCTGCCACGCGCTGCTGGAGCGCGACGACGCGGCGGCCGACGAGCAGTTCCGGCAGGCCGCCCTGCTCCACCAGCGGGACGGTGCCGTACTGGAGTTGGCCAAGACCGAGCTGTTCCACGCCCACCGGCTGCGCCGGGCCCGCAAGCCGGGCCCGGCGCGCGAACTGCTGCAGGAGGCGGTGCAGATCTTCCAGCGGTTCGACGCCGCCTCCTGGACCCGGCGGGCCACCGCCGAGCTCCGCGCCACCGGCGCCCGGACGCGCTCCCCCGGCGACCGCGGGGGCGGAGCGGCCGCGGAACTGACGCCGCAGCAGGCGCGGATCTGCGAGTTGGTGGCCCGGGGCGCCACGAACCAGGAGGTCGCCGACGCGCTGGTGCTCAGCGTCCGCACCGTCGAGTACCACCTGAGGAACGTCTTCACCCGGCTCGGCGTGCGCTCCCGCGTCGAACTCGCCTCCTGCTTCCGCTAGGCCCCGTCCGGTCGGCAGTCGCTCCGGCGGGCACGAGGCGGGTGGCACCTGCGACCCCCCGCCGTGCCGTCCGACGCGGGCCCCTTGCACCGGCTGCCCGTCCACGGGTTAACTACCACTGCTAGTTTAATGGGGAGCGGACGCCGAGGAGCACCGGATGGAGCACTACGCGGACCAGTACATCGGGGGCTGCTGGCGGCCCGCCGCCGGGCCGGACACCATCGTGGTGCTCGACCCGGCCACCGAGCAGCCGATCGCCACCGTTCCGGCGGGCACCGCCGCCGAGGTGGACGCGGCAGTGGCCGCCGCCCGCGCCGCCGCCCCCGGCTGGGCCGCGAGCACCCGCGAGGAGCGGCTCGCCGCACTGACCCGGCTGCGCGACGGCCTGGCCGCCCACCGGGCGGAGATCGCCGCGACCGTCACCGCCGAACTCGGCGCCCCGGCGCGCTTCGCCGACGCGGTCCAGGCCGGCACCCCGATCGCGGTGGCTTCGGCCTTCCTGGACGTCCTCGCCGGTCACGCCTTCGAGGAGGAGGTCGGCAACTCCACCGTCCGCGCGGAGCCCGCCGGGGTGGTCGCCGCCATCACCCCGTGGAACTACCCGCTGCACCAGATCGTCGCCAAGGTCGTCCCGGCCCTCGCGGCGGGCTGCACGGTGGTGCTCAAGCCGTCCGAGGAGACCCCGCTGACCGCCCGGCTGTTCGCCCGCCTCGTCGACGCGTCCGGCCTGCCGCCCGGCGTGTTCAACCTGGTCACCGGCCTCGGCACGGTGGTCGGTGCGGCGCTCGCCGCCCACCCCGGCGTGGACGTCGTCTCCTTCACCGGCTCCACCGCCGTCGGCCGCCTGATCGGTGAGAGCGCCGGACGCGGCCTCAAGAAGCTCTCCCTGGAACTCGGCGGCAAGTCCGCCTGCGTCGTCCTGCCGGGCGCCGACCTGGCCCGCGCGGTCAACGCGACCCTCGCCAACGTCTTCGCCAACTCCGGCCAGACCTGCACCGCCTGGACCAGGCTGCTGGTCCACCGCGAGCAGTACGAGCAGGCCCTGGCGATCGCCGCCGCCACCACCCCGAAGTACGTCCCCGGCGACCCGTCCGATCCGGCCACCCGGGTGGGGCCGCTGGTCAGCGCCCGCCAGCGCGAGCGCGTCCAGGAGTACCTCGCGGGCGCCGTCGCCGACGGCGCCCGCCTGGTGGCCGGCGGCCCGGGCGCCCCCGAGGGGCTGGACCGCGGCTACTACGTCCGCCCCACCGTCCTCGCCGACCTGGCCCCGGACGCCCGGGCGGTGCGGGAGGAGATCTTCGGCCCGGTGCTGGTGGTCCTGCCCTACGACGACGAGGAACACGCCCTCGCCCTCGCCAACGGCACCGAGTACGGCCTCGCCGGTGCCGTCTGGGCGGCCGACGACGGGACCGCCGTCGCCTTCGCCCGCCGGATGGAGACCGGCCAGGTCGACATCAACGGCGGCCGCTTCAACCCGCTCGCCCCCTTCGGCGGCCGCAGGAGCTCCGGCGTGGGCCGCGAACTCGGCCGGCACGGCCTGGAGGAGTTCCTCCAGACCAAGTCGCTCCAGTTCTGACCCCCGCGGCCTGCGCGCGCCGCCCGCGCCGCGGGTCTCCGCCGGCACCCGGAGTGCGGCGGAACGGCACCGAGAACACCCCCCGAAGTCCACCGAGAACACCACCGAGGTGACCGCCATGGTCCGTGCCGCCGTCCTGCGCTCCGCCGGAGCCCCGCTGGAGATCACCGAGATCGACCTGCCCGACCCCGGACCGGGCCAGGTCCGCGTCCGGCTCGCCGCCGCCGGCGTCTGCCACTCCGACCTGTCGATCGCCCGCGGCATGCTCCGCGCCGCCTTCCCGCTGGTCCTCGGGCACGAGGGCGCGGGCACCGTCGTCTCGGTCGGCGACGGCGTCACCTCAGTGGCGCCCGGCGACCCGGTGGTCCTGAACTGGGCCCCGGCCTGCCGCGCCTGCCCGGCCTGCGCGATCGGCGAGCCCTGGCTCTGCGAGAACTCCGGCGCCGCGTCGACCGGCCACTACGCCGTGCTGCCGGACGGCACCGGGCTCCACCCGGGACTGGGCGTCGGCGCCTTCGCCGAGGAGACGGTCGTCGACCGCCGGGCCGTCCTCCCGCTGCCCGCCGGCGTGCCGCTCGCCTCCGCCGCCCTGCTCGGCTGCGCCGTCCTGACCGGCTACGGCGCGGTGCACAGCGCGGCCCGGGTGCGGGAGGGGGAGTCGGTGGTGGTGTACGGGCTGGGCGGCATCGGCCTGGCCGTGCTCCAGGCCGCCCGGCTCGCCGGGGCCTCGCCGCTGGTCGCCGTCGACGTCACCCCGGAGAAGGCGGAGCTGGCCCGCCGCCACGGCGCCACCGAGTACCTGCTCGCCGACGACTCCACCCCCGCGGCCGTCCGGGCACTGACCGGCGGTCGCGGCGCCGACCACGCCTTCGAGTGCGTCGGCCGCGGCGCGACGATCCGCTCGGCCTGGTCCGCCACCCGCCGCGGCGGCCGCACGACGGTGGTGGGCATCGGCGGCAAGCAGGACACGGTCTCCTTCTCCGCCCTGGAGCTCTTCCACTACGCCCGCACCCTGACCGCCTGCGTCTACGGCAACTGCGACCCGGACGAGACGGTGCCGGTGCTCGCCGCGCACGTGCGCGGCGGCCGCCTCGACCTGGACGCCCTGATCACCGACCGGATCCCCCTCGACGGCATCCCCGCCGCCTTCGAACGGATGGCGGCCGGCCGGGGCGGGCGCTCCCTGGTGCTCTTCGAGCACTGAGGCCGAGCGCCGCCGCCGGGCAGGAACTCCGGACCGCCGTCCCGTCCAGCCGTCCCGTCCCGCCGTCCCGTCCCGCCGGAGTCCGACCGGCCCCGGTGGAGTCCGACGACGCGGCGGGCACACGGGCGCGCCGCCGTGCGCCCGCCGCGTCCGCGGATCAGTCGACGGCGTCGAGGACCTCGCCGAGGTCGACGAACTTGAAGCCGGTGGCCTCGCGGTCGCCGTCGCCGGGGGTCTCCCGGCCGTCCTGGACGACGAGCAGGCCGTGCGGGTAGCGGGTGCCGAGCGGGGCATTGAGGGCGGCGGCGCCGTCGCAGACCTCGGAGCCGTCGAGGGCGGTGGAGGCCGCGGTGATCCGGAAGGCGCCCTCGTACTCGTTGTCGTCGTCGCGCTCGCGGTCGTAGGCGACGAAGGTGTCGTCGCCCTGGCTGGAGGCGAGCAGGTAGCCGTCGCCGTCCGCCTCGGTGACCAGCGTCAGGCCCTCGACGTCGGCCGTCAGGTGCTCGCCGCCGTAGCCGGGGTCGGTGCCGGGGGTGCACTCCTCGGTCTGCGCGTCGTACGCACCCGGGACGCCGTACTCGCGCACCTTGTCGATCAGCACCGGGGTGCCCGTCAGGCCCGCGTCGACGCGCCAGATGCCGACGTCCTCCTGCCCCGCGTACAGGGTGCCGTCGGAGGGGTCGACGACCATGCCCTCGACCTGCGGCAGTTCGCCGGGCTCGGCGCAGGGGGTCCAGGTGGCGCCGTCGGGCAGCCGGAAGGAGGACGGTAGGTCGAGGGTGCGCACCTGGCGGTAGTCGACGGTGCCGGCGGGGGTGGCGAGCAGTTCCAGCAGCGCGATCCGGGTGCGGTTGCGCTGGCTGACCAGCGCGTAGGAGCGGCCGGTGGCGCGGTCGGTCCAGGTGGCCAGGCCGTACGCGGTCCGCTGCTCGTTGGTCTCGGCCTGGTCGGCGGAGAAGACCGGCCGCGCTCCCGGGTCGGTGACGTCGGTGAGCGGGCCGCCGGGCCCGTCCCGGTCGATGCGGTAGATCCGCAGCCGGTCGTTGCCGCGGTCGCTGACCACCGCGACGTCGGTGCGGGCGCCGCCGAGTCGCAGGCCCCGGACCAGGTCGACGTTGTTGAAGCGGCCGGGCTTGTCGTCCTCGCCCGGTCCGGCCGGGGCGGGGATCGACTGGACCTGCCGCGCGTCCAGGTCGTAGACCCGCAGGCCGCCCTGCTTGGCGGTGGCGATCACCAGGCTGCGGCCGGGGTCGGCGGCGTTGCGCCAGATCGCCGGATCGTCCGCGTTGGCGTTGCCGCCGGCCTCGTCGTCGAACAGCGGCGCGGTCTCGGCCTTCGCCCGGACGGCCGGGATCCCGGAAGCCCGGGCGGGGAGGGCGAACGAGGCCGCCAGCGCCGTGCAGAGCACGAGGGTCGAGATGCGGGCCGCCGGACGTGTCGTCATGGTCGTTCCTTCGTCGAGGTTCTACCTGGCGGGGACGACGCTCTCCGGGCCGCTCGCCACGACCGCGACCGGCTCGTGTCCGGCGGGTGAACACCCGCGAAACCCTCGGACGGCGGGATTCCCCGTACCGGTTGCCGCCGGACGCCTTGACGAGCTGTCAGGTACAGGTGTTCACTGCAGCGGGCAGCCCCGGGCGGGGGCGCGGGCTCTTCTCCCCGGCATGTGCGCCGTGCCCTCCGAGCAAAATTGTTAGCGCTAACAATCCATTCGATCGGAGACGGGATGAGAACCCGACGAAACGGCCCGCGCCGACGGGCGGCCTGGGTGGCGACCCTGGTGGGAACACTGCTCGCCGGTCTGCTGGCCGCGGTGACGCCCCTGCCCGCGGCGGCGGCCACGGTGGACACCGGCACCTGGTACGTACTGGTCAACCGCGGCAGCGGCAAGGCGATGGACGACTACAACTTCGGCACCGCCGACGGCTCGTCGGTGGTGCAGTGGGCGCGGTCGAACGCCGACAACCAGCAGTGGCGCTTCCTCGACTCGGGCGGCGGCTACTTCCGGCTGCAGAACCGGCACTCGGGGAAGGTGCTGGACGTCCAGGGCCGGTCGACGGCCGACGGCGCGCCGGTCGTGCAGTGGACGGACCTGAACGGCACCAACCAGCAGTTCCGGCTCGCTGACTCGGCGGACGGGTACATCCGGCTGCTCAACCGCAACAGCGGCAAGGCGGTCGAGGTCCAGAACGCCTCCACGGCGGACGGCGGAAAGGTGGTGCAGTACCAGGACTGGGGCGGCGCCAACCAGCAGTGGCAACTCGTCCCCGTCACCGGCGGCGGCACGGGGACGTTCGCGAACCCGGTCCTCTGGGAGGACCTGGCGGACGGCGACATCATCCGGGTGGGCGACACCTACTACTACTCGGCCTCGACGATGCACTACTCGCCCGGAGCGCCCGTCCTGCGCTCCTACGACCTGGTGAACTGGGAGTTCGCCGGCCACTCGGTGCCGAGCCTCGACTTCGGCTCCGCCAAGTACGACCTCAGCGGGGGACAGGCGTACGTCAAGGGGGTCTACGCGTCGGCCCTCAACTACCGCCCCAGCAACCGGAACTTCTACTGGATCGGCTGCGTCGAGTACAACCGGACCTACGTGTACACCGCGACGGCGGTCGACGGCACCTGGCAGAAACGCTCGCAGATCAACAACTGCTACTACGACGCGGGCCTGCTCGTCGACGACGACGACACCATGTACGTCGCGTACGGCAACACCACGATCAGCGTCGCGCAGCTGTCCGCCGACGGCCTGAGCCAGGTGAAGGCCCAGCCGGTGTTCACCTCGCCGTCGAGCGTCGGAACCATCGAGGGCTCGCGCTTCTACAAGCGCAACGGCAGCTACTACATCTTCGTCACGCACCCCGCCAACGGCCAGTACGTCCTCAAGTCGAGCAGCCCCTTCGGCCCGTACGAGATGCACCAGGTCCTGCTCAACCTCCCCGGGCCGATCGCCGGCGGCGGGGTGCCGCACCAGGGCGGACTGGTGCAGACCCAGAACGGCGACTGGTACTACATGGCCTTCGTCGACGCCTACCCGGGCGGACGGGTCCCGGTGCTGGCACCCGTGACGTGGACGGCGGACGGGTGGCCCGTCCTGCAGACCGTCAACGGCGCCTGGGGGGCGTCCTACCCGCGCCCGAACATCCCCGCCTCCTCGCACACCGTCAAGCCGCCCACCGGCAGCGACGCCTTCACGACGGCCGCCCTCGGCCCCGAGTGGGAGTGGAACCACAACCCGGACAACACGAAGTGGTCCGCGGGCAACGGGCTGCGCCTGCAGACCGCGACCGTCACCGGAGACCTCTACGCGGCCCGCAACACGCTCACCCACCGCATCCTCGGGCCCTCCTCCACCGCCACCGTCCAGCTCGACGCCTCCGGGATGCGCGACGGCGACCGGGCCGGGCTGGCGATGCTGCGCGACTCGTCGGCCTGGATCGGGCTCAGACGGGACAACGGCGTGACCCGGCTGGTCATGACCAACGGCCTGGCCATGGACGGCAACTGGAACACCACGAGCACCGGGACCGAAGCGGCGAGCGCGGCCGTCACCGGCAGCCGGATCTGGCTGCGCGTCAACGCGGACATCCGGCCCGGCACGGGCCGGCAGGCACTGTTCTCCTACAGCACCGACGGCGTGAACTTCACCCGGCTCGGCCCCGGCTTCACCATGGGCAACGCCTGGCAGTTCTACCCCGGCTACCGCTTCGCCGTCTTCAACTACGCGACGCAGGCGCTCGGCGGCTCGGTGACGGTCAACCGGTTCGACCTCACCACCCCCTGACAGCGCGCTCCCGCCCGTCCGGCGCGACGCCGCCATGACGCGGCGTCGCGAACGGTCGGCGGACTCCCCGGACCAGCAGGAAGCGGCGCAGCACGGTCATCGGGTCCGGGGGGCGCGCCGGCCGGCTCACGGCTGTCCGTCGGAGAAGCGGTGCGCCTCCCGGCCGAGTTCGGCGAGCGGCCCTTGCGGTCGGTGAAGGACCGGGTGGGGGGCCGGAGTCGGCGCGGACCCGCCTTCGCCGCCGCGGCACCGCCGACCGGAGCGACCGCCCGGCGGCCCGCCACCCGGTGCGCGAGGCCGCCGGCCGCCCCCCGCACCCACTTCCCGACTCCCCCGCCACCGCCACCGCCGAGCCGACCGCCTCGGGCCCCCGCGGCCGGGCGGCGGTGGCCGGGGAGCACGTCCAGCGCTGCTCCCCACTGCTCCCCGCGCCCGCGGGGTGGTTCTGCCAGCGACCGGGGTTGTGGTGACTGTGAGTGTGTTCAGCCGATCCGGCCGAGGTGAATGACGATGATGGTGACGGTGGTCCGGTGATCTCGTACATCACGCGGTAGTGGCCCACATGCATCCGGCGGAGGTTCGCGGAGCCGTACTCCGCGCTGCCCGGTGGCCGCGGGGAGTGTGCGAGCAGGTCGACGGAGTCCACGAGCTGCCGCAGGCCTTCCGGGTCGTCCTTGAGGAACCGGGCGGCGGCGTTGACGGCCGACACCTACGCTCGCCTGCGACGACCGGATCACCGCCGCCCTCACCGACGCCACTGCCAAGTCCCCCTCGCTGTCGCATCCGTGAGAGCACCGCCGACCAGGACCGCCAGGTCCGGCGAAAATCCCTACCGGTGCTCGGGGTTCTCGAAGTCGAAGCGGCAGCCCGCGTCCCACTCGGAGCGCTGGTTGCCGTGCACCGGAATCCCGCCCGCGTCCTTCAGCATCCGCGCCAGGTGCAGCTGGTTCCACGTCATGAACGTGGTGTTCCGGTTCGTGAAGTCGTTCTCCGGCCCGCCCGAGCCCTCGTCCAGGTAGGAGGGCCCCGGCCCGGCCGGACCGACCCAGCCCGCGTCCGCCTGAGGCGGGATCGTGTACCCCAGGTGCTGGAGGCTGTACAGCACGTTCATCGCACAGTGCTTCGCGCCGTCCTCGTTACCGGTGATCAGGCAGCCGCCGACCCGGCCGTAATAGGCGTACTGGCCGTGCTCGTTGAGGACCGACGAGCAGGAGTACAGCCGCTCGATGACGCGCTTCATGACGGAGGAGTTGTCTCCCAGCCACACAGGCCCGGCTAGCGTAAGGATGTCAGCGGCCATCACCTTCGAGTAGATGACCGGCCACTCGTCGCTCTCCCACCCGTGCTCCGTCATGTCCGGCCACACGCCGGTCGCAATGTCGATGTCGACGGCCCGAAGGACTTCGACCGACACGCCTTGGCGTTCCATGATTCCCGTGCTGATGTCGATGAGCCCTTGGGTGTGGCTCCGTTCCGGCGATCGCTTCAGCGTGCAGTTGATCACCAGGGCTCGAAGGTCACCGTACGACGTGCCAGGCGCGGGCATGGCTTCCTCTCCTTCTGCTGCTGCTCAGGTCGTTCGGGTCAGCTCACCAGCCACGGGTCCGACCGGCTGACAGGCTCACCCGGTCGGACCGTGATCCCGCTCCAACGGCTCAGCCGAGGACGAGCACCGGCTCGTGGTACGTCACTTGCACGCCGTCGGACGTCTCGAAGCAGCGGGACTCGATCCTGAGCTCGCATCGCAGCGACGCCCGGCCCTCCGCGAACGCCCGCAGTACGGGTTCCAGCGTCCACGACGAGGTGGCGAACTCGAACACCCCGAACGAAGGCGCCTCGGTCAGCCGGAACGCGATCTTGATCTCGGGCTTCGCGCCGTGGCCGGACCTGGCAGCAGAGCGCTTCTCCGCCAGGCCCGTACCGCAACCGCGCTGCTTGGCGCCGAGAGCAGCAGGGCGGTGGCAATTCCGGTGACCCACCCGAACCTTGCCGTTGCCCCGGACGCCCCGGTGCACCATCCGGAACGAGATCGGCTCGGCTCCCCGCATCGTGATCGAGAGGGGATCAGCTCCGGTCCTCACCATGCGGGTGGGCGAGGAACCGCGGGGGTCGGCTTCGTCGGTCCTGCCGCCCGGCGCCGAAGCGACCGCAACTGCGCCCTCTCGGCTGCAGGTGACGAAGCACCACCCTCCCCCGGCCATCACGCTGATCCGCTCAACGGCCGCCGGAAGACCGGATGTCGCACAACGGTACGTCGCCACAGGACGCCTCCTCACCTCTCGTCGAGTGGTGAGAGCATCCGGATCCGGCGCGGTTTGGCTCGGCCGTCTCCCCTTGTCTCGAAGCCCGGCCCAGCCGGGGACCGGCCCGCCGCGGTGTGAAGGCGGCAGGCCGGCCGTGCCGGCCTGCCGCCCGGCCTGGCGCATCGGCCGCGCGACACGGCGCCGCCCGCACCGTTCACGGCCTTGCCAGAGGGTGACGTGGACGCGCGGGGCTCCGTAGCTTCCCCCTGAGTGCGGCATGGATCTCGGTGATCTCCTAGGTCAGCTCGGCGTCGCGGACGGCGCGGGGCCCGGGTTCGCCGTTGCGGCGGGCGTAGAAGGCGGCACGGGAGACCCTGAGCAGTTCACACGCTCGTTTGACGCTGTGGCCTGCCTGCTGCTCCGCCTCGATGAACGGGTGGACCGTCACCGGGTCGCCGTCGCGAAGAAAGCCGTGGCCCGATTGAGAACCTCGACGTCCTCTCACAGGCAGCGGTTCTCCCGCTGCAGCCGCGCCAGTTCCTCGCGCTCGTCGCCGGTAAGGCCGTCCCGCTCGCCGGCGTCGACCCCGGCTTCGATCACGGGACGGCGGCGGGGGCATTGGGTTCGGGAGTCTTGTGCAGGAGTTCGCGGTCGGTGCAGTAGCTGTCCGGGTCCTCCACCGTGCACAGGACGTATTCGCCGTGGATGCGGAAGACGCTCAGGTCGAAGTGGCAATCCACCGACTCGCCGAAGGTGGCGGATGCCACCTGCCCCTCGGTGGCGCTCCGTTCGGTGACGAAGGTGCCGGATTCGAGGCGGACGTAGAACATCCAAGTGCCGTCGCGTTCACACGGGGCCGTGCCCGGAATGCCGTCAGCGGTGGCCCGGCGGTCGGGTCCCAGCTGCAACGTCATGCCGTAGCCGTCCTTCCAGGTTCCGAGCATGTCGCTCTGGTCGACCGTGACTTCGTCGGGGCGCTGGTAGCCCACCAGGCCAGCACGTGCTGCCGAGAGGAGGGCCAGCGGCGCGAGCAGGGCCACGGCGCCGAGTACGACCCACCGCCAACGCCTCGGCGTCGCCTTCTTGAGCATGGCCATCTGTCCTGTTCAACGTGTGCGAACACATCCGGCCGACAGCACGAAGGGGCAGGCGGATCGGTCGAGAGCGCCTCATCATGGCATCAGATTTGAACATGTTCAACCTGATGTGCCGCCCGGACGGATGGCGGCGCGAGCACGGGTTTCTGCCGATCGGGTGTCGTGGCTCAGGCCCTGCCGCGGATGGCGATCCGCGAGAAGCGGACCTGAGCCGTTCCGGGTTCGATAGAGACCTTGATGTGCCCCGAGTTCGGAGGAGTCGGCTTGCAGGACAGGAGACATTCCGATGAACCAGGGAGGCGTGCGCGCCCCGTAGTTACCCGCCCGAGTTCCGCCGCAAGGTCCTTGATCTGATCGACGCCGGACGGCCGGTCGAGCAGGTCGCGGCCGACCTCGGGATCAGCGATCAGACCGTGTACGTCAGCACCGCTCCTGCCTGTGCAAACACGGCGACCAGGAAGTGTCGCCCGGGCCGCCGACAATCAAGCTGCCGGTTCTCCAACTGCCCCGGACCCCGATCGTCGAACGCACCCGCAACCGCTACACGGACGTCCACCGCCCGCTGGAGCAGAAGTGGACGATCAGCGCCATCGCCCGCCGCTCGGGGCTCGACCGCAAGACCGTCCGCCGCTTCAAGATCACCCATCTGGACGAACTCCTCGCATCGGCAAGGGAGTTCGGCGCCAGCAAGCAGGGGCTGATCGGCCCGTTCAAGCCCTACCTGAACAGCCGGTTCACCGCCGGATGCACCAGCGCCCAGCAACTCTTCCGCGAGATCACCGAACGCGCCTACCGGGGCAGCGTCCTGGCCGTGCGCCGCCACGTCGCCTCCCCGCGCGAGGGAACCGCCGAACCCGCCCGCGCCTACGACCTGGCCCGATGCTTCCACGACCTCACGACCAACCGCCTCGGCACGCTCCTGCCGGACTGGATCGACCAGGCCGACCAGGACGCCTCCGCACCGATGCGCTCGTTCGCCGGATTCCTCCGCCAGGGCCTCGCCGCCATCACCGCCGGCCTCACCCTCGATTGGAGCTCCGGCAAGGTCGAAGGCAACGTGAACCGGGTTAAAACACTCAAAGAGCCATGTGCGGACGGGCCTCGTTCCGACTCCTGCAGATCCGGGTCCTCCTCCGACCTTGAGTCGACTCGCCTTTCTCCCAACTGTCAGAGCTGGCCGCTGATCTGCCGAGAGAGCCCCTCAAGGAACTCCTGGAGAGTGGCCGCAGCAAGGTCGAACCGGTCGAACCACGAGGCAGTGGTTGACCTCCAGATCCGCCCGGAGCCCGCCAGTGCGAACAGATGGCCACCCCCGTCGCTGGCGAAGACCAGGGCTGGCTCTTCCCCGTCGATCTGGACGGTCCCGTACTCGCGGAAGTGGTCCGCGACCAGCGAGGCCGGGTGGATGAAGTAGCCGCTCTGCACATCGGGCAAGGAGACCTCGTCGATCACCCAGTACATCGTGGTCAGGTCCGAGGGAATCGGCGTCAACTCCACGAGTTCGTCGGTGGCATGATGGCTCGCCTCCGCAGCGAGCACGACCACGTTGCTGGCCGGCTCGAAGCCGAACCGCGTCTGGAACGACCCCATCAGCTTCGCGAGCGCCGCATCCGTCTGCTCACACCAGCCGCGAAGCCACTCGGCATCAAGCCGTTCGTCAGCCACGGTCACTCCCTCTTACCTTCGCCGGAACCCGCTCGCGCGAGCCCGGAAGAACCTACAGGAGCGTTCACGGAACTCCGGTCAGAGCCAATTTCACAGATCCCCATCATCGGAAACAGAGCCGTCAAGATCATTTGTTTCGGGACACCTCCCGTGCGGCCCAGGCCCGACCGGTGTGCTCCTGGGACTGGACGGAGGTCAGGTCACGCGGGTCCTCGTCGCGGACGACGCGGGATTGGCGGCAGGCAGAGTGTTCCGCCCGCCCAGAGCGGGCCGACCAGGGTGAGGATGTCGGTGTTCAGGGGCCGGGAGTAGAGGACGGGCGACTCGTCGGCCTCCCAGCCGTGCTCGGTCGTGTCGGGCCGGACGCCGGTGGCGATGTCGTGGTCGACCGCTCGCAGCACCTCGACCTGCACGCCCTGGCGCTCCATGATGCCGGTGCTGATGTCGATCAGCCCCTGGGTGTGGCTACGCTCCGGGGGCCGCTTGAGCGTGCAGTTGATCACCGCAGCGCGGAGGTCGCGGCAGGACGTGCCGGTGTCGGTCATCGATGTGTTCCCCTGCGGAGGAGTGGCCGTCAGGCGGCGGAACACGCCCCGGCCCGGGGGCGGTCCGCGGCCGAGGGTCCCGTCCACTGTCCCTCCTCGTCGGGTGAAACGGCCGGACGCCGCACCAGCGGCGGTGAAGTCGGCCGCCGCTCACCCGCGCGGCCCCGGTGCTCCGGTCCGGGGCGCGGCGGCCCGGGAGGCCCCGTCGGGGCGGGGCGACGGGGTAGGTTCGGGGGCGTTGGCACGTCGACTCGGAGAAGGCAGGTTGCAGGTCATGGTGGATTCGCTGTTCGAGCTCCCGATCCGGACGCTGGCGGGGGAGCCGTCCTCGCTGGGTGCGCACCGCGGGAAGGTGCTGCTGCTGGTGAACGTGGCGTCGAAGTGCGGGCTGACGCCGCAGTACGCGGGCCTGGAGCGGTTGCAGGAGAAGTACGGGGAGCGCGGGTTCACGGTGCTCGGGTTCCCGTGCAACCAGTTCATGGGGCAGGAGCCGGGGTCGGCGGAGGAGATCCAGGAGTTCTGCTCGACGACGTACGGGGTGTCGTTCCCGCTGTTCGAGAAGATCGACGTGAACGGGGCGGACCGGCACCCGGTGTACGCGCGGCTGACCGAGGTCGCGGACGCGACGGGCGAGGCCGGGGACGTGCAGTGGAACTTCGAGAAGTTCCTGGTGTCGGCGGACGGCGAGGTGGTGGGGCGGTTCCGGCCGCGGACCGAGCCGGAGTCGGCGGAGCTGGTGGCGGCGATCGAGGCGCAGCTGGCGGGCTGAACCGGAGCGGGCCGAGCCGGAGCGGGGTGGGCCCGAGGAGGCCGAGCCGGAGCGGGCTGGGCCCGAGGCCCGGGGCCCGGGCCGTCCGAACTGTGCAGGTAACCTGCGCAGTGGAACTGGACGGTCCGGGCCCCGGGCCGTTCGCGCACCGCCCCGACGAAAGGCCCGCCGTGTCCGTCACCGCGCTCGACCCGAACACCGCCCTGGTCGTCATCGACCTCCAGCAGGGCATCCTGGCTGCCCCCACCGCCCCGCACCCGGCCCGCGAGGTGCTGGAGCGCAGCATCGCGCTGGCCGGGGCGTTCCGCGCCGCGAAGCTGCCGGTGGTGCTGGTGCGGGTGTCCTTCGCCGCGGACGGCGGGGACGTGCCGCCGGGGCGGACCGAGCAGAACCGGGGCGGTTCCGGGGCGGCCCGGCCCGCGGGGTGGGACAAGCTCTCCGACGAGCTGCTGGACCCGTCCGACCTGGTGGTCACCAAGCACAACTGGGGCGCCTTCCACGGCACCGACCTGGACGTGCAGCTGCGCCGCCGCGGGGTGACGCAGATCGTGCTGACCGGCGTGGCGACCAGCATGGGCGTGGAGTCGACCGCCCGGGCCGCGCACGAGCACGGCTACCACGTGACGCTGGCGGTCGACGCGATGAGCGACCTGGACGCGGAGGCGCACCGCAACAGCGTGCAGCGGGTCTTCCCGCGGCTGGGCGAGACCGGCACCACCGCGGAGGTGCTGGCGCTGCTGGCCGCGACCCGCTGAGCGACCCGCTGAGCGGCGCGCCCGGGGGCGCGGGTCAGGCTTCGCCGGGGTGCCAGGCGGGCCACTCCCAGGGGCGGTCGTCCCAGTGCACCCGGGCGGGGTCGCGCGGGTCGAGGTCGGGGAAGTGGCGGTGGACCTCGGGTTCGAACTCCTCGGGGGCCAGCGGCTTCCAGCCCGCGTCCCGGAAGTGGACCAGCCGGTAGCGGCTGTCGGTGCGGAACTCGGCGACCCGGACCAGGGGCTCCTCGGCGGCACTACCGCCACTGCTGCTGCTCGTGCTCGCGTTCGTGCTCGTCATGCGGCCAGCATCGGCCGTGCCCCCGTGCGGCGCACTCCCACGGCGCGCCGGGCGGCGTGTCCCGGGTCCGCACGGGTGTGTCGCGGTTTCGGTACGGGCCCGGGTCCGGCGGGTGCGGTCCCGTACCGTGGAGGGAATCGACGCGTTCGTCCCGGGAGGTCCCCATGGGCAGTGGCAAGGGCAGGGCGGCCCGGGTGCGGGGGCTGGACGGGCTGGCGGTGACGCGGTCGGCGTGGGGGCTGTACCGGGAGGCCCGGCGGCCGGGCGCGCCGGGGCCGGTGGCGCGGGTGCGGGCGCTGCCGCGCCTGGTGCGGGACGCGCTGGCGGGGCGGTACCCGGGGGTGGGGCCGGGGAAGCTGGCGGCGTTGACGCTGGCGGTGGGGGTCTACCTGCTCAGTCCGGTCGACGCGGTGCCGGACTTCCTGCCGCTGCTGGGGTGGGGCGACGACACGGCGCTGCTGCTGTGGTTCCTGGCGGGCCTGACCCGGGAGTCGGGCCGGTACGTGGAGTGGAAGGCCGATCGCACCGCAACGATTGACTCTTCGGTCGCAAGAATCTGACATCGGGTAGAAATTTCTGCGCAACTCTCTTGTGGTGGTGCGGCACGCCCCCCTACTGTCGGCTCACCTCCACCACGCCTTTCAGAGAGCCGGTCCCCGATGACTGCTGCCCCCGCCTCCCCCTCCCGTTCCGTCCTCCCCCGTTCGGCCCGTGCCGGGGCGGTCGTGGTCGCCTCCGTGCTCGGGCTGGGGGTGGCGCTGTGTGCCCCGGCCGCGCAGGCCGCGTCCGCGTCCGGCGGCGCCGTGGTGACCCGGGCCGGGATCGACCCGGCGCTGACCGCGGGCCGCGGCGCCCGGGTCGACTTCCAGGAGCAGGAGGCCGAGCACGCCGCCACCACCGGCAGCGTGGTCGCCGCCGACCGCACCGCGTACACCCTGGCCGCGGAGGCCTCGGGCCGCAGCGCGGTGAAGCTGGCCCCCGGCCAGTACGTCGAGTTCACCCTGCCCGCGGCCGCCAACGCGATCACCGTCCGCTACAGCCTCCCGGACGCGGCGGACGGCGGCGGGACCACCGCGCCGCTGGACGTCACCGTCAACGGCAGGGACCGCCGCCAGCTCTCCGCCACCAGCCAGTACTCCTGGCTGTACAACCAGTACCCGTTCACCAACGACCCGAAGGCCGGGCTGCTGCACCCGGACTGGTGGATCACCGAGTGCGGCTGCGTGCCCGCGGCGACCACCCCCGCGCCGACGGTCGCCACCCCGTTCCGGCCCGGCCACATGTACGACGAGCAGCGGCTGCTGCTGGGCCGCACCTACAGGGCGGGCGACAGGGTCCGCGTCGCGCTGCCCGCCGGGTCGAAGGCGCCCTGGGCGGCGATCGACCTGCTGGACTCGCAGCTGGTCGCCGCGCCGCACGTCGAGCGGAAGGCCGTCAACGTGCTGGCGCTGGGCGCGGACCCGACCGGGCGGCGCGACTCGGCGGACGCGATCGAGCGGGCGGTCGAGCTCGCCAAGGCCCTGCACCTGCCGGTCTACCTGCCGCCGGGCGTGTTCCAGGTCAACCGCCACCTGGTGGTCGACGACGTGACGCTGGTCGGCGCGGGCAGCTGGTACACCGTGCTCAAGGGCACCCAGCAGACCCTGGCCACCCCCGCCCCCGACGGGAGCGTGCACACCGGCGTCGGCATCTACGGCAAGGACGCGGCGCAGGGCGGCAGCCGCAACGTCCACCTCTCCGGCTTCGCCATCGAGGGCGACGTCCGGGAGCGGATCGACACCGACCAGGTCAACGGCGTCGGCGGCGCGTTCAGCGACTCCAGCATCGAGGGCCTGTACATCCACCACACCAAGGTCGGCATCTGGCTGGACGGCCCGATGACGAACCTGACGATCACCGGCAACCAGATCGCCGACCAGGTCGCCGACGGCATCAACTTCCACACCGGCGTCACCGACTCGCTGATCCGCGACAACTTCCTGCGCAACACCGGCGACGACGGCATCGCGCTCTGGTCGGAGAAGACCGCGGACGCCCGGATCACCATCGACCACAACACCGTGCAGTCGCCGACCCTGGCCAACGCCATCGCCGTCTACGGCGGCACCGACACCACCGTCTCGAACAACCTGGTCGCCGACCCGGTCCGCGAGGGCTCCGGCCTGCACGCGGGCTCCCGCTTCGGGGCCGAGCCGTTCGCCGGGTACCTGCACTTCACCGACAACACCACCGTGCGGGCCGGGACGTACGAGCTGAACTGGAACATCGGCCTCGGCGCGATCTGGTTCGAGGTGCTCGACCGGGACATCGACGCCGACGTCGCCGTCACCGGCGACCACTACCTGGACTCCACCTACAACGCGATCATGGCGGTCGCCGAGTGGGGCGTGAAGGACCAGTACGAGCTGTCCAACCTGGCGTTCAAGGACGTGAAGATCGACGGCACCGGCACCTCGGTGCTCAGCGCCCGCGTCGCCGGGTCCGCCAGCTTCCAGGACGTGACCGCCCGCAACGTCGGCGCCGTCGGCATCAACAACTGCGGCACCTTCCACTTCACCCCGGCCGGCTCCGAGTTCTCGGTCACCGACCTGGGCGGCAACTCCGGCGGCGGCACCACCGGCGACTGGCTGGCCTCCTGGGAGCTGCCCAACACCCTCACCTGCGACGACCGCCCGCCGGTGGTCGCCCCGCCCGCGCCGTCGAAGTGGTGACGCGGGAGCAGGGGCGGAAGCAGGAACGGGAACGGCAGCGGTAGTGCCCGGGCCGTCGGCGCGGCGGTCAGCGCGACCGCTGCGCGGACGGCCCGGCGAGCTGCGCGGACGGTGCGGCGAGCTGTGTGGACGGTGCGGCCAGCTGCTTCGCCAGCTTGGCGAAGCGCAGGTCGGTGCGGAGTGGCACGCCGAAGCGCTCGTCCCCGTACGGGAAGGGCTCGAACTCCCCGGTGCGGGCGAACCCGCGCCGCTCGTACCAGGCGATCAGGTCGGGGCGCTGCTCGATGACCGTCATCTCCATCGCGGTCGCGCCCCACTCGACCCGGGCCCACTCCTCGGCCCGGGCCAGCACCCGCCGCCCCAGGCCCCCGCCCTGCGCGGTCGGGGAGACCGAGAACATGCCGAAGTACGCGGCCGTGCCGCGCCGCTCCACGTGGCAGCAGGCGACCGGGCCGCCGCCGTCCCCGTCCACCAGCAGCACCACCGAGTCGGGGCGCCCCAGCAGCTCGGCCACGGCGGCCTCGTCGGTGCGCTGCCCCTCCAGGAGGTGCGCCTCGGTGGTCCAGCCCGCCCGGCTGGACTCTCCCCGGTACGCCGACTCGACCAGCGCCACCAGGGCCGGGACGTCCGCGGGCCCGGCCGTCCGGAAGACCGGCCCGGCGGCTGCCACCGGCGGGGCGGTCGGGGTAGACGTCGGCTCGGCGGCGGTCATCGGCGCTCTCCTTCGGCGGGGGTTGCTGGCGGCGCCGTCACGGCGGGGCGCCGGAACCGCCATGGTGCCACAGCGCGCCCCGCCGCCGGGACCGCGAGCCCGGGGGCCGGATGCGTACGTCCGGGACGCCGGGAGCGCGTCCCCCACCGACCGGCGCGGTCGGCCCCGGGCCGGGGGTCGGCCGCGCCGCTTCCCGCTCCCCCTCCCGCTGGTCCTGCTCCCGCTGGTCCTGCTGGTCCCGCTCCCGGCGGGCGCGTCCTCCGGTCGGCGGCCGGCCTACTGCGGGGCCGGGACGGGCTGCGGGTGCGGCTGCGCGGTGGCGGGGAGCAGGCGGCGGGCGAGGGCGAGTTGGCGGCCGGTGAGCCAGACGACCAGCGGCGGGAGCAGGAAGAACACGGTGAGGCCGCCGCCGAGGAAGTGGGTGGTGACGACGCCGAGGGGGGTGGGGCCGCCCCAGGCGGGGTCGGGGTAGGAGCGCCAGCCCCAGAGGGGGTAGCTGAGGTTGCGGGCGGAGACGAGGGCCCAGCCCAGGGTGAGGGCCGCGGTGAGGGCGCTGAGCAGGGTGCCGGTGAGGAGGTGGGCGGCGCCGCGGCGGAAGGTGGTGGGGCCGTGGAGGTGCTCGCCGAAGAACCAGCGGATGCGCAGGCGGTCGAAGGCGGGGAGCAGCAGCCCGGTGAGGAGGAGCGCGGCGAGCAGGATCAGCGGGGCGGCCGGTTCGGCGCCGTGGGTGACGGCGTAGTGCATCGCGAGGGTGCTCGCGTAGAGCAGGAGCGCGCCGAGCGGGGCGCACAGCGCGAAGCCGAGGTAGCGGTAGGTGCGGGCCCGGAACGGGGTGCGCAGCAGGGCGCGCACCGAGCGGGTGGGTCGGGGTGCCGTCGTGGGGGGCGTCATGTCCCTTCCTCTCCGTGGGGGGTGCCGGTGGGCGGGCGGCTCATCCTCCGGTGGTCGGTGCGTCCACCCGGGCCGTGAGGCCGGGCGCGGCGGTGGCCGTGGCGAGGCGTTCGGCGGCGGCGCGCAGTCCGGTGCCGGGCGGGGGCTGGTCGAAGGGGGTGACGGTGACGGTCGGGCCGTCCTGCTCCCAGGTGCCGGTGATGCGGCCGTCGACGAGCAGGAGCGGGGCGATCCGGCCCGCGGTGCGGCTGACCGCGGTGCGGTGGGCGGCGGGGAGGATCTCGGTGGCCTTGGTGCCGGGGCCCAGCACGTACTGGTCGTAGGGGCCGAGCAGGTGCACGCTCGGGGCGGGCGGGGTGGCGGCCAGGTCGTCGAGGTGCTCGGTGAGGGCGAGGGCCGGTGCGCCGTCGACGGTGACGTCGGTGAGGCGGTCGCCGAGGGCGGCGGCGAAGCCCTTGAGGACGGTCTTGCGCAGGCTGTTGCGCGACAGCCAGGCGTCGAAGCGGTCGAGCCCGGCGGGGCCGTACGCGCCGAGGTAGGCGGTGAGCAGGCGCGGGCCGGCCTGGTCGACCGGGGGGAGGCCGGGCCAGTCGGGGCTGTGGCTGGCGGGATGGGTGAAGGCGGCGCGGCCGCCGGGGGCGGGTGCGTGGCAGAGCACGCCCTGCCAGGCGAGGGGTTTCAACAGGGTGCCCCAGCCGGAGGCGAGTTGTTCGGCGAGCGGGGCGAAGCGGGGGTCGGCGGCGAGGGCGGCGGTGAGCTCCTCCCTGGTCAGGACCGTGCCGTCGAGCAGTTCGCCGACGGCCTCGACGAGTTGGGCGACCTGGGCGGGGGTGGCGCCGAACTCCCTGACCCAGGCGGGTTTCTCCCAGGTGCGGGCGGAGCCGATCAGGGCGAGCGCGTCGGCCGCGGTGCGCGGGTCGAGCAGGTGCAGGGTGCCGCGCTGGGCCCAGGTGCGCAGCAGGCGGCCCTCGGCGTGGGCGGTGCGCAGGGCGGCGGGGGCGGCGGGGCCGGTGCGCAGGGCGACGGCGAGCTCGGCGGCGGACGGGACCTGGGCCTGCACTCCGGCGAGCCGTTCGACGACGGAGACGACGGCGGCGACATCGGCGGCGGAGGCGGAGGCGGTGTCGGTGGGCGGGCCGTCGGCCGTCGGCGCCGCGCCGAGGTGCTGCCGGTGCAGGCGCCACCGCAGCACCTGGTCCGTCGTCAGTTCGAGCGTTCCCACCGTGTTGCCTCCCCCGTGCCGTTTCTCCCGCGAAGGCTAGCGCCCGCCACCGTCAACGGCGTTCAGGACGCAGGTGGCGGCGCGGGGACGGGCTGCTCGGGCGGGGCGGGCGGCGCGGGGACGGGCTGCTCGGGCGGCGCGGGGTGCGGGAGGATCTGGCGGAGCAGCCCGCGCGGGTGGCCGCGGCGGCGCCATTCGCGCGGGTAGCCGAGCGAGACCTCTTCGAAGCGGACGCCCTCGTACCAGGTGGTGCGGGGGATGTGCAGGTGCCCGTAGACGACGGCGGCGACGTTGTAGCGGCGGTGCCAGTCGGCGGTGAGGTCGGTGCCGCACCACTGGGCGAAGTCGGGGTGGTGGAGGACGTCGGTGGGGCGGCGGTCGAGCGGCCAGTGGCTGGCCAGGACGAGGGGCAGGGCGGGGTCGTGGGCGGCGAGCGCCTTCTCGGTGGCCTCGACGCGTTCGCGGCACCAGTGCTCGACGGCGGGGTGCGGTGCGGGGTCGATCCGGTACTCGTCGGTGCAGACGATGCCGTTGGCGTGGGCGCGGGCGAGCGACTGCTGCTTGTCGGTGACGCCGGGCACCCGCCAGCTGTAGTCGTAGAGGGTGAAGACGGGGGCGACGGCGTACGGGCCGTCGGGGCCGTGCCAGACGGGGTACGGGTCCTCGGGGGTGGCGACGCCGAGGGCGCGGCAGCATTCGACCAGGAGCCGGTAGCGGGCGGGGGCGGCGAGGTCGGCCTGGTCGTCGGCGGTGCTCCACAGTTCGTGGTTGCCGGGCGTCCAGACGACCTTGGCGAAGCGGTCGGCGAGCAGGCGCAGGGCGGCTTCGACGTCGCGGACGCGTTCGGCGACGTCCCCGGCGACGATCAGCCAGTCGTCGGGGCCGGTGGGGCGCAGGGCCTCCAGGGTGGCCCGGTTCTCGGCGATGCCGACGTGCAGGTCGCTCACCGCGAGCAGGCGTCCGTCCGGCACCGCTCCCCCGTCTCCTCGCGCCGGGCCGGTCGCCCGGGCCCGCTTCGGTTGGTCCACGTCCGTTCCGGTCGTCCCGGCAGCGGGACGCGCGTCGACACGTTACCGCCGGGGCGGGTGGGTGCGCCAGCGGGTCGCCACTCCTGTCGCTCCTGTCGCTCCGTCAACATCTTTGCGAAGTACGGGCGTTCAATTGTCACACCTATGGATGTTCGCTCTACATACGTTCATTCGATATGTGGTTTCAACACTCTGTTGACTGACGGGGCCATGACTATATCTTCTCCGCATGCGGCCGACCCCGGCCGCCGCCACCGGATTGAGGAGTCGTCATGCCCGCTTCCGGCACCACCCGCGCCCTGCGCCGCGCCGCCACCGCGGCCGCCACCGCCGCCCTGCTCGCCGGCACCCTCGGCGCCGTCGCCGCCCCCGCGCAGGCCGCCAAGCCGGCCACCCCGCCCGGCTTCCACCCCGAACTGGACTACGCCGGCTCGACCGTCCCCGCCCACGAGGGCCGCGGCAACGCACAGGCCGACGCGGCGGACACCGGCGCGACGGACACAGCCGACACCGCGAGCACCTTCGCAGCACTGGCCGCCACCCAGACCAAGGGCATGGACGTCTCCGGCTACCAGGGCAACGTCGCCTGGAGCACCGCGTACGCCAACGGCGGCCGGTTCGCGTACGTCAAGGCCACCGAGGGCACCAGCTACACCAACCCGTACTTCGCCCAGCAGTACAACGGCTCCTACAGCGTCGGGATGATCCGCGGCGCCTACCACTTCGCACTGCCGAACGTCTCCAGCGGCGCCACCCAGGCGGCGTACTTCGTCGCCCACGGCGGCGGCTGGTCCAAGGACGGCAAGACCCTGCCGCCCGCCCTCGACATCGAGTACAACCCGTACGGCGCGACCTGCTACGGCCTGAGCCAGGCCGGGATGGTCAGCTGGATCCGCGACTTCTCCAACACCGTGCACACCAAGACCGGCCGCTACCCGGTGATCTACACCACCACCAACTGGTGGAGCACCTGCACCGGCAACAACAGCTCCTTCGCCGCCACCAGCCCGCTCTGGATAGCCCGCTACTCCACCGCGGTCGGCACCCTCCCGGCCGGCTGGACGTACCAGACCATCTGGCAGTACTCCGACTCCGGCACGCTGCCCGGCGACCAGGACTACTTCAACGGCGCGCTCGACCGCGTCCAGGCCCTCGCCAACGGCTGACGCCACCGCGCACCGCCCGCACCGCCCGCACGCCGTTCGCACCGCGTTCGCACCGCGCACCGCCCCCGGCCGGAACACGCCCCGCACCGGCCGCGGGCGGGTGCCGGGGCTCGGCGAGGCGGTGTGCGGCGAGGCGGTGTGCGGCGAGGCGGCCGTCTCAACTCCGTTGCAGCACCAGCAGGTCCATCCAGCTGACGGCGGGCTCCTCCGGCCGCTCGGCGGCCGCGCGGCGCAGCCGGGCCAGCCCGGCCTCCCAGGCGTCGTCGTCCAGGGCCCGCAGCTTGCCGTCGGCGGCGCGGCGCAGGCCCGCGGCGTACGCGGCCAGGGTCGGGGCGGAGCGCTGCGGCAGCGAGCGCAGGGCGACCCGGGTGAACCCGGCCGCGGCGAACGCCTCGGTGACCCGCCGCACGCTCGGGTAGTCGTCGATCCCGGCGGCGGTCTCGGGGAAGTACCGCACCCGCAGGTCGCGTTCGCACCGGCCGGGGAAGGCGTTGCGGATCAGCACCGGGGCGCCGGGGCGCAGCACGCGGTGCAACTCCCGTGCGGCGGCGTCGAGATCGGCGAGGTGGTGCAGGACGGAGCCGAGCCAGGCGGCGTCCGCGGCCGCGTCCGCGACGGGCAGCTGCTCGGCCCGCCCGTCGAGCACCGTGACGCCCTCCCCGGCCGGGATCAACTCCCGCATGGCGGGCGCCGGTTCGACGGCCAGCACGTGCACGCCGTACCAGTCGCGGAAGGCGGTGGCGAAGGCCCCGGTGCCCGCGCCGACGTCGACCAGGGTGCTGCCGGGGCGGGGCGCGGCGTGCTCGGCGATCGCCTCCCGCCAGGCGGTCAGGCCTTCGCGGGGGAGTTCACGGGCCGCCCGGTAGTCGGCGGCGGTGCGGGCGTCGTACACGGTCGGCGTCCTCCTCTGCTGGTGGCGGGGGCGGGGTTCAGGCTGCGGTCGGCAGCACCAACTCCCAGGTGTCGACCGCGAACTGGAGCTCCATGCCGTTCTTGAGGTAGAGCTCCATCGCGCCGGTGGCGTTCTCGGTGTCGACGCCCAGGCCGGCGCCGGTCAGGCCGCGGGCGGCGTGCGCGGCGAAGAAGTGCCGCAGCAGGTGGCCGCCGAGGCCGCGGCCGCGGGCGGCGGGCAGCACGCCGATGTTGGACGCCCAGGCGGTGCCGGGCGGCCGGACGCCGGTGCGCAGCACGGCGACGTCGCCGTGGCCGTCGAGCGCGGCGACCCACACCAGGGACCAGTCGACCGTCTCGGCGCCGATGTCCTGGAGCCACTGCCGGTACGTGCGGGGCTTGAAGTCGTAGTGCTCGGCGAAGGTCTGCTGGATCAGCCGGTGCGCGACCTGCCGGTCGGCCTCCTCGGTGCAGTCGCGCAGCCGGACGCCCGCCGGGGGCTCGGGCAGCGGGTCGGTGGCCGGGGAGATCGCGCGGTGCAGGGAGTGGTGGCGGCGGGCCAGCCGCCAGCCGCGGGCGCGCATCGCGTCGGTGTCGGTGGTGGGGGTGCTGTTGAGCAGCAGGTGCAGCACGGCCCGCTCGGCGCCGTTGCCGCGGGCGAGTTCGGCGGCGCGGGCCTCCATCAGGTCGAACAGGTGGAGTCCGCCCGCGAGTTGGTCGGGCAGCAGGTACTGGTCGAGGTCGATCCGCTCGCCGCCGGAGCGGTCGCGCACCAGCCCGTAGCCGACCAACTGCCCGTCGCCGTCGTGCAGGAGCCAGCTGTCGGCGGCCAGGTCCAGTTCGGGGTGGGCGAGTTCCTGCTCGACCTCGGCCAGGTCGGTGCCCGCCTCGCCGGTCTCGATCTCGTCCACCCGGTTCAGCAGCGCGCAGACCTCCGCCGCGTCCGCGACCGCGGCGGGCCGCACCGTCATTCCGTCCGGCAGTGCCATGCCGTGCTCCTCTCCTCGTGCACCCTCGTGCACCCTCGTGCGACGTCGTCCCGTCGCCCGTCCGGCAAACCCGGCCTTTCTACCCGTCCGCGCCCCGCTCCCCCAACCGGTTTTCGCCGCCGCCCCGCTGCTCGCCGCCCGGCCGGGGTGCACCCTCTCCCGGGCCGCGCCCCGGCGCCGTCCGGGCGAAAACCCGTCGACGTCCGGGCGAAAACCCGTCGACGTCCCGTCAGGGGTCGGGCAGACTGCCCGCGATGACCGAGCGAACCGACACGCCGCCCTCCTGGGACGAGCGCACCCAGCTGACCACCTTCCTCGACTACGCCCGGGCCACCGCCCGCGCCAAGTGCGAGGGCCTCTCCGCGGAGGACGCCCGCCGCTCCCCGCTGCCCGGCTCCCCGCTGATGACGCCCTGCGGCCTGATCAGCCACCTGCGCTGGGTCGAGCACTACTGGCTGGAGGTGGTCCTCCTCGGCGCCGAGGAGCAGGGGCCGCTCGTCCACGCCACCGAGGACGACCCGGACCCGGAGATGCGCACCGCGGTCGACGTCCCGCTGCCGCAACTGCTCGCCGAGTACGAGGAGCAGTCCGCCCGCTTCCGGGAGCTGGTCGCCGCGCACGGCCTGGACGCCACCGCGAAGCAGCCGATCCGCGACGGCCGCCACGTCGACCTGCGCTGGATCCTGCTGCACCTGATCGAGGAGACCTCCCGCCACAACGGCCACCTGGACGTCCTGCGCGAGCTGCTCGACGGCCGCACCGGCGCCTGAACCCCGCGGCCCCCTCGGACGGCGGGCCGGCCCGCTACTGGGAGTTGGAGGACACGCCCGCCCTGGCCCACTGGCCCACGCCGGGCGATCCCGGGCGCGTGGACGTCGTCGTGGGCACCGGCGTCCGGGAGGACGACTACGGGGCGGCGCGGATCGGACGGAGGGGCAACGGAGTTGACCGACCAGGACGCCGAACTGACCACCCGGCTGGATGCGTTCGGCGCGCTGCTGGCCGAGGCGGAGCGCCGCGGCACCGGACGGGGCGGACATGACGGCCAGGACGAGCAGGACAGCCAGGACGACCAGGACGACCGGGACGACCGGGACGGCCGGGACGGCCAGGACGCCTACGAGCGGGTCGAGGCCGCCCGGTTGGCGCTCGGCGCGGCGCTGGGGGCGGACCGGGCGGCGACCGCGCGGCTGGCCGGGCGGGTGCTGGGGCTGCTCGTGCGGGAGCGGCCGTGGAACGCCCAGCTGATCGGTCCGCTGGTCGGCGCGATCGGCCACCGGGCCACCCTGGAGGGTCTCACCGCCCTTATGCACCAGGGGAGTTGGCAGCAGCGCGGGAACGCCGCCGCGGCCGCCTACCACCTGCCCTTCCACCGCGACCCGGCCCCGCTCGCCGTCCTGGCGGCGGAGCACCGCAGCGCCCCGCTCCCCCGCGAGCGCTTGCCGGAGCGCTACCTGGAGGCGCTGCGGCTCGCCCACCGGCCCGCCGAGCCGTACGCCGACCTGTGGCCGCGGTTCTGGCTGGCCGCCGCCGAGTGCTTCACCGCCTGCCCGGACGGGGAGGTCCGCGACCTGCTCGCCCTCGCCTTCCCGCTGGAGCACCCGGACCACCTGCCGGAGGCCGCCCCGGTGCTGGCCGAGGCGCGCCGGATCGCCCGCCGCACCGCCGCGCGGGAGCCCGGCGCGGCGGGCCACCGCCGACTGCTGGCGGGGTCGACGGGCTACGGCGCCGCGCTCCAGGGGCGACCGGGGGCGGACCGGGCAGCCTAGGCGCGGACCTGGACGAGGGCGTGGCGGCCGTTGGTGCGCCAGTCGGGGCCGGTGGCGTCGAGGCGGGCGAGGGTGTCCGGGGCGACGCCCGCCAGGACGTCCGACTTGAGGGTGCGCAGGGCGGCGACGGGGGTGGGGAAGTGGGCGGTGAGGGCGGCGAAGGGGGTGGTGGCGGGCCAGTGGCGGTCGTCCAGCAGGCGGCGGTAGTTGAGGTCGCCCTTGAGGATCGTCAGGGTGGCGCCGGAGAGTTCGGCGCGCAGGTCGGCGGGCATCGCGGCGTAGGGCAGCGGGGCGCAGAAGAACGGGTGGGTGCGCAGGGTCAGGGTGCCGTCGGCCGTTGCCCGCCACAGGCGTTCGCCGGTCGCGGCGGCGGCCCGGCCGGGGGCGGTGCGCAGGCGGGCGAGGGTGACGAGGGCGTCGGCGGTGGTGGCGTCGGAGACGAAGTAGGGCTGGGGTTTGACGTACAGGGCGACGTGTCCGGCGAGGCCGGAGGTGAGCAGGTGGTCGGCCAGCACCAGGTCGGGGAGGAGTTCCCGTCCGGCGTTGTCGGCGACCAGGCCGACCCGGCCGCCCGGGGCGCGTTCGAGGGCGGCCCAGAGCCGGGCGCCGTCGTCGGCGACCAGGTCGGGCGCCCGGTCGCCGTCGCGTGCGGTGAGTTGGAAGCTGAGGTCGGCGCGGTTGCCCCACAGGGCGGCGGCCAGCAGGGCGGGGCGCGGGTCGGGGGGCAGGGCGTCCAGGGCGGCCAGTTCGGCGTCCACGGCGGGGCCGGTGAGTTCGGCGGCCTTGAACGGTGCGAACGGGTCGACCCCCCGCCAGGCGCCGTCCGGACGGAAGTAGCCGGTGGCCTCCAGCAGCAGCCGGTAGAACCAGCTCTCCGCCCACAGGAACGGCGCCTCGTCCCACGGCCGCCCCCACAGCCCTCCGCCCCAGGCCCGCCACTGCGCGGCGTCGGGCGCGTCCGGGCCGAGCGGCTCCAGCGGGGCGCCGCCGGTGCTGCGCGCGAGCAGTTCCTCCAGGGCCGCCCGCTGCCGCGGGCCGTAGGGCAGCGCGTCCAGCACCTGCCGGACCAGGACGGGGTGGCGCTCCCGGAAGACGGCGCGGGGGAAGGAGCCGGGGGCGTCGATGCGGATCACGGGCGCGTCGGGGGGCGTCGGCACGGGCACGTCGGGGCTCGGTTCTCTCGCGGGCGGCGGGCGGTCGTCCCGATGCTTTCACGCGGGCGGCCCGCGGTGGTGGCGGCCGGGCGGCGGGCGTCGGGCGGCCGGGCCACCCGCCCGGCGGTGTCCTGATCCGTCAGGGACCCGTCCTTGTGGCCGCGGTGCCGCCGCCGGGAGGATCGTGGTGTGTCCGAGCCGCGCACCGTCGTCATCGCCGCCTTCCCCGGGGTCGAGCTGCTGGAGGTCACCGGTCCGGCCGAGGTCTTCTCGGTCGCCTCCCGGCTGGCCGGTCCGGCCGCGCCCGGGTACCGGGTGGAGGTCGTCGCGCCCGTGGCCGGGCCGCTGGTGACGGCGGCGGGGGTGCGGCTGGTCGCGGAACGGGCGCTGGCGGAGGTCGGCCCGGGGGTCGACACCCTGCTGGTGGCCGGGGCGATGGCGCCGGACGGCGGGGTGCTGCGGGCCGTCGTCCCGCCTGAGCTGGTCGGCTGGGTCGCGGGGGCGGCACCGCACGTCCGGCGGCTGGGCGGGGTGTGCGCGGGCGTGCACGTGCTGGCCGCGGCGGGGCTGCTGGCCGGGCGCCCGGCCACCACGCACTGGCTGACGGCCGGTCAGCTGGCCGCCGAGCACCCGGAGGTCGCGGTCGACGCCGATCCGATCTTCATCCGCTCCGGACGGATCTGGACCTGCGCGGGGGTGACCGCGGCGCTGGACCTGGCGCTGGCCCTGGTCGCCGAGGACCTGGGCCCGCAGGTCGCGCTGGAGACCGCCCGGGCGATGGTGATGTACGTCAAACGGCCGGGCGGGCAGCGGCAGTTCAGCGTTCCGCTGTCCGTCCAGGACGGCGCCGACGACCGGATCGGCGAACTGTGCCGCTGGCTGGTGGAGAACCTGCACCGGCCCGTCCCGCTGGAGGAGATGGCGGGGCGGGTGCACCTGAGCGTGCGCCACTTCGGCCGGGTGTTCCGCGCCGACACGGGGCGCACCCCGGCCGGCTACCTGGAGGAGCTGCGGGTGGAGGCCGCCCGCCGCCTGCTGGAGGACGGCTCCCGGACGCTGCCCGAGGTCGCCGCGGTCTGCGGGCTCGGCACCGTGGAGACCCTGCACCGGGCGTTCCGCCGCCGCACCGGCACCACCCCGGCCGAGTACCGCCGCCGCTTCCGCCCGCACCCGGCCCCGCCCGCTGAGACCTGACAGGACCTGCCGAGACCTGCCGAGAGCCGCCGAGAGCCGCTGAGACCTGCCGCACCGCCCCGCGACACCCCGTGTCCGATGTCCGGAACCCACTTCACCGTTCAGGAGAACCCGCATGCCCCGCATCGAGGTCGTCCGCCTGCCCGTCCTGGGTCGGCGCGCCGTCAACACCTACCTGCTGAAGGGCCGCCGCCCCGTCCTGGTGGACGCCGGGACGCCCGGCAGCGGCCGCCGGGTCACCGAGCTGCTCGCCGCCCACGGCGTCGACCCGACCGACCTCGCGCTGCTCGTGGTCACCCACGGGCACCTGGACCACTTCGGCGCGGCCGCCGAGCTCCGCCGCCTGACCGGGGCGCCGATCGCCGCGCACGTCGCCGACCTGCCCCCGTACACCACCGGCCGGGTGCGCGAGCCGTACCTGCCGACCGGGCCGATGGGGCGGCTGATGGCCCGCGGCCGGGCCCTGCACGTGCGGGCCGAGCCGTTCGTGCCGGACGTGCTGGTGAACGGGCCGACGGCGCTCGCGGAGTTCGGGGTGGACGCCCGGATCGTGCCGACGCCCGGCCACACGGCGGGGGCGGTGTCGGTGCTGACCGGGGACGGCGAGCTGGTCGCGGGCGACCTGATCGCCAACTCGTTCATGGGGCTGCTGCCCGGACGCCCCGCCAACCCGCCCTTCCACGACGACCGGCGGGCCAACCTGGCCAGCCTGCGGGCGATGCTGGCCCTCCGGCCGACCCGGCTGCACGTCGGCCACGGCACCTCGCTCACCCCCGAGCGGGCCACCCGCTGGGCCGCCGCCGAACAGCGCCGCCTCGACCGGCTGGCGGCCCGCGGCCGACTGCGCACCCGCCCGGCGGACGGACCGGCGACCGGACCGGCGGACGGGGCTGCGGACGGACCGGCGACCGGACCCTCGTCCGGCCCAGGCCGACCGGACGTCACAATGACCGCATGAGAGTGATCTTCACGCTGGCCGGGGCCGTCCTGCTGCTGGCCACCGCGGCCAGCATCCTGCGGACGCTGGTGGTGCCGCGCGGGCTGTACTCGGCGCTGGTGATCCGGCTGTGGTCGGTGCTGCGCCGGGTGGTGCGGGCGGTCGCGGCGCCGCTCGGCGGCTACCGGGCGATCGACCGGGCGCAGACCTGGCTGGCGCCGCTGATCCTGCTGGGGATGCTGGGCTGCTGGCTGGTGTCGACGCTGTGCGCGTACACGCTGCTGCTGCGCGGGACGTCCGAGCTGGGGTGGCGGGTGGCGTTCCGGGAGGCCGGGTCGAGCCTGTTCACGCTGGGTTTCGCCAGCGGCGACCGGCTGCACCTGTCGGTGATCGACTTCCTGGCGGCGGCGAACGGCCCGCTGATCATCGCGCTGCTGATCGCCTACCTGCCGACGCTCTACGGGGCGTACAACCGGCGGGAGTTGGAGGTGACGCTGCTGCAGTCGCGGGCGGGCGAGCCGGCCTGGGGCCCGGAGCTGCTGGCCCGGCAGGCGCTGGTGCGCACCGAGGGCGAACTGCCGGAGCTGTACCGGAGTTGGGAGCGGCTGGCGGCGGACCTCGGCGAGGGGCACTCCAACTACCCGGTGCTGATCTCGTTCCGCTCGCCGCAGCCGTACCGCAGCTGGGTGGTGGGCCTGATCGCGGTGATGGACGCGGCCGCGATGCAGCTGGCCCTGAACCCGCGCTCGGCCCCGCCCGAGGCCCGGCTGCTGCTGCGCGCCGGGTTCACCGCGCTGCGCGACATCGCGACGGCGCTGCGCATCCCCTTCGAACCGGACCCGGACCCGGACGGCCCGATCCGGCTGTCCTTCGCGGAGTTCGACGCGGCGGCGGAGCTGGTCACCTCCGCGGGCATGGGCCTGGAGCGGACGGTCGCCGAGGCCTGGCCGCACTTCCGCGGCTGGCGGGTCAACTACGAGGCGGTCGCCTACGAGTTGGCCCGCCGCGCGGACGCCGTCCCGGCCCTGTGGACCGGCCCCCGCGACTTCCCCGCCACCCCGATCCCGCCCCGCCGCCCGGCCGACCGCCGCCCCGCCGGCCCCTGACCGTGCCCCGGGCGCGCCCCGGGCACCCTGGCCCGGCTACCGCCCCCGGTGGACGTTCGGCGAAGGTCCGCAGTGCCGATGTACGCCGCGAACCTCCCCGGGGTGCGCATCGGCCGGGAGGCGCACCTCCGCAAGACGCCGGCCCGGGTCTGCACCGAGGAGCAGGTCGAGCGGGCGGTGCGGGAGGGTCCGGCGGCGGCGGAGCGCTCCGAGCCGCTCTGACCGTCCCCCGCCCGTGCTCCGGCCCGTGTCCCCTGCCCCGGCCCGCCGTCGGCTACCGTCCGCCGCGCAGCAGTTGTTCCTCGGCGGCGGCCAGGACCTCGACCACCTGCCGTCCGAAGGCGACGTCGCAGGCGTGCGGGGTGCCGGTGGCCGCGGCGGCCAGGAGGGCGTCGATCGCGCGGGCGAAGGCGTCGGTGGCCTCGGTGTCGCGGTCGGGGAGGGCGGTGACGCCGGTGGTGCCGCGGAGTTCGACGGCGGCGCCGTTCGCGGAGGCGGCGGGCGGGGCGGTCAGGCTGAGGGTGACGGTGCTGGAGGCGCCGCCGCGGTGGCGGAGCACCAGGTGGGTGGTGTCGGCGGGGCCGGGGGCGGCGGTGAGGTGGTCGACCTCGCCGAGGACGGGCAGCAGGACGGAGAGGGCGTGCGGGCCGACGTCCCACAGTGCGCCCTTCTGCTGGCGCCAGGGGGAGGCGGCGAACGGGCTGTCGGTGGTGAAGACCGAGCCGATCCAGTGGCTGTGGGCGGTGAACCAGCCGCCCGCGGCGGCCTGTTCGGTGATCCAGGCCTCCTGGGTGGGGCCGAAGCGGGTGGTGAAGAAGACCACCGAGGCGACGCCGGTGGCGGCGGCCGCGTCCTCGACGGCGCGGGCGGCGTCGACGGTCGCGGCGACCGGCTTGTCCAGCAGCAGGTGCTTGCCCGCGCGGGCGGCCCGGGCCGCGTACTCGGCCTGCACGTCCGGCGGGAGGGCGACCGCGACCGCGTCCACGTCGGCCAGCAGGGCGTCGACCGTCGGGTAGGCGGGGACGCCGTGGACGGCCGCGAGTTCGGCGGCGGCCTCGGGGCGGCGGCCCCAGAGTCCGGCGAAGGTGACGTCGGGGTGGGCGGCCAGGGCGGGGGCGTGCACGAAGCCCGCCCAGGGGCCGGTGCCGAGGAGTCCGATGCGCATGCCGCCCAGTCTTCCACCTCGGCCCCGGCCGCCGGGAGCGCGGGGCCCCGGCGGGGCTACCCCTCCAGGACCCTGATCAGGGTGAACCCGTCGTGGCCGCGGCTGCCGACGGTCTGCACGGTGGTGGCGTCCAGCCGCTTCTCGCCCGCGATCAGCTCGTGCATCCGCCGCACGCCGAGCACCGCCGGGTCGGTGCTGTCGGCGTCGGCGAGCCGGCCCTCGCGCACCACGTTGTCGACCACGACGACCGCGCCGGGGCCCGCCAGTGCGAGGGCGGCCTCGACGTACTGCGGGATGTTGGCCTTGTCGGCGTCGACGAAGAAGAAGTCGTACGGTTCGCCGCCCTGCGCGACCAGCTGCGCCAGGGTGTCCAGGGCCGGGCCGAGGCGGACCTCGACGCGGTCGGCGAGGCCGGCCCGTTCCAGGTTGGCGGTGGCGACGGCGGCGTGCGCCGGGTCGAGCTCCAGGGTGGTCAGGGTGCCGCCGTCGGGCAGGGCGCGGGCCAGCCAGATGGTGCTGTAGCCGGCCAGCGTGCCGATCTCCAGGATCCGCCGGGCGCCGCGGATCCGGGCCAGCAGGTGCAGCAGCTTGCCCTGGTTCGCGGCGACCGCGATCTGCGGCAGCCCGGCCTCGTCGGCGGCCTCCCGCGCGGCGTCCAGGGCCTCGTCCGGGCCGATCAGCAGCGCCTCGGCGTACTCGTCCACCGCGCTCCACAGCTGCGGGTCGTTCTGCATGGCTCTCCCCACTTCGCGATCACTTCGGGCCTGCCGAACCTACCCGGGCACGCGCCGGGACACGCCGAGGCCGCCGCGACCCGGTGGGGTCGCGGCGGCCTCGGACGGGCGGCGGCGCGGGGTCAGTCGGTGCTCTCCGCGAAGGTCTCGGCGAGCGGTTCGCCGCTCTTGCCGCCGGACTGCTCCGGGTGCTCGGCCCGGGACTTCTTGGCCTTCCGCTTGAGCCACAGCGCCGAGCCCGCGCCGAACAGCACGGCCGCGCCCAGCCCGATGTACGAGGCGCCCTGCAGGTACTTCTCGGCGACCTTGCCGACCTGGTAGACCAGCAGCGTGGTGCCGCCCGCCCAGACCACGCCGCCCAGCACGTTGGCGATCAGGAACTTCCAGTACGGCATCCGCAGGGTGCCGGCCAGCGGGCCCGCGAAGATCCGCAGCAGCGCGACGAAGCGGCCGAAGAAGACCGCCCACATGCCCCAGCGCTGGAACTGCCGCTCGGCGGTGGCCAGGTGGTCGGGCCCGAAGTGCTTGGGGAACTTGCGGCCGAGTTTCTCGAACAGCGGCCGTCCGCCCTTGTGCCCGATCGCGTAGCCGATCGAGTCGCCGATGATCGCGCCCGCGATCGCGCAGAGCGCCACGCCCCACGGGCTGACCGTGCCCTTGGCGGCCAGCAGCGAGGCGGTGACCAGGGCGATCTCGCCGGGCAGCGGGATGCCCAGGCTCTCCAGGCCGATGATCAGGCCGATGATGACGTACACCAGGGTCGGTGGGACGTCGTTGATCCATTGGTCGACGTGCAAGGCGGAGTACCTCCGTCTGGGCAGGACAAGGCCGTCGACACGTCGTACGGCGCACAGGAAAATTTCGGCAAAGAACCAGCCGGGTCAGCCTATCCGCTGCTGCCGCCCCCGCCGACCCCCTCCCCCGAGCCCGCCGACGGCCGCTCGGCGGCCGGTCGACGTCCCTTCGTACACCGGATCCAACTCCCGGCGCCGATGCGTTCGTTCCCCGTCCGGAGGTGAGATTCCCCGCACCCGCGGGCCCTGTCGGCCCACCCCCTGACCGGCCCATACTCCGTCTCCTGGCATCCGACGGAGGGGACGTGCGCATGGGCGACGCAGCGACGGCAGGCACCTGGAGGCTCGGCGACCTGGAGGTGAACCGGATCGGCTACGGCGCGATGCGGCTGACCGGCAACGGCATGCACGGCAACTCCGACGGCCCGCCGATCGACCGGGCGGCGGCCGTCCGGCTGCTGCACGCCGCGTTCGAGCAGGGCGTCGACCACGTCGACACCGCCTCGTTCTACTTCTCGCCGCTGCGCTCCGCCAACGAACTGCTCAACCGGGCGCTGGCGGGCTGGCGCGGCCACCGGGTCGCCGTCGTGACGAAGGTCGGGCCCGGCCGCACCCCCGACGGCGAGTGGCACACCATGGCGCGGCCCGAGCAGCTGCGCGCCCAGGTCGAGGAGAACCTGCGCCAGCTCGGCACCGACCACCTCGACGTGGTCAACCTGCGCCGCAACGGGCCGGACGTGGAGTCCGTCACCGAGCACTTCGGCGCCCTCGCCGAGCTGCAGCGGGCCGGGCTGGTCCGGCACCTGGGCCTGTCCAACGCCCGCCCCGAGCACGTCCACCAGGCCCGGGCGATCGCCCCCGTGGTGTGCGTGCAGAACTCCTACGGGCTGGACCGGCGCCTGGCCGACGAGAACGGGCTGCTGGAGCTGTGCCGCGGACTCGGCATCGCCTTCGTCCCGTTCTTCGCCATCTCCGGCACCGCCCGGGAGGCCGCCCCCGGCACCGAACGGGACGCCCGGGTCCGGGCCGTCGCCGCCGCGCACGGCGCGACGCCCGCCCAGGTCCGGCTGGCCTGGACGCTGCACCGCGGCCCGCACGTGCTGGCCATCCCCGGCACGACGAACCCCGAGCACCTGCGGCAGAACCTCGCCGCCGGGGCCCTGCGCCTGACCGCCGCCCAACTCGCCCTGCTGGACGCCCCCGCCGCTTAGCGGTGCTACGGCCCGCCGGGTAGCGGCGCTACGGCCCGCCGCTCAGCACCGCTACGGCCCGCCGCTCAGCACCGCTACGGCCCGCCGGGTAGCGGCGCTACTCCCCCGGCACGCCCGGGTGCGCCACCCACCCCGGCAGCTCCTCGCGGCGCTCCCGCCAGGCGGCCGGGACGCCGGACAGGCCGGTGCGGGCGGCGACCACGCCGCCGGTGATGGCGCAGGTGGTGTCGACGTCGCCGAGGCCCTCGGCGGTGGTCCACAGCGCGTCGGTGAGGCTGTCGAGGTGATGGGCGGCGGACCAGAGTGCGAACGGCACGGTGTCGGAGGCGCGGACCCGCTGCCCGCTGCCGAGCAGGTCGGCGGCCCGCCAGGGCTCCGTCGCGGCGGGCAGGTCGGCGGCGGCGGTGACGCCCTCGCGGATCGCCCCGCCGGGGGTGCGGGCGGCGACCTCACGCAGCAGCTCCGCCCCGGCCGGGGCGTTCCCCGGCCGTCCGCCCGGCCGGCCGCCCGCGTCCGTCCGGCCGCGGGCGGCGAGCGCGGCGGCCAGGGCGACGGCGACGGCCCCGGCGATGCCCTCGGGGTGGGCGTGGGTGACCTCGGCGGAGTGCACGGCCTGCTCGGCGGCCTCGTCGAGGTCCGCGGCGAACCAGGCGCCGAGCGGGGCGACCCGCATCGCGGCGCCGTTGCCGAGGCTGCCCTGCCCGTCGAACAGCGTGACGGCCTCGTCCTTCCAGCGCTGCGGGTGCTCGGCGAGGACGGGCAGCAGCCGCTTCATGCCGCGGCCGTAGCCGCGGCCCGGGTCGGCGAGGAAGGTGGCGCCGAACATCGCGGCGAGCCGGGTGCGGCCGATCCCGTCGCGACCGATCCCGTCGCGACCGATCCCGTCGCGGCCGATCCCGTCGTAGTCGAGCAGTGCCCGGTACACGCACAGGGCGGTCGCGGTGTCGTCGGTCCAGTACCAGGGCGCCTCCTCGGGGGTGCGCCGGGTCCGGATCTGCTCGAACGCCTCGGCGGGCGTCCGGAACAGCTTGAACCAGCGCTCCCCGAAGGCGTCCCCGAGGGCCAGGCCCTCCAGTGCGTCGCGGGCGGCCTGCCGGGCGGTGGCGGGGGTGGCGGTCATGCCGTGCATCCTGCCGGAACCGCCCGGAGGGGGCGTCGGGACTTCAGGATTTCAGGAACTCGATCAGGTCCTGGTTGAACCTCTCCTTGTCGCCGGGCACGAGGGCGATGCCGTGCGAGCCGCCCTCGTAGACCTTGAGCACCGCGCCGGGGACGAGGGCGGCGGTCTTGCGGCCGGTGGCGTCGATCGGGACGATCTGGTCGTCGTCGCCGTGGACGACCAGCAGCGGGACGTCGAAGTTCTTCAGGTCCTCGTGGAAGTCGGTGTGCGCGAAGGCGTCCACGCAGGCGACGCCGCCCTGGATCGTCTCGGCCATGGCCATGTACCAGAAGGCGTCCTTGTTGCCCTCGGTGGCCTTGCTGCCGGGGCGGTTCGCGGAGAAGAAGCCGACCGAGGAGTCCTTCCAGAACTGCGAGCGCTCCTTGAGGATGCCGGCCTTGATGCCGTCGAAGACGGACTGCGGCACGCCCTCGGGGTTGTCCGGGCCCTGGAGCATCAGCGGCGGGATGGCGGAGAGCAGCACCGCGGAACGGATCCGGGCGGTGCCGTGCCGGCCGATGTAGCGGGCGAGTTCGCCGCCGCCCATGGAGTGCGCGACGAGGGTGACGTCGCGCAGGTCGAGGCTGGTGAGCAGGTCGTTCAGGTCGTCGGCGAAGGTGTCGAAGTCGTAGCCGTCCCACACGGGGGTGGAGCGGCCGTGGCCGCGCCGGTCGTGGGCGATGCCGCGGAAGCCCGCGTCGGCGACGGCCTTCAGCTGGTCCTGCCAGGCGTCGCCGTTCAGCGGCCAGCCGTGGATGAAGACGACCGGGCGGCCGCTCCCCCAGTCCTTGTAGAAGATCTCGACGCCGTCGCGGGTGGTGCAGTGGGGCATGGGTGTCTCCGATCCGGGGCCGGGCGGCGGCGGACGGCCGGGCCCGGCGGGCGTGGTGCTCCGGAGCGCTCGTGCGGCCCGGGCGGTGCGCTCGTACGGCCCGGGCGGCTGGACGGCGGCACCGCGACCATTCAAGGCACAGCGGGGCCCCGCACGCACCCGGGCCGGGCTCGCCCGGAGGCGGGCCCGGCCCGTGGCACGGATCTCAACTACCGTCTACTGCAAGGCGGTTCAGGACGGTTCGACGCAGAAGAGGGCCGCCCGGACCTGCTCGGCGGTCGGCGTGCCGGTGACGCCGTGCACCCGGATGGTGGTGTGCTCGCCGGGCAGCAGGGTGGTCAGGCCGCGGTCGGCAGTGGCGGCCGGGTCGATCCGGTCGGCCTGCAGCAGCAGGTCGCGGACCAGGGTGCGGGCGGTGACGACCACCTCGTGGGCGCCGTCCCCGGTCTCCTCGACGGCCAGGTCGTACTCCGGGGCGGGGTAGGCGAAGGCCTTGTCGGGGACGGGGAAGTGCACGGCGCGCAGGCCGTCCGCGTCGGCGACCAGGTATTCCTTGCCGGAGCCGTCGGTGGGCAGCAGCCCGTCGGGGACGGGGAGTTGGTGCACGCTGCGGGGGTCGGCGGTGAGTTCGGCGGTGGTCTCGGCGATGACGTGGCCGTCGGCGTCCAGGCGGCGCAGGCGCAGCGCGGTGGTCCAGGCCTCGGCGCCCTGGTTGACCAGGGCGATCCGGGGGGCGCCGTCGCGGTCGGCGGGCTGCAGGGTGAGCAGCCGGTCGGCGTAGAGGCGGCGCAGTTCGTGGTGGAGCGGCTTGAGGCGTCCGTCGCCGTCGACGGCGGCCCAGGAGGAGACCGGCCAGCAGTCGTTGATCTGCCAGACGACGGTGCCGGCGCAGTGCGGCCAGTGCGAGCGCCAGTGCTCGATGCCGGTGGCGATCGCGCGGGCCTGGACCAGCTGGGTGAGGTAGTGCCAGCGGTCGAACGCGCCGGGGCCGGTGGGCAGTTCGAAGTGCCGCTCGACGCCGCGGTTCAGCTTGCCGTTGCCGTCCTCGGCCTTCTGGTGGTGCAGCATGCCGGGCGAGTCGGCGGCGAGGTCCTCGGTCGGCAGGGCGCGGCGCAGGGTGGCGTACGCGGGCGGGGCCTGCCAGCCGAACTCGGCGACGAAGCGGGGGACGCTGTCGCGGTACTCGGCGAAGTCCTGGCGGTTCCAGACCTCCCAGGAGTGGTGGGTGCCGTGGTCGACGTCGTTGGGGTGGTGGTCCCAGCTGCCGGACCAGGGGCTGCCGGCCGCGTACGGGCGGGTGGGGTCGAGTTCGGCGACGATCCGGGGCAGCACGCCGAGGTAGTAGCCCTCGCCCCAGGAGTCGGCACCGGCCGCGTCGCCCTTGAGCTCCTCCTCCCAGCCCCAGTCGCGGAAGCCCCAGAGGTTCTCGTTGTTGCCGTTCCACAGCACCAGCGAGGGGTGCGGCATCAGGCGCACCACGTTGTCGCGGGCCTCGGCCTCGATCTCGCCGCGCAGCGGCTGCTCCTCGGGGTAGGCGGAGCAGGCGAACAGGAAGTCCTGCCAGACCAGCAGGCCGAGTTCGTCGCAGGCCTCGTAGAAGGCCTCCTGCTCGTAGATGCCGCCGCCCCAGACCCGGATCAGGTCGATGTTGGCGTCGGCGGCCTGCTGGAGGCGGTGGCGGTAGCGGGTGGGGGTGACGCGGGTGATCAGGGTGTCGTCGGGGATCCAGTTGGCGCCGCGGACGAACAGCGCCTCGCCGTTGACGGCGAGGGTGAAGGGGGTGCCGGTGGCGTCGGGGGTGCGGTGCAGTTCGACGGTGCGGAAGCCGATCCGGCGCTGCCAGGCGTCGAGCAGGTCGTCGCCGTCGGCGAGGGTGAGGCCGAGGTCGTAGCGGGGCTGTTCGCCGTAGCCGCGGGGCCACCAGAGGGCGACGTCGGCGGCCTCCAGGGTGAGGACGGCGGTGTCGCCGTCCAGGACGGCCTCGGCGAGGGCGCCGGCCACCGAGGCGCGGAGGGTGAGCGGGCGGCCGGTGCCGGTGGCGGTGCGCTCGACGGTGACGTGCAGCTCGACCAGGCCGGTGCTGCCGTCGACGGTGACCAGCGGGCGGACCTCGGCGATCCGGGCGGTGGACCAGTGCTCCAGCCGGGCGGGCTTCCAGATGCCCGCGCTGGGCAGGGTCGGGCCCCAGTCCCAGCCGAAGCTGCTGGCCATCTTGCGGATGTACTGGAACGGTTCGGGGTAGACGTTGGGCCGGTCGCCGACCAGGGTGCGGACGCGTTCGGCCTCGGTGTAGGCGCTGGTGAAGGCGACCTGCAGTTCGCCGTCCAGGCCGGTGGCGTCGAAGCGGTAGCGGCGGTGCATGTTGCGGGTGGAGCCGAGTTCGGTGCCGCCGAGGGTGACGGTGGCGGCGGTGTCGAGGCCGTCGAAGACCAGGTCGGTGCGCTCGTGGCGGCTGCCGTGGGCGGGCAGTTCCAGCGTGTAGGTCCAGTCGCGGCGGCCGACCCAGGCCACCTCCAGCTCGTTGGTGTCCAGGAACGGGTCGGGGATCAGCCCGGCGTCCAGCAGGTCGGTGTGGACGCAGCCCGGAACGGTGGCGGGCAGCCGGTCCCCTTCGTGGTGCAGGCTCCAGCCCTGGTCGAGCGGGGTGGTGTCCTTCATGCGTGCGGCTCCTTGGTCGTTCGGCCGGACCGGTGGTCGGGTTTGCGGCGCGAGCAGAACCGTAACCCCGCCGGAGCGGCCCTGTCTATAAACCGGTTATGTGAATACCTTGATGAGTTTCAGTGCCCGCCGACTCGCCCGCGAACTGCTGGAAAGCCGGGAACGGCACTGCTGCCCCACCAGCCACGGGCGGGCTGGGCGGGACAGCAGGTTTACCGGTTCACCAGACGGGCCGGTCCGGCGGGAGCACTCAGCCGACCGCCTTCTGCGCCCGGCCCCAGCGCCGGTTGAGGTCCGCGAAGTAGGAGTCCAGGTCGCCGGGGGCGGTGCCCGCCGCCAGGTCGACCAGCTTGCGCCGGTAGTCGGGCGCGTCCAGGCCGATGCCCGCGGCCCGGTCGATCGCGTCGACCTTCGCCAGCTGCTCCCGGGTCTGCGGGATCATCCGCACCGCCCGGTCGTCCAGCGGTTGCAGCGAGGCGGGCAGCCGGGCGCCGCGCACCGCGGAGATCGACTCCTCCGCGGCGGCGCTGCCGGAGCGGGTGACGTACCACTCCAGCCAGGCCTTGGCCGCGTCCTGGTGCGCCGAGTGCACGTTGACCGCGTACTTGTAGTCCGGCTGCACGACGGTGCAGAAGTGCCCGTCGTGCTGCACCGGCAGCGGCATGAACCCGATGTCGTCCGGATCCGCGCCCGCGTCCCGCGCGGCCTCCCGCATCTGCGCGATCGCCCAGGAGCCCAGTTCCATGGTGGCCACCCGGCCGGTACCGAGCAGCTTCTTGGACTGCTCCCAGTCGGTGCTCTGCGGCTCGGACTCGGCCAGCTTCCCGTGCACGATCCGGTACAGCAGGCCGTCGATCTCGTGCAGGTCGCCGCCCGGCGCCCAGGGTGCGGCGGTGGCGGCCAGCTTGTCGCGCGCGGTGTTGTCGCAGCTGGGCACGCCGATCGCGTCCGTCCACTGCCGCAGCGGCCAGCCGTCGTGGTAGTTGGTGTAGTACGGGATCGCCCCGGTCCTCTCCTTGATCGCCTTCAGGTCGGCGAGGAACCGGTCCGGCGTGGCGGGCCACTCGGTGATGCCCGCCTGCGCCCACACCGCCTTGTTGTAGACCATCCCGGAGGCGATGCCGATGTTCGCGATGCCGTACACCCGCTCGTCGACGGTGCCGTAGTCGATGTAGTCGAAGGTGTCCGACAGCTCCCGCGCGTTGCCCAACGAGGCGAAGTAGGTGGGGAACTGGCCCGCCGGGAGGTCGTCCGGGATCAGCAGCACGTCACCGTAGTCGCCCTCGGCGAGGCGCTTGCCCACCTCGCCCTCGTAGTCGACGAAGCCCTCGAAGTGCACTTCCACCTTCGGGTAGAGCTCGTTGAACTCGGCCGCGTACTTCTTCAGCAGCCCGCTGTTCACCTGGTCGACCCGGTTGGTCAGCACCGTGATCGACCCCGACACCTTCGACCGGTCGGCCTCCGCCACCACCCCCTCCAGCGGAGCGGGCCCGCCCCCGCCGGTGCACCCGCCCAGGGCCAGGACCAGTGCGGTCGCCGACCCCAGGGCGGCCCATCCTCTGCGCATCGCTTCCCTCTTGCTCGTGCCCGACCGCCCGGCGGCCGCCCCTCACCGGGCGACCACCGGGCAGCCGAAGTGAATTGACTGTCCGTCAGTAGGTGCTACAGGCCTTGCCGTTGAGCGTGAAGGCGGCCGGAACGCCGTTGGTGCCCACGCTGGAGCTGCCGCTGAAGCCGAAGTTGACGCTGCCGCCGGCCGCGATCACCGTGTTGTACGAGGCCGGGTTGCTCGCCACCACCTGCTTGCCGGTCTGCACCGGCACCGCGTTCCACATGTTGGTGACCTTCTGGTCACCGGGGAACGCGAACGCCACCTGCCAGCCGTTGACCGGCGCGCTGCCGGTGTTCTTCACCGTCACGTCGCCGTTGAAGGTGCTGCCCCAGTCCGACAGCCCGTAGTGCACCGCACAACTCCCGGCGGGCGCACTGGCACTGGCACTCGCGGACGCGGAGGCACTCGCGGACGCGCTCGCGGACGCGGACGCGGAGGCACTCGCACTGGCGCTGGCACTGGCCGACGCACTGGCGGACGCACTCGCGCTCGCACTCGCGCTCGCCGTCGGGCTGGAAGTCCCGCTGGTCAGACCGGACTTGGCACGCATCCGGTCCGAGTGGGCGCGGAACACCGACAGTTCGGGCGCCCCGGCCAGCACGCCGAACTTCCCGTCCACGCTGCGGTCCGCGTACCACCAGAACGCGCTGCCGTCGCCGCCCGCGGCCTCGAAGTCGGGGTAGAGCTGCCCCCACCAGGCCGAGCGGTCGACGTTGTGGACGTTGAACTCGCCCATGAAGAACGGCTTCCCGACCTTGTCGTGCGAGTCGGTGATCCAGGAGCGGATCAGCGCCTTGGTCTGGTCGAGGCTCAGGTTCGCCCAGGACTCGGTCGGGTACGGGTGCGCGGAGGTGTAGTCGATGTACGGCGACTGCTGCACGTGGACGAAGGGGTTGCCCTCGTCCCCGCCGAAGCCGTAGTTGCTGCCGTGGCCCTCCAGGCCGACGCCCAGCAGGTGCTTGGAGTCGATCGACTTCACGAACGCGCCCATCTCGTCCACCCAGGCGCGCAGCGTCGTCCCGTTGACGTTCTCGGCGGCGCTCTGGTCCTGGTACCGGGGTTCGTTCATCAGGTCCCAGGCGAAGATGGTCGGGTCGTCCTTGTACTTGACGCCGCTGTAGTGGTTGACCCGGTTCAGCGCGTACGAGATGTAGTTCTTGTACGAGGTGAAGCAGCCCGGGCAGCGGGTCTTGTCGAAGAACGCGGCCCGCCCGGGCTGGCCGCCGGAGAGGCCCTCCCACTGCAGGCGGGTGTCGATGCCGCCGTAGGCCTCCCAGTAGTTCTCGAACACCGGGACGAGGCGGATGCCGTGCGCCTTGGCGGACTGGATGATGTAGTCGAACTGGGCGAACTCCTGCTCGTCGTAGACGCCCTTCGACTTCTCGAAGCCGTGCCAGTTCTCGTGGCTGAACATCCACAGCCGCACCACGTCGACCTTGTCGGCCTGGAGGTTGGCGAACTGGGCGTCGATCCGGGCCTTGTCCATGAACTGGGTCTCGGTGTCGCCGTAGCTGCCGCCGTAGGTGAACATGTCGTACGTGTTGGTGCCCGCGAAGTAGTACTCCTTGCCGTCCAGGCAGAAGTGCACGCCGCAGCGGGTCGCGAACGAGTCCGCCCCGGCGGCCTGCGCGGTGTCGGCCCGGCCGAGGGTCAGCCCGGCCGCGGCGACGGAGGCCGCCAGCAGGAACGCCATCGGCGCCAGGCGCCTGGCGGAGCGGCGGGTGGAGGTGGGGGCGGTGGAGCGGGTGGAGCGGGTGGGGGCGGTGGAGCGGTGGTGCTGGAGTCTCGGGTTCACGCGAGTGCCTTTCGTCCCGGCTGTGGGGGTGGGAGGTGCGGGTGTGAGGTGCCCCGGCCGCCGGGTGTCCCAATCACGGGGGCTCGGGGCCGGCGGTGCGGACGGCGACGTTCGTTGGGGCGTGCCGTCCGCACCGGGTCTTGCGGGGAGGTGCTCCTCGTGCGCGGGGCAGGCGTCCAGCGGCCTGCCCGATCGGCAGTTAACCGATTAAGGCGTGAAGACCGTATTGGCGGCTCGACATCGTTGTCAACGCCTGGTTAACCGTTTGTTGCGAACACCCTCCCGGTAGGGGCGCCGGGCTACAGCGGAGCGGGGTGCGCGTAGTAGCTTGAGAGGGCACAGCAGGTCCGCGTCCGGCACCAGAACGGTCGACGGGCGGTCGACGAGCAGTCCTGAAAGGTTCCGTGGAGCAGGTGTCCCAGCAGCAGAGCCCGCCGGCGAAGCGGCCGACCATCGCCGACATCGCCAAGATCGTGGGCGTGTCCAAGGTCTCCGTCTCCAACGCCTTGAACGGTCAACCAGGCGTCTCGGACGCCACCCGCGCCAAGATCGCCGCCGTCGCCGAGGAACTCGGCTTCGTCCGCAACAGCGCCGCCCGCGCCCTCAGCGGCGCCAAGGCCGCCGCCGTCGGGCTCGCGCTCTGCCGGCCCGCCCGGATGCTCGGCACCGAGCCCTTCTTCATGGAGCTGATCGGCGGCATCGAGAAGGTCCTCTCCGACGCCTCCTACTCGCTCGCCCTCCAGGTCGTCTCCGACCACGAACGCGGCCTGGAGGCGTACCGCCGCTGGTGGGGCGAGCGCCACATCGACGGCGCGATCCTGGTCGACCTGCGCCGCGACGACGCCCGGGTGCCCGCGCTGGAGGAGATGGGCCTGCCCACCGTCGTCATCGGCCACCCCTCGGGCTCCGGGAGGCTCACCCCCGTCTGGTCCGACGACGCCGCCGCCGTCCGCGAGACCATGGAGTACCTCGCCGCCCTCGGCCACCGCCGGGTCGGCCGCGTCGCCGGACTCACCGGCCTGGTCCACACCGCCATCCGCGACGAGGCCTTCACCGCCGCCTGCGCCGACCTCGGCCTGGACGCGCTGCCCACTGTCCACACCGACTACACCGGCGAGGAGGGCGCCCGCGCCACCCGCCGCCTGCTGCTCTCCCCCACCCGCCCCACCGCGATCCTCTACGACAACGACATCACCGCCGTCGCCGGCCTCTCCGTCGCCCAGGAACTCGGCCTCTCCGTCCCCCGGGACCTCTCCCTGGTCGCCTGGGACGACTCCCCCCTCGTCCAGGTCGTCCGCCCCCCGCTCACCGCCCTCACCCGCGACATCCACGCCTACGGCGCCCACGCCGCCCGCACCCTCCTCGACCTCGTCGCGGGCCGCCCCGTCGACGGCTACGAGGACCTCGCCCCCCAGCTCACCCCCCGCGGCTCCACCGCCGCCCCGCCCGCCGACTGAGCCCCGCGGCGGTGGGGTCCCGTCCGCGTACGGCCCGGCGGCGGACCTGCCCGAACTGCCGGCGGCCCTGTACGGGGAGGGCCCGGCGGCCGTCGCGGCGGCGCAGGACGAGCCGGTGAACGCGATCCGCCACCGGGGCCCGGTCCACTCGGCGTCGGCCGCCGCCGTCCCGTTCCCGGCCCGCGCGGCGCTGCACGCCCCGCTGGGTGCTGCCCGCCCTGCTGCCGTGCCTGGCGGCTCCGGCGGAGGAGACCCGGCGGCTCGCGCTGCGGGTGGCGGCCGCGGTCGGCGACCTGCTCCCGGGGGCGCGGCGGGGCGGGCCGGCCGAGCTGGTGGGCGGGCTGCACGAGGGGACGCCTCGCTGTCCGGCCGGGCCCGCACCCTCGCCCTCGCCCTCGCGCTGCTCCGCACCTGACCTCCCGTCGGGGCCGCGGCTGACTCCCCGTCGGGGCTGCGGCGCCCGGAAATCCGTTCGGTCCGGCGGTGTCCGGAGGGCAGGATGGCGGCATGACCGACCTGTTCTGGGACGACCTGACCGCGTGGCTGCTCGACCCGTCCGAGGGGGGCTACCTGCCGGATGCGTTCGTCACGGGCACGACGGCGGCGGACTGGCAGGCCGTCCTCGACCTGGTCCAACAGCGGGGCTGGGCCCACGAGTACCGCGAGGGCGACGCGGTGCTGCCGCTGCCGCGGGCCGGGGCCGTGCTCTCCCGCCCGGACGACGCGGAGTGCCCGAACCTGCTGGTGTGGCCGGCCCCGGAGGTCTGCGCGATCTTCCGCTTCCTCTCCGACGAGGCGATCGACTTCGACGTCGACCTGCGCGAACTCCAGAGCCAGGAAAGGCTGGACGTGCTGTCCGGCTTCCTGGCAGCGATCGGACGGCGGCTGGGCAGGTCGGTCCCGCTCTTTTCCGAGGGCGGCGGCACCGAGCCGCTGCTCGGCTACGACGCGACCGCCGACCGGGTCCGGGTGATGTGGACGCCGCCCGGGGCGTGCGCCCCGGAACCCGGCAGGTGAGGTGACGGTGCAGGTGGGGTACGGTGCGGGCATGCCCGAGCACCTTCCTCCCGACGTGGCCGGGGTGCTCGACGTGCTCCTCGGCGGCGACGATCCGGTGCACCTGGCACTGCGCGCCCAACTGCCGCACCTGCGCGTGCGGGAGCGCTGCACGTGCGGGTGCGGCACGGCCCACTTCGACCTCGACACGGCCGCGGTCCGGCCCGCGCCGTCCGGCCCGCGCACCGTGGTGGCCGCCGAGGCCCTGATCCGCACCGAGGACGGTGACTGCCCCGGCGAGGTGCTGGCCTTCGCCCGGGGCGGCTACCTCTCCTGGCTGGAGGTCTGCTCCTGGAGCGACGGCACCGAGGTCACCCTCGCCATGGCCCTGCGGACCCTGCGCCGCCGCGACGTGCCGTAGGCGGCCTCGCGCCGCGACCCTCAGCCCGCCGCGGGCCTCAGCGCGCCGCGGACCTCAGCGTGCCGCAGGCCTCAGCGCGCCGCGGGCCCCGTGCTGCCGCGTGGCACCAGCACCGGGGTGCCGGCCGGGCGGGACGGGGCGCGGCCCTCGTCGATGAGTTCCAGCAGGCAGCGGGCGACCTCCTCGCCGACCGCGAACGGGTCGTGGCTGAGGGCGGACAGCTGGGGGCGGGTGATCCGGCACAGGTCGGAGTCGTCCCAGGCGACCAGCGAGACGTCCTGCGGGACGCGCAGCCCGAGCTCCTCGGCGACGGCGATCGCGGCGACGGCCATCAGGTCGTTGTCGTAGACGATCGCGGTGGGCCGGTCGGCGGCCGTCAGCAGGGTGCGGGTGGCGCGGGCGCCCGCGTGGGCGGAGATGTCGGTGGGGAGGCTGCGGGCGGTGACGCCGGGGAGTTCGGCGGCGGTCGCGGTGAAGGCGTCGCCGCGCAGCAGGGTGCGGCCGAGCGGGGCGGGGCCGGTGACGTGGGCGATCCGGCGGTGGCCGAGCAGGGCGAGGTAGCGGACGGCCTCGGCGATCGCGGCGGCGTCGTCGGTCCACACGGCGGGGAACGGGCCGGACAGCGCGGGCTGGCTGACCGCGACGGCGGGCATGCCGAGCTTGTGCACGGGCTCCAGCCGGGGGTCGTCGGTGACCACGCCGACCAGCACCGATCCGTTGACCCGCCCGGACTGCCACCACTGCCGGTACAGCGCGATCTCGGCGTCCCGGTCCGGGACGGTGTGCAGCAGCAGCGCGCACGGCCGCTCGGCGAGGACCTGCTCGATGCCGCCGATCAGCGCCATCTGCACTTGGTCCAGCCCGGCGCCGCCGCGGGTGAGCGCCATGCCGACGGTGTGCACCCGGTCGCCCTGGGCGAGCGAGCGGGCCGCGAGGTTCGGCGACCAGCCGAGTTCGCGGGCCGCCTCGACGATCCGGCGCCGCGTCGCGTCGGAGACGCCCGGCCGGTCGTTGAGGGCCAGCGAGACCGCGCCGGCCGACACCCCGGCCCGGGCCGCCACGTCCCGGATCGTCACCCGGCGCTGCATCCTGCTGCTCACCCCGTCCCTCGCGTACCCGCCACCTGCGGGTCACCATCCTGTCAGGTCCCCGGCGCGGGGCGGCACATCGGCTCCTGGTAGCGTCGCAATCTTCGCCGGGCGACCCGGTGGAGTACCCCAGCAGGGACACGGCATGACGACCGCGCAGCAGCGCCTGCACCACGCCCTGGACGCCCTCGCCCGCACCGCCCGCCCCGGGCCGGTGGTCGACGGCTGCGGACACTGCTACACCGACGGGCAGTTGGCCGCCCTCTCCGGGCCGCCCGACCTGGTCCCGGACCGGCTGCTGCACTCGGTGGCGGCGAAGGGCCCCGACCACTGGGGCGACTTCCCCACCCTGTACCGGCGCCTCGCCCCGCGCATCCTGCGGCAGTTGACCACCGGCACGCTGCACGTCGACGGCCCGCTGGTCGCCGCCCGCCTGGTCGCCGCCGACTGGTCGGGCTGGCAGCACGCGGAGCTCGTCCGGGAGGTCCTGGACGCCTGGTGGTCCGCCACCCTCGCCAGCCACTGCGCGAACGCGTCCGAGGCCCTGGAGACCGTGGCGGTCGCCACCGGCGCCGTCACCCCCTGGCTCGCCGCCTGGACGGAGGCCCGCACCCCGACCGCCGAACGGCACCTCATCCGCACCGTCGGCGACTGGCTGCACTCCGCCCGCCTCCCCGACCTCCGCCTCGGCTTCTACCGCGAGCTCCCGGTCGGCCCCGAGGTCGCCGACTGGATCGCGGCCCTGCCGCCGCACCTCCTCGACGAGGAGCACCGCTACTGGCTGGACCTGGTCTACCACCGGGCCTGAAGAACCCCGGGGCCTGAAGAGAAGAACCGTCGCTTCCGCTCTCAGCGCCCGCCGGGCGGCGTCTCGCCCGAGCCGCGCGGGATGAGCAGCGTCGGGATCTCCAGCCGGGCGGGGGGCGTGCTCTCGCCCGCGAGGCGGTCGAAGAGACGGCGGGCGGCGAGGGCGCCGAGGGCGACGGGGTCCTGGGCGACGACGGTGAGGGCGGGGGTGAGGAGGTCGGCGAGTTCGAGGTCGTCGAAGCCGACCAGGGCGGGGCGGCGGTCGGCGGGGAGGTGGTGGAGGGCGGCGAGGGTGACGCGGTTGTTGGCGGTGAACAGGGCGGTGACGGCGTCGGGGCCGGTGGTGAGGCGGTGGACGGCGGCGGCGACCCGGGCGCGGTCGGTGGGGCCGCAGTCGACCCAGCGTTCGTCGACGGGCAGTCCGGCGGCGGCCATCGCCTCGCGGTAGCCGCGGGCGCGTTCGGCGGCGGTGTGGATGGTGGGGAGGTCGCCGACGAAGCCGATCCGGCGGTGGCCGTGGGCGATCAGGTGGGCGGTGCCGGCCCGGGCGCCGCCCGCGTTGTCGCTGAGCACGGCGTCGGCGTCGATGCCGGCGCCGGGGCGGTCCAGGAAGACCACGGGGGTGCCGGACTCGATCTCGGGCAGCAGGTAGCGGTGGTCGTCCCCGGCCGGGACGACGATCAGTCCGTCGACCCGGCGGGCGCAGAAGGCGAGTGCCAACTCCCGTTCCCGGGACGGGTCCTCGGCGCTGGAGCCGGTGAACAGCAGGCAGCCCTCGGCGGCGGCGACCTGTTCGACGGCCCGGGAGAGCGCGGAGGAGAACGGGTCGCTGATGTCCTCCAGCAGCAGCGCGACGCTGGCGGTGCGGCCGGTGCGCAGCAGCCGGGCGCTGTCGTTGCGCCGGAAGCCGAGCGCCTCGATCGCGGCCTGCACACGGGCGGCCATCTCGGGGGTCACGCCGCTCTCGCCGTTGACGACCCGGGAGACCGTCTTCAGCCCGACCCCGGCGGCGGCCGCGACGTCCTTCATCGTCGGTCGGGCACCGCGGGAGCTGCTGGCAGGGCTGCTGGTCATGTCAGGGAGGATAGTGCGCGCACCGCCCCGCCCGGCACGCCCGCCCCTCCCCCGTCCGCTTCCGGCCGTAGGCCGCCGGGCCGCCGGGCCGACGGCCGGTTCAGCCCAGGGTGCGCTGCGCCCAGGCTGCGACGCCGCCGAGGCGGGCGGCGGCCCGGCGCGGGTCGCCGGTGCGGACGGGCTGGTCGACCTCGTGGTCGTGGCCCAGCAGGCCGAGTTCCTCCTCGACCATCCGGGCGGCCCGGTACGCCGCGTCCGTGATCGGGAGCGCGGCCTCGCCCGGGTGACGGTGAGGGATCTCGATGCTCGCCGTGTCGCCGGTGTACTGGAGTTGGAAGGCGCCGTCAGGGCCGATCCGCCAGAAGTCCAGGCCGTACGGGAACTCCTCGGCCTCGCCGGGCCCGATCTCCTCGGTGATCCGCCGCAGCAGCCGCGCCCAGTCGGCGCGGTGGCGCTCCGTCAGACCGTGGGGGTAGCAGTCGTCCCCGCCGGTCCCGGCGACCCAGGCGTCGTAGGCGGCGTTCCGCTCCGCCTGGACGTCCTCCAGCGTGCTGCCCTCGGGCACCCGCCAGAACGAGATCTCGTACGTCATGCGGTCGACCCTACGGACCCCGTCCAGCGGATTTCGGCGGCGGCGACGGCCGGGTTCACGCCCCCTCGGTGACCAGGGCCAGCCAGGCGTCGGCGAGCAGGCGGTGGCCGAGGGGGGTGGGGTGGACGCCGTCGGCGGCGATCAGGGCGGGGTCGCCCGCGGTGCGGGCGGCCTGGTTGAGGAGGCCGTCGGCGGCGAGCAGCAGGGCGTCGTGCTCGGCGGCGAGGCGGCGGACGGCCTGGATGCGCGGGTCGAGGTCCTCGCGCCAGGTCCACTGGGCGGCGGTGACGGGGACGAGGAAGGGTTCGATCAGGACGAGTCGGGGGGCGCAGTGGGCGTGCAGGCGGTGCAGCAGTTCCCGGTACTCGTCCTCCCAGGCGTCGACGGGGCTGGCCAGGCCGCTGTCGTGGCGGCGCCAGGTGTCGTTGACGCCGATCAGCAGCGAGACGAGGTCCGGCCGGTGGGCGAGGGTGTCGGTCTCCCAGCGGGCGCGCAGGTCGGTGAGGCGGTCGCCGCCGATGCCGCGGTTGAGGACGGTGGTGGTGCCGGGCAGCGCGGCGGCGGCCAGGGCGGCGTAGCCGCGGCCGAGGTCGTCCGGGCGGGCGCGGTCGCGTCCGGCGTCGGTGATGCTGTCGCCCTGGAACAGGACGGTGGCGGCGGGCTGCATGCGGCTCTCCTCGCGCGGGGGCCCGCCGCCCGGGGTGACGGTCGCCGGGCGGCGGGCGGACGGGTGGACGGACGGGTGGGTGGACGGGTGGACGGACGGACGGGTTCGTGGGGTTCGTTCCCCGTCGCCCCACGAGCATGCCGCCGTTTCAGCGGGCCCGCGGCACCCTGGCCCGGAACACGGTCGCGTCCCCGGCCAGCCGCAGCGGCCCGCTCGCGGCCGGGACGTACGCGGATTCGCCGGGTCCGAGGGTGGGGCCGAGGGTGGAGTCGTCGTGGAGGTGGACGGTGCCACGGGTGCAGAGCAGGATCTGCGGGCCGTCGTCGTCGAGCACGGCGGGGGCGCCGATTTCGATCCGGGAGAGGGTGAACTCCTCGGCGGGGGTGAGGAATTCGAGTTCGCCGGGGCCGACGGGGACGGCGGGGACGCGGTGCGGGGCGGTGGGCCGGAAGTCGACGACCTCGGCGAGGGCGGCGGTGTCGACGTGCTTGGGGGTGAGCCCGCAGCGCAGCACGTTGTCGGAGTTGGCCATGATCTCGACGCCGAGTCCGCGCAGGTAGGCGTGCGGGACTCCGGCGTCCAGGTGGAGGGCCTGCCCGGCACCGAGGTGGACGTGGTTGAGCAGCATCGCGGCGAGGATGCCGGGGTCGCCGGGGTAGTCGCGGGCGGCGGCCAGGTACGCGGCCCAGCTCGCCGCGTCCGGGTCGGCACTGTCAGCCAACTTCCGCAGGGCGGAGGGGAGTTGGGCGGCAGCCTGTTCGCCCCGGGAGCGGTCCGCGGCGAGCGCGCCGGTCAGCACGGTGCGCAGGGCCGCTCCGGCGGGGGCGGTGCGCAGGGTGTCGATCCAGGGGGCGAGCACCGGCAGGTCGAGGCGCTGCCACAGGTCGGCGGTGGCGTGCGGGTCGCGGAAGCCGCAGAGGGCATCGAACTCGCCGAGGGCGCAGATGAGTTCGGGCTTGTGGCTGCGGTCGCGGTAGATCCGGTGCGGGGCGTCGAGCGGGACGCCCGCGGCGTCCTCGGCGGCGTACCCGGCGGCGGCCTGGGCGGAGGTGGGGTGGACCTGCACGGACAGGGCGTGTTCGGCGGCCAGCACCTTGAGCAGGAAGGGGAGTCGGGGCCCGAAGCGGTCGGCGACCCGGGGGCCGAGTTCGGCGGCGGGGTCGCGGGCGATGACCGCGTCGAGCGGTTCGCTCCCGGTGCCGCGGTCGATCCGGGAGGGGGCGCCGGGGTGGGCGCCCATCCAGAGTTCGGCCTCGGGTTCGCCGGTGGGCGGGCGGCCGGTGAGGTGGGCGATCGCGGTGGTCGAGCCCCAGGCGTAGCGGCGGATCGTGGTGGTGAGCAGGTCGGCGGTCATCGGGTGCGCTCCGGGCGGGTGGTGCCCCGGCCCGTCCGCGAACTTCCTTACCCTCAAAGGGAGTCGTGGACGGACCGGGAGTCTGCGGGAGGGGCGGTCAGTGGGTCGGCGGGGCGCTGCTGCCGCGCGGCACCAGGACGGGCGTGGGGGCCGGTCCGACGGGTGCGCCGCGGTGCTCGATGACGTCGAACAGGGTGCGGGCGACCAGGGCCCCGTACCCGTGCACGTCGTGGCTCATCGCGGACAGCGCGGGGTGGGTGAGGCGGCACAGCTGGGAGTCGTCCCAGGCGATCAGGGACAGGTCGGCGGGGACGTGCAGGCCGAACTCGGCGGCGACCGAGATGCCCGCGACGGCCATGATGTCGTTGTCGTAGATGATCGCGGTGGGGCGGTGGGCGGAGGCCAGCAGCATCCGGGTGGCGCGGGCCCCGGCCTGGCCGGAGAAGTCGGTGGGGACGCTGCGGGGCGGCTCCAGTCCGAGCTGTGCGGCGACGGCGGCCAGCGCCCTGGTGCGGATCGCGGTGTGGCCGAGGCCGGGGTCGCCGCCGACCCGGGCGATCCGGCGGTGGCCGAGCATCGCGAGGTAGCGGACGGCGTCCTCGACGGCGGCCGAGTCGTCGGTCCAGACGGCGGCCAACTCCCCTCCGGCCAGGCCGGGGTGGCCCGCCGCGACGGTCGGCATGCCGAGCGCGGCGAGCGCGGGGATCCGCGGGTCGGCCTCGGTGAGGTCGACCAGGACGGAGCCGCTGACCCGGCGGGTGCGCCACCAGGTGCGGTGCACGGCGATCTCCTGCTCCCGGTCGCGGACCAGCCGCAGCAGCAGGGTCGCCGAGCGTTCCTCCAGCACGCTCTGGATGCCGGAGATGAACTCCATGTAGAAGGGTTCCAGGCCGAGTTGGCGGGCCGGGCGGGTGATGACCAACCCGACGGTGTCGGTGCCGGGGGCGAGCCGGGCCAGGCTGCGGGCGGCCTGGCTGGGCACCCAGCCGAGCTGTTCGGCGGCGGCCCGGATCCGTTCCCGGGTGGACGCGGACACCCCGGGCCGGTCGTTCAGCGCGAGCGAGACGGCCCCGGCCGAGACCCCGGCGAGGGCGGCGACCTCCCGGATGGTGACGCGTCCGCTCATCGCCCCGCCTCCCGTCCCGCCGGCTCCCCGCGCGGCGGCACCGCGGCGCAGGTGCGGTGCCGCCGCGCGTTCCCTGCCGACCGCCGCCCGTTCCCCCCGGTGCGGCGGCTCACTTGCTGGAGCCGGCCGCGAAGCCGGCGTAGATGAGGCGCTGCAGGGCGAGGAAGACGACCAGGGTGGGGAGGATGACCAGGATCGCGCCGGCCGAGATGATCTCCCAGTTGACGCCGAACGGGCCCTGGAAGCGGAACAGCGAGGTGGAGATGGTGCCCAGGTCGGTGGAGGGCATGTACAGGAAGGGGATGAAGAAGTCGTTGTACACGGTCACCCCCTTGACGATCACCACGGTGGCGATGGCGGGCTTGAGCATCGGCAGGATGATCCGCCAGTAGATGGTGAACGAGTTGGCGCCGTCGAGCCGGGCCGCCTCGTCCAGCGAGACCGGGATGGAGCGGATGAACTGCAGGAAGATGTAGATCGAGATGATGTCGGTGCCGAGGTAGAGCAGGATCGGCGCCCAGCGGCTGTTGAACGCGCCGAGCTCGTTGACGATCTGGAAGGTGGCGACCTGGGTGGTCACCGACGGCACCAGGCTGGCGAGCAGGAACGCGGCCATGACGAGCTTCTTGAACCGGAACTCGAAGCGGTCGATGGCGTAGGCGGTCATCGAGCCAATCAGCACGGTGCCGGTGACGGAGACCAGCAGGATGATCCCGGTGTTCAGGAACGCCGGCATCATGTGGCCCTGGGTGAAGGCGATCTTGAAGTTCTCGAAGTTGAACCAGTTCGCGGGCAGGTCCAGCGGCCCGGTGGCCAGGGCCTCCTTGCGGGTCTTCAGCGAGGTGAACAGGATCACCAGCAGCGGCACCAGCACCACGGCGCTGGCCAGCACCAGCGACAGGTACTTGGCACCGGACGCGGCGGCGGAGCGGGCGTGGAAACGGCGGCGGTCGTTCGTAGCGGCGTTGGTGGTCACGACAGTTCCACCCTCTCCTCCGGCACCAGGCGGCGCTGGATCCAGGTGACGATCAGGATCAGGACGATCAGCACGACGGCGCTGGCCGAGGCGAGCCCGAACTTGTCGAACTTGAACGCCATGTTGATGCTCTGGATGACGAAGGTCTGCGAGCCGTTGGCGCCGCCCGTCATGATGTACGGGATCTCGAAGACGGCGAGCGAGCCGGAGACCGCGAGGATCGCGCTGAGGCTGATCACCGGCTTGATGCTGGGCGCGATGATGTGCCGGAACTGCTGCCAGCGGTTGGCGCCGTCCAGCGCCGCGGCCTCGTACAGGTGCGGCGGGATCGACTGGATGGCGCCGAGGAACAGCACCAGGTTCAGCCCGGTGTAGCGCCACACCGACACGCCCGCCAGCGACTTGTTGACCAGGTCCGGGTCGCCGAGCCACTGGTGCTTGCCGTGCACGCCGACCAGCGACAGCAGCGAGTCGAGGGTGCCGTGCGGCTGGAAGAAGAACAGGAACACGAACCCGATCGCCACGCCGTTGATCAGGTACGGGAAGAACAGGATGCCCTTGAACAGGTTCCGGAAGCGGGTGTTGAAGCTCAGCACGGTGGCGAAGTACAGGGCCAGCGCGATCTGCAGCACCGCGGCGACCAGGTAGACGCCGGAGACCAGGAACACCTTGAACAGCTCGGGCCGGGTGAACAGGTCGGTGTAGTTCTCCAGGCCGACGTTGTTGCGCTCCGGGCTGATCCCGTCCCAGTCGGTGAAGCTGTAGCCGATCATGTCGCCGATCGGCAGGTACGTGAACGTCACCAGGAACGCCAGCGGTACCACCAGGTACAGCCACGGCGTGAACCACCAGTGGCGGCGCAGAGCCTTGCGCCGGGGAGCGCGGCGCCGGTCGGCCCGGTCGGCGCCGCCGTCCGCCGCGGCCTGCGCGGGGGGCTTTCCGGCGCCCCGGTCCCTCTGCAGTGCAGTCATCTTCCGTTCCTTCTTCAAGTCCTGACACCCGGTGGGCGGCGCGGCCGGTGGGGTTCCGGCCGTGCCGCTCGGTCAACTGGGCCGGTGGGGTCAGCCGTTGACGGTCTTCTGTGCCTGGGACCACTTCTTGTTCAGCTCGGCGAAGTAGCCGTCCAGGTCGCCGGAGGCGGCGCCGCGGGCGATGT
>NZ_JNYE01000031.1 GCF_000717185.1 Kitasatospora phosalacinea | reverse complement strand
GCACCACCCGCTGGAACAACTCCCACAACTCGTCCGGCACCAGACGCTCCACGATCAGCACGCGAGCAGCCTACAAGCCCAAATGAGATGACTTCTTACTCCCCTGTACCCGAGGCCCTGACCTCCAGCAAGAGACCGGCGGGCCCCGGCGTCCGGCACCCGCACGACCGCTGCGCTGCCAGTGATCGAATACCCGTGGTCCGAGCCCTCCTCAGGGCACACCTCTCACTTCTCCGGGACGCCTTCGAGCTCCTTCACAGACCGAGGCCCCTGCGGTCAGCTGGGGTCACGAACGACCAATCGGATGACGGGCCCAGAGCCCTTCCATTAGGGAGTCGCGTGCCTCCGCTCAGGTCTCTGACCAGCAGGGACGACACATCGGACGGAAGATTGGGAGGACGCCCGTGAAGGTGTTCTGCGGGATCGACTGGGCCAGCGACCACCACGACGTCGCCGTGGTCGACAACGACGGCAAGCTCCTCGGCCGGGCCCGGATCGGCGACGACGCGACCGGCCTGCAGCAGCTGCTCGACCTCCTGGCCGAACACGGCGACAGCCCCGACGAGCGGATACCGGTGGCGATCGAGACCTCCCGCGGCCTGCTGGTCGCCTCCCTCCGGGCGACCGGCCGCCCCGTCTACGCCGTCAACCCGATGGCCGCCGCCCGCTACCGCGAGCGCCACAGCGTGGCCAGGAAGAAGTCCGACCACCTCGACGCGATGGTGCTGGCGAACATCCTGCGCACCGACGCCGACGCGCACCGTCAGCTTTCGGCCGACAGCGAGCTCGCCCAGGCCGTCGCCGTCCTGGCCCGTGCCCAGCAGGACGCCGTCTGGGACCGCACCCAGGCCGGCAACAAGCTTCGCTCCCAGCTGCGCAAGTACTTCCCCGGCTACCTCGCCGCCGTCCAGCCGGTCACCGGCGGCCTCAACGCGCCGCTGGCCCGCACCCTGCTGGCCGCCGCACCCACCCCCGACCGCGCCGCCCGCCTCACCCGGGCCCAGCTCAAGGCCGTGCTCAAGCGCGCCGGCCGCCAGCGCGGCATCGACGCCGAGGTCGAGCGCCTGCACGCCGCCCTCCGTCTGCCGCAGATGCGCCAACTCCCTTTGGTCGAGCAGGCGATGGGCCGCCAGGCCCTGGCCCTGCTGGGCAAGTTCGAGGCCGCCTGCGCCGCAGCTGACGACCTCGCCGAAGCCTCCGCCGAACTGTTCGCGCAGCATCCCGACGCGGCGGTCATCACCAGCTTCCCCGGCCTGGGCGCGCTCAGCGGCGCCCGGGTCCTCGCCGAGATCGGCGACGACCGCACCCGCTTCGCCGACGCCAGGGCACTCAAGGCGTACGCCGGATCGGCGCCCGTCACCCGCGCCTCAGGAAAGAGCCGCGCGGTGATGGTCCGCCGGGTCAAGAAGCAGCGCCTGGCCGCGGTCGGCTACGTCTGGGCGTTCGCCTCGCTGAACGCCTCGCCCGGAGCACGGGCCCACTACGACCGCCGCCGCAACGCCGGCGACCGACACACCTCCGCCCAGCGCAACCTCTACAACCGACTCCTCGGCTGCCTCCACTACTGCCTCGCCACCGGCACCCCCTGCAGCGAGAACACCGCATTCCCCACCCCGGCCCGGCTGTCCCTTGCCGTCGCGGCCTGAGACTCCTGCACGGACCCGGCTTCGGCTGGAGCTGGCTGGCGGCACGCCCGCTTCAGCCGAAGGCAGCGTTGCGGGTAGGGTGGGACTTCGCAGCGCCCTTGGGGTGTTGAGCGGCGGTGGGGCCCGCCGTACCCGAACCGCGGCAGTCGCCGCCAACGGTCCCTACTTGTGACGGTCGCACCCGCATGCCCGGGTGCCGCGCGAGTAGGAGACGTGTGCCCGTGGAGCACCCCCAGGCCGAGACCGCGGTCGAGCCCGTCGACCCCGACATCGAACCCGCGCCCGCACCTCCCGCCGGCCCCGGCCGCGGACAGCTGTCGACGCTCGCCGTGATCTCCGCAGGCGGCGTGCTCGGTGCGAGCGCCCGGTACGGGGCCGCACTGATATGGCCCACCGTGCCGGGCCTGTTCCCGTGGACCACGCTGGTGGTGAACGCGGTGGGCTGCGCGGTGATCGGCGTCTTCCTGGTGGTGATCACCGAGGCGTGGGCGGCGCACCGGCTGGTGCGGCCATTCTTCGGCACCGGCGTGCTGGGCGGGTTCACCACGTTCTCCACCTACACGGTGGACATTCAGCGCCTCGTCGAGGGCGGGCACGCCGCGACGGCGCTCGGATACCTGGCCGCGACCCTGGCCGCGGCGATGACGGCGGTGTGGGCAGGCGCGCAGGCAGCCCGCAAAGTGATCGGCTGGAGGACGCGATGACCAGGCTCACGGGCAGGGCGCTGCGGGTGACGGTGTTCGTCGGGGAGGACGACCTGTGGCACCACCGGCCGCTGTACAGCGAGATCGTGCACCGGGCGCACGCCGCCGGCCTGGCGGGGGCGAGCGTGTTCCGCGGTGTGGAGGGCTTCGGTGCGTCCTCGCTCGTGCACACCGCGCGGCTGCTGTCGCTCAGCGACAACCTGCCGGTGGCGGTCGTGATCGTGGACAGCGAGGAGCATGTGCGGGCGTTCCTGCCGCAGCTGGACGAGCTGGTCACCGAGGGGCTGGTGATCCTCGACGACTGCGAGGTCATCCGCTACGTCGGCCGCGACAAGGGGAAGAAGTGAACTGGCTGCTGGTGATCGTCGGCGCGGCCGTGGGCGCGCCGCTGCGCTACCTGACCGACCGGGCGGTGCAGGCCCGCCACGACACGGTCTTCCCGTGGGGCACCTTCGCGGTCAACGTCGCCGGGTCGATGGTGCTGGGGCTGCTGACGGGCGCGGTGGCCGCCGGAGCAATGTCCTCGCACGTGCAACTGCTGGTCGGCACCGGGTTCTGCGGGGCTTTGACCACGTACTCGACGTTCTCCTACGAGACGCTGCGGCTGGCCGAGAGCGGCGCCCGCTTCTACGCGGTGGCGAACGTGGCGGGCAGCGTGGCGGCCGGCCTGGGCGCGGCGTTCACCGGCGGCGCGATCGCGCAGGCACTGTGGACGTGAACCCTGCGAAGTCGGGTGTCCGTGCCGCGGCGGGCGAACGGGCCGTCGGCATGCGGCCGTGGCGGTTCGTCGTCTGGTTCGGGATCGTCAGCCTCCTCGCGGACTTCGTCTACGAGGGTGCCCGCTCCGTCACCGGCCCACTGCTGGCCTCCCTCGGCGCGTCGGCGGCCGTCGTCGGGGTGGTGACCGGGGCCGGGGAGGCGGCGGCGCTCGGGCTGCGGCTGGTCTCCGGGCCGCTGGCGGACCGCACCGGCCGGTTCTGGGCGCTGGCGATCGGCGGCTACGCGCTGACCGTGGTCACCGTGCCGCTGCTCGGCATCGCGGGCACGCTCGGCGCGGCGTGCGCGCTGGTGATCGCGGAGCGGGTCGGCAAGTCGGTGCGCTCCCCGGCCAAGGACACCCTGCTCTCCCACGCCACCGCCGCCACCGGCCGCGGCCGGGGCTTCGCCGTCCACGAGGCCCTCGACCAGGTCAGCGCGATCATCGGCCCCCTGACCGTCGCCGCCGTCCTGGCCGCCACCCACGACTACGGCCCCGCCCTCGGCATCCTCGCCGTCCCCGGCGCGGCCGTCCTCGCCCTGCTGTGGTGGCTGCGCACCCGCGTCCCCGACCCCGCCGCTTACGAGAACACCCCCCACGCCCCCTCGACGGCAGGACCCGCCGAGCAACCGCCGACAGCCGGGCGGGAACCGCTGCCCCGCGCGTTCTGGGTGTACGCGGCGTTCACCGCCGCCACCATGACCGGCTTCGCGACCTTCGGCGTCCTTTCCTTCCACCTGATCCAGCGGCACCTGCTCCCCGCCTCCCTGGTGCCGGTGCTGTACGCGGCGGCCATGCTCACCGACGCCGCCGCGGCCCTCGCCACCGGCTGGGCCTACGACCGCATCGGCCCCCGCGTCCTCGTCGTGCTGCCGCTGCTGGCCGCCGCCACCACCGCGCTGGCGTTCACCGACACCGTGCCCGCAGTCGTGACCGGGGCACTGCTGTGGGGCGCGGCGACCGGCGTCCAGGAATCCACCCTGCGCGCCACCGTCGCCGACCTCGTCCCCACCCCCCGCCGCGCCACCGCCTACGGCCTGTTCGCCGCCGTCGTCGGCGCGGCCACCCTGGCCGGCGGCGCCCTGACCGGAGCCCTGTACAGCGTCTCCGTCCCCGCCCTGATCACCACCGTGATAACCGTCCAGGCCGCCGCCCTGGCCCTCCTCGCCGCCCTGCGCCCGCCCCGCACCTGACCGCACGAACATCCGAGCCGCACCACCCGCCGGGCCCTTTCACGGCCCGGCACGCGGCCGTTCACCCCGAACCCGCACCACAGCCCCTGCCCGTTCACCGGCGGGGCCCGAGCGAAAGACCAGTCCACACGATGACCACCCCCACCCCGGCCGTCCTCGCGCTCGACGGCGCACGCATCGACGGCGGCCTCTACACCGCCGTCACCGACTTCGCCCACCGCACACCGTGGCTGAACACCCCGATGACCGCCTACACCAGCTACGGCATCGGCCTGTTCGCGCTGTTCATGCTGGCCGGCTGGTGGCTGGCCCGCCGCGCCGACCACACGGTGATGGCCGCCGCCCTCGCCATCCCGATCGCAGCCGTCCTCGCCTACCTCCTCAACGACGCCGTCAAGAGCGCCCTCACCGAGCCCCGCCCCTGCCGGGCCCTGCCGCACGACTTCATCCTCGAAGCCTGCCCCCCGCCCAACGACTGGTCACTGCCCTCCAACCACACCACCGTCGCCGCCGCCACAGCCGCCGCCCTCCTCCTGGTCAACCGCCGCCTGGCCGCCCTCACCGCCCTCGCCGCCCTGCTGATGGCCGCCTCCCGCGTCTACGTCGGCGCCCACTACCCCCACGACGTCGCCGCAGCCCTGATCACCGGCAGCCTCACCGGCCTCGCCGCCACCGCCGCCGCCCGCCGCTTCGCGGCCCCGGCCGTCGCACACCTGCGCAGCGGAGCCCTGCGACCGATCCTGCTGGCCGCCTGACCGACCGACGAGGGCCGCGAAACCCCTCAGGGCCCGCTCCGGCCCCCTTCCCGGCCGCGCCCACCTCCGACCGGAAAGCGGGCCCGGCCACACGGGCTCAGCCGTGCCGGGCGAGCTTCACCGCGGAGACGAGCAGCACCACCGCGGCCGAGGTGAACGAACGCCTCGACCACGCCGCCGCGCTGCTCGACATCCACGTCGCCTGACCGCCCCGGCGCGGAGGCCGACTCACTGCGCCGCCTCCGCGCCACCGGCACCAGACCTGCCGCTCACCGCGTGGCATGACCTCAGGCAGAACTTGCACAGTACTTCGGGACGGGCCCCGTAGGATTCGGGCAGCCGCCGAACAAGGCACCGGCGGGCCCAGATCCGAACGGGGGAACCATGCAGTTCATGGTGGTCGACCGGGGACAGGCGTTGGATCTCTCCCACCTGCCCCTGGCCGCCCTCGTGCGGGATGCCTGGAACGACGAGGGCTTTGTCACCATGTTCCACTTGGTGGTCGTCGACACGGCGGAGCGCGTCCACCAGATCGGCACGGTCAAGATCGGCCGCTACGGGCAGGCCGACCGCAGGAACACAAGGACCGACGTCCCAGAACGTTTCGACGCCCTTCCCGACGAGTACTTCTCGTTGGGCCAGGACGACACCTACTACCGGCAGTTGGCCGACCTGGGCGACATGATCCGCATCCAGGTCCTCACCGGGCTCCGGGACATGGCCTTCGACCGGGCGATCTTCGAACACGCCCGCGACGAGAGCGTCACCATCTACTCGCTGCTGCGCTTCGTCAGGGCCAGCACCGTCGAGGAGCAGTTCGCCCGGATCGCCCGCGGCGGTGCACGCGTCCTCGCCTTCGAGGTGGACTACCGTCTGGTACCTGCGAACGGCGACGAGAGCAACGAACTGCACATGACGTTCCGGGCCACGCCCGGCTCCCTTCCACCCACCAACGTCCACGTCATCACCGGGAGCAACGGCGCCGGCAAGTCCGTCCTGCTCAGCCGGATGGCCCGCGCCGCCGGCAACCCACCCGGCGGCCAAGAGACCATCGGCCGCTTCACCGAACACGGCCGGGCACCCCAACGGCAGTCGTTCACCAACCTCGTCAGCGTCAGCTTCAGCGCCTTCGACACCCTCCCGGAAGCCGTCTCCACCCCGGCATTCCCGGTCGACTACGTCGGACTGCGCGCCACCGTCTCCGACGGGGCGACCGTCCGCCGCACCCGCAGTCTGAAGACGCCCGAGCAACTCCTGAAACTCTTCGCCAAAAGTGTCGAGGCGTGCCTGACCGGAGAGCGCAGCGAACGCTGGACGAAGGCCGTCAGAACGCTGATGTATGCCAACAGCGGCCTGCTGGAGGAGGGGTGGCTCGACCGGTTCCGCGCCACCAGTAACGCCGCAAAGCGGAAGTCCGAGGCCAGGCGGGTCTTTCGAAACTTGAGCTCCGGACACAAGGTCGCCCTGCTGACCGTCACCAGGCTGGTCGAGCTCGTGGGCGAGCGCACCCTGGTGATCATCGACGAGCCCGAATCCCACCTGCATCCGCCGCTGCTGTCTGCCCTCGTCCGAGCGATCTCCGACCTGCTCACCGACCTCAACGCCCTGGCGATCATCGCCACCCACTCGCCTGTCGTCCTCCAAGAGGTTCCCGCCCGCTGCGTCTACAAGCTGCGCCGCTTCGGTGACCAGTTGTTCGCCAACCGGCCAGCGCTGGAGACCTTCGGCGAGAACGTCGGCATCCTGACCCAGGAGGTCTTCGGCCTCGAAGTCACCAACACCGGGTTCCATCAGGACATCAAGGACCTGGTGGCCGCCGGGTTCTCGTTCGACCAGATCATGACGGAGTTCGGCGGACAACTCGGCGGCGAGGCGCAGATCATCGCCCGTTCCCTCGTCGCGACCAGGGAGTTCGACGAGTGGCACGGCGAGGAACGCCGGTAATGCTTCCACTGCCCATGCCCCGGTTGGACGCCGCAGAACTCTTCGCCCTCTGCTCCAGCACCGCCAAGACCAAGGCAGACCGAGCGGCCCTGCAGGTCCTGACCCCTGACGTGGTCAACGCTGTGGCCGAGTACGAGAGCGCCGCCGAAACCCAGACGCTGCACACCCTCAAGCACCTGCGGCACAGCCCCGGCGGACCGCCCACGGGCACCCCGCCCAAGACGAAGCACGCCCCGATCAACCGGGCCCTCACCAACGGCTACACCACGCGCATGGTCCCTGAAGGCAGGATCGGCCATAGCGCCTACTTGAAGCTGAGGTCGTCCGCCCCGGACGGCAAGTGCTCGCTCTGCGGGCACATAACTGCCGGCACACTCGACCACCAACTCCCCAAGATGCTGTACCCGTTGCTCGCCGTCGCACCGAGCAACCTCGCCCCCGCGTGCCTTCCCTGCAACACGGCGAAGGGAGACGTGGATCCTGTCGATGCCGAGCAGCAGACGCTGAACCCCTACTTCGACCACGAGGCCGAGGAGTACACCTGGCTCAGGGCGCGGGTCACCGGGCCGCCCTTCACCGCTACCTTCCACGCCCTGCCGCCGCCCGAGATGCCCGACGTGCTGGCCGCTCGCGCCCAGTTCCACTTCAGGAGACTCAAGCTCGCGGACCTCTATGTCTCCCAGGTCGGCGGTGCCGTGCGCGTCGACTGCCAGGAGCTGAAGGACTGGGGCCGCACACCGCCGGAAGTCCGCGACCACTTCGCTCGGAAGGCCGAGCTGTGGTCAAGGTCTGGGGGCCGCAACTGCTGGCAAGCCGCCTTGTACTCCGAGTTGGCCACGAACACCTGGTTCACCACCGAGGACTACCTGCAGGTGTGAGCAGGAACGCCCGAAGGACATCCCAACCCACCAGATGCTGCTCGACCGAGACAATCCCCGGCCTGCAGCACGAACCAAAGTGACGCACCCCACACCAGCAGATTCGGACATTACGGAACTAACTGTCCCCCCGGAGCATTTACCCTCTCGCACCACACCACGCGAGAGGGGCTCCTTGACTACTCCCGACGGCCGCGACCCCCACACCCCCCGATACACCAACTACCGCTTCGGCCAGAGCCCCGAGCCCGCGCCGGAGCCGCCCGCCGTCCTGGCCATCCCCCACCCCGACCCGCTCACCCCGCGCGGCATCCTCATCACCTGCCCGGCCTGCGGTGCCGGACGCGACTGGCTCCTGATCCAGGTCGGCCCCCAGGTCTTCGTCCGCTGCCGCTGCACCATGGAGTGGCTGGAGCACGACCTCGACGCCGAGGAGGCCGACCAGGCGCGCCAGCCCGGCCCCGAGACCGAGTGGGCCAGCATGGAGGAGATGTACCGCGGCCTCGGCTTCGACGGCATCCTCGCCTACTCCTATTTCGGGTAGCTGCCCGCGCGGTTCCCCGCACCAGCAGCAGCTCGCCGACGCTCCGGCGGGCTCGTCCTCGTTCCACCGGCGACCCGTAGGGCGCCACCGCCCCGAAGGCGACCGGCACGACAAACACGTATGGCCCGCACCGCGTTCGCGGTGCGGGCCATACGTGTTTCAGCACTCCCGCCGCTGGTGGGCCGCGCCGGTCAGCGGACCCTGAAGCGGGGGACGCCGTTGACGGTGTCCGCCTGCACGACCTGGCCCTGGCGGACCAGGCGCAGCAGGCTCAGGCCCACCGGGCCGGGTCGGCGGCCGAGGTGGCGGGCCAGGTTGGCGGCGCTGCTGGGCGTGCGGGCCTGGCGGAGGCGGCGCAGGACCTCGGTGTCGGTGAACCGGTCCCAGACGGTGGCGGCGCTCAGGAGGTTGAAGATGGTCAGGCCCATGTTGATCAGGTGCCAGGCGACAGCGGGGTCACGGTCGACGGCGTCGTGAACGGCGAAGGCGGCGAAGGTCACCGCCAGCGCGGCGCTCACGGCGCCCCAGAGCAGAACAGCGGCCTTGCGGGTACGGAGGGACGGCTTCATGGCTTCTCCAGATCGGCGGAGCGAGGGGTCGGACGGGTCGGGGCGGCGGTGTGCCGTCGGCTACTCGGCAGGGCGGCGCTGCGGCGGCACCTGCGCGACGGCGAGGGCCAGCACGGTGTTCTGGAGCCGGTGGAGCTTGATCTGGAGGGTGACCTGCTGAGCGCAGGTCAGGGCGATGGCGGTGCACAGGAGTACGTGGCGCAAGAGCAGGCAGACGGCAGCGGTGGAGGCGGTGGCGACGGTGCCGACGATGGCGATGTAGTGGACCGAGGCGAAGAGGCCGACGAGCGTGGAGTGCGGGGCGGCGGGGGTGGAGGTGATGGGGCGTCCCTTCCTGTCGGGCGGGGGGACGTCCATGTTTGCTCTGGTCAGGCCGCTTCGCGTAGCGGGTGGCGTCTGCCGCGGGCGAACACCGCGCCGAAGTCCCGCGACCACGGTTCCGGGGCGTTCTGCCCGGCACGGGCCGGTTCCACCATGTCCGGGGCCGGGGCGGGCATGCTGGTGCGGTGAACCGTCGAGGACCCCGTAGGAGCCGACGCCGTGCCCGTGCGGCGCAGCTCGGTATCAGCCTGTACGAGCTTGAGCAGGATGCCGTCGGCCGCGGCGGTGCGGAGCCGCCTGCGCCCAGGAGCGGTCCCGAGCGGGCGGCGGAGCCGGTGCGCTGCTGCTCGGCGGAGGTGACTCGCAGGGTGGCGCTGGGCGGGACGGTGATGGTCACCAGCGTCCACGAGCTGGACTGCGGGGTGTGGGGGCCGGGGCGGTGAGCGCAGGGCGGCGCGCGTACCGGGGGGGTGTCGGGGCGCGCCGCCCGTCTTGGGGGTCAACGAGGTCCGCGAGGCCGGGTTACGCCGGGCTGGTGGTCAGCGTGTGCGCAGGGGCCGGCCGGCGGACCCGGGTGCGGCGGCCGGGCGCCCGAGGTCCTCACTCCTCAGGACGGCCTGCTGGGTGCGGACGAAGTCGGCCTGCGCCCACCAGGCGGTGCGCAGTTGGAGGCCGTCGTCGGTGTCGGCGCGGGCGTGCTTGAGCAGTTGCAGCTGCTCGCCCATGCCGCGGGTGCTGGCGAGCGGCATCGCGCGGTGCGGGACCGCGGCGGCGAGGGCGTGCGCGTACTTGCCGCCGCCGAGGAAGATCACGTCGGCGTGCTCCAGGTCGAACGCGTCTGCCTGGTGGCGCAATTGCTCGCCGGTGACGGCGCGCGGGTCGGTGATGCGGAGGTCGTAGGGGGCCAGGAGGCGGTCGGTGGGCACCAACCCGGCCTGGGCGGAGAGGATGTAGACGGTGCCCCAGTGGTCGGTGAGGACCTCGGCGGTGCGGCGCAGGGCCCGGTGGTAGCTGCCGGTGTAGAGGTCTCCGGCCGGCACGGTGCTCGCCCCGGGCGTCGGGGCGGCCTTGCGGGAGCCGCAGGCGACGACGACCGCGCGGCGCCGCGGGGCGCGGGCTCCCTGCTCCAGCGCGTACTGGCGGCCGGCTTCGGTGAGGTGGACGGCGAGTGCGAACTGGTGGTCGCGGGTGATCCGGTGGCCGTCGGGCAGCGGCCGGACCTGGGCCATGCCCCGCTCGATCAGGTAGTCGGCCGTGCGCTGGTGCAGGCGCGCACCGAGGAGGTGCTCGGGCTGGGCCGCGGCGGAGAGGACGGCTGCGTGCGCGACGTCGGGCATCCGGGTGGTGGCGGCACGCACGGGCTGGGGCCCGTCGCGCCGGGGGGACCTGGCCAGGGTGGGCTTCGGCGGGTTCACCGCTTCGCGCCGGTGGGCTTCCAGGACGACGGGGGCGTGTTCGGCCCAGATGGCCATCTCGTGCCAGATCTCGGCCACGACGTCCTCCCGCAGCGGGTGGTCGCCCTCGTGCGGAGAGTCGATCATCCGGTGGAGGGTGCGGTAGGCGCTGGAGAGGTTTTGCACGAGGGCGCGGTGTGCATGGGTGACGTGGGGGATGTTCGGGCGGAGGAGGTCCTTGGTCAGGATCAGGAAGGGGATGCCGTGTTCCAGGACGGCCTGGAAGTGGTGCCAGGCCGTGAGGTCGCGGGCGACGATGCCGCTCTCCCAGCCGTCGGTGTCCGTGATCTGGCCGTCCTCGCCGCAGTAGGAGTCGTTGACCGCGTCCCAGTCCGCCATGGCCTGCTGGATGCCGCGGGCGGCGGTGGAGACCGCTTCGAGGGGGTCGGTGGGCTTGGGCATGGGTTCCGTTCGCAGGGGTCGGTATCGGTGTGCGGCTCTACCGGCCGGCGGTGGGGGCTGGGGTGACGGCGGTAGGGGCGGGCGGCGGGGTGGAGGAGACCGGGGAGGGGGCCGGGGCGGGGGTGTTGCTCCTGCTGCGGGCTGCCTGCGCTGCGGGCGAGAGGCCCTCTTGGCGCTCCTCGGTGAGGGAGCGGACGGTGATGTGCGCACGGCTGTAGGTCAGCTTCCGCACGTAGTCGGCCGGGCGCAGCAGGGGTTCGTCGCTGGCGAGTTCGCGGGCGAACGCGGCCAGGACGCGGGAAGGGGTGCCGGCGGTGAAGTGAGCGTCCCAGTAGCTGTTGGGGCCGTAGGAGGAGACGGTCGCGGCGGGCTTGCCGCGCAGTTCGTGCAGGTAGGAGGGGGTTCCGGCCGCGGCATGGGCGTAACCGTCGGGAGGTCGGAAGCTCACGGATCCGCGTGGGTCGACGTCGTCCCTCCACCCGGCGCGGGCCAACGGGAGCAGGCCGAGGGCGACCAGGCCGCGGACGTAGGGCTCACGCGCGCCGGGCGGGGCCTCCTCCAAGATGGCCTCCGCCTCGGTGATAGCGGCGGCCAGCAGTTCGGTGGGGACGGCCGGTTCGGCGGTGAGGCTCCAGGCGACCTGGGCGCCGCGGTGCTGGGCGCCCCACACCGTCCACTCCGGGTTGGAACCTCGCGGGAGGTGGACGCCGAGCCGGCCGCAGGGCCGAAGGAGCCGGTCGTCGCGGGGCCGCTGCCAGCCGCGGTCGGTGAGGAAGTCGGCGAGGAGGTCGCCGGCGCCCGGCAACGGACCGATGAAGTGGCGGGGGCCGACGGCCACCGCGGAGGACTGGAACCAGTCCTGGCGCTCGATCAAGTCGCGGAAGTCGGTGGACAGGAAGGTCTCCGGTGGTGGCGAGGGACAGGGACGGTCATCGGGTGCGTACGGCGCGGCCTGCCGACAAGTCGGTCGGAGCCGGTGAGCGTTGGGGGTCGGACGGGTCCGTGTGGAGCGGCAGGCCGGCGTGCAGGCTGCGGACGCGCGAGGCGGCTGCGGCCGGGGAGAGGTCCGGGGGGATGGACGCCAGGCGTACGGAGGTGAGGAGTTGCCTCGGGATCCGGTCGCTGTCGCGAGGGAGGGCGGCCGGGTCGGTGAGCTCCGAGATCAGGGCGCGGACGAGGTGCGGCGGGGTGTGGTCGGTCAGGTGGGCGTGCCAGCGTCCCGTGGGGGCGGTGACGTCGAAGTCCGCGCCCCAGCGCAGGGGGCTGGCGAGGGCTTCGGCGGTCGTGGTGCTCGGGTGGTGCGGGGCCCGGCCGTGCGGGATGCTCGCGCTCGCGTAGCCGCCGGGCGCGAGCAGGCGCAGGCAGGTGGCGTCGGAGTACGCGCTCCATCCGGCCGAGGTGAGCGGTTCGACGGCCTCGCCCAGCATCATGTCCGCGTCCCGGACGAAGGTGCCCGCGGTACCGAGGTCGAGGTCGGCGGCCACCGAGTCGGTCAGGAAGTCCTCCAGCCAGGCGTCGGTGATCTCGACGGGCGTGTTCGGGGTGAAGCGTGCCCGCCACGCCGAGTTGATATCGAGGGGGTGCGGGCTCGCGTACACCCGCAGACCGCCCTCCGGGCTTGCCTCCACGCGTGCCCGTCCGCAGGAACTGACCACCTGGCCGGGCTCCGTGGCGTGCCACAGGGCGGACGGGGAGGGCGGCTGCGGCCCTCGGGCCCCAGGGCCGGCCAGGTAGCGGGGGGACACCAGGACGCGGGGCCCCGGCGAAGGCGGGAGCGGTTCGAGGGACATCCGCTCCCGGTGGGCGGCGGGCACCTGGTCCGGCGAGCGCACCGCCGGGCGCAGCAGGGCGGCCGCGGCGCTGTGCAGCAGGAAGCCCGGGGCGTGCGAGCTGAAGGTCACCTTCCACGTGCCGTGGGCGGCGGCGCCGGTGAGCACCGTGGGGGCGCCCTCGTCGTGCAGGGAGCGGGTGAGGGCGGCCAGGCGGTCGGGGGCGAGCAGGACGTCGTGGCCGTCGCGCTGCCCGAGTGCCCACCCGCCCTCCCGCAGGAGCGCGAGGGCGCCGTCCCAGCCGGGTGCCGGGCGGAAGGCTTCCCCGGGAGAGTGTTCCGGCCTGTGTGCGAGGTCGGGCAGGACGGTGGCGGTGACCTCGCCCGGGGTGGCGTCGTCGAAGGCGAACCACCAGGGGTCGCGTGTCCACGTCGGGTTGGAGAAGTCGACTTCCCAACCGGGGGAGTCACCGAGGAGGTCGACGCGTCGGGCCAGCCACGCCATCTGCTGGGGGCAGCGCAGTATCGGGTCGGCGTGGGGGTTGCGGTGCAGCCTCCAGCCGAAGTGGTCGACGAGGTCGGCGATCGTGTCATCGGTGCCGGTGCCGGGGCCGGCGAGGTGCAGCGGTCGGACGAGCAGGTCGGGGTCGATGGGCAGGACGGGTTCCTTCACAGGGTCGGTCGGGTCGGCAGGTGGGCGGCTGGCAGGGCGGAGACGGGCGAAGGCGCTGTGGTAGTGGTGGAGCGGACCACCGCCGGGTGGGTGGCGGAGCGGATGCGCGCGGCGGCGTGCCGGGTGGCGGCCTGCGGGGCGAGGGGGCGGGCGGCGAGGTGGAACGCCTGGCGTTGCCGCTGCTGCGGCCAGGACTCGAACTCCTCCACGCGGTCGGGCAGTGCTGGGTCGAGGAGGGAGTGCACGCGCAGGCCGGCGGCATCCAGCACCGCGGTGAGGGCGACGGCCTCGATGACCGGCGCGAGGTCCGCATCGAGGCCCTCGCGGTCGCAGATGTACTCGCCGCCGCCCGCCAGGACGTCCGTGGCGCCCGTCGGCTCCTCGTCGAAGCGCACTTCGGCGGCGAGCAACAGGGACCGGACGGCCTCGCGCAGCACCTGGGCGTCACGCGGATCGCTGTGCCAGCGGCGGCCGTCGGCCACGTACGCGGGCGCGTCCTCGGACTCCGGGTCGACTTCGTCGGCGGTGCCACCGGCCGTCTCGGCCCCGCTGGGCGTGATCGGGCCGATCTCCCGTGCCAGCAGCGCGCGCAGGGCGCCGCTGTAGCGGGGCAGCAGCCGGGTGCGGACGGCGGAGGCGGCGCGGACGGGATCGGCCCCGACGGTGATGCCCTGCGGGGTCAGGTCCTCGGAATCGGAGGCGGTGCCGAGGGCTTCGGGCAGCAGGGGCGCGACGGCGTACTGGCCGGTGTGCGGGCGCGGGCGCGGCAGGACGAGCAGTGTCCGCAGCCCGCCGTCCGTGACGGTGCCCGCATGCTGGTGGGCGAACGTGGCCAGGATCCAGTCGGCGACGGCGTCGTCCCACAGCTGATCGTGCAGGGCGGAGCGGGCAGTGCCGGTGCTGATGTCGATGGTGCCGACGGACCAGGTGCCGGGCAGACGGGCGGCGAGGTCCCGGGTGAACTGGAGCAGGGTGCGGGTCTGCTCCTCGGGGTTGGTGGTGGAAGCAGGGCCGGTCAGGTAGAGCGGTTGGACGTGGAGGGAGGCGGTGATGGTCGGGGGTTTCCTCTTCGGTCGGTCGTGGCGGGCGAGGATCCGAGCGGGTGGTCGCCGCCGGGGCGGGGGCACGGACGGCGGGCCAGGGGCGGTCAGCGGCTCGGCGGCCGCCCGTTGCCCGACGGCGGGGCGGCGGGCGGCGGAGTGCTGATGACGCGGGCCCAGCCGGCGGCCGCGGAGGAGGTGCCGAGCAGGGCCGCCGCGACGCGGACGCTGGGCGACAGGGCGGCCGGCGGGAGCGGGGAGTCGAGGTCGTCGGTCCACGCCCGGGCGTCCTCGACGCTGGCGAAGTGGCCCTCGCGCAGGGTGTGGGTGTCATCGTCGACTTGGCGGCGGTCGTGGAAGACGCGCACGGGCCGGACGGGGTCGGCGGCCAGGGTGTCGGTGGCGATGACCCAGGTGTCGTACGGCGCGGTGTCGAAGCTGTAGCCGTCATGGATCTCGAAGCGGTGGGCGCCGGAGCCCCGCAGCAGCGCCTCGACGCGCTCGGTCTCCCGGTCGGCCGGAGCGATCGGGCCCCGGCGGGCGAAGGCCGCCGGGTCGGCGCCGCGCCGGACCAGCCAGCCTTCGCCCATGGCGACCAGGGGGTGCCGGGCGTACTCCATCCCGAACGTGCCCGCCCTACGGTCGCGCTGGACCCGGACGGCGACCATCGCGGGCAGGCCCGGCACGTCGTCGTGCATGTGCGCGGTGCTGTAGAGGACGTAGAAGGAGGCGTCGCGGTCGCCGTCGGCGCGGTGCTGCTCGGACATCAAGGCGAGGTCCATGACGCAGAGGTGGACATCGGCCTCGGCGCTGGCGGCGCCGGCCGGGTCAAGGTCCTCGACGCGGAAGTCGAAGATGGTGGAAACGTAGGAGGGGTCGATGGGCGGGGCTCCGGTCGAGTGGGGGACGGCAGGGCGGGAGTCCGGCGGCTCTCGGCGCTCCCCAAGTACGTTTTCTCCTAGTTGTGTTGGTCTGGTTCAACGGGTTGGGGCCACCGTCGTCGCAGTGCCGGGTGGGGAGGGGATGCGAGTTCCGGGCGCGGCGGTGGTGGGCGGGGTGTCGGGGGCGGCCGCGGTGGAGGAGCGGACCTGGGCGGCTTGGGCCCGGGAGTGCTGCTCGGTCCCGGTGGAGCGCTCGACGGCCTGCCGGTAGGTGTGCAGGTCGCAGCCGAGTTGCTCGACGGACAGGGCGTAGCGGGCGGCGAGGGTCTCGATGTCGGCGGCGAGGGTGCGCAGCAGGCCCCAGGGCTGGGCGTCCCGGTGGTCGCCGTCGCGGGTGCGCTCCAGGCGGGTGATCGCGGAGGCGGCGAGGCGGCGCAGCTGGTCGTCGGCGTCGTCGACCCGGTTCGCCTGCCTTCTCACCAGCTGTGCCAGGGTCCGAAGTTCCCCGGGCTCGGGGTGTCGGTCCGGCATGTCGTAGGTGTCCAGGCCGAGGCGCTCCATGACGATCAGCCGCCCGGCGAAGGCCGGGGCGCCGTCGACCGTGCGGGCGGGTGCCGGGCCTCGGGCCGGGCCGGCGTTCACCGCGTTCTCCGGGTAGCGGAGGTGGCCGGTGCGGTGCTGCGCAGCCCCGCGACGGCGGCAGCGGCCGTCGCGGCGGCCAGGATCCGCCGGTCGGCGGCGGTGGGCCGGACCGTCTGCCCCACGAACAGGCTGGTGCTGGTGTCGCGTTCGACCAGCTTGCGCCGGAACAGGGCGTCGAGGGCCTTGCGGTCGACCGTCAGCCCGGCGGCCATGACCCGCATCGGCCTCTGGGTTCCGCTGTCGGACATGGCGACCTGGCCGGTGGCCACCGCCTCCAGCGCCTCCCGTTGGGGAGCGGTGAGCTTCTCCTCCTGCGCGGGTGCGGCGGGTCGCTGCTCGGCCTGCGGTTGGGCGGCGGCGAGGACCTGGTGGAGGCCGGTGGCGCGCTCCAGCGCCTGGAAGAGTTCGGTGCGGCGCACGACCAGGAAGTCCAGGCTCTGGGCGCTGCTGCCGAGGACGCCGTGGGACTGCGGCAGGTCGGCGTCGTCGCCGTCGATCACCCGGAGCATGTCGCGGCGGATGCTGGTGGCCACGGTCACCAGGGTGTACTGGACGATGTCCAGGCGCCGGGCGAGGTGGGCGACGTCGGCGGCGGAGCGGCCGAGCGGGGTGTCCTCGTCCTCCCTCGATCCGGGGATCGCCTGCAGGTCGGGCACGTCGAGGATCTGCAGGACCATCTCGGTTCCGATCTTCGTCGACCGGGGAGCGGGCGGCACGGGCCGGGTCACCGCCCCGTCCCCTGGCGGGTGTTCAGGAGGGCGATGCCCCTCTCGGCGGCTTCGCGCAGGGTGCCGGCGAGGGGGGTGCCGGCGGCGGCCAGGCGCTCGGCGCTGTGCAGGCCGCCGGTGTGCAGGACGGCTACGGCGCCGACCTCCTGGGCGGCGACGGCGTCGTCGAGGCTGTCGCCGATCACCAGGGCGCGGCCCGGCTCGACGCCGAGGGCGGCCAGGTGGGCGGCCAGGGCCGGGGCCTTGGAGTGCGCCGGTTCGCCGGTTCGGCCGTCGATCCGCTCCAGCAGGCCGCCGATTCCGGTCGTCGCGACCTCGGTCAGCAGGCGCTCGTGCGGGGCCAGGGAGAGCAGGCTCTGGCGGTGGCCGGCGGCCCGCAGGCCCAGCATGAGCTGGCGGACGCCGGAGCGAAGGCGCACCGGCCGCCGGTGGAGGACGTCGAGGAACTCGGCGTTGCTGCGGCTCCACTCCTCGTCGGTGATCGTCCGGCCGACGAGCGCGTCGTAGAAGCCGCGGATCGGGACGGCGTGCAGCGCCCGGTAGGTGGCGGTGTCGATCCGGGGGCCGCCGATGCGGGGCAGCGTCGCATTGAGGGCCGCGACGTGGTCGTCGAGGTCGTCGCGCATTGTCCCGTTCCAGTCCCACACGAGATGGATCGGGGAGGTCGGGCCGATGTTGTTGGTGGTGCGGTGGGTCAAGCGGGCTTCTCCGTAGGGGTGGTGGGGGTGAGGAGGTCGCGGCGGGCGGCGAGGAGGGCGGCGGTGAACGCGGCCGCCAGCGGGGGCAGGGCGGCGAGCGCGGTGGTGCCGAGGCCGGCGAGGTGTCCGGCGGCGGCCGATCCGGCGGCCTGGCCGACGCCGATCACGGCGATCAGCCAGGCGGCGGCCTCGGTGGCGGTGCCGGGCGGGGCGAGCCGGTCGGTGACCAGGAAGGCGTTGGTGATCAGCGGGGTGAGGTAGAGGCCGGCGAAGCAGGCGGCGGCCAGTGCGTTGGGCGGGGCGGTGGTGAACACCAGCGGCATGAGGCAGGCGGCGAAGCAGGCGGCGGCGCGCAGGAGTCGGCGGGTGACGGGGGTCCGCTGCGGGGAGCGGGCGGCCAGCAGGCCGCCGATCATGCTGCCGGTGGACAGGGCGGCCGGGAGCAGTCCGGCGAGCCAGCCGCTGCGGTGTGCCTCGCCGAGGGCGAGGGCGAGGACGTTGAAGGTTCCGAGGGCCGCTCCGAAGAAGAACAGGGCGGTGAGCAGCAGTCGCAGCCCGGGTGGGCGCAGGGGGCCGTTCCAGTGCCCGCTGCGGCAGGTGGGGGTCGTCAGGCGGGCGGGTGGGCGGGTGGCCACCGTCAGGGAGCCTGCGGCTCCGACGACGGCGCAGGCTGCCAGAGCCGTTGCGGGGGAGGCGAGTTGGCCCAGTGCGGTGGCGGCCAGGGGGCCAGCGACGAACACGCCGGCCTGGGTGGTGCTGTCGAGGGTGAACGCGGCGTGCAGGTCGGCGGGGGCGACGAGGCGCGGCCACATCGCGCGCAGTCCGGCCTCCAGCGGCGGGGTTGCTGCGCCGGCGAGGGCGGACAGGAGGCAGGCGGTGAGCGGGTGGGCTGTGCAGCCCAGGACGGCGAGGAGGGCGAACGCGGCGGTGGAGACGGCGGCTGCGCCCACGACGACGGGGGCCAGGCGGGTGCGGTCGACGACCCGGCCGAGCAGGGGTTGGCCGATCGCGCCGGCCAGTGCGTAGAGGGCGGCGAGGGCGGCGCCCAGGGACAGCGGGCCGTGCTCGGCGCGGACGGCGAGCAGCAGGGCGACGGGGGCCATCGCCGTCGGCAGGCGGCCGGTGAGGGTGCCGGTGAGCAGGGGGATGACGTGCTCGGCGGCGAGGACGGTGCGCAGGGCGGGCGAGTGCGGGGTGGGGGTGGTCACGGGCTCCGGAGGTGGCGGTTCGGGTGGGGGCGGTGCGCGCTCACGGCGAGGTGGCGCGCAGTTGGGCGGCGGCGGCGCCGAGGTGGGCGGAGGCGCTGGTGAGCAGGGTCGCGGCCTGGGCGCGGCTGGTGCGCAGGAGGCCGGCGGCTTCGGCGGCGGCGGGTTCGATGGCGAAGTGGTGCAGGGTGTCGACCATCGCGGCGTTTGCGGCCAGCAGGCCGGACAGGGCGGAGGTGATACTGGACAGGGGGCGCAGGTGTGCCAGGGCGGGGGTGTCGGTGAGGTCGACGAGGGCGGCGGCGGTCGCGGTGGCGGTGGCCAGGTGGACGAGGGTGGCCAGCAGGTGGCGGCTGAGCAGGCGGGTGCCGTCGGGGGCGCAGGTCGGCAGGCCGAGGGCGTGGGCGAGGGCCTGGATCTGCTCGCTCTCCTCCACCAGGTCGGCGACCAGGTCGCTCGCGGCGCTGTCGGGCGGGGAGAGGGTCGGGGGCGTCAACGGGTCCTCCGGGCGGAGTCGGCGCCCAGCGGTGCGGGCGTGCTGAGGATCGGTGCCCCGGGGGCCGCCGCGCGGGCGGCGGCCGAAGGAGACGGGGCGGTGGCCGCGGCGGCGCGGGGGTGGGCGGGGGTGATGTCGAGGTCCTGGAGCAGGTTGACGGGGACTTCGCGCAGTCGGCGGCGGGCCGGGGCGGGGCTGGCCAGAGCGGCCAGGACGGCCTCGGTGAGCTGGGCGGGGCAGGCCGCGCCGCGCAGTTCGGCGTACCAGGGGTGGCTGTGGGGGCTTCCGGCGATGATCCGCAAGGACGGCTGCCCGGTGTCCTCGTCGGGGCCCCAGCGCAGTTCGGCCAGCGAGTCCGGGGCGATCGCCTCGACCGCGCCCGCCCGGCGGTGCGCGCCGCTCCAGCCGACCTCGGCCAGGCCGGCCAACGCGGCCTGCGGGTCGGCGTCGGCCGATCCGTTCTCGGCGTGGTCGACGAGCGCGGCCACCGCGTGCGCGAGGACCTCGTCGGGCACCCGGGCGCTGAAGAGGGCCTGCCAGCCGGGGCCGCTGGCGACGAGGGCGTCCTGCGAGCGCTCGCTGCTGTAGCCGGCGACGAGCGCGACGCTCTGGCTCCGCGGGTGGCGGAACTCGCGGTCGAAGGGTTCGTTGGTCGAGGCCGACTCCCACCGTGCGGTACGCAGGGTGCGCACCGCGGAGGCGGTGGATTGGACGGTGGGCGGGGCGAGGTAGGCGGGGCGGACGTCGACGAGGGCGTCGGCGAGCCGGGCGGGCAGGTCGGAGTCCGACTGCCCCATGCGGCGCAGCGTCGGCTTCGCCTTGGCGGCGGGGGCGGCGGGGATGGCTTCCATGGTGTGTGTCCTCCCGTCAGCGCCGGTGCGCGGCAGCGGGGTTGGCCACCAGCGGGGCCGTCTGCGGGGCGGGCTTGTCGCTGAAGCTGAGCGCGGTGGTGGTCGAGCGGATGGTGGCGGCGCCCGCGCGGGTGGCGGCCAGGGCTGCGGGCGAGGGGGCGGCGACGGCGGGCGCGCTGACGGGCGACGGGACGGCGGCGCGGGCGGCCTGCCGCGGCTCGGACGCCGGGGCCTTGGCGCTCTGCGGGGCGGGGACGTGGCGCTCGGCCCACCGGGCGAGGACGTCCAGCGGCTCCAGCAGCTCCCGGCCGGCCTCGGTGAGGTCGTACATGTAGGCGCGGCGCTCGCCGGTGCGCACGACCAGGCCCGCTTCTCGCAGCTTGGCCAGGCGCTGGTAGAGGGTGGCGGGGGACGGACCGTCGGCGGGCAGGACCAGGTCCTGGATTTCCGACGGGTACACCGGCTCGCCCTCGGAGGCGATCGCCCACAGCGTGGCGACCGTGTAGCGGCGGTCGAGGGAGGCCAGCGCCTGGGCAGTGTAGGCGCCGGGGCCGGTGCCGGTGGTCGGGCGGTCCTGGTGGGCGGAGGCCCAGCGGGCGACGGGCACCTGGACCTGCAGGGCCTCGCGCCCGGCCTCGGTCAGGGCAACCGCGCCGTCCCGGCCGGAGCCGGAGCGCGCCACGAGACCGTCCTCCTCCATCGCCGTCAGCCGGGCGCCCAGGGCGGAGCCCATCCACGGCATCGCCTCGGAGAAAGTGCGATTCAGCAGCTTGCCACCGTTGCGGTCCAGAGTCCGCAGGATCGAGATGCTGTTCGCCGCTCCCAGCGCGGCGATGGCCTGCTGCACTCGGGGGGCCAGGGAGAAGTCGCGCACGACGGGGGAGGTCACGGGGGTGGGCACAGACATGGTGGTGGAATCCTTCGCGGAGCCGGGGAGGGGAGGGCGCCGGGCGGCGGGAGGTGCGCGCGGCGGTGGGCGGGCGGCGGGTCGGGGGCCGCCGGGCCGGGTCAGACGCTGGCGCGGGGCTGCCCGGCGACGGGCAGCGAGGAGAGGTCGGTGTGCGGCGGGACCGGTAGCAGCCGGTGGTGCGGGTGGTCGGGGTTGGTGGTGCACGCGCCGAACGGGCCGTCCGGGGAGCGGAGTTTGAGCAGCAGCGGCTCCAGGTGGTCGCGCTGCCACACCGAGGGACCGGTGGCGCCCGAGCGGGAGTCGGTCAGCTCCTGCCAGGCCAGCCAGCAGTGGTGGATGCGGGCGAGGGCCTCGTCGTGCTCGGGCCACCGGGTGCACCACGGCCGGCCGGAGGCGATCTCCGCCCCGTAGGCGGACAGCAGGATGTGGTCCACCCACGGGGTCATCGTGCGCACTTCGTCGGCGAGGGCGTCGTCGTCGAAGGCGAGGATGGTCAGCGACACGCTCTCCGGACCGCCGTCGGCGCCGTCGGCGTCCTCGAAGCCGGAACCGAGGTCCAGCCCCAGGTCCAGGAAGTCGTCGTCGCCGTCGTCGTAGTCCTGGGCGAGGCGGTCGGCCACGATCGCCAGCGAGTCGCGCTCCGCCTGGAGTGCGGCCAGGGTCGCGCGCCACTCGGCGAGCGTCTCCGCGGTGACCTGGCCGCGCTCCGGCGGATCGTCGGGGGAAGAGGTGGACAAGGCGTGCTCCGTGGTTTCGGGGAGGCGGGGTGATGTCCACGACTCTGCCCCACACCCCCGCTCCTTGATTGGGAGATATCCCATGGGTTATGGGGGCCGAAATCTCCCTGTCAAGGAATTCGGTGATTCCCGCACAGAGGAATTCCTGGGGTCAGCAACTCCACTGCCATAGCTGCCTGTTGGGGGACGACGCCGTTGCCGAGCGCGGTCAGCTGGGCCGACCGGGAAAGCCCTGTGATCTGCGTCACCCAGCCTTTTTCGAGGCCCATGACCCACTCCACGAATACCGGGTCCAGGCGTCCTCGCGCATCCACCGGTCCGGGTGCGGGGCGGGTCACGCGCTCCCATCGGGCGATGGCGGCGGCGTACTCGCCCCAGCGGGCCCCTCCCCCGGCTTCGGGGCCCACATCGGCAGCACCACCTGCGACAGCGGCGGCCGGACCCCCTCCCCGCCGCGGCGTCCCGGCGTCCCGGTGTCGCCGGCCCTCGGTGCCGACAGCATCTTCGCCGCGGCGCTCGACATCGTCAGGTCGCCCCGAGAGCCGCGCTGGTTCGGGCCACCCTTCGTCCCGTCGCTCGCGCGCGGCGTCGGCAGCAGGTGCTCTACCAGGTCCGAGAGGTTCGGGCCGTGCCCGCCCGCCTTGCGCAGGTCCGGATGCTGCGATCCCCCGATCGTGCCCAAGTTGGAGGTGGGGGTGAGCAGCAGCACCACATGCCCCAGGCTCTCCCGGCGCATGTCCGGGCCCTTGAAGTCCCTGGCCCTCGGCGTCGGCAGGCCAGGCGGTGAGGAAGACGCGCTCGCGGCGATGGGGGGCTCCGACGGCGCTGGCGGGTAGCACCTGCCAGCGCGCATCGTACCCGCGCAGGGCCAGGTCTCCGAGAACGGCACCGAGTGCCCGCAGAGGATATTCATCTCCGCCTTCTCCCAGACACCACGGGCAGAATTCCACGTCGCCATCGGCTGCCGGGGAATGGGCGGAGGTGGACAGGAGACCCCGGACATTTTCGATAACCACCAAGCAGGGTCGGAGAGTTGATATGGCGCGGGCGATGGTGTGCCACAGCCCGGAACGGGTGCCCTCGGCCAGGCCGCGCCGGGTACCGGCCACGGAGACGTCGGTGCACGGGAAGCCGGCGGCCAGCACGCACACCGGCTCGACGGTGCGGAAGTCGACCGCCTCGATGTCGCCCAGGTTCGGGACGCCCGGCCAGTGGGCCTTAAGGATCGCGGCGGCGGCCGGGGCGGGGTCGGCGTGCCAGGCGACGCCGCCGCCCAGGACGGCCTGGATACCCAGGTCCAGGCCGCCGTAGCCGGAGCACAGCGAGCCGATCCGCACTCCCGGCGGGTGGGCGCTCATCGGGACCGCCTTGCGGTGGCCGCCGACGGCACGCTGCCCGCCGACGGGGCCTGGGACGGCTTCGCCCGGGCACGGGCAGCGCTGGCGGCCTTCGCCCCGGCCGGACGGGAGTTGAGGGCTCGCAGCACCTCCGGCTCGGGGCCCGACAGGTGCTCGGCGACGCTGCGCAGCGCGCTGTCGGCTTCCTCCAGGGCCGTACGGGCGCCAGCAAGGACGGTGCGGAAGAGGGCCATCTCCTCGGCGGTGACGCCCTGCCCGCGGCCTTCGACCTGGACGGCGGCGACCAGGGCCGGAGCGGCGGACAGGGACGCGCGGGCAACCAGCACCGCGGCCCAGACGTATCCGGTGGTGGCGCGGTCGTGGGCCAGGACCGTGACCGGATCGCCCTGCGCGCCCCGCGAGACCGAGACCTCGTCGAGGAGTTCCTGGTACAGGGTCGCGAGGTCGGCGAGGAAGTCCCGGACCATGACGGCCGACGGCATCTCGCGCAGGCGCGCGAGCCTGCCGAGCCGGTGGGCATGGTCGCCCACCTGTCGTGCGGTGCGGACCAGGAAGTCGGCCTGGAAGTCGGGGGCGAAGTACACCGCGCTCATCGGGACCGCCCCGGGGCCGCGCTCTGCCCTGCCGGGGCGGCTGCCTGCGGCGCCGCGCCCGCCGACAGGATCCTCGGGGGCTTGGCCCTGGCGCGGGCCGCGCTGGCGGCCTTCGCACCGGCCGGGCGGGAGTTGAGGGTGCGCAGCACATCCCGTTCGGGGCCCGACAGGTTGCGCGCGACGCGCCAGGTGGCGCTGGCGGCTTCCTCGATGACGGTGTGGGCCTCGCTCAGCGCGGCGCGGAAGAGGGCCAGTTCCTCTGCGGTGGCGCCCCGCCCGCGGCCCTCGACCTGGACGGCGGCAACCAGGGCCGGTGCGGCGAATAGGTGCGCGCGGGCGGTCAGCACCGCGGCCCAGGCGTAGGCGACGCTGGCCCGCTGGTGGGCGACGGCGTCGACGGAGTCCCGGTCGGTGCCGGGCTGGGGCGCTTCGGCCTCGCCGAGGAGGTGGTCGTGGAGCTGGACGAAGCCGTACAGGTGGTCACTGACGGTGCTGGACGGGGGGATGGCGGGGAGCTGGGCCAGCTGCGCGAGCTTCTTGCCGTGGTCGCGCAGCATGAGGGCGGTGGTGGCCAGGATGTCGGCCTGGACGTGGAGGGGGAGGTACAGGAGGGGCTCCGGGGCAGGGGGATCCCGGGTCGCGGATGGTCGGCGACAGCGGGCGAAAGGAGGTGGCCTCGCGCTCTGGCTGGTGGGCAGCCGGGCGGGGCGGGCGACGCTGCGGACGGTCAGCGGCGCGGGGACGGCTTGGCGGCCGCGGGGGCGGGCGCCGCGGGATGCGCCGCCGGGGCCAGTGCGGCCTCGGCAGCCGGGCGGACGGCGGCGCGCAGCCGGGCGGCAGCGCGGCGCACGGCGCCGTACTGGTTGCGGGGGCTGTCCGGCCGTCCGGCGAGGTGGTCGGTGTGCAGGTGCAGGCTCTGTGCGGCCTCGGCCAGGGCGTCGCTCGCCGACCGGTACGCGCTCTCCGCGTAGTCCAGGCTCAGGGGGCCCGGTGGGCGTCCCCGGCCCTGCGTGTCGACGGCGATTTCGAGGACGTCGCTGAGGAAGTACGAGGCGTAGGCGATACGGCTGACGGTGCGGGCGGCGGCCGCGGCTTCGCGGCGGGCCGTCTCCGCGACGTCCGGGGCGGCGAACGGGTCCGGCAGGGGCTGGACGGAGACGGCGACGGCCCGCGTGTGCAGGGCCTGCAGGGTGGTGAGCTGCTCGGCGGCCAGCTCGGTGGACGGCGGGCGGAAGGGCTCTCCGGGGCGGGAGGGCCAGGCGGCGACGGCGGCGTCCACGTGTTCGGCGAGGGCGAGCAGTTGCTGCTGGCGGTCGGTGAGAGGGGGCAGGGCGTGCTCCGGGTGGTGGGGCCTCAGCGGCCCCGGTGCAGCGGGATGACGGTGGCACCGGGGGCGGCCGGGGTGCTGGGGGCGGTAGCGGGGGGCGGGGTGCTGACGATCGCGGACCGGGCCAGGGCGGCGCCGCGGGTGGCCCGGTGGCGGGCCAACTCGGTGGCGGCCAGCGGTGGCGGGGCGGGCGCGAGGCGGGCGGCGGCGTCGCGCAGCACGCGGGCGGCCTCGGCCACGGCCTCGTCCGCGCGGGCGAGGGCCTCGCGGACCTGCGGCGGCCGGTCGGATCGCGGGTCGAGCAGGGTGGTGGCGGTGCCGGCGATGTCGGCCAGGGCGCGGGCGGCGTGCTCGGCCGCGCCGCTCAGCGCGGCCAGCAAGCCCCGGTCGGCGGCGGGGTCCGAGACCCTGAAGAGGAACTCGTCGGTCAGGTCGGCGACCGTCGACGTCAGGTGGGTCATCGGCCAGGCGGCCTCGGCCGCGTGGCCGGAGTCCAGGGCCGGGAGCAGGATGCTGCGCGCAGACTCCAGCCGGGAGGCGGTACTACGCAGCAGAGCCTGCGGGTCGCTGTCGGGCAAGGCGTTGTTCTCCGATCCGGGTCAGCGGCGCACGGGCTTCGCGGCCACGCTGCTGCTGGGGGTGTCGTTCGTGCCGGTGGGCGGCGGTGAGGAGACGATCCGGGTGGCGCCGCGGCGGCGGGCCGCCTTGGCGGCGGTCTCCGCGGCCTCGGCCATGTACCCGGACGGCACCATGACCAGCGGTTCAGCCCGGAGGCGGGCGCGCTCGGCCAGGTAGCGGGCGGCCTTGCCGTCCGGGTCGGCCAACGCCTCCTGCTCCCGGGCCAGTTCGCGCTTTCGGACCTGGGCCAGGCCGGAGCGGGTGCGGCGGATCTCGGTGATGGTGTGGGAGAGCATCTCGTCGATCAGCTTGAACTCGTCGGCGACCCGCTGCTCCAGGCCGGGCGAGTAGAAGTGGCTGCGGATCGTGGAGCGGGGGCGGGTCTGGTTGGCGAGGTCGCAGGCGCGGCCCAGCAGTTCGGTCAGCCGGTACAGGACGGGAGCTGCCCGGGTGGCGGCGAAGGACGGGCCCCAGTCCTCGCCGACGTTCAGGACCCGTGGTCCGCGGCGGTGCGACATCTCGACCCGCAGCCCGGCGGCTACGGCGATGTAGGTGCCCAGGCTGGCGATGCTCTGGGCGAGCAGGTCCGGCATCTGGGCCGGCGGGCGGCGGGCGGTGTGCCGCACGTCGCGCCGGACGTCGGCCAGCCGGTCGGCGAGGTCTGCCAGGCGCTGGACGTCCTCGACGGCGATGTCGCTCACCGGCGCCGCCTGCCGCTGTCGGTAGGCAGGCCCTGCGCGGCGGCTACCGTGAGTGTCGACCGGGGGCGCCGGGCCGCGGGCTGCGGTGTCCCCAGAGGCGGGAAGTCCTCCCTGGCCAAGGAGACCGCCCGCATGCCGGCGATCAGCGAGTTGTAGGCGACGGCAGCCGAGTCGAGGACCTCGTGGCCCAACTTGTCCTCGCGCTCGCCGGCCGCCGGGTCGCCCCGGTCGGCGTCTGCGGTGCTTTCGAGGGCGAGGGCGCTGTCCGCCGCCTCGGCCAGGTGGCGGTTGGCCTGCGTGGCGTACTGGCGGCCTGCCCGAAAGCCCCGGACGGCGGCCTGCCGGACCGGATCGGTGCCGGCGGTGCCGAGTTCGTCGAGGCGGATCGCGCAGTGCCGCATCACGGTCATGGCGTTCTCGGCCGCCTGGGCCAGGAACGCGGAGGTGGGCACGGTGGGGTGGGCGGCGATGGAGGGGTGTGAGTTGAGTGTGGTGGCCAAGTGGTAGAACACGCCGCGCAGTTCGGTGATCTCGGTCGCGAGGGCGGCGGGTGCGGGGACGGGGATGGCGGGCTCCGGGGGGACGGGGCGGCTACCGGCGCGGTGCGGCGGGGGCCGGGAGGGAGGTGATGACGGACGGGGTCGCGAAGGCGGGGGCGGAGGCCGTTCGGGCGGCGGCGGTGCTGCGGACGACGGCGGCGCGGCGACGGGCCGGGAGGGCATCGGAGCGGCCGGTGCGGGCCTGCAGGCGCAGGCCGTCGCTGGCTTCCGTGAGGGCGAGCCGGGTTCGCGACAGCGCCATGTTCAGCGCCAGGGCCGCCCGTCCGCGTACGTTCTCGGGGATCGGCCTGTCGAGGCCGTCGACCTCGTGGAGGCGGGCGGCCATGGCGCTGGCCCGGCTGGCGGCGGCCAGTGCCTGACCGAGGTGGGCTCCGGCGTCGGCGAGCGCTCGGGCGGTGGCGCGCTGGGCGCCGGTGGCCAGCGGGGCCTGTGCCAGGGCGGTGGCGGTGCGCACGACCACCTGGTGGCGTTCACGGATGCGCTCGATGTGGACAAGGAGTTCGCCCATCGACGGCGGGCCCTGCTCGCGGTACGCGCGGGGCAGGACGGCGATCAGGTCGTCGACGGCGTCGGCGTGGGCCCGCAGCCGGGTGGCTGCGGGGGTGGGCGGCCGCTGCGGTTGGCCGGGGTGCTGCTGGGTCAGTACGTGCTCCTGACAGGTGCGCGGGGTGGAGCCGCCCGCTGGGCCGGCGAGAGTTCGGCGGCCGAGGTCGCGACCGCAGCGGGCGGCGGGGTGAAGGTGCGGGTGCGGGCGGCGCCGCGGCGCGCCACCGCGGGGTCGCCCCGGGCGGACGGGCCGTCGGCACCTTGGCCGGTCACGGCGAGCCAGCGGCCCTGGACGGCTTCGGCTCCGCGGAGGGTGTGGAGGGCGGAGCCGAGCAGGCGGCCGGCCGGGACGGAGTCGTCCATCGCCAGCAGGCGAACCGCTCCGGCGCGGGAGGTGGTCGTGCGCAGCAGGCAGGAGCGCAGGACCCGCTCGGCCCAGTAGCCCGCCTCCCCCTGGTAGCCGGCGCGGGTGAGGGTGCGTACGCGCTCGGCGGTGAGGGAGCCGTCCCTGAGGGCGCCGCGGTGCTGGACTTCCCAGAGCACGGTCAGCGGGTCGATCGGCTCGCCGCGGTGGCCGAGGCCGGCCAGGGCCCGGTAGATCTCGCGGTGGCCCGGGTCGAGGAGGTCACGGGGGTGCAGCCAGCCGACCAGGTCGGCGAGTTCGGTGGGCGCGGCGCTCAGCGAGGCGAGCAGCGCCTCCTCTTGGCGCAGGGTTTGCCGCGCGACCTCCTCGGACAGTTCCGTCGGCCAGGTGTCCGGCGCGGGCTGGTGGCGCGTATCGGGCGGTCCCCAGGCATCGGCGAGGCGGCCGATCGCGGTGCGCAGGTCCGCGGTCAGCCGCAGTACTGCCTCGGGTTCGGCATCGGCGCGGGCGGCGGCCAGCAGCCGGTGGGCGTGCTCGTGGACTTCCCGCCGCACCGCGCTCTCCAGCACCATCCGGCCGTACGCCGTGGCGTGGTCGGCCATTGGGCAGGCCGAGACCAGGGCGTGCCCGTAGGAGGGCGTGAACGCCGGGCAGGCGGCCGCGGCCGACTCCATCGCCTCCAGCGCCCACGCCCGCCGCGCTTCGGCGTCGCCGTCCGCGAGCGCCCGATGGCCGGCCCGCTGCTGGGCGAGCAGCACCTCGAACAGCGCCGCGTGCGCGGGCCGGTAGAAGTGCTCCGGCTCCAACCAGGGAGCGACGTTGCCCAGTTGGTGCGGTGCGAGGAGCAGTGCGCCCAGGACGGCCTGCTCGGCCTCCATCTGCGGAGTCACCGCTGTGCCGGAAAGGCGGGGGCGTTCATCGTGTGAACCGCGTGGTGGTGCCGGGCGGTTGGAAGGCGGCGGATGCCGCCTGGACCGCGGGCCATGCCGGGGCGGTGGGGAGCCCGGTGGCCGGGTCGGTGGCCGGCAGCGGGGCGACACGGCGCGGGTTGATGCGGTCAGCCCACTCCTGCGCCTCCTTCTCGGTCGGGAAGGCGCCCTCGACGAGGGTGTAGTGGCCCGACGAGCGGTGGACCGTCTCCAGTTGCACGAGGTACTGGCGCTCGGCGGCGCGGGGGTGGTTGTCCAACAGCAGCACCCAGTGGGCCTCGTGTTCCCCGTCGGTGGCGTACTCGGAGTAGGCCATCTGCCGGGTGAGGATCTCGTAGCGGTCGCCGGAGCGGCGGATGCGGTCCTCGATCGTCCGGGTGCGGGCGTCGGCGGGCCGGGCGTACCAGTAGTGGCTGGGCGAGATCAGGCCCTCGGCCTTGGTGTCGTAGCCGTCGCCGCCCCAGTTGTACGGGTCGGCGGAAAGGGGGCGGTAGCGGGCGAGGGCGTCCGGGTCCGCGCCGCGTCGCACGAGCCAGTGGCCCGCCCACCCGAAGGTGAGGGTGTGGGCCTTGCGGACGTGGCAGGTCCGCGCGTCCGGGTCGAGCCGGACATGGATGGCCGCCGCGCGCTCCTCCACCCACGGCTCGCCCGCGGCCAGCTCGTTCCCGGCAACGATGTAGTGCTCGGTGCTGTCGCCGTTCTGGTCGGCCGCGGCCACCACGTAGTGCTCGCTGTCGAACCACAGGCGGCGCAGGGCCTGGGAGCTGGCCTCGTCGGCGGGCCTCCAATGCTGGTAGAGGTTGTCGATCATCCCGGAGAAGCTCATACCGGCTCCCCGGACCTGCAGGAGTACGGGGAGCAGCCGTCCTCGGGGCCGAACTCCTCGCGGTCGAAGGCGATGCGCTCCTGGGTGCCGAGGCGTTCGCGGCGGGTGCGGTGGTCGATGGGCGCCTGGTCGAGCGGGACGCGGGAGCGGTGCAGGTATGCCTGGCCGAGCAGCGGCCGGCCGTCCGCGTTGGCCCGGGCGTTGCCGGCGCGGATCGCGGCGTCGAAGTCGACGACGTCGGCCCACTCCTCGGGGTCGCCGTCGCGGATCGCCCTCCACTGGGCGTTGCCGTGGAAGGGGCAGCCCAGGCAGCTGGACTTCGGGGTGCTCTCCAGTCCGTGCTCGGCGAGCAGGGCCAGGCAGTCGCCGCGCGAGAGGCCCAGCTCGATCAGCGGGAAGCGGTTGCGGGTGTAGCGGACGTCGGCGTCCTTGGCGCGGTGGAACTCGTCCGTCGAGATGCCGATCCACTGCTCGGCGAAGACACCGGCCGGAATGCGGGCCGGATACGGGTATCCGAGGAGCGCTCTGACCTGTCGCTTTATTGGTTTGATCTTGTATTCGCCTGTACACTGACGGCGCGTCATCCCGGGGGTGCCGTCCTGGTTGAGGACGTAGAGCGGCATGCTCGCGAAGCGGTGGTGGGGGTCGAGGGCGTCGTCCCTGATGTTGCCGGAGGCAACCCGGAGGATGGGTATGCCGGCCGGGATGGCGATCTCGCGCTCGACGCGGTCGAGATGGGTGTAGACGGCGCGCGGCTCCCAGCCGGTGTCCGCGAAGATCGCGTAGTCCAGTTTCGGGAGTTCCCCGAGGGCGGAGAGCAGCAGCAGGACGGTCGACTGCACGCCGGCGCCCAGCGAGAGCGTGCGCACGGCCGGGGTCGCGGGGGCCGCGCTGGAGGGGTCGGGGGTGGGGTTCACGCGGCGGCCCCTGCCTTGGCGCGGGCCCGGTCCGTGATCGCGGCGGTCTGCGCGGCGGACGCCTTGCCGATCGCCGCGGCCCCCGGTTCCTTGTACCAGGGCCGGAGTTGGAGCAGGGCGGGCTTGATGCCGGTGGCCAGCAGCAGGGCCTTGCCCTTGGGCAGTGCGCGGATCTGGTCGGGCGGCAGGATCCGCTCCTGCCGCATCGAGGTGGAGGTGGAGCGGCCGGACTCCGAGGTGGAGTGGGAGATGCTCTCGACGTCGTGCTCGCCCACCAGGCGGCTGAGCTTGTCGGCGAAGTCGGCGTCGTCGATGCCGCTGCCCAGGACCTTGATGGTGGCGGCGGACCACATGGCGTCCATGCCGGCCTCGCCCCAGCATTTCTGGCCCTGGCGGTAGGACTGCAGGATCGTGATCGGGATGACCCCGCGCGAACCCAAGTGCGAGTACAGGTCCGGGAGATCCTGGATTTTGCACACGTTGGCGGCCTCGTCGAGGATGCACAGCAGCGGCGGGTCGAGCCGGCCGCCGTCGCGCTCGGCCTGGACGACGGCGGAGCGCATCACGGAGTCGGCCGCCGCGGCGATCAGCGCGGACGCCGAGCCGCCGCCGTCCTTGGACAGCAGGAACAGGGTGTCGCGGCTGGTGGCGAAGTCGGCGGGCTTGAACTCCGGCAGGGTGTCGGACGGGGTGACCCAGACCGCGATGCCGGGGTCCAGCAGGCAGGCCGCGTACTGACGGGCCGTCTCGTAGATGCCGTCGCGCGTTTCGACGGCGCCGGAGACGGTGCCCTGCAGCTGGGCGGCGATGGCGGTGAGCCCGTTCGCCTTGAGGATGTCGATCGGGGCGCGGTCGGCGGGCTGGGCGAGCCATCCGAGGACGTCGGTGATCGGCCTGCCGTCGGCGCCCGCCGCGAGGAACAGCGCGGTCAACGTGTTCGCCGCGGCCGTGCTCCAGAAGTCGGTCGCGTTGGAGGCGTCGACCGAGGCGGTGACGAAGTGCCCGGCCAGGCGGCGGGCGCCGGGCAGGTCGCGGGCGTCGTGCAGCGGATCCCACCACATGGCCTGCTCGGTGTGGGCGATCTGCTGCGGGTCCATCGTCCAGACGCGGCCGGTGGCCGAGCGGGCGTCGACGGTCGCGGTGTATGCATCGCCTGCGGCTTTGTTCGAGGTGAGCAGGACCGGGCCGGGGGCGGACAGGATCGACGGCACCGCCAGGCTGGTCGTCTTGCCGGAACGCGGGGCCATGATCGCGACCGCGACGTCCTCCCAGGACGCGCGGACCTCCGGGCCGCGCTCGCCCAGGGTGCCGAGCAGGATGCCGGTGTCCTGGGGGCGGATGCTGCCGGGCTTCGCGGAGGCGAGGCTGGGGCGCAGGCTCTTGGCCTTCGCGGTGATCTCCTTGGGCAGCAGCACCGCGAGGTCGCGGCTGGTGGCGAGTCCGGCGGACTTGGAGCGGCGGTGGCGCAGCCACAGGCGCAGGCCGATCCCGGCGGTGGTGGCGGCGAGGAGGCCGGGGGCGATGCGGGCGCCGAGCAGGAGCGCGACAGGGCTCGGGGCGGGCCAGGTCTGCTGCGGGTGCAGGGCGGCGTCGATCGGCTGGAACGGCGTCCAACCGCCGTTCCCGAGAAGGGTATTGGTGGTGTTGCCGCAGGCCCAGGCGAGGGAGCCGTAGGCGATCAGCGCCAGTGCGGCGCCGATCAGGGTGTAGAGGAGGGCGTCGGTGCCCGGGGACGGGGACGGGGAAGAGGGGGAAGAGGAGGGGGGCAGTGGGGGTCCTTGCGGGAAAGCCGGGCCGCGGGAGAGGCACGTGGTCGGTATGGGGAAGCCGGACTGCGGCTCGGGGTAGCGCAGTTGGCGAGGGGGTTTCGTCGCCCTGTCGGGTGGCCGGGCGGGGCGCGCTCAGCGCGCGGGCGGCTCGGCGATCCGCGGGTGCGGGGCGGCGGTGCGGGCGGCCTCGGCGGCAGCAGCCTGGTGGATGCGGGCTCCTGCTCCGGCCGCCCGGGCGGCGGGCGACAGGGTGCGGGCGGCCGCGTAGCGCTGCCGGGTCTCGGCGACATCGAGGTGTCCGAGCCGGTCGGCGACGGCGGCCACCCGGTAGGCGCTGAGGGCGAGTTCGGCGCCTTCGCGGAAGAGGGGCTCGTGGACGGCCGGTTCGCTCCAGGCGTCGGCGGCGTGGGCGCCGAGGCGGGTGAGGAGGGTGGCGAGCGCCTGGACGGGGCCGGGCGGCAGGAACAGGCCGTGGAGCAGCTCGGCGGCCTCGTCCGGGTGCATCGCCTCGACGCATTCGCCCAGGTCGGCGATGGCGCGGGACATGCGGGCGGTGGCGTCGTGGGCGCGGTCGGCGGACGGGCGGGCGTGGGGTTCGGGCAGGGGGGGTTCCTCTCGTTCAGCGGGTTCGGTGCGCGGGCGGTGCGGCGGCCGGCTCCCGGGTCGGGGACGGGGTGCTGCGGACCGGGCGCGCTCGGAGTGCGGCGCTCGCCGTGGCGGCGAGGCGGCGGGAGTCGATGTCCAGCAGCTGGCAGACGGCCATGGCGCGGGACAGGTCGCGCTCCAGGTCCGGGCGGCGGCCGTCCGGGCGGGCGAGGGGCGCGATGATCCGCACCTCGTGGCTGTCCACGCGAAGCGCGATCCAGCGGCAGGCCGGTGCGTCGCCGTCGGGGGCGATGCCGGTGGCGGCCAGCACCCGGCGGGCGGCCTCGGCCCAGCGGGCGTCGGTGAGTGGGGGCGAGTCGGGGTGGGCGCGCAGCGTGCAGTGCCACACGTCCCTCTCGCGCCCCGGCCGGCGCTCGCGTTCCGGGCGAAGGCGCAGGAGGTCGGCGTCCAAGTCGGCCGCGAGCGCGTCGAGTTCGGCGGTGCCCGGCCGCGGCAGCTCGGCGACGGGACGCCAGGCGGCGACGATCCGCACCCGCGGGTGGCCGGGGCGGTGGCGGGCCTGCTGCTGGGCGGAGGCGAGCAGGTCCCGGGTGCTGGCGTAGCGGGTGATGCTCGGAATCACGTGGGGAGACGTTTCTTCAACGCCGCGATGACGCTCGGAGCAGCGGGGGCGCGGCCGGTAGCGCGGCCGCGGCCATCGGGGCGGCGGTGGAGCGGATGCGGGCGGGGCGGGCGGCGGCGCGCAGGCCGGCGGCCACATCGGCGAGGTCGGCGCCCGCGTCGTACACGTCCTGGCTGGTGCGGCCGAGGTCGAGCTGCAGGTGGGCAGTGCCCTCCCGGGCGCCGCTCCAGCGCGCCGCAGCGCCGAAGAACTCCGACAGCTCGTCGAGGTGCTGCTCGGCCTGCTCGACGAGGCGGGCCGCCTCGGCGGGGTCGGCGATCTCGGCGAACCGGGCGGTGAGCTGCCGCACCGCGGCGGCGGGGTCGGGCGCCGCGCCGTCGGGTGCGTGCGTGCGCGGCGGCAAGGTGCGTTCGGCCCCGGCCCGGTGGGGCCAGGCGTCGCGCGCGGGGAGTTCGAAGAAGTCCCAGGGCAACAGGCCGCCGATGCGGTAGAGGCCGCGGGCGTCGGGTTCGACGTCCTCGCTGCCGGCCATGCCGGAGTGCTCGGCCGTCCAGCGAAAGCGCAGCTCGCCCCCGCTGCCCCAGCGCGCGGTGAGGCCGCCGCCGTCGGCTACCAGGTCGGCGACGATGCGTTCGGCCGCCTCGCGGGTGAACCCGGCGGTGCAGTAGGGCTGGGCGTCGCCGTCGGTGTGGTCGGGGCCGACCAGTCCGAGGTAGGGGGCGCGGTCGTAGGAGCCGTCGACCCAGAAGAGGTGCAGCCGCTCACCGGACTGCGGGCGGGGGCCCGTGGTGCCGTGGGCGGCGGTGATCTCGGCCGGTGTGGTCGAGGCCCAGGCGTTCAGTCCCCGCGCGAGGTGCGCGCCGTCGTCCACGGCGGCGGCCAGCGCGTCCTCGATCGAGTCGGCGACGTCGGTGAGGTGCCAACGGACCTCGTGGGCGGCGGGGTTGGACTGCTTGTCGGAGCCGATCGGGTCCAGGGCGCGGGCGGCCTGCCGGGCCAGGCGGGCGGTGAGGACCAGGACGCCTTCGGGGGCCAGGAGCCGGGAGACGAGTTCGGCGATCTGCTCGGGCCCCGAGTCCTGGAGCCGGTCGGTGTGCGGCGGGCCCGCGGGCGGGGCGGGCCGGGGTTTCGGTGCGGGGGTGCTCAGGTCGGTCTCCGGGGTGCGGTCGGGGCGGGTGGGCCGGGCGGCGGGAGCGAGGCCGGGGGCACTGCGGTCCCGGTGGGAGGCAGGGCGGAGCGGACGGTGGCCGCCTGTCGACGCTCGCACGAGGCCGCGGGGCGGGGGGTGCGGCTGACGGCGTCGGCGGAGGCGGCGAGGTCGGCCATACGCCGACTGCCGGCGTGGAAGAAGTCGGCCAAGCCGCCGTCGTCGGTGTCGCCTGCGGTGCGGCGGACGTGGTCGCCCGCGCGCTTGAGCACGTCGGCCATCACGTAGATGGGGCCGTGCGGGCCGCTGACCATCTGGGCGGCGGCGTCGGCGAGACCGTGGACGCTGTCCATCTCCTCCAGCAGGCCCAGCAGTTGGTCGGCGCTGCGGGACATGGAGTCCAGGGCCTCCATCGTCCGCTCGTCGAGGTCGGAGAGCCGCAACTGCGGGTCGAGGTCGACCCGGTAGCCGGCGGCGGTCAGCCGCTCGGCGGCCCGGGTGGCCAGGGCGCGCTGGATGAGCGGGCCCTCCCGCACCCGCAGGTGGACCGGGGCCTCGGCCCGCCGAGGGGTGCCGAAACCGAGGTGCTCGATCACGCGCAGGGCCCGCGGGTCGGCGCCGCGCACCTCCACCGGCCCGAAGGAGCCCGGCACGATGCCGATCTCGGGGCGCTCCCCGGGCGCGGTCAGCGCAGGCTCCGGGCGACGAACCCGGCGTTGGCGGCCAGCTCGAAGGCGGTGGCTGTGGCCGGGGACGGCTTCACCGTCGCAGCGGCATAGGCGGAGGCGGCCGCGGCGGCACGGCGGCGCTCGGCACGGGTGGCCGGCGCGGGAACCGGGGCGCTGCCGCGCAGCCGCACCGCCGCGGCCTCCACCTGTGTGCGCAGGCGCACGACGGTCAGGGCGGCGGAACTCAGCTGGTCCACGACGGGGGTGGAGTCGTCGTGGCCGGCGGCGCTCTCCGCTGCCAGGCGCAGCGCCTCCTCGATCTCGTACAGCGAGGTCTCGACGGCGGTGAGGGCTCGGGCGCTGGCGGCCGGGGTGGGGCTGTCGTGCAGGGCGTCGCCCAGACGGCGGATCGCCCAGGCGGCGATGCTCCCGGTCTCGGCGGTGTCGGGCTGGGCGTGGGCGAGGGCGGTGGTCAGGGGCGGCAAGGGGGTGCAGGTCTCCGGGCTGGTCAGAAGTGGGGGTTCTCGGTGGTGCGGTCGGCCTCGGTGGCGGCAGCCAGCAGCTCCGGCAGGTCGCCGGGGGCGGCGTCGCGCTGGTCGATCCACCAGCCGGCCCGGTCGACGGAGCGGGCCTGCTCCTCGATCTCCGCCCAGCCGCTCTCGCCGAGGCTGCCCTCGGCGACCAGCACGCGGTAGGCGGCGGTCATCAGCTGGTGGCGGGAGCGCTCGCCCCAGGCCAGCGCGCGCTCGGGGCCGGACAGCGGCGGCATGCGGAACTTGGTGGCCCACCAGGTGGCGGCCTGCTGCTCCTCGGCGCGCTTGGTCTCCAGCCAGGCGGCGCGGCCGGCGTCGTCGTCGTCGCGCTGGGCGCGCCAGCAGTCGGTGCAGTCGCGCCCGGCGAGCCAGCGGGCGTAGCCGGCGCGGCGGTCGGCGGGGCGGGTGGAGAGGTCGTGGTCGGCGCTGTGGGAGCAGGCGTGCTCCACAGTCCAGACGGTCTTGATGGGCAAGGTGAGGGTTTCTCCAGGTCAGCGGGTGTGGATGCTGTAGGCGAGGCGGGGGTCCTCGACGCGGCGCACCGCCTCGGTGCGGAGCGCGGCCTCGGTGGGCTGGGCGGCGCCGACGCGGCCCAGGCGCAGGCTGGTGGCGCGGGCGGCCTGGGCGCGGGCGCTCAGCACGGGGCCGGCGGCCGCTCGGCTTCCGCGGGCCGCAGTGCGGGGGCGGGCCGGGGTGGAGGCGGTGATCGCCTCCAGGTCCTGGCGGACGCCGCCGAGCATGCTCTGGGTGTCGGCCAGGGTGGCGGCGACCGCGGCGGGGTCGAGGGACTGCGGGTCGTCGCGCAGCTGCTGGGACAGCCCGGCGAGGATCTCGTCGATCGCGGCGAGCGTCTTCTGGCGGTTGGTCACCATGGCCGCCATCCGGGCGTCGGGCGCTTCCTGGGCGGCCGGGGCGGGGTGCAGCCGGCTGTGGACCGGGTCGGCCCCGGCGCTGTCCGCCCGGTCGGTCGGGCCGGTGTCCTTCGGCGGCTCGGCGGGGGTGGCCTTGGCCGGAAACGGGTCGGCGGGCCCGGAGCGCGCGGGCGGCTCCGGCGCGGCCTCGGCCGCGCGCTGCGGGGCCTTCCCCTCCTCCGGGTGGCGGGGCTCGTACGCCAGGTCGGTGCTGACGCGCAGTCCGGCGGTACGCAGGGCCTCGACGGCGGCGCTCGCGCGCCGGGTGCCGTCGTTGTCCGGCAGGTTCAACGCGAACAGCCCCTGGTCGCCGGTGCGGTAGAAGCCCTGCTGGGCGAGGAGCTGCGCGATGCCGGGGTTGCCGGAGCGGTCGGCGGCGGTGACGCCGTGCTCGGGGTGCGTACCGACCACGATGTCGGCCGCGGGCCCGGCGCCGGGGGTGACGACCCTGGGGTTCGCTCCGGCAGCGGCGGCGGCCGGGCTGGGATAGCCCGGGTGCTCGCCGTAGTCGAAGGCAGGGTCGGCGAAGACGGCGGCGCCGGTGGAGCGCAGGGCGGCGACGGCCTGCCGGGCGTGCAGGAAGACGCTGTCGGTGCGGGCGGTCAGGACAAGGTCCTCGGTGCCCGCCAGCGGGGTGAAGCCGTAGTCGGACAGCAGGCGGCGGTGCTGGTAGGTCGCCCCGGCGAGGCCGGTGACCGCCACGCCGTGCACCGGGTGCCGGACGAACTGGATGGTGGGGTCGGGGATGGAAACTCCTAGAGGGAGGCAGCGGGGGCGGTCTGCGCGAGGACGGCGGAGGGCGCCGGGGCGGGGCTCTGCAGGATCGGCCCGCCGGTCAGGGCGTGAGCGGTGGAGGCGGTGGCGGCGCTGGAGCGGGCCGAGCGAGCGGAGAGCGCCGGGGCAGCGGGGGTGTCGAGTACCGCGTCGAGGCCGACGAGTTCGCGCTGCAGGCCGGCGATGCTCACGTGCAGCACCTCGGTGGCGATGCGGGCCTCGTCGATCCGGCCCGCGATCTGCTGGTCCTGGCCGACGGGCAGGCCGGAGGCCCACCGGCCGATGTCGTCGAGCAGGCCGGACAGCTGCGACAGGGCGCCGGTGTCCTGGTCGCTGGCCGCGTCCAGCAGGTCCGCGATGTCGCCGCTGTCGGTGAGCGTACGGATGTTGACCCGTTCGACGGCGAGGTCCTCGACCGCCTCGGAGAGCCGGTCGGCGAAGGCCGGACGGGCGGCGAGCCCGCGGGTGGCGACCTGGACGCCGAGGGTCTGCAGGACCAGGCTCGCGCGGGCGGCGGCCACCAGGGCCTCGCGCTCGCTCAGGCCGAACGGCTGCAGGTAGATGTCCCGGGCGCTGTCGTGCGTGAAGCCGAAGCGGTTCAGGATCTCGGGCACCAGGCCCTCGGTGGCGTCGGTGGCGGCCGCCGCGACGATCCCCTCGGCGGGGTGGCGGGCGAAGACGATGTCCGCCCCGTCCGGGACGAAGGTGCGGTGCGGCTCCAGCGGGCCGCTGACGGTGTCCACGCGCAGGCCGCCCACGTTCAGGAAGAAGGCGGTGCGGGCGGCGCGGGCGACGGCGTCGGAGCCGGCGAAGAGGTAGGAGCCGTCGTCGGCCTTCACCGCGTCCTGCTGTTCGAGGATTCGGAGGGCGCTGTCGGGCAGATGGGAGGCGGTCCGGGCGATGATCGCGCCGTCCGGGCCGGGGGTGAAGGAGATGTCTGCGGGCATGTGGGGTGGGGATCTCGCTGATCGAAGAAGGTGCGGGGGGAAGAGGTCAGCGGCGGCGGGCGTCGAGCGCCGCGACGGCGGGGTGGACGGGGCGCTGCGCCAGGTGGACGGGCAGTTGCACCGGGACGGCGGCGGGCGCGGGCGCGGGTGCGGGGGCGCGGGCGGGCTTCGGCGGGACGGTCTCGCGCAGGGTGTGGACGCGGAAGTCGCGCCGGGCCCGGCCGGCGTACCAGCGGGCGTAGTCGTCGGTGATGCCGAGGACGCCCTCGTGCGGGTGGTGGGCCAGGCCGAGGTAGTGGTCGGGCTCTTGTGCGGGGGTGGCCAGCATGTACTCGACGCCTCCGAGGGTGCGCCGGGCCTCCACCCGCAGCCGTCCGCGGGCGACGTCCTCGGTGAGGGTCCGCCAGTGGGCGCCCACCGCTCCGGCCTCCAGGCGCGCCCTGGCCTCGGCACTGGCGGCCCGGGCGACCGCGGCGGCGTCGGGGAACGGCTCCGTGCTGCGCAGCCACCGGTAGTGGCGGGCGACATCGGCCGTGCGCTGGCGCGGCTCGTGCCAGTTGGCCACGCGGTGGCCGGCCACGATCAGCAGGTCGACGGCCACGGAGGCCGCCGCGATCTGCTCATGCTCATCGGCACCCGGTGCGATTGCCCAGGCTCCCAGCGGCTCGATCCGGCGCTCGAAGCCGCAGTGGTCGAGGACCAGCCGCACCAGCGGGTCGCCCCCGCCGGGGACGATCGCGAACTCGCCGTAGTCGTAGTCCCAGCCGAAGGTCGCCGCCGGCCGGTGTGTCCCGGTCATCGGCTCCGCACGACGGCCGGGGCCGCGGCGACCGCCACGGCAGCGGTGCTCCGCTGCCGTTCGGCTTCGGCCAGGAGGTCCAGCAGGTCCTGCTCGGCCTCGTCCCGCGCCGTGGTGATGTCCTCCAGGACCTCCAGCTGGGTAGCGATGTCGTCCAGCAGCTGGTCGTCGACCCGGCGCTGGCGGTCGCACACCATCCGCAGCCGCAGGAGCTCGAAAGCCGTGCGGGTCTCGGCGAGGGCCAGTCGCTGGTGGGCGTCGCGAAGGCGGACCGCGGTGTCGCCGATGGCGTCCTGGGCGGCGTGCAGGGCGGCAATGCTGAGGCTGGTGGCCGCCTCGACCCGGGAGTCGTAGCGGGTGAGGGATGCGGACATGGGGGGGGTACCTCCGGGGCACGGGGAACGGGGCTGGTCAGAACGCCAGGGTCAGAACGCCAGGCGGGGGGCCTTCGCGGGGGCGGGCACCGCGGGCGCGGGGGTGCTGGGCTGGGCGGGGTGGAGACGGTCGGCGGTGCGGGTGGTGGTGTGGGCGACGCTCACGTGCGTCACGGCTCCTGCCCCCCGCCGCCGAAGTCGGCGGGGTCGGGGCCGGTGTAGCCGTAGACCGCGCGTTCCAGTTCGCCGAGGTGGGTGAGGCCGCTGTGGAGGCGGAAGGCGTCCAGGCGCTCGGCGACGTAGTCCTGGCGGTCGGCCTCGGCGACGGCGACCTTGGCCAGGTTGCGGGTGGACAGGCGGCCCCATTCGAGGAGGTCGGTGGGGGTGGCGTGCTCCATCCACACCCACACGCCGCCGCCCAGCTTCAAGATGCCCTGCGGGTGGAACATTGAGGCGCGGCGGCGGGGCTTGGGGCTGCGGCGCTCGCCGAAGCCGCGCACGAGGGAGCCGGCGAGCTTGCCGACGGCGGCCGCGCGCACGTGGACGTCCAGGTCCTCGCCGGCCAGCCGCTCGCGCAGCTCCGCCTCCAGGTCGCCGCGGCGGAAGCGTCCGGCCTCGTCGGTGACGTGGGCGGCGGCGTCCTCGACGATCTGCCACAGCCGCAGGTCGGCGGTCTCGCTCACGCGGCCTCACGCTCCCGCCACGCCTGGGCCATCTCGGTCAGGGCCTCGATGGCCTGGTCGATGACCTCGGCGGTGATCGCCCGGCCGGTGAGCATGAACTGCGGGTCGTAGAGCAGGGCGGTGGCGGTGCCGCGGGCCTGGGCCAGCGGAGGGACCGTCTCGCACAGGAACGTGGTGGCGACCCGGCGTTGACGGACCTCTTCCTCCGCGCGTTCCTTGCGCTCCGCCCACGCCCCGGGCAGCGTCAGCTCCCCGTCGACGACCTTGTCGGCCAGCTCCGGGTCCTCCGCCCGCAGCCGGGCGAGCTGGGACTCTGCGGAGTCCGCCTGCGCCTTGTTCTCCCGGGCGGTCTTGTATGCCTCGGTGAGGCCGATGGCGCCGCTGATCACCGATTCGACGAGGTCGGGGGCGTGGCGCAGGACGGTGCTCGCCTGTCCGATACGGCCGAGGGAGACTCCGGTCTGTTCACTGAGTGAACGAACCGGCTGTTCACTCGGTGAACGGCCGGTTCGTTCACTCAGTGAACCGGCTTTCGCGGCGATCATGGCCAGTTGGCCCTTGGTCAGGTTGCGTCGGCGGATGTTGACCGACAGGGCGTAGGTAGCGGCGTCGGCGCCGTCGTAGGTGGTGAACTGCGGCTCGACTCCGGCGATCTCGCACGCGGCAAGGCGGTTTCGGCCGTCGAGGATCCGGCCGTGCTCGTCGAGGACGATCGGGTGGATCTGGCCGAGTTCCTTGATGTCCTCGGCGAGCGCGTGCAGATCGTCGTCGTCGAGCATCGGGAAGACGGCAGCGGTGGGATGGGCTTCGATGAGGGGTTTCCTCCTGGTTTCGGGTGGGTTGGTGGTGCCAGGTGTCACCGCTCGTGGAAGCGGGGCCCGGCTGGGCGACGGCGTGGCCGAGGTCGGGTGCGAGGTGGTGCTCAGGCTGCCCGGAGCGCTTCGGGATTCGTGAACCCGCGGGGGTTCTCGCCCATCCGGGCGTCGGTGTCGAACAGGGCGCGCTCGGCGGGGTGCAGGACGTGCTGGACGATGAAGGAGCGGCCGGCGAGTTTGTGGAGTCCGCGGCCCCGGCCGCAGTTGGCGATGGCCTCGGTCTCCACGCCAGTCAGGCCCAACAGGCTTGCAGTGGCGGCGAGTTGGTCGGGTTCCTGCCGGTAGATGATGCGGGTGGCGCAGTCGGAGAGCAGGCCCTCCGCGAGGGCGCGGCCGCGGGATCCGGCGTCGCCGGCCGACAGCAGGTCGGACAGGCGGTGGATGACGATGAGGTTGGCGATGCCCAGGCCGCGGGCGAGTTTGAGCTGGGCCTGCATGCGCTCCAGCAGCGGCAGGTGGCGCATCAGGCGCCACGCCTCGTCGTAGACGACCCAGCGGCGGCCGCCGCGCGGGTCCGAGAGGGCGGCCTCCATCCAGGCGGAGGCGCAGGTCATCGCGAGGATGAGCCCGGTGTCGTCGCCCGCGGAGCCGAGTGCGGACAGGTCGATGCTGAGCATCGGGGCGGTCGGGTCGAACTCGACGGTGGAGGGTGCGTCGAACATGTTGGCCAGGTCGCCCTGGACGAGGCGGCGCAGGGCGTGGGCGAGGTCTTCGGCGGCGGCGCCCAGGCGGCGGGCCGGGTCGCCGAGTGCGTCGTCCAGGCGGTGGGCGTCGCCGAGTGTGGAGGCGATGTGGCCCAGCAGGGGGACGCGGCCGGTGCGGTGGGCGTCGGCGACGACCTCGTCGAGGGCGACGTCGAGCGCAGTGTGCTCCATCGGCAGCAGGTCGCGGTGCAGGACGGTGCGGGCCAGCGCCGCCAGGAGCAGCAGGCGCCGCTTGCGGACCTCGGCGGCCCAGTCGTCCGGATCGGCGCCGGGCGGGGTGGCCGGGGCGTCGAGCGGGTTGAGGCGGCCAGTCATGCCGGGGCCGAGCGAGATGGTCCGCCCGCCCAACTCCCGTGCGACGAGGGTCCATTCGCCCTTCGGGTCGCAGGGAACGTAGACCTTGTAGCCGTGGGCGATGGAGCGCAGCGCGATGGACTTGGCGAGTGCCGACTTGCCCATGCCGATCACGCCGGCGAGCAGCACGGAGGGGTTGGTGAAGCCCTCGACCTTGCCGTACAGCGCGAACGGGTCGAAGAGGTAGGACGCTTCGGAGTGGACGTCGCGGCCGAGGTAGACGCCGCCCGCGCCGAGGCCGCCTTCGGCGAGGAAGGGGAACGCTCCGGCGGCGACCGCGGTGGTCATGCGGTGCGGGGGGAGGCGGAGTTTGCCGCCGCGGGCGGAGGCGGGGCCGGGTCGTCCGGCGGCCGGGTAGAGGGGGCGTTCGTCGAGTTCGTCGACTTCTCCGGCGGCGCGGCGTACCGGCTGGTCGGCGAGGCGGGCCTGGCGGCGGGCTTCGGCGAGTTCTCGGCGGGCGCGGCGGTGCTCGGCGCGGGTGCCGCGGGCGGGGGTGTACAGGGGACTGGCGCTGGTGGTGGTGCGGTTGCGCAACCGGTCTCCTCTCTGCGGGGGTCGGGCTCAGCGGCGCAGGAGGCCGGGGGCGGGGGCGTGCAGGTCGGCGGGGGTGGTGATCTGGCGCAGCCGGGCGGCGGTGACGGCGCGGCGCTGGCAGATCGTCAGGTCGGGTGCGCCGTCCGGGAGGCGCAGGGCGCAGGCTTCGCGGGTGGGTCGGCGGCCGTCGGCGCGGGGGGCGGCGTGGTAGGCGTCGTGGAGGTGCTCGCAGACCTGCCACAGGCGGATCCTCGCGTTGTGGAGGTGGTCGCCGGCGGCGGGGGCGTGGGGGCGGGTGCGGGCGGTGGCGGTGTCCAGGAGGCCGAACAGGGCGACGGTGTGGGCGTGGAGGTCGTCGAGTTCGTTGCGGGAGACGGCTTCGCCGTCGGCGAGGCGGGTGTGGTGGTGGATGTCGATGGCGGCGCTGGCGAAGCGCAGCAGGTCGCAGCGGTCGGGGAGGTCGTGGGTCAAGGAGTGAGGGTGCCCTTCGGCGGTCAGAGGCGGGCGAGGGGCAGGGCGGCGGCGGTGAAGGCTTCGGCCTGCTGCATCGTCAGGCGGCGCAGGTCGATCAGGGCGGCGACGGCGGCGGTCTCGACCTGGGCGCAGGCGGCACTGAGCTGCTCGGGGTCGTCGGCGGAGACGACCAGCAGGCCGGTCATGGCGACATCCGCATGGCCGGCAATCAGCTGCAGCTCGCGCTGCTTGACGTCGGCGTACTCGACGGTGTCGGTCTCGGAGTCGACCTGGCCGCGGCGCACGCGCTCGGCGGCGTCCGCGATGATCGTGGCCTTCTTGCGCTGGACGTCTCTGAGTGCGGCGTCGAGCTGCTGGGGGGCGTAGGTGATCGATAGGGTGCGGCGCACACCGCTGCTGTAGAGCAGTTGGTGGAGGAACCCGGCCGAGGTCTCGGTGCGGGGCCACTGCTCGATCCAGTAGGTGGTGTGGTGCGCGGAGTCGGTGCGGATCGACTCCGGCTCCTCGACCAGGACGACGGGGCCGGCTGCGGTGACGTCGGCCTCCGGGCGGCCGGTCTCGCTCCAGCGCTCCAGCGAGCCCAGGACGGCCGGGTCGTAGGCGGTACGCACGACTGCGGCGATCTCGCCCGCGGTCAGCCAGCCGCCCGGGGCCAGACCCGCGCCGCGCACCGACTGGTCGAGGGAGGCGGTCAGCTGGGCCAGGACCGCGAAGGCACCGCTGAGGCCGCCGCCGGCCTGGTTGATCAGACGGCGGGCCTCGCGCAGGTCGAGGGCGACGGCGATGTACGCCTCGTGCGGGGCCGCGCTCGGCCCGGCGGCGGCGAGGAGGTCCTCGTAGATCGGGCCGGCCACGGGGGTGGAGGGGCGGCCGTGCTCCAGCCAGTAGCGCTGCAGGGTGTCGCCGGAGTCGGGGACGGTGCGCTCCAGCACCTGGATGCGGGCGATCTGCCCGGAGCGCGAGAGCGCGGCCAGCGCCCGGCCCCAGCCGGTCACGTTGCTGTTCTGGGTGGCTGGGTCGAGCAGCGCGAAGGCGCGGGAGGAGACGCGGGTGACGGCGGTGAGGGTGCCCTGCTGCTGGTCGTGGACGGCGCCGAGCCGGCCGTCGGGGCTGGTGACGGCGCGCAGGGAGGCCGCGGTGCCGGGCAGGTGCAGCAGTCCTTCGCGGCGCGGGCGGGTGGACGGCCTTGCCAGCCACAGGAGTTGGCCGCGGGTGCGGCGCAGCTGGTAGCGCAGGGCGATCGGCACCCACTCGGCGAGGGAGCGGCCGCGGACGCGGACGACGATGGCGGCGCCGAACAGGGCCCACAGCGGGGTGAGGAGGAGGGCGGCCGGGACGCCCATGGTCATCAGGACGGCGAGCAGCAGCAGGCCGCCGGTTGCGGCGATGGCGAGTTGCGGGAGGTTCAGGCCGAGGAGGATGCCTCGGCGGGTGCGGGCGGGGAATCGGATCGTGTCGGGGTATTCGCTGGTCAGGGCTGTTCTCTACCTGGGGTGCGGGGGCGGGGCCGGTCCGGGGCCCTCCCGGACGGCAGACCGTCCGGGAGGGCGGGCACGAAGGCGCGGGGACACGGCGGGAGGACGGCACCGGGCGTCAGGAGGACGGCGGGCGCTCGGGGAAGCGGAAGCGCTGCCCGGCCGGGGCCGGGGTGGACGGCTGGCCCGCGGGCGGCACGATGACCGGGTTGAAGGCCGGGCCGCCGGCTCCCGGCGAAGGGGCGCTGGCGGCGGGCGCGGCAGCGGGGGATCCGGCCGGGGGCGGTCCGGCGAAGGACGGTCCGGCAGCGGGCGGTCCGGATGAGGCGGGTCCGCCGGCGGAGCCGGGGGTGGAGATCCGGGCGGCACCGGCTGCCTTCGTGGCGGGGGACGCCGTCGGGGAGGGATCGGCGGCTGTGCCGGAGGCGGGGGCGGAGCTGGCGGAGCCCGCGTAGGTGAGCAGGGGTGTGCCCTGGTCGCCGTCGGAGCGCGGCGCGGGGCCGGAGCGGGTCAGCAGCGGGACGCCGCCGTCGCCCCCTCCGGAGCGCGTGGGTGCCCCGTAGCGGAAGGTGGCCGGGGTCGCCTTGGCGAGGGTGCCGGTGGCGCTGTCGGTCGAGGCCCCTGATCCCGTGCCGCTCTGGGCTCCGGAGGACATGCCGGGGATCTGGGAGGGGCCCTGGGGGGTGGCGGCCCCGCCCGCGCCGGCCGCTCCGGCACCGCCGGCGGCGGCACCCGCGCCTCCGGTGCCCGCGCTCATTGCCATCTGTCCGCCCTTCTTGGCGGCGGCGGTGGCGGTCTGCAGGCCCGCGGCGGTGGAGCGGTGCAGGTCGTGGGCCTGCCCGTCGCCCGCCCAATGCACGAACTTGTAGATCATGAAGGGGCAGCACAGGACCAGGGCCATCACGACCAGGCCGGCGATGATGTCGCTCAGCGCGGTCAGGCCGTCCGTCGTGCTGCTGTCGCCGATCGCGGAGACGCCCACCAGCATGACGATCGTGATCACGAGCTTCGAGACGACGACGGTGGCGGTGGCCTCCACCCAGCGCCGCTTCCAGTCGCGCGTCGGCTCCCAGGGGCCGCCCGCCGCCGCCAGCGGCGCCAGGACGACCAGGACGAGGATGCTGACCTTGCGGAAGATCATCATTCCCCAGTAGAGGATCGCACCGACCGCGCAGCCCAGGGCCGTCAGGGCCGGGATCAGCCAGCCCAGCGGGGTGGTCGCGGTGATCATCGAGACCTTGACCAGGCGGCGGACCGCGTCGTCCATCGAGCTGTTGGCGATGGTGAACAGGCCCCGGGAGAGGGCCTCGACCACGGCGATGGACACGGAGGTGAAGGTGATCGCGCACATCGCGAAGAAGACGCTGCTGACAGTGCCGGTGACGGCTTGGCCGAGGGCCTGGCCGTCCCGGCGCCACGCGGCCCGCACGAGTTGCAGGGTGAAGGTCAGGACGATCATGGTCAGGGCGATGGGCAGGATGACCGCGTAGTTGTCGCGGTACCAGCCGGCGGACAGATCGACGGAGGTGGTCTGGTCGACCGCGCGCGAGGCCATGTCGACCGCGCTCTTGGCCAGGTCGCCGCAGCTCTGGGCGATCCAGTTGCCGATGCTGGTGGTGATGCCGCCGGCGATGCCGCCCGGGGTGAGGTCACACAGCGCGCCGGCGAGGGGGAGGTCGCAGAACCCGATAGGGGATCAGCTCCTTACGGAGAGGGGAGCGGTCGGCTCACGGGTAGACGGTGGGAGCGATGGCGGCCAGCGCGCAGTCCTGCTGCGGGCGGCACTGGACGGCCAGGGTGAGCGCCCGGGACTCGCCGCCGCGGCCGCCGCCGCTCCAGGCGACGTCGACGGTGCCGGTGACGGTGACGGCGTAGATGTAGGCGCGGGTCAGGGCGCCGGGGTCCTGGGCGACGGCCTGCCGGAAGCCGTCCGGCAGGTGCGCCTGCACGTCGTGGACGCCGGAGCTCTGCCCGTTGTCGTGCATCCTCGACCAGAGCACCGGGTCGGGGACCTGGGCCTCGACGGAGGCGGCATCGGCGTACTGGCTCTCCGAAGTGAGCCACTGCCGAAGGCCGTTGACGAAGTTCTGCTGATCGAGGGCGCGGGTGTCGTAGGACCACAGCGCCTGGGCGAACGCGGCGGCGTAGTCGGTCGGGGAGCTGGTGTGCGCGGGGCGGGCGACGCCCGGGCCGGGATCGGAGCCGGCCGAGGAGGTGCTCGGCGCGGGGGCGGGCTGGGTGGCGGTGGGCGAGGCGGCGGGGTGGTCGGCGTGGCCGCCGCCCGCCAGCCGGGCGGCGAGCCCGGCCAGCAGGGCGGCGGCCAGCAGCACGCCCAGCCCGATCAGCAGTCGCCGCCCGAAGACCGAATTACCGCTGAGTGAACGGGACTTGGGCACTTACTTGACCTGCGTGCCGAGCGTGGAGAAGAACGAGACCAGGCCGTTCGCCGCGCCGAGCAGCAGGGCGACGCCACCGGCCGTCAGGACGCCCTGCTTGCCTTTCTGCTCGGCGCCGTGGCTGCCGGTGTGGTGGCCCCAGGCCCAGACGACGCCGGCGACGGCCAGCGCGCCGACAGTGGCGATGATCGCGAACAGGTTGATGCTGCTCACGACCTGCTTGAGGACGGACAGGCCCGGCAGGCCGCCTTCGCTCGGGGTGACGCCCGGGTCGTAGGCGAGGTGGGTGACCGCCTCGGCAAGGATGGACAAACGTTTCTCCAAGGGGGATTTGGGCGTGCCGGGGCGCGGGGCGGCGCGCCGCTGCGGCACGGGGAAAAGGGGAAAGGGGGGAGGGAGGGGAGGTCAGGGGACGATGCGGCGGATGGCGATCACGCCGGATTTCCAGGAGTCCCACTGGGCGATGCGGACCACGTCGCCGGTGTGCGGGGCGTTCACCACCAGGCCGGAGCCGATGTACATGCCGACGTGTTCGGGGCCGTTGGGGCCCGGCTCGGTGAACAGCAGGTCGCCGGGGCGCAGGTCGGAGGGCTGGACGGCGGTGCCCTGCTTGACCTGGTCGTAGGTGACGCGGTCGAGGGTGTTGACGCCCGCGGCCCGGTACGCCTGCATCACGAGGCTGCTGCAGTCGCAGCGGCCCATGGGGTCCTCACCGTGGCTGTTGGTGCAGGAACCGCCCCACTGGTAGGGGGTGTTGAGCTGGCCGAGGGCCCAGCGGATCGCGGACTGCACGGGTAGGGGCGCATCGCTGGGGACCTGGTAGCCCGCCGGCAGGGTGCCGGGCGGGATCACGCCCCAGTCGGTGTCCGCACCCGGCGGCGTGCACGTGCCGGGCGAGGCGGCGGCCGTCGGCGCGGTGCCGGCGGCGGGTGCGCCGAGCGAGGCGCCGATCGCCTGCTGGAGGGCGGTGGCCAGCGGCTCCCACTGCGCGTACGCGTCGGGGAAGCCGCTGAGCTGGACCTTCTGCGCGGCGACGGTGAGCGGCAGCTCCTGCCAACCGGGCACCGCCAGCAGCGCCTTGTAGAAGGAGGTGCTCGCGTAGACGGGGTCGGTGACCTGCTCGGGGGTGCCCCAGCCCTGGGACGGGCGCTGCTGGAACAGGCCCAACGAGTCGCGGTCGCCGTAGGTGAGGTTGCGCAGGCGGGACTCCTGCATCGCGGTGGCCAGGGCGATGACCTGGCCGCGGGCCGGGACCTGCAGGGCGATGCCGGTGGCGACGATCGCCTTGGCCATAGGGATCTGGGTGGTGGGCAGGTCCAGGCCCTCCACCGGGACGGTGGGTCCAGATCCGCCGCCCAGGATCAGCTTGACCGCCGCCTCGACGGCGGCGCTGTCCACGCCCTGCGCCTCCGCGGTCGGACAGGCGGCCGCCGCGTTCCCGGCCACGGCCGCGAACGGCACGACCACGATGAGCGGGGCCAGCAGGATCCCGGCCGCGAGGGCGGCGGCGGCCTTCTTCACCGGCGCCGCCGGCGGCGCCGACCTCCTCGGCGCGGGCCCGGGTCGCGGGCGGTCCAGAAATCGGGCAGGGGGATTCCCGGCACGGGTATCTCCGATCGTGTGACGGCAGCGCGGGCAGACTCGTCCAAGGGCATGCGTGCGCTGTCGGGGGTGTGATGGAATCGGCCGGGCCTCCGATCCGCCTGCACTCGAAGGAAGTTCCCGCTTCCATCGGTACAGGTCAGCTGGTCGGTGCTCCTGGCGACAAGCAAGACGCTAGGCGACCGGATATCCCCCGGGCAAGGAATTCACGGATTTCCGCCGGCCTTCTCGAATTCCTTGCCCGGGAGATATCCGGTCGCCTACGTTCATGTTCAGGCCCAGCGGCGAGGAACGCGGCGGGTCCTCCCCACCTCCCCCGCCCACCGGGCCTTCGGCCGGCCCGCGCGACAGTGCGCGGCCGCGCCCCGCCGACCGGCGGCACCCCCAACCCCTGCGAGGACATGACCACTTGACCGAACCCGACTACACCCTCCTGCGGGGCGACGCGCTGACCCGGCTGACCGAGCTGCCCAGCCGCACGGTCGACTGCGTGATCTGCGACCCCCCGTACAACAGCGGTGGCCGCACCACCCAGGAACGCACCGGCCGCAGTGCCCGCGAGAAGTACACCAGCGGCGTGAAGGTCGTGCTGCCGGACTTCCCCGGCGAGCACAAGGACCAGCGCAGCTACGGCTTCTGGCTGTCCCAGCTGCTCGCCGAGGCGTACCGGCTGACCGTCGACGGCGGCACTGTGGCCGTCTTCGCGGACTGGCGGCAGCTGCCGACCACCACCGACGCGCTGCAGGCCGGCGGCTGGCTGTGGCGCGGCATCGTGCCCTGGTACAAGCCCGCCGCCCGCCCGCAGAAGGGCCGCTTCACCCAGCACTGCGAGTTCGTGGCCTGGGGCTCCAAGGGCGCGATGGACGGCGACCGGCACCCGGTCTACCTGCGCGGACTGCTGGAGGGCAGCCAGCCCAAGGGCTCCAGCCGCGAGCACATCACCCAGAAGCCGCTCGGCATGATGCGCGAGCTGGTGAAGATCTGCCCGCCCGGCGGCCGGGTCCTCGACTTCACCGCAGGGTCCGGCTCCACCGGGGTCGCCGCCCTGCTGGAGGGCCGCTCCTTCCTCGGCATCGAGTTCACCGACCACTACGCGGACGTCGCCGAGCGCCGTCTGGCCGAGGCCCGGCAGAGCCTCGCCGAGGCCGACCCCGCGTAGCCGTACGTCCACCACCCCAACCACCCTCCATCGCAAGGAGATTCACCCTGCCTTCCCCCTGTTCCCCCGCCCCCACCTCCGCCTCCGGGCCCGGCTCCGGTTCGGCCGACGGCGGCTGCGGCTGCGACGGCTGCCCCGGCTGGTGCGCGAGCAACTGGTCGCTGCACCACCTGGACGGCGGCCGTGACGTCGTCGTCAGCCCGTGCCAGCGGGTGCGCATCGAGGACGACCCCGGCGCCACCTGGGAGCCGGCGGTGACCGTGACCGCCTACGCCAGCGCCGCCGGAGACGTGCTGTGGCGCGCGGAGTTCGGCGCCGCCACGCCCGACGCGGTGTTCGAGTCGCTCCTGTGCGCGCTCGCCCGCGACCTGGCCGAGCCGAACCCCCGCGACCAGCAGCGGGCCCTGCGCGGCCCGCGCGCCGAGAGCGCCTCCGCGTGCCTGCCCGAGAACAACTGGCGCCGACGCAGCTTCGGCCTGGAGCGGTCCTTCCGCGACTCCGTACTCGCCTGGATCCTGTGGGGCCTGGACGAGGGCGGCGAGCGCTGGCAGGTCCGGTTCTCCGACACCATCCCGGCCCACCTGGTCGCCGCCGCCTGCCGGCCGCTCGTCGAGGACGAGGACGAGGAACTCCTGCGCGCCGAGGCCGTCCCGTGCCCGGTGGCCGCCGTGCTCCCCGACGACGTGGACGAGGCGGCCCCGGCCTCGGACGAGCGGCCGGCCGAGCCCGCCTCGCGCACCCCGCGCAAGCGGGTCAAGGGCGCCCCGCTGGAGAGCGTCCTGCGGATCGCCCGCGAGGACCTGCCCGAGGGCAGCCCCGTCAACATCCGCACCGTCTCGGCCGCGGTCCGGGCCCGCGGATTCGGTATCAGCACCCGCCGCGCCCAGGAGGCCGTCGCGGTCCTCAGGTCCGAGCGGGCCGATCTCCCGTAGCGCCCAGGCCCGGGTGGCGGACCGCGAAGCCCGCGGCCCGTCACCCGGGCGCCCCGCCCGCGCGCAGCACCCCTATCCCGATCCCCGACCATGCCCGCCCCGAGGGAGCACTCGATGAACAGCACGTACGGCCGACCGGCTGCCGTGAACACCCCGTGCAGGGAAGCCTGTTGAGCGGCGGGCGGGCGGACGGTGGGCCGCTGTCCGTCGCCGGGCACTGCGTGGAAGGTCCCGGCGACCCGGCCGACGCCCGACGGGCCCTGCACGTCCTGACCGCCGGGCGCGGCTGGCCGCACCACGACAACCCCGACGCGGAGCACGTCTGTCCCAGGACGGGCCCTGGCGCGCCCCGTACCTGAAGGTCACCTGCGCGACGGACGAGCCGTCCACCTCGTGGACCGCGCGGTTCACCGCCAACGTCCCACAGCGGGTGCTGCTCGCCTTCACCTCCGCCGTCGCCAGCCCAGAGCCGCTGCTGCGCAACTCCGGCGGACTCACCGAGCAGGTGAAGGCCCGACTGACGGCCGTTCCCGTCGCCACCGCCACCAGCGGGCGGGCCGAGGCCGCCGCCGGAGCGAGCCCCGCACTCGCCGCGGCCGGCAGCGGCCCCAAGAGCATCCTCAGCGCGCCGGCGCCGAGCACCGTCGGCCCGGCCGCGCCCCACCCTGTCCCCCACCGCTGAGAGGCTGCCCGTTGAGCATCTACACCCCGGGTGAGCTGCAGTCCCTGCGCGCCGCCTACCCCCACGACCGCGTCCCCGACGACGAGGGCGACCTCACCCTCTACCTCGCCACCAAGGCCCTCGCGGAGGTCACCGGCGAACTCGCCGACAGCCTGGCCGAGTACAGGACCACCGGCTGGGACTCGGACCTGGCCGACGATCACGTCAGCCTGCTGACCAAGCCGATCGAGCCCACCAGCATCGGCATCGACCTCCTGCGGCAGGGCGGCCACGATGTCCAGGCCGACCTGCTCGCCATCACTCGCCGCACCATGATGCGTGCCCTGGGCTCGGTGCTCGAACAGGCCGAGAACCTCGCCGTCCACGCCGACGGCCCCGGCCGGGCCGAGGCCGTCGAGCACCTGCGGCAGGCGTTCGAGGGCGCCCGCGTGTCCCTCACGGCCGCCAGCGAGCTGCTGCAGCGCCACCTCGAAACCCCCGTCCCACCAGGGGTGTTAGAGCGCTCCGCCGCGGCCCGCACGGTCAGCCGCGTGCTCCCGTCCGGCCCCGCCGCAAGGCCGGCCCCGGACCCGAGCACGCCCGCTGTCCAGGCCGCGGCGTCTTCGACCACGGCCCCGGCGCGTCGCTGAAGGGCGCCGCGCGACCTCCCCACCCGCCCTCGTAGTACGGAGCCCCGCCTGAACCCCGACACCCCCGTCATCGTCACCCCCGGCCACCTGGCCGGCCCCGGCGATCCCGATGCCGCGCTCGCGCAGTTCTTCGAGGAGAACGAGACCTGGCAGCGCTGGCGGCCCCGCGACGAGAGCACTCTCGCCGTCCACGAACAGCAGACCGCCCGAATCGAGCTGGACCACGAGGCCGACGGCGACCGGCCCCGCTGGACCATCGCCGCCTACACCTCCCCGGTCGGTGAACTCCACTGGCAGGCCCGGTTCTGCCACCGCACCCCGGTGGAGATCGTGATGGCCGTCGCCGACCACCTCACCTCCACGCTCGACTCCCCCGCGCAGTCCCGCCGCGACGACCTGCTGTGGGGAGGGCACTCCCTGGACTCGGCCGTCCGCCTCGCCCTGCAGGACACCGGCCAGCGCACCTTCGCGCCCGACAGCCCCCCGGACGCCCTGCTGCGGGACGAGGACTCCCCGGGCGCGGCCACGCGCCTCGCCCACCTGGAGGCCAACCCTCCGTGGCGGACGGAACTGGGCAACCGCTTCACCCGCCCGGACGGGACCGGCGGCATCCACCTGCCCGTCCAGGTCACCGGCTCCACCGCCGCTGTGCCCGGCGCCGTCCTCTGGGGCGGGCCGCGCGGTTACGAACAGCTGCGGTGGAAGGCCGAGTTCAGCGCCGGGTGCCCGGCCGCGCTCGTGGTCGCTGCGCTCAACGAGCTCGTCGAACCGCAGCCGGCCGAGCGCCTGCGCGGGCAGGTCCCGGCAGCCCACGTGCCCCAGGTCCGCATCGAGGCACGCCCCACCCGCTGCTCCGCCGCCACCGCCCACGGCCACCACCGACCCTCCAGCGGTATCCCGCCCGCTCCCGCCTCCACCGATCCCGCACCGCCCGGCGGTGAACGCCGCCACCGCTGAACCCCGAAAGGCGTCCTTCCGATCTCTTCCGCACCCAATCCGGACACCCACCTCGACATCGCCGCCCGGCACCTCGCCGGCCCTGGCCGCCAGTCCGACCCCATCGCCCGCCACGTCCTCGCCTTCCACTGGCAGCACGACCACAACCAGGTCCTCGGCCAGAGCTTCACCTCCAGCCCCGACCACCGCTTCCGCATCGCCTCGGGCCAACTCGATCCCGGCGCCCGCTGGCGCATCACGGCCGCCCACGAGCCCCTCGGCCCGCCCCAGTGGATGGCCGGCTTCTCCGAGAACACGCCCGAGGAACTCGTCACCGCCGTGACCGAGTCCCTCATCGTCGCGCTGCCCGACACCGACTGGACGGGAGAGCACCACCCGGCCCTGAAGGAGGGCCAGTTCGCGGGCGACGCCGCCCTGAACGCCCTCGTCGCCGCGGGCTGGCGCGAGGGAGCCCCGGTCGGCGGCGTCCGGCGCGTCGAGTCCCCCGACTACCTCGCCCGCGCCAGCCTGCGCCGCAACTCCGACCCCCTCGACCTCATGGGGCACTGCGCGCTGGCGATCGAAGCGGGCCCCGAGAACGCCGGCGAACCGTACTGGCAGGCCCTGTTCACCGCGGGCACCCCCGCGCTGGTCACCGACGCGTTCGTCCGCGCGCTCACCGACCCGGCTCCGCTGCGGCGCGACGGCGACGGGATGGACGAGCGCCTGCTCGCGCACGCCGGGCTCGCCATGACCGAGGACGGCCTCGTGCCGCTCCCGCCGGCCTACACCGACCACGACCTCGACCTCGCCACCGCGCAGACGCTCTCCTCCCTGCTCGCCTTCGCGGACCAAGGTGTGAGGGTCGATGACGCCATGGAGGTGCTGGCCGACCAGGTCTTGCCCAGCACGCTGCAAGGGCCCGGAGCGGCCACCAGCTGGGGTGAACTCCCCGAGGAGCAGCGGCTGCTGGGGGTGATGCTCGCCCTCGACCTGGTCGTGGACTCCTCGCGGTACGTCCACCGTCTGCTCGGCTTGAGCGATGCGGACGCCGACGCCCACTGCCACGGCATGTTCAACCCGGAGGGTCTGGTCAACCGGCCGGTGTGGGATCGCGTCGTGGACGGAGCGGTGCCGGCTGTGCCGCTGGAGAGCCTGTGCTTCACCAACGAGGACCTGTACGCGGCGGCAGGCACCGTCGCCGCTCACGTGATCACCTGCGTCGAAGCCCCCGGGGTGTCGGAGGGGTTCTACGACCAGCTGATCGCCAGCCGCAGCATCCCGGACGGCGAGAGCGTGTGTTGGGAGGACCTGCCGGACCACATCGAGTGGCCCGCGCACGATGAGATCTACCGCCGTTTCACCGCTGCCGGCGCGAAGGCCGCCGGCCTGTTCGCCCCGGGCATGCCCCGGCCGGCCCCGCTGGTCGAAGCGGCTCCCGGCCACCTCGCCGGCCCCGGACACCTCGCAGCCGCCACCCCCGCCGCGCCGCTGCTGGCCGCCGGATGGACGCTCGCCGCGACCCCGTTCACCAGGGACGTCAGGTACGTCAGCCCCTGCGGCCGCATCAGCACCACCGAGGTGGCCAGGGTCGCCGGCGCGGAGTGGCTCACGGTCTACACCGACCCGTCGACCAATCTGCCGCTGTGGGTGCTCTGCGCCGACGAACGGACTCCCGCGGAGATCACCACCGCCGTTCACCAGGCACTCGCCACCACCTACGCCACCGCACCGGCCGACCTGCGCTACTCCACGCCCTCCGGCGGCCTGGAGCCCCTGGCCGAGGCCGGCTGGAGCGAGGACAACGTGGCCGGCCACGCCTTCTGGACCTCGCCCGACGGCGGGACGGCCATGGTCGACCGCACCAGCAACCTCGTACACGCCCAGGGCCACGCTCCCGGCTGGCTGGTCACCGCAGGCGACATCAGCCCGGGCGTGCAGGCGGGGTGGACCATCGAGATGACCGACCGGGTGCCCCGGTCGCTGCGACGTGCCCTCGCCACCGCCCTGGTCCGCACCGCACCGGTCGCCCGGCTCGCCCGTCAACTCCCCGTCGAACACGCGGCGGACCTGACCTGCGCCCCTCTGAAGCCGCGCCCGGCGGCCTTCGTAGGCATCGGCCGCGCCACGGCCGCCCGCCACCGCTCTCTGGAAGCCGACACGGTCCGGGTTAGCGCTGCCGGTGTGCCCGAACCGCACCACGTCCCGCGCCGGGGCCGCCCGCGCTGACCTATGGCACCGCCCCTGTCCGCCCGACCACGAACGGACCCCACCCATCCCCGACACCCCACCCATACCCGACCACGAAGGCGGCATCGTCTTCGTGCGCCCCGCCTACCTGGCCGGCCCGGACCCCGACCTCCTGCCCTTCGACTGGCTCGCCAGCGACTGCGCCTGGAGGAGCAGCGACAGCCGGGACCTGGGCTCGTACCTCACCTGGAGCCCCGATCACCGGTTCTGGCTGGGCGAGGTCCGCAGCGGACCAGAGGTCTGGTGGCGCATCAGCGCTGTCCGCGAGCCGCTCGGCCCCACCGCGTGGATGGTCAGCCTCTCCCCGCAGACCCCGACCGAGATCGTCTCGGACCTCATGGACAAGATCACCTACTTCACCCGCTCCGGCTCCCTGTGGCCCGGCCCGGTGCACGCCGCCCTACGACCGCCCGCCGACCGCCGCTACCTGTTGGGCGTCCTGGGGGACGCGAACTGGCGCAGCGTCTACCGCGACGGCGCCCTGGAGGTGGAGTCGCCCGACCGCCTCGCCCGGGTCCGGGTGCGCGTCGACCCGCCCGGCGACCCGCTCGACCTGGACGACCCCCACATCCGCATCGAGGTCGGGCCCCGCGGCCGGGGCGGGCAGTCGCCCTACTGGCAGGCCAGGGTGAGCGCCGGCGCGCCCACTGTGATCACCGATGCGCTCGCCGACGCCCTCACCTCCACACGCTCGGTCACCCGGGAGAGGCGCTGGATGGACGAGCGCCTCCTCGCCGACCTGGAACAGCTCGATCCGCCGGCACCCGAGCAGCCCGCCCAGGTCAGCGCGCCGCCCGCCGCCACGACCACCACCGCGCAGCGGGTGGCCGCGGCCGCTTCCCGCACCACGAGGCAGATCCTCTCCACCGCCACCGCCGACGGCACTCCGCCCGCCGCCGACACCGCGCCCCTACCTGCGGGCCGCCCCGTCCGCTGACCCCGCCACCGCCACCGCCCGCCCCATGAAGAGGAGTTGACCATCACCACCCCCCTCGCAGCCGACGGCCGGATCCCGGTGGCGCCGCGTCGGCTGGCCGGCCCCGGCGAGCCGGAGGCGCTCTGGCCGGTGCTGACCGAACGCGGCTGGAGCGCCGCCCCCGGGCAGGGCGTCCTGCTCGCCTCCGGGTGCCGACGCCTGCAACTCGCCACCCTCGCCGCCGACGACCGCACCACCGGCTGGCAGCTGCGCGCCGCCGAGCAGGCTGGCCACCCACCGCTGTGGACGATCGCCTTCACCGCCGTAACCCCCGTGGAGATCGTGGCGGCCGTCGCCGTGCACCTCGACGAGGCCCTCGCCAAGGACGGGCCGTGGGCCCTGCACGGCTACTACCCGGTTCCCCCGCTGTTCAGCGCTCTGCACGCGGCGGGCTGGGAAGACCTGGGCGCGGCAGGGCTGGCGTCGCCCGAGCACGGGCCGCTCGGCGTCGCGCTCTGGCACGAGCCCTCGTCGTGGTCGGCCCCGGACGTAGCGGTGCTGACCATCACGGCCGGCCACCAGGGCAACGAGGACGACTTCCCGCAGTACGGGGTCGGCGAGGACGATGCCCCGGTGTGCGGGTTCAGCGTCGGCCTGTCCAACCGGGTGCCCGACACCGTCGCCGCCGCCGTGATGGGCGCCGTCCTCGACCCGGCCGCCGTCCACCGCCTCCCCCAGGACATCCCGGTACCGCACCGCGAGGCCGTCGCCCACGCCGGCCGAGCCCCCGCTCCCCTTCCAGCCGCCGAGGCACGGCCCTCCGACGCCCTGGCGCCCCTGGCGTCCAGGGCGTGGAGAGTCGGGGAAGACGAGGTCGGCGACCTGTCGCTGCGCAGCCCCTGCGGGCGGATCACCGTCCTGCACCTGCCCGAACCCCGCCCCGGCCAGGAGCACGCCTACGCCCCGTGGATCGTGCGGGCGTTGGGCGACGAGGGAGACGGTTGGGAGGCCGAGTTCGGACCCGGCACGCCCGTCGCCGTCGTCGCCGCATTCACCGCCCGCCTCGCCGCGACCGTCGCCCACCAGGACGCCACGGCGCTGTACGCCGACTGGCTCCACAACCCGGAGCCGAACTTCACCACCCCCCGCGTCCACAGGACGCACCCCGTCGAAGGCTCCTTCGACGCCCGCCTCGCCCACACCCGGCTGCGGCTGGCCGGGTGGACGGCCCACGACCACAGCTTCCACGAACCCGGGCGGGTGAGCTGCGCCCCCACCAACAGCGCCGTGCTCTTCGCGTTCCCGCCGAGCACCCCCGCCCCGGTCGGCCTCCCGGCGCTACCGCGGCAGTGGAAGCTGACCGGGCGGATCGCCAACGACCAGCCGGAGCGGTGGGAGGCGGTGTTCGGCTCCCGGACCCCCACCGAACTCGTCCTCGCGGCCGCCCACCAGGCCGCCGCCCTCCCGGCCGTCCCGCTGCGGCCTCAGCCGATCTTCTCCCGCACCGCCGAAGCGGCCCAGGCCCGCGCAACCGACCCCGCGCCGCCGAGCTCCCGTCAACTGCCCTGCCCGTCAGGCGACCGCCCCGACCAGAGCGGCACTCCGCCGACACCACCCCGCCGCCGCTGACCCCGCCTCGCCCCCGCGGCCCGACCCCGAACCCGAGGACACACTGAACCCCGCCCCCACCCACGCCTCCGTCCTGGCCTGCCTCGCCCCGCTGCCCGACGGCACCACAGTCGGCCAGCAGCACATCGCCCGCCGAGGAGGCGTCCTGGTCACCGTCGAACTCGCCCATGCCGGCATGCGCAACGACACGTACAACGGGATCCTCGTCAGGGCCGTCATACTGAGCACCGGGCCGAACTGGCCCGCAACCTGTTCAGCTTCGACGAACACCGCACCGTCCCCCGCCGCTACTACGTCCAGATCCTCGGCGACCTCCACCGGATGCGCCAGCAGCAAGAGCTCGCCCCCGGCCCCCTGCGCGAGGCCGTCGCCCGCTACCTGTCGGTCTTCACCGAACCGCCCGCCGGACCACCCCCGCGGCACCACGCCGCGCCGACCGCCGCACGCACCGAAGCAGCCCGGACGGCCACAACGGTCTCGGCGGCCAACAGCTCGGCGGCTCCGGCCGGAGCGCCGCCCGCAAGCACCTCCACCACGCCCCGGGCACCGAACCGCCTGCCGGCGTCGGCAACGCGGACAGCCCGAAGGCCGGCGGACAGCAGGTGAACCCCGCCGCTCACCGGCCTGCTCGCGGCCGCCACGTCGGGCAGGCCGCGGCGCGAGCCGGTTACGCCACCGCCTCGTAGGCCGCCCGCAGCAGCGGCGCCGCCCGCTCCAGAACTTCGGGCGAGGTGATGCGCACCTCCAAGTCGCCGGTGCCGTGGTGGCCGATGCCGCGCACGTCGCGGGTGAAGCCCTCCTCCAGGTCGACGGCGGCCGGGTCCAGGCGCAGGTAGACCAGCAGCCCCTGCGCCTGGACCTTCACCGACGCGAAGTTGGGGCCCCGGCGGTACGCGACGTACTGCTTGAGCTGGACGCTGTGCACGTCGCCGAAGTCCAGCAGCCGGCCGTCGAGGTCGTCGTACAGCGCCCGCACAGCCTGCGCGGCACCGGCAAGGCGCTGCTCGGCCGTGGGCCGCGCCACGACCAGGGCGCCGCTGCCGCTGCCGGCCGCGCTCCCGGCGACCGAGGCCACCAGCTCCAGTGCCAGCAGGTCCTCGCCGAAGGCGCGGTAGCGGACCAGGTCGATGCGCCGGTTCATCTCCCCGATCGCGTGCACGTCGTAGCGGGAGTAGTCGGCGGCGATGCAGATGATCCGCGGGCTGCTCCAGTCGACCTCGGCGAGCGCCTCCTGGCCGAGGCGGCGCACCACCAGCGCCTCGAAGGCGTCGTGGTGGTCGCGCAGCCACGCCAGGTAGAACAGCGCCTGGTTGATCACGTTCTGATCCCGGGTCCGCTTGTACTCCACGATCACGGGGCTGCCGTCCTCGTCCAGGCCGAGCGAGTCGATCCGGCCGCCGTGCAGCGGACCGGTGCGGACCTCCGTGTCGAGGAAGCGGACGCCCAGCAGCGTCGTCATGTTCCTCTCGACGTACGCCTGGAGGTCCCGCTCCAGCGGGACGGCCGCACCGGCCAGCTCCGTCGCCGCGTCGCCGTCCCGGCGGAACACCCGCAGCACCATGTCGGTCCCCCTCGTCCCTCTCCCACCGGGCCGCTCCGGCGGATGGACCGGCCAACCTACATGCCCAAATCGTCATATACCAGGCAGTGTTGCCGATGTCTCACTTCGTCCCGGAGGAAATAGAGAACCGCCCTGCCACCGGGCCGGACTCTTTCGACCTCGCGCTGCCGGGCGACCCCCACCCATGACGCCCTCCCCAGGCGTCCCGTAGAAAGGCGCCACCTCCCCATGCCCGAGCAGTGCCTCACCGTCGCCCATGCCGCCGAACGCCTCGGTACCGGCGAACGGTTCGTCCGCCGCCTGATCGCCGAAGGGCGGATCGCCTTCGTCAAGATGGGCGCCAGCCTGAAGGACCTCATGGTCCGCATGGGCCACTCCTCGGTGCGCGCCGCGATGGTCCACCAGCACTCGACCGAGCGCCGCCAGCGCGAACTCGCCGCCAAGATGGAGTCCCGCGTCCGGCGCGACATGGGCACGCAGCAGCCCCGGCCTCCCCTCCCCGGACCGCCGCACGGCACCTCCGACTGGATGGCGACGGTCCACCCCATCCGACGCCACGCCTAACCCCGTCCCCTACCTGCCAACCCGTCTGGAGAAGCCGTTTGCCGATCCCGTCCAAGCTCGCCGCCAAGCCCCACGAAGCCGTCATCGCGGCAGCTGGCGACCCCAACCACCAAGTCCCCAACCGCTTCAACGCCCGCACCTACCAAATCCTGCTGCGTGAAGGACTCGCCTACATGCGTCCCTTCACCGCGGGGGGCCGCACCTACCGGTACGAGGAGCTGTTCGGCCCACCGGACATCCACCTCACAGCCGCCGGGCGGGCGTACGCCCAACAGCACGGGGTGGACACCCCACGCCGCAGGATCGTGGTGATCTCGGACAGCACAGAGAAGGTCGACCCCGGGACCAACGAGGCCGGTCGACGCAACGCGCTGCCCGCGGGCGAGCTCTACTGCGGCCGCTACCACCGCCTTCTGCACGCGGCCGCCGACGCGCTGACCGCCGAGCGGGGCCTGATCTACATCGTCAGCGACCTGCACGGGTTCGTGGAGCCGAACCGCATGCTCCTGTACTACGACGTCCGGCTGGGCGACGAGAGGTCGGTGAGCGCCAGCACCATCCGCGACCAGGCGCGACGGCTTGCCCTGGACGACGCGGACGTGATCGTCCTCGGCGAGCGCGCACACATCGACCTGATCACCGCCGCGGTTCCCCACGCCCTCGCGCCGCTCACCAACAGCGTGGTCGGTCACCGCTTCCAGGGCCGGGCGGTGGGCGAGGACGACGAGCCTGCGAAGTCCTGGTGGGAGCAGGCCGGGCAGCGTTTCGAGGAGCACCGCGAACCGCCTCCCGCAACGCCGCGGGCTGGCCCCAACCTCGACGGCGACCGAATCGCCCGCACGGCGGCGGCCCGGGCAGAGGACCCGCACCCGCGCTCCCCACTCCGCCGCCCAGAAACAGCGGCCACACCTCTCCAGCCGCCCCGCCCCGACCTCCTGTCCAGCACGTCCAACCGCACCGCGGCCAGCCGCTCCCGACCCCGGCCTGCCTGATCGAACTCCGCCCGCCTGCCCACCCGTTGAAGGATTCTCGCTTTGACCACCCCCGCACCGCCCCCCGCTCAACCACGCACCCCGCCCGGTGCACTACGAGCCAAGATCGCCCGGCTCCTGGCCGACCGGCCGACGGAGGCACTCACCACCGGGCAGATATGCAGGGCGCTGGGCCACTCCAGCGGTGCCGTCGTGCAAGCAGCCGAGACCCTAGTGCTGCGCGGCGAGGCCGACCAGGTCGGCGCCGGGAAGCAGTTCCGCGCGAACGCACTCACCGCTGCGGCCGGGCAGACCCCGGTGATCAGTCCGCCGGGAACCCACTCCCCCCGGGCCAAGGCGGCCAAGGCCCGCACGAGCACTCCCGCACCGCCCTCACCCAAGCCGCCCGCTCCCGCTCCGCCCAAACCGAGCGGCCCGATCCGCCGCGCGGGCGGCCAGCTCTACCACCCCCGGGAGCTGGCCGACCTGCCCGACGTCGAGGTACTGGCCCGCCTGCGCGCCGCCGACGTGCCGGTGCTGCTCTACGGCCCCCCGGGCACCGGCAAGACGTCCTTGGTGGAGGCTGCGTTCCCCGACCTGATCACCGTCGCCGGCGACGGCGACACCACGGTCGGCGACTTGATCGGTGAGTACACGCAGGCCGACGGCGGAGGCTACGTCTTCCAGTACGGTCCGCTGGTCACCGCGATGAACGAGGGCCGTGCCCTGCTGATCGATGACGCCTCCCTGATCTCACCCAAAGTGTTGGCCGCGTTGTACCCGGCGATGGACGGGCGCCGCCAGATCCAGGTCAAGGCCCACCGGGGCGAGACCATCCAGGCCCAGCCCGGTTTCTTCGTGCTGGCCGGCCACAACCCCGGCGTGCACGGTGCGGTCCTGACGGACGCGCTGGCGTCCCGGTTCGCCGTGCAGGTCCAGGTCTCGACGGACTACGACCTCGCGCTGGCCCTGCGGATCGACGCCCGGGTGGTGCGGGCCGCCCGGAGTCTGGCCCGCCAGGTCGAACTCGGCGAACTCGGCTGGGCACCCCAGCTGCGGGAGCTGATCAGCTACCAGAGGACGGAGGCGGTCCTCGGCACCAAGGCCGCGCTCGCGAACCTGGTCGGCATCGCCCCCGTCGAGGACCGCGACGCCGTCGCCGCCGCCGTCACCAAGGCCACCGGCATCAAGCAGGTCGCCCCCCTCACCCTCGGCCAGCAGCTCTCCGCCACCGCCTTGGCCGCTCAGCAGCCCCCGGGCAGCACCGGCCCCGCCCCGCGGAGCCGCCAGCGGTGAGCAGCCACCACCACATCCAGCCCTCCACCACCACGCCCGACGACGAAGCCGACCTCGCACGCTGGGACGACGACGGCGCCCCGCCCCAACGGCCCTCCGCCTCCCCGGCCGCGTGGCTGCGGGTGGGCGCCGAACTCGGCGACCGGCTGATCGCCCTGTCCGGCCGTCAGGACCTGCTCGTCACCTGCCGCCCCGGCACCCGCAGCGGCGCACCGGCCGCATTCTCCCCCAGGCTGGGGGAGATCGAGTTCGACTCCGCCCTGTTCGACCCCCTCCAACCCCACGAGGTCAACCCGCGGATCATCGGCGACGAAGACCGCTACCCCGCCGCCTGGGGCGTTCTCGTCCACGAGGCCGCCCACGCCGCCCACACCCGATGGATGGAGCAAGCCGACACGGAAGATCCCCGTGTCGTCGAAGCCGCGCTCCTGCTGGAGGAGAGCCGCGCCGAAGGCGCCCACCTGACCAGGCGGCCCACCGACCGCACGTACCTGCGCACCAGCGCCCGGACCCTGGTCATGCCCGACATCGCCACCCCCACCCTCCAGGGCTTCGAGCACGCCGCCAGCGTGGCGGCCCTCGTCCTCGGCCGCCGGGACGCCGGCATCCTGGACGCCGGCGAGACCCGGGCCGTCGCCAACCTGTGCAAGAAGGTCCTGGGCGACGACCTGCTGGCCGCCCTCACCGGCATCTGGACCGCGGCCCACCGGTGCGCCGACCACGACGCCGCCGCCATGCTCGCGCACGCCCAGGACTGGTGCGACGCCCTGGACACGGCCGCTCCCACCCGGCCCGTCCCGGAGCACCTCGCCGACCTGCTCTCCGGCGCCGTGGGGGCCGTCATGGACCGCATGGACGCCAACGACGCCGCCGACCTCGCGGCGCAGGCCGCCGCGAACAACGCCATGGCCAAGCGGTCCGACGCCCAGACCAAGGAGCGCACCCAGCAAGCCGACCAGCGACGCCGGGCCGCCGCCGTCGCGAAGTCGGTCTTCACCCCCAGCGGCACCACCGTCAGCCCTCACGGCACACCGAGGCCGAACAGCAACCCGGTCACCGGCACCCGCAGGCCCACCTCCGCCGAGCAGAGCGCCGCCGCCCGCCTGAGCCGCGCACTGCGAGCCGCGGCCTACCGCGAGCGAACCGAGGAACGGACCACCAGCCCCACCCCGCCCGGCCGCCTCAACATGCGCGCGGCCCTCGCCCGCGACGCCCAACGCGCCGTCGGCGCGGTGCCCACCGCGGAGCCGTTCACCCACACCCGCCGCCGCCACTCCCCCACCCCGCCGCTGCGGGTGGGGATCGCGGTCGACGTCTCCGGCTCCATGCGTGCCGCCTGCGCGCCCGTCGCTTCCGCTGCCTGGATCGTGGCCCGCGCAGCAGCCCTGACCGACCCCGACTCCCGCACCGCCACCATCGCCTACGACCAGTACCTGACCGCGCTGACCCGGCCCACCCACCGGGCACCGGAGCGCGTGACGACGTTCGACGCCAACGGCGGCGCCCACAACCTCCACGCCGCCATCGACGCACTCGACCACGGCCTCGACCTCAGCAGACCCGGCACCGGCCGCCTCCTCGTGATCGTCACCGACGCCCACTACGAACCCGACGAAACCGCCAGCGCCGTCACCCGCATCAAACGCCTCACCGCCACCGGCTGCGCCGTACTCCAACTCACCCTCACCGCCGGATCCCGCCACCTCCCGGGAACCACCCTGCTCCACCTACCCCGGCCCTCCAGCGCCCCCGCCGCCATCGCCCACGCCGCCACCGACGCCATCCGCAGAACACATTAACGAGCTGGCTCCAGTCGACCCTGGAGCCCGCCTCCGGGCCGAACCGGCATGCCGCCAGCGCCTCGAAGGCGTCCTGGTGGTCACGGTCCGCACCTTCGTGCCAAGGAGGCGGACGCCCAGCAGGGTATGCCCCTTCCGCTCGACGTACGCCTGGAGGCCCTGCTCCAGCAGAACGGCCACGTTTCCCAACTCCATCACCGAGTCGCTGCTCCGGCGGAAAATTTGAGCTTTCCTCGAGCAGCGGTACCAATCCAACGGCAATACGCACAGAAGGGAATATTCACCCTGGAAATCACGACCACCGGAGATGAGAGAAAAGAGGCAGCCTGGGATGAATTCTGGAATGCCCTTGCAGCAATTATTGCCCAGCGATCTTCCCTGCCAGACGGGAAGGCCAAAAGTAAAGAATCTTCATGAGCGCAAATCTTCGTACTCGCCGACGCGCGCTGATCTACATTCGAGTGAGCATCGCCCGAACGGAAATGATCAGCCCTGAGCTTCAAGAACATCAGTGCCGGGGACTGGCGAACCGCGAGGGGATGGACCTCCTGGAGGAGCCCCTGGTGGACCTTGGAAAGTCCGGTCGGAATTTCGGCGACAGGCAGATTGCGGAAATCATCGCGATGGCCGAGCGGCATGAGTTCGATGTACTGATCCTGTGGGTCTGGTCGCGGTTTGGGCGAAACACGCTGGAGTCGCTCAAGAATCTCGACCGGCTTACCGAGCTTGGAATTGAGGTCCGGGCGGCGAAGGAGGATTTCGACGGGCGGACAGTAATCGGCCGATTCGCGATCCGACAGATGCTGAATATCGCGGAGCTGTTCAGCGACCAGCAGTCCGAAACATGGAAGGAGACGGTCGCCAGCCGCCGGAGACGTGGTCTTCCTCATGCCAACCAGGGCCGCTTCGGATATTACCGATGCGACACGTGCCCGCCAAAGAGGCAAGGTGAGCCCCTGGAGACCTGCCCGTCATGCAAAGCAGGGGTCCTCAAAGTCGATAAGTTCTTCGGCCCTCTCCTAGACGAGTAGTTCCGAAGTCTGCTGGCTTTGCTGGTTCTGCTCCGGGCATGCAGGGAGGGTGTCCAGCATTCGGGTTGTGACGACCGAAGAGCTGGA
>NZ_JNYE01000030.1 GCF_000717185.1 Kitasatospora phosalacinea | reverse complement strand
GCCTTCCGCTCTCCGCCCTTCCCCTCTCCGCCCTTCCCTCGCCCCCTCCCCCTCCCGCCGCCCCGCGGCCTTCACCCTCCCCGCCACCCCCGCCCCCGGCGTGAGGGGACGGTAACTCCGGTGTGACACACGGGCAATGACGCCGAATCCGCCCCTCCCTAATTTCTGTCGCATGACAGAAATCCACCACGCCGAGGCCGGCACCGCCACCACCACGGCCGCCCGCGCCCACGCCAGGTCCCAGGCGGGCACGGTCGTGGACTGCATGCCGCAACTGCCGCCGCCCGCGGGCACCCTGTGGTCGGAGACCGTCGCGGGCGGCGGCTGCACCCAGCTGGTCCTCCCGGCGGGCGCGCACGTGACGCTGACCGACCGGGACGGGGACGCCTGCGCGCACCTGCTGCTGTTCGTGACCGGCCGCCCCTGGGAGCGGCTGAACCCGGCGGACACCGTGAAGGTGCAGTGGAACGCCCACCTGCGGCTCGGCAGCCAGCTGCTCTCGGACCAGGGCCGGGTGCTGGCCACCCTGGTCGCGGACACCTCCGGTCGGCACGACGCCCTCGCGGGCGCGTCGACCGCGGCCCGCAACCGCGCCCGCTACGGGGACGGTTCGGCGCACGGCCCGTCCCCGGCGGGGCGCGAGCTGCTGGTGCTGGCCGCCGCCAAGCAGGGGCTGGCACCGCGCGACCTGCCCGCCCCGGTCTCGTTCTTCCGCGGCGTCACGGTGGAGGCGGACGGTTCGCTGCGCCCCACCGGTTCGGCCGGCCCGGGGGCCGAGGTGGTGCTGCGGCTGGAGCAGCGCACCACCCTCCTGCTGGCCAACACCGCCCACCCGCTGGACCCGCGTCCGGCCTGGCACTGCACCCCGCTGCAGGTCACCGTCGCCCCGGGCGCCGTGACCGCCCCCGGCGACCCGCACTGGGACGCCACGCCCGAGCGCCACCGCGCCCACCTCAACACCGCCGCCCAGGGGGCCCGATGACCACCACCACCGCCCCGCCGGAGACCGTCGTCCTCGACGAGGTCGTCCCCGCCCGCGCCGCCTGGTCCGCCGTGGTCCGCCGCGGGCAGTTCCTGACCGTCACCGACCTGCACGGCAACCAGGCCGTCGACTGCCTGCTGTACGACGCGCACGACACCGCGGTGCGCTACAGCGCCGCCGACACCCTGCAGGCGTCCGGCAACGTCTTCGTGACCACCGGCACCGTGCTGATGTCGAACGAGCACACCCCGCTGATGACGGTGGTGGCGGACGACTGCGGGCGGCACGACACGATCGCGGGCGCCTGCTCGAAGGAGTCGAACACGCTGCGCTACGGCCACCACACCTGGTCGCAGCACGCCTGCGTGGAGAACTTCCTGGCCGAGGGGGCCCGGCACGGGCTGGGCAAGCGCGACCTGGTGTCCAACATCAACTGGTACATGAACGTGCCGGTGGAGGCGGACGGCACGCTGGGCATCGTGGACGGCCGCTCCGCCCCGGGCCTGCGGGTGGTGCTGCGGGCCGAGGCGGACGTGCTGGTGCTGGTGTCGAACTGCCCGCAGGTCAACAACCCGTGCAACGGCTTCGACCCGACCCCGGTGCGGATGACGGTCACCGGGCGCGCCGGAACCACCGAACCCGCCGGAACCACCGAGGACGGCCCGCGATGAGCTTCGACACCCTGCTGGTCGCCAACCGGGGCGAGATCGCCGCCCGGATCGTCCGCACCGCCCGCCGGATCGGCCTGTCCACCGTCGCGGTGTTCTCCGACCCGGACCGCTCGGCCCCGCACGTGCGGATGGCCGACCGGGCGGTGCGGCTGGGCCCGGCCGCGGCGAAGGACAGCTACCTGCGGGCGGACCTGGTGCTGGCGGCCGCGCTGGAGGGCGGGGCGGGCGCGGTCCACCCGGGGTACGGGTTCCTCTCGGAGGACGCGGCGTTCGCCCGCCGGGTGGAGGCGGCGGGCCTGGCCTTCGTCGGCCCGACCCCGGCCCAGCTGGAGGTGTTCGGCGCCAAGCACACGGCGCGGGCGGCGGCCGAGGCGGCGGGGGTACCGCTGCTGCCGGGCACCGGCCTGCTGGCGGACCTGCCCGCGGCGCTGGCCGCGGCGGAGCGGGTGGGGTACCCGGTGATGCTGAAGGCCACCGGCGGGGGCGGCGGCATCGGCATGCGGGCCTGCCGGGACGCGGCACAGCTGGCCGACGCCTGGGAGGGCGTGCAGCGGGTGGCGGCCGCGAACTTCGCCACCGCGGGGGTGTTCCTGGAGCGGCTGGTGGAGCGGGCCCGGCACGTGGAGGTGCAGGTGTTCGGCGACGGCGCCGGCCGGGTGGTGGCCCTCGGCGACCGGGACTGCTCGCTGCAGCGCCGCAACCAGAAGGTGCTGGAGGAGGCCCCGGCGCCCGCCCTGCCCGACCGCGTCCGCCGCGAACTGGCCGACTCGGCGCGGCAGTTGTGCGCCTCGGTGGGCTACCGCTCGGCGGGCACCGTGGAGTACGTGTACGACGCGGCGCGCGAGGAGGCGTACTTCCTGGAGGTCAACACCCGGCTGCAGGTGGAGCACCCGGTCACCGAGGCGGTGTACGGGGTCGACCTGGTCGAGTGGATGCTGCGCCTGGCCCGGGGCGAGCGCGACGTGGTGCGCGAGGTCGGCCCGCCGCGCGGGCACGCGGTGGAGGCCCGGGTGTACGCCGAGGACCCGTCGCGCGACCACCGGCCGAGCGCGGGCCTGCTGACCGAGGTGGCCTTCCCGCCGGACGTCCGGGTGGACACCTGGGTGGAGACCGGCACCGAGGTGACCACCGCGTACGACCCGATGCTGGCGAAGGTGGTCGTGCACGGCGCGGACCGCGCCGACGCGCTGGAGCGGCTCACGAAGGCCCTGGCGGAGACCCGGATCCACGGCGTCGAGACCAACCTGGGCCTGCTGCGGGCCGTCCCGGCGGTGCCCGAGGTCGCCGCGGCCGCCCACCACACGGGGACGCTGGCGCACGTGGCGGACCCGACGCCGCGGATCGAGGTGGTCCGGGCGGGCACCCAGACCACGGTGCAGGACTGGCCGGGCCGCACCGGCTACTGGCACGTCGGGGTGCCGCCGTGCGGGCCGATGGACGACCTGTCGTTCCGGCTCGGCAACCGGGCGCTGGGCAACCCGGAGGGCGCGCCCGGCCTGGAGTGCACGCTGCTCGGCCCGGCGCTGCGGTTCACCGCCCCGACCTGGGTGTGCGTGAGCGGCGCGCCGACGGCGGTGACGGTGGACGGCGCGCCGGTGCCGCAGTGGGAGCCGGTGCTCGTCCCGGCGGGCGGGCTGCTGGACGTCCCGGCGCCGCCCGGCCCGGGCCTGCGCTGCTACCTGCTGGTGGCGGGCGGCCTGGACGTCCCGGCGTTCCTGGGCAGCGCGGCGACGTTCACGCTGGGCGGCTTCGGCGGCCACGGCGGCCGGGCGCTGCGCACGGGGGACGTGCTGCACGGCGGCACCGGCCCGCTCGGCCCGGGCACGGGCCCGGTCGCCGACCGCCCGGAGTTCACCTCCGCCTGGCTGCTGCCCGCGGTCGAGGGGCCGCACGCCGCCCCGGAGTTCTTCACCGAGCAGGACGTCGCCGAGTTCTACGCCGCCGACTGGTCGGTGCACTTCAACAGCGCCCGCACCGGGGTGCGCCTGGTCGGCCCGAAGCCCGCCTGGGCGCGCCGGGACGGCGGCGAGGCGGGCCTGCACCCGTCGAACATCCACGACACCCCGTACGCGGTCGGCGCGGTCGACTACACCGGCGACATGCCGGTGCTGCTGGGGCCGGACGGGCCGTCGCTGGGCGGGTTCGTCTGCCCGGCAACGGTGGTCTCCGGGCAACGCTGGAAGCTGGGGCAGCTGCGCCCGGGCGACACCGTCCGCTTCGTGCCGGTGGCCGCCGACGACGCGGCGGCGCTGCGCCGCACCCCGGCCGCCGTGCCGTCGGCCTCGCGCCCGGCGGTGCTGGACGGCGGCGTGCTGGACCGCCTGCCGGAGGGCCCGGGCCGCCCGTCGGTGACGTACCGGCGCAGCGGGGACGACAACCTGCTGGTCGAGTACGGGCCGATGCAGCTGGACCTGGCGCTGCGGATGCGGGTGCACGCGCTGGCGGAGCTGGTCGCCGCCCGGCGCCCGGCGGGCGTGGTCGACCTGACACCGGGCATCCGCTCGCTCCAGGTGCACGTGGATCCGGACGTCCTCCCGGTCGCCGAACTCCTCTCCCTCGTCCGCGAGTTGGAGCAGCAGCTGCCGCCCGCCGAGCAGCTGGTGGTGCCCAGCCGGACGGTGCACCTGCCGCTGTCCTGGGACGACCCGGCGACCCGGGAGGCGATCGAGCGGTACGTGGCGGGGGTGCGCGACGACGCGCCGTGGTGCCCGTGGAACATCGAGTTCATCCGCCGGATCAACGGCCTGGCCTCGGTGGACGAGGTGCACCGGACGGTCTTCGACGCCGAGTACCTGGTGCTGGGCCTGGGCGACGTCTACCTGGGCGCGCCGGTGGCGACCCCGCTGGATCCGCGGCACCGGCTGGTCACCACCAAGTACAACCCGGCCCGGACGTGGACGGCGGAGAACTCGGTCGGCATCGGCGGCGCCTACCTGTGCGTGTACGGCATGGAGGGCCCGGGCGGCTACCAGTTCGTCGGGCGGACGGTGCAGATGTGGTCGGGCTGGCAGCAGCGCGGGCCGTTCGCCCCGGGCGTGCCGTGGCTGCTGCGGTTCTTCGACCGGATCCGCTGGTACCCGGTGTCGGCGGAGGAGCTGCTGGAGCTGCGCGCCGACATGGCCGCGGGCCGGTTCGAACTCCGGATCGAGGAGGGCGAGTTCGCGCTCGCCGAGCACCTGCGCTTCCTGGCCGGGCAGGCCGGTCCGATCGGGGAGTTCCGGGCGGTGCAGGCGGCGGCGTTCGCGGCGGAGCGGCGGGCCTGGGAGGAGTCCGGCGAGTTCGACCGGGCCGACCGGGCGGCCGGTGCGGCGCCGGCCGCGCCGCGCGCGGTGGAGGTGCCGCCGGGCGGCGGCGTGGTGGAGGCCGAGTTCACCGCCTGCGTGTGGAAGGTGGACGTGGCGCCGGGCGAACGGGTGCGCAAGGGGCAGCGGTTGATGGCACTGGAGGCGATGAAGATGGAGTCCGCGGTGTTCTCGGACCGGGACGGCGTGGTCGCCGAGCTGCTGGTCGGCTCGGGCGACCAGGTGCAGGCGGGCAGCCCGCTGGTGGTGCTGGGGGCTCCCGCGTGAGCGCCGTGGAGCGGGTGCGCCGGGCGTACGCGCGGATCGCCGCGGTCGACCGGCCGGAGGTGTGGATCGGCCTGCGCCCGCAGGCGGAGGCCGAGGCCGAGGCGGCCGGGGTGGACGCCCGGGTCGCGGCGGGCGGGCGGCTGCCGCTGGCGGGCACGGTCTGCGCGGTGAAGGGCAACATCGACGTGGCGGGCCTGCCGACCACGGCGGGCTGCCCCTCGTACGGGTACCTGCCGGAGCGGGACGCCCCGGCGGTGGCCCGGCTGCGGTCGGCGGGCGCGGTGGTGCTGGGCACCACCAACCTGGACCAGTTCGCCACCGGCCTGGTCGGCACCCGCAGCCCGTACGGCGCGGTCCGCAACGCGGTCGACCCGGGGCGGATCTCGGGCGGCTCCAGTTCGGGTTCGGCGGTGGCGGTGGCGCTGGGCCTGGTGGACCTGGCGCTGGGCACCGACACGGCGGGCTCGGGCCGGGTCCCGGCCGCGCTGAACGGCGTGGTGGGCCTGAAGCCGACCCCGGGCCTGGTGCCGACCGACGGCGTGGTCCCGGCCTGCGCGAGCCTGGACTGCGTCTCGGTGTTCGCCCGGACGGTCGACGAGGCCCAGGCCGCGCTGCGGCTGCTGGCCGATCCGGCCCCGGCCGCCCCGGGCCGCCGCCCGGGCCCGTGGCGGGTCGCCGTCCCGGCCGCCGCCCGGCTGGGCGTCCTCGCGGACGGCTGGGCGGCGGCGCACGCGGCGGCGGCCGGCCGGCTGGCGGCGGCGGGCGCCGAGCTGCGCGACCTGGACCTGGCGCCGTTCGACGCGGCGGCGGCGCTGCTGTACGGGGGCGCCTTCGTGGCCGAGCGGTACGCCGCGGTGGGCGCCTTCGTGGACGCGGCGGCCGAGCGGGGCGACCCGGGCCTGGACGGGGTGGTGGCGGACATCGTCCGGGCGGCCGGGCGGGTGCCCGCGCACCGGCTGTTCGCCGACCGGGCCGAGCTGGAGCGGCTGCGGGCCGCGGCGCTGGCCGGCCTCGGCGACGCGGACGCCCTGCTGCTGCCCACCACCACCTGGCACCCGACCTTCGCCGAGGTGGCGGCCGACCCGGTGGGCGCCAACGCCCGGCTGGGCCGGTTCACCAACTCGGCGAACCTGCTGGGTCTGTGCGCGCTCGCCGTCCCGGCGGGCACGGTCGGCGGCCTGCCGTTCGGCGTGATGCTGGTCGGCCCGCCCCGGACCGAGGAGCGGCTGGCTGCGCTGGCCCGGCTGCTGACCGCGCCGCCGGTGCGGCTGGCGGTCTTCGGCGCGCACCTGACCGGCCAGCCGCTGAACGGCCAACTCACCGCGCTGGGCGGCCGGTTCGCCGCCGGGGTGCGCACCGCCCCGGAGTACCGGATGTACGCGCTGGACACCGCCCCGCCCAAGCCGGGCCTGGTCCGGGTGGCGGCGGGCGGGGCGGCCCTGGCGGGCGAGCTCTGGGAGCTGCCCGCCGCCGGGCTGGGCGCGCTGCTGGCCGCGCTGCCGCAGCCGATGGTGCTGGGCCCGGTCCGGCTGGCGGACGGCTCGACCGCGCCGGGCTTCCTGTGCGAACCGGCCGCGCTGGCGGGCGCGGTGGACGTCACGGCGTCCGGCGGTTGGGTCGCCCACCTGGCCGGGCGCCCCTGACCACCCCCGTAAGTCGAACTCTTTCAATCTTGCTATCCATTTTTTGCAATAGCCGTCCAACATATTGCCGCTAGGTGTCAACGCCGTTACGCTCCCGGTCCGTTGGGTCGAGGACCTGACAAGGTGTCGGTCAACCGGGCGGAGGCAACGGCATGGTGGTATCGCGACGGGTGTTCCTACAGGCGGCGGCCGCGGCCGGCGCGCTCGGTGCGGTGGGCCTCGGCGAGGGCGCGGCGCACGCCGCGAGCCCGGCGGGGGACGTGGTCGGCAAGGTGACGGTCGGCTACCAGGGCTGGTTCGCCTGCCCGGGCGACGGCGCCCCGATCAACGGCTGGTGGCACTGGGCCCGCAACTGGGGCGCCGCCCCCTCCCCCGCGAACAGCGCGATCGTCGCCTGGCCGGACGTCCGCGAGTACCCGCGGACGTACGCCACCGCCTTCGCGAACCTGAACAACGGTCAGCAGGCCGCGCTGTTCTCCTCCTACGACCAGTCCACCGTCGACCTGCACTTCCGCTGGATGAAGCAGTACGGCATCGACACCGCCGCCCTGCAGCGCTTCAACCCGACCGGCGGCGAGGGCCCGACCCGGGACGCGATGGCGGCCAAGGTGCGCAGCGCGGCGGAGTCGCAGGGCGTCAAGTTCTACGTCATGTACGACGTCTCGGACTGGACGGGCATGCAGTCGGAGATCAAGTCCGACTGGACGGACAGGATGCGCGCCCACACCGCCTCGCCCGCGTACGCCCGGCAGAACGGGAAGCCGGTGGTGTGCATCTGGGGCTTCGGCTTCAACGACAACCAGCGCCCGTTCACCCCGGCCCAGTGCCAGGACGTGCTCGACTGGTTCAAGGCGCAGGGCTGTTACGTGATCGGCGGGGTGCCGACCTGGTGGCGCACCGGCGACCGGGACTCCCGGGCCGGGTTCTCGGACGTCTACCACTCCTTCGACATGCTCTCGCCCTGGCTGGTCGGCCGGATCGGCAGCGCGGCGGACGCCGACAACTTCTACAACGTGGCGACCGTCCCGGACCTGGCGGAGTGCGCCGCGCACGGCATCGACTACCAGCCGTGCGTGCTGCCCGGCGGGGTCGGCGACCGGCAGCGGGCGCACGGCGACTTCATGTGGCGGCAGTTCTACAACATGGCCCGGGCCGGGGTCGCGTCCGCGTACGTCTCGATGTTCGACGAGTACAACGAGGGCAACCAGATCGCCAAGACCTCCGAGTCCCAGGCCTGGGTGCCCGCCGGGTCCGGGTTCCTGGCGCTGGACGAGGACGGCACCGCCTGCTCCTCGGACTACTACCTGCGGCTGACCGGCGACGGCGGCCGGATGCTCAAGGGCCAGCTGCCCGTGACGGCGGCCCGCCCGACCCAGCCGTTCCCGACCGCGCCGGACACCACCGCCCCGAGCGCGCCGGGCGGCCTGCGGGTGACGGGGCAGAGCGACACCGCGGTCTCGCTGGCCTGGAACGCCGCGGTCGACAACGTCGGCGTCACCGGCTACCGGGTCCTGCTCGGCGACGCGGTCGCGGCCACCACCACCGCCACCTCGGCCACCGTCACCGGCCTCTCCCCCGCGACCGCGTACGGCTTCACCGTCCGGGCCCTGGACGCGGCGGGCAACCTCTCCCCCGCCTCCGCCCAGGTCACCGCGACCACCTCCCCCGCCACCGTCCCCACCGGCAACCTGGCGCTGCACCGGCCCACCGCGGAGAGCAGCCACACCCAGGCCTACGGCTCCGGCAACGCGGTGGACGGCGACCCGAACAGCTACTGGGAGAGCGCCAACAACGCCTTCCCGCAGTGGCTGCGGACCGACCTCGGCTCCACCCTGCCGGTGCGCCGGATCGTCCTGTCCGTCCCGCCCGCCGCCGCCTGGGCCGCCCGCACCCAGACCGTCGAGGTGCAGGGCAGCACCGACGGCACGGCCTTCACCCGCCTGCTGGCCCCCACCGGCTACGTCTTCGACCCGGCCACCGGCAACAGCGCGACCCTCACCCTCCCGACCGGCTCCAGCACCCGCCACCTCCGCCTGGTCTTCACCGCCAACACCGGCTGGCCGGCCGGCCAGGTCGCCGAACTCCAGGTGTACGCCTCGTAGTCCAGCACCGCTCCCCGCGAGCGGAATTATTCGCTCCGGCCGGTCGATCGTATGCGCTACGCTCCCCGGTGCCCGGGCACACCGCACGTCAGCCCGGGCCTTCCGGAGGGGAATCCATGACGCACACCCCGGCCCGGCGCCTGCGCGCCGGCCTGACGGCGGCCTCCGCCGTCGCCCTGACCCTGCTCGTCCCCGGCACCGCGGGGGCGGTCACCGGCACCCCGCTCACGCCGACCGATCTGCTGAACGGCGGCCGCCCCTGCGCCACCGACCCGGCCGACCCGGCCGTGCTGCACGACAGCCCCTACGGCGGCCCCTCGGTCTCGGGCACCACGCACCACAGCGACCCGTCGGTGCGGCAGTTGGACGAGGAGTTCGCGTACTGGCCGACCGCCGACCCGGCGCAGGTCAACACCCTCGTCCGCCACGGCGCCTGGCCGGATTCGCCCACCACCACCTACCTGCCGCACGTCGCCGACGGCCAGGGCTACGGCTGGCAGGCCCGCACCGTCGACCCGGCCACCGGCGCGGCCTCCGACTGGTCGGCCGCCTGCTACCTGACGGCCGACAACACCGCCCCGGCCACCAAGCCCACCGTCACCTCGTCCAACTACCCGGAGAACCAGTGGACCGCCGGCGGCAGCCCGGTGCGGTTCACCTTCACCGCGAACGGTACGGCCGACGTGGTCGCCTTCCGGTACACCTGGCTGACCGGCCAGTCGGGCACCGTCCAGGCGGACGCCCCCGGCGGCTCGGCCACCGTCGACCTGGTCCCGCCGGCCGGCACCGAGGGCACAACCCTGTTCCGGGTCCAGAACGTGGACCGGGCCGGCAACTCCTCCCTCCCCAGCGACTACTGGCTGCTGATCCTCCGGACCTCGCCGACCGTCACCAAGACCTCCCACTCGCCGATGTTCGGCAAGCCCGCCACCTTCCGGCTCACCCCGGACGCGGGCGTGCAGGCCGTCTCCCCGGTGGTCAGCTACACGGTGACCAACACGACGACGTACGAGACGACCACCGTCCCGGCCGACCCGGACGGCACCGCCGAGCTCACCCTGGCCCTGAAGAGCCCCCGGGGCGACAGCCTGGAGGTCACCTCCACCAGCGCCAACGGCTGGATGAGCAGCCGGGCCAGCTGGTCCGAGGGGATCGACACCACCCCGACGGTCACCTCCGCGGACTTCCCGGAGGAGAACTACGGCGGCGCGGCCGGCACCCCCGGCACGTTCCACTTCGCCCCGAAGATCAAGGACGCCCAGATCGCGAGCTACACCTACCGCTTCGGCTGGTCCGCGGAGTGGACCACCGTCCCGGCCGGTCCGCACGGCGAGGCCGACATCAGCTGGACCCCGCAGTACGGCGACTGGTACGTGCTGGAGTCCTACGCGACCACCAAGGACGGCACCGAGCTCAGCCACGGCAACTACTACTTCGCCGTCAACTGACGCCCCGGCGGGCCCCGGCACCCGCCGGGGCCCGCACCCCGTCCGCCGCCCCTCCCTCCCACCGGCCCCGAATTCGTTCGAGCCGCCCCGGAGCCCGCCGCTACGCTCGCTCCGTGAACGACCCGACCGCCGGCGATCCCGGCGAACCAGACGTCCGCAGCCCGCTGCGCTACCTGGGCTGGCTGGCCACCAGCCAGCTCCGCCGTTCGCTGGCCGGCACCTTCTTCGGCACCGCGTGGATGCTCGGACTGACCGTCCAGCCCTACCTGCTCTCCCGCGCCGTGGACGACGGCCTGCGCGCCGGCCGGACCGGCCCGGTCCTCGGCTGGGCCGCCGCGATGCTCGCCTTCGGCCTGCTCAACCTGCTGCTCGCCTGGCACCGGCACCGCGTGATGACGCTGGTCCGCAACGACGCCACCTTCCGCACCGTCGCCGTGGTGCTGCGGCACAGCACCCGCCTGGGCGCGGAGCTGCCCCGGCAGGTGACCGCGGGCGAGGTGGTCACCATCGGCATCTCCGACGTGGTCCGGATGTCCCTGGCGCTGACCTTCATCGGGCCCGGCGTCGGCGCGGTGGTCTGCTACCTGACGATCGCCGCGGTCCTGCTCACCCTCTCCCCGCTGCTGGCCGCGGTCGTCCTGCTCGGCCTGCCGCTGCTCGGCCTGGCCCTGCGCCCGCTGCTCTCCCGCCAGCAGCGCGCCGAGGACGCCTACCGCGACCACCAGGCCCGCCTGACCGCCCGCTTCGAGGACCTGGCGGGCGGGCTGCGGGTGCTGAACGGCCTCGGCGGCAAGGACGTGTACGCGGCCCGCTACCGGGACGACTCCCAGCGGCTGCGGGCCGCGGGCTACCGGGTCGGCGCCGTCACCAGCTGGATCCAGGCGCTCGGCGCCGGGCTGCCCGTCCTGCTGCTCGCCGCCGTGACCTGGCTCGGCGCCCGCCTGGCCGTCGCCGGGGAGCTGACGCCCGGCCAGCTCGCCGCGGTCTTCGGGTACACGGCCGTGCTGGTCGCCCCGGTCTACTTCCTGCTGGAGAACACCCAGGACATCGGCCGCGCCCTGGTCTGCGCCCGCCGGGTCGTCGACTTCCTCTCGCTCGCCCCCGCGGCCGACCCCGGCACCGCCGCGCCCCCGCCCGGGCAGGCCGAGCTGACCGACCCCGGGTCCGGCGTCCGGCTCGCCCCGGGTGCCCTCACGGTGCTCGCCTCCGCCCGCCCGGCCGAGAGCGCCGCCGTCGCCGAACGCCTCGCCCGGCTCGACGCCGCGACCCGCCCCGGCACCGGACCGGCCGGGCCCGCCGCCGAGTGGGACGGCGTCCCGCTCACCGACCTGCCGCTGACCGCCGTCCGCGACCGGATCACCCTGGCCGAGAACGAGGCCGCCCTGTTCGCGGGCACCCTGCGCGAGACCGTCCGCGGCCGCACCGGCGCCGACGACGCGGCCCTGCTCGCCGCGATCGACGCCGCCGCCGCCCGCGACGTCCACGACGCCCTGCCCGGCGGCCTGGACGCCCCGCTCGCCGCCGACGGCCGCACCCTCTCCGGCGGCCAGCGCCAGCGCCTGCGCCTGGCCCGCGCCCTGACCGCCGACCCCGAGGTGCTGCTGGCCGTCGAACCCACCTCCGCGGTCGACGCCCACACCGAGGCCGCGATGGCCGCCGGCCTGCGCGCCGCCCGCACCGGCCGCACCACCCTGCTCACCTCCACCTCCCCGCTGCTGCTCGACCGGGCCGACACCGTCCACTACCTGGTCGACGGCAAGGTCGCCGCCACCGGCACCCACCGCGAGCTCCTCCGCTCCCACCCCGGCTACCGCACCCTGGTCACCCGCGACGCCGACGCCCGCTCCGAGACCCCCGCCGAGGAAGCCAGTTGAGCACCCTGCCGATCGCCTCCCCCCGCCAGGTCCGGCGGGCCGCCGTCGCCCTGGTCCGGTCCGACGGCCGGGCCTTCGCCGCCGTGCTGGCCCTCAACGCCGCGGCCGCCCTGCTCGGCCTGGCCGGGCCCTGGCTGCTGGGCCGGATCATCGACCGGGTCGCCGACGGGGCCACCACCGGCGACGTCGACCGGTTCGGCCTGCTGCTGCTCGGCTGCGCCCTCGTCCAGGTCCTGCTGAGCCGTCAGGCCCGCTACCTGGCGCACCGGTTCGGCGAGCGCTCCGCCGCCAAGGTCCGCGAGCAGCTGCTCGACCGGGTCCTCGCGCTGCCCGCGGGCACCGCCGAGCGGGCCGGGACGGGCGACCTCACCGCCCGCGGCACCGCCGACTCCACCGCCGTCGGCGAGACCCTGCGGGACGCCGCGCCCGAGCTGCTGGTCGCCTGCGCGCAGATCCTGTTCATCCTCGGCGCGATCCTCACCGTCAGCCCGCTGCTGGGCAGTTGCGGCCTGCTCGGCGTCCTCGGCATCGCGCTCGGCTCCCGCTGGTACCTGCGCCGCTCCCGCCCGGCCTACCTCGCCGACCGGGCCGCGACCGCGGGCCTGGCCGAGACCCTGTCCGCGACCGCGGGCGGCGCCCGCACGGTGGACGCCCTCGGCCTGGGCGCGCAGCGCCTGGCCGCCGGGCGGGCGGCCGTCGCCGGGGCCCGCCGGACCAGGCTGCGCACCCTGCACCTGCGGCTGCGCTTCTTCGCCGCCATCAACCTCTCGTACACCGTCCCGGCCGCGCTGGTCCTCCCGCTGGGCGCCGTCCTGGTCGCGCACGGCACCGTGTCCCTGGGCGCCGCCGTCTCCACCGCGCTGTACCTGCAGCGCATCACGGACCCGCTGGACACCGTGGTCGTCCTGCTGGAGGGCCTGCAGAGCAGCACCGCCGCGTACGCCCGGGTCGAGGGCCTGGCCCCCGCCCCCGTCCACGCCCCAGTCCCCGCCCAGGCCCGCACCGGGGAGCACGCCGGGGAGCACGAGCCCGCCGACGACCGGATCCGGGTGTCCGGCGTCCGCTACGCCTACCCGGACGGGCCGGACGTCCTGCACGGCCTGGACCTCGACCTGACCCCGGGCGAGCGCCTCGCCGTGGTCGGCCCCTCCGGCTCCGGCAAGACCACCCTGGGCCGCCTGCTGGCGGGCGTCGAGCGCCCCCGCACCGGGGCCGTCACGGTCGGCGGCGTCCCGCTCGCCGAGCTCTCGCCGGAGCGGCTGCGCCGCCAGGTCGTCCTGGTCACCCAGGAGCACCACGTGTTCCTCGGCACGCTGCGCGACAACCTGGAGATCGCCGCCCCCGGGGCCGACGACGCCGCGCTGACCGCCGCCCTCGACGCGGTCGGCTGGCAGCACGACCTCCCGGACGGCCTCGACACCGACCTCGGCCCGGCCGCGACCCGCCTGGACGGCGCCCGGGCCCAGCAGCTCGCCCTCGCCCGGGTCATCCTCGCCGACCCGCACACCCTGGTCCTGGACGAGGCCACCGCCCTGCTCGACCCGGCCACCGCCCGCCACACCGAGCGCGCCCTCGCCGCGGCCCTCACCGGCCGCACCGTGATCGCGATCGCCCACCGCCTGCACACCGCCCACGACGCCGACCGCGTCGCCGTCCTGGACCGGGGCCGCCTGACCGCGCTGGGCCCGCACGAGGACCTGCTCGCCGCCGGGGGGCCGTACGCCGCCCTCTGGCACACCTGGCGCACGGCCTGACGCCGCGACGGCACGACGGCACGACGGCACGACGGCACGACGGCACGACGGCACGACGCAGCACGACGGCGGGGCCCGGAGCGACCCACCGCCCCGGGCCCCGCCGCACCGCCGCCGGACGGCTACCTGAGCACGCCCGCGTCCATCCCGCCGGTCTCCGCGGGGGCGGCCAGCAGGCCCAGCTCGGCGACCGAGGCGAGCCTCGGGTGGGTGGGCAGGACGCGGACGGTGTAGCCGAAGGGGCCGGTGCGGGAGAGTTCGAGGTGCCCCTCGTAGCGGATCCGGCCGTCGAGGTCGGTGCCGCCGCCCGCGGGCTTGAGCGCGAGGGTGGTGGCCTCGGAGATCCGGTCGCTCCCGTCGACCCGGCCGGAGACGACCTGCACCTCGACGTCCTCCGGCCGGAGCCGCCCGAGGTTGACCTGGACGCGCAGGGCGAGGGTCGCGCCGAGCTCCTGGGCCTCGCCCGCCCCGTCGGCCTCGACGTGCTCGACCCGCACCGCGGACCAGGCCTCCCGGACGCCCGCCTTCCAGCCCGCGAGGTCGCGCGCGGCCGCGTAGTCGCCGTCCGCGCCCGCCAGCCGGCGCTCGGCCGCGGCGGCGGGGGCGTACAGCCGCTCGACGTACTCGCGGACCATCCGCCCGGCCAGCACCTTGGGGCCGAGGGTGACCAGGGTGTGCCGGACCATGGAGATCCAGCGGTGCGGGAGGCCGTCCGCGCCGCGGTCGTAGAACCGGGCGGCGACCTGGTGCTCGATCAGGTCGTAGAGCGCGGCGGCCTCGATGTCGTCGCGCCGCTCGGCCTCCTTGCTCTCCGGGTCGAGGACGCCCTCGCCGGTGCTGCCGTCGGCGGTGGGGATGGCCCAGCCGTTCTGGCCGTCGTACCACTCGTCCCACCACCCGTCGAGGATCGACAGGTTGAGGCAGCCGTTCAGCGCGGCCTTCATCCCGGAGGTGCCGCAGGCCTCCAGCGGGCGCAGCGGGTTGTTCAGCCAGACGTCGCAGCCGGGGTAGAGCGTCTTGGCCATCGCCATGTCGTAGTCCGGCAGGAAGACGATCCGGTGCCGCACCGCGGGGTCGTCGGCGAAGGCGACCAGCTTCTGGATCAGCCGCTTCCCGCCGTCGTCGGCGGGGTGGGCCTTGCCCGCGATGACGATCTGCACCGGCCGCTCGGGGTGCAGCAGCAGCGCGCGCAGCCGGGCGGGGTTGCGCAGCATCAGGGTCAGCCGCTTGTACGAGGGGACGCGGCGGGCGAAGCCGATGGTCAGCACGTCGGGGTCGAGGACGGCGCCCGTCCAGCCCAACTCGGCTTCTCCGGCGCCGCGTTGGCGCCAGGAGGCGCGCAGTCGGACGCGGGCCTCGTCCACCAGCTGGGCGCGCAGCGTGCGGCGCAGCTCCCAGACCTCGGCGTTGCCGATCCGCTCCAGGCCGGTCCACTGGCCGGTGGTGCCGACGGCCATCGCGTTCTCGGCGCGCTCCTGGCCGATCTCGGTGGCGCCGAGCCGGACGACGGCGGGGTCGATCCAGGTGGGGGCGTGCACGCCGTTGGTGATCGAGGTGATCGGGACCTCGGGCGCGTCGAAGCCGGGCCACAGGCCGCGGAACATCTCCCGGCTGACGGCGCCGTGCAGGGTGGAGACGCCGTTGGCGCGCTGGGCGAGCCGCAGGCCCATCGCGGCCATGTTGAACAGCTTGGGGTCGCCGCCGCCCCAGCTCTCCGCGCCGAGGGCGAGCACCTGGTCGACGGGGACGCCGGGCAGCGCCGCGTCGCCGCCGAAGTGCCGGGCGACCAGCTCGCGGTCGAAGCGGTCGATCCCGGCCGGGACGGGCGTGTGGGTGGTGAACACGGTGCCCGCCCGGACGGCCTCCAGGGCGTCGGCGAAGCCGAGCCCGGGGTGGGCGGCGACGAGTTCGCCGATCCGCTCCAGGCCGAGGAAGCCGGCGTGGCCCTCGTTGGTGTGGAAGACCTCGGGCGCGGGGTGGCCGGTGAGCCGGCAGTAGGTGCGGACGGCGCGGACGCCGCCGATGCCCAGCAGTATCTCCTGCATCAGCCGGTGCTCGCTGCCGCCGCCGTAGAGGCGGTCGGTGACGTCGCGCTCGGCGGGGGCGTTGGCCTCGACGTCGGAGTCGAGCAGCAGCAGCGGGACGCGGCCGACCTGGGCGCGCCAGACCTGGGCGGCGAGGGTGCGGCCACCGGGCAGGGCGAGGTCGATCCGGCAGGGGGTGCCGTCCTCCTCGCGGAGCAGGGTGACGGCGAGCGCGTCGGGGTCGAGCAGGGGGTAGCGCTCCTGCTGCCAGCCGTCCCGGTCGAGGGACTGCCGGAAGTAGCCGTGCCGGTAGAACAGGCCGACGCCGATGATCGGGACGCCGAGGTCGGAGGCGGCCTTGAGGTGGTCGCCGGCCAGGATGCCGAGGCCGCCGGAGTACTGCGGGAGGGCGGCGGCGATGCCGTACTCGGGCGAGAAGTAGGCGATGGCGGCGGGCAGGGCGCCGTCGGGGTCGGCGGGGTCGCTCGCGCCCTGGTACCAGCGCGGGCCGGTGAGGTAGTCGCGCAGTTCGTCGGACAGGTCGCCGAGGCGGCGCAGGAAGCGCCTGTCCGCGGCGAGCGCGGCGAGTCTGGTCGCGGGGACTTCGCCGAGCAGTCGGACCGGGTCCTCTCCGACGGCGGCCCAGACGTCCGGGTCGACGGAGCGGAACAGCTCCCGCGTCTCGGGGTGCCAGGACCAGCGGAGGTTCAGCGCGAGCTCGTGGAGGGGCTGCAGCTGTTCGGGCAGGACGGTGCGGACGGTGAACCTGCGGATTGCCTTCACGCCATGGAGCGTAGACCCGACCGTACGCCTGAAGGGGCGTCAACTGGCGGGCGGCACACCCGTTCGGAGCAGTGTTCAGATCGTTCCGGGCGCGTGGTGGCAAATCGGGGCGCGCAGGGGGCGCACGCTGGGAAAAGACGCGCCGTCAGGTGTGAACTTCTGGGGACGAAGGTGTTTCGGGTGTCCGTCCCACGGTGGCATACCGGCCGAAACCGCGCGCCTACCGGCACGTAGCCCTTGCCGGTGGTGCGAGGATGCAACAAGGTCGTGAGTGCCGCTGGTGCGCGATCGGGTGGTCGCCCCCTGCTGTCTCGGCTGCTGCATGTCTTGTTCGACGAACCCTCACTTTCCTTAGCCCATTCGGCCCCAGTCGCCGCGTCTTCGCGTGTCCTTGTTCCCTGCCCGGTCGTTTTCCGGTGGATTGGGTCACGTGGGGGGCGTGCACCGAGCGACGCGCGCCGGGACACGTGCGTCCGACTCGGCGCGCGGCCGCGACCGGTTGGGCGGGGTTGCCGGGGCCGTCGGCACGGGCAGGCTCCGGTCGCACGTCCTTCCTCACCCAAGTAGTCCTCCCGGTACTCCCTCGGCGCCGCTGCCGCGGGAGCTGCCGCCGATCTCGGGCAGGAGCATTGGCATGCACGGCGACACGCGGGACCAGTCCACGGTGCCGACGGACGACGCACCAGACACCCACGCACAGGCCCCGTCGGCCGGCGAACCGCCGGTACCGGCCCCGCGCACCGGCGCGGCCCGCCGGAAGGCCGCCGACCCGGCCGTGAAGCGCGCCGCGGGCACCCCCCGCAAGGCCGCCGCGAAACGGACCACCACCACCGTCAGGTCCACCACCGACGCCGCCGACGCCGCCGCCGACGCCGCGGCCGGGGCGGTCACCGCGAAGCCCGCCGCCCGCAGACCGGCGCGCAAGACCGCCGCCGCGGCCTCCGCCGAGCCCTCCGCGGCCTCCGAGCCCTCCGCGACCCCCGCGCGCCCGGCTGCCCGGCGTGCCGCCGCCCGTCCCACCCGCAAGACGACAGAGAGCGACACCGTGATCGGCCGCATCCCCGTGCTTGACGTGAACCCGCTCGTCGACGCCGGTCGGCGCCCGGCCAAGGCCGTGGAGGGGGAGCGCTTCCTGGTCTCCGCGACGGTGTTCCGCGAGGGCCACGACGCGGTCGGCGCCAACGTGGTGCTGCGCGACCCGCGCGGCCGCTCCGGCCCGTGGACGCCGATGCACGAGCTGTCCGAGGGCAGCGACCGCTGGGGGGCGCACGTCACGCCGACCGCGCCGGGCCGCTGGTCGTACCTGGTGGAGGCGTGGTCCGACCCGGTGGCGACCTGGAGGAAGCACGCGGCGGTGAAGCTCCCGGCCGGGATCGACACCGCGCTGGTGCTGGAGGAGGGCGCCCAGCTGCTGGAGCGCGCCGCCGCCGGGGTGCCGAAGAAGGACGGCCGGGCCCAGGTGCTGGCGGCCGTGGACGCGCTGCGCGACACCGGCCTGCCGCCGCTGAGCCGCTACGCGGCGGCGCTGGACCCGGAGGTGACGGCGCTGCTGGCCCGCCACCCGCTGCGCGAGCTGGTCTCGGCGACCCGCCCGCAGCCGCTGCAGGTGGACCGCAAGCGGGCGCTGTTCGGCTCCTGGTACGAGTTCTTCCCGCGCTCGGAGGGCGCGGTGGTCGACCCGTCGGGCGTCGAGCCGCCGGTGTCGGGCACCTTCCGGACGGCCGCCGAGCGGCTGCCCGCGGTGGCCGCGATGGGCTTCGACGTGGTGTACCTGCCGCCGGTCCACCCGATCGGCCGGGCCCACCGCAAGGGCCCGGACAACGCGCTGACGGCCGGCCCGCGGGACGTCGGCTCGCCGTGGGCGATCGGCTCCCCGGAGGGCGGCCACGACGCCGTCCACCCGGACCTGGGCACCCTGGAGGACTTCGACCACTTCGTCGCCGAGGCCGCGGCGCTGGGCCTGGAGATCGCCCTCGACTTCGCGCTGCAGTGCTCGCCGGACCACCCGTGGGTGCAGAAGCACCCGGAGTGGTTCAGCCACCGCGCGGACGGCACCATCGCGTACGCCGAGAACCCGCCGAAGAAGTACCAGGACATCTACCCGGTCAACTTCGACCAGGACTTCGACGGGATCGTCCGCGAGACGGTGCGGATCCTGCGGTTCTGGATGGGCCGCGGGGTGCGGATCTTCCGGGTCGACAACCCGCACACAAAGCCGGTGAACTTCTGGGAGAAGGTGCTCGCGGACATCGCCCGCACCGACCCGGACGTGCTGTTCCTGGCGGAGGCGTTCACCCGCCCGGCGATGATGCACACCCTGGGCAAGATCGGCTTCCACCAGTCCTACACGTACTTCACCTGGCGCGACACCAAGGCCGAGCTGACCGAGTACCTGACCGAGCTGACCGGCGAGGCGGCCGCCTACATGCGGCCGAACTTCTTCGCCAACACCCCGGACATCCTGCCCGAGTACCTGCAGCACGGCGGCCCGGCCGCGTTCGCGGTGCGCGCCGTGCTGGCGGCGACGCTCTCGCCGACCTTCGGGGTGTACGCGGGCTTCGAGCTGTTCGAGAACGAGGCGGCGGCGCCCGGCTCGGAGGAGTACCTGCACTCGGAGAAGTACGAGCTGCGCCCGCGCGACTGGTCCCGGCAGGACTCGCTCGCGCCGCTGCTGACCGCCCTGAACCGGCTGCGCCGCCGGCACCCCGCGCTGCAGCAGCTGCGGGACCTGCGCTTCCACCCCGTCGACAACGAGCGGATCCTCGCGTTCTCCAAGACCGCCGTCACCGAGGACGGCCTGGAGGACCACGTGATCTGCGTCGTCAACCTGGACCCGCACCACGTCCAGGAGGCCACCGTGACGCTCGACGCGCCGGGGCCGCTGACGGTGCACGACGAGCTGACCGGCGCGACGTACGCCTGGGGCCGTCACAACTACGTCCGGCTCGATCCCTCTTCCGGGCCGGCCCACCTCCTCACGGTTCGGAGGAACCCGCAGTGACAGTCAACGAGCCCGTCCCCGACACCTTCGCCGACACCCCCGCCCGGGACCGCGACCCCGAGTGGTTCAAACGCGCGGTCTTCTACGAAGTGCTGGTGCGCTCGTTCCAGGACAGCAACGGCGACGGCGTCGGTGACCTCAAGGGGCTCACCTCGCGGCTCGACTACCTCCAGTGGCTGGGTGTGGACTGCCTCTGGCTCCCCCCGTTCATGAACTCCCCTCTGCGGGACGGCGGTTACGACGTCTCGGACTACCAGTCGGTGCTCCCCGAGTTCGGCAACCTGGCCGACTTCGTGGAGTTCGTCGACGCGGCCCACGCCCGCGGCATGCGGGTGATCATCGACTTCGTGGTGAACCACACCAGCGACCAGCACGCGTGGTTCCAGGCCTCCCGCAACGACCCGGACGGGCCGTACGGCGACTTCTACATGTGGGCCGACGACGACAAGCAGTACCCGGACGCCCGGATCATCTTCGTCGACACCGAGTCCTCCAACTGGACGTTCGACCCGGTCCGCAAGCAGTACTACTGGCACCGCTTCTTCAGCCACCAGCCGGACCTGAACTACGACAACCCGCAGGTGCAGGAGGAGGTGATGGCCGCGCTGAAGTTCTGGCTGGACCTCGGCATCGACGGCTTCCGCCTCGACGCGGTGCCGTACCTGTACGCCCGCGAGGGCACCAACTGCGAGAACCTGCCGGAGACCCACGACTTCCTGCGGCGGGTCCGCAAGGAGATCGACGCCAACTACCCGGACACCGTGCTGCTGGCCGAGGCCAACCAGTGGCCGGAGGACGTGGTCGACTACTTCGGCGACTTCGGCTCCGGCGGCGACGAGTGCCACATGGCGTTCCACTTCCCGGTGATGCCGCGGATCTTCATGGCGGTCCGCCGGGAGTCCCGCTACCCGGTCTCCGAGATCCTGGCGAAGACCCCGGAGATCCCCTCGGGCTGCCAGTGGGGCATCTTCCTGCGCAACCACGACGAGCTGACCCTGGAGATGGTCACCGACGAGGAGCGCGACTACATGTACGCGGAGTACGCGAAGGACCCGCGGATGCGGGCCAACGTGGGCATCCGCCGCCGCCTGTCCCCGCTGCTGGAGAACGACCGCAACCAGGTCGAGCTGTTCACCGCGCTGCTGCTCTCGCTGCCCGGTTCGCCGGTGCTGTACTACGGCGACGAGATCGGCATGGGCGACAACATCTGGCTCGGCGACCGGGACGGCGTCCGCACCCCGATGCAGTGGACGCCGGACCGCAATGCGGGTTTCTCGTCCGCCGACCCGGGCAGGCTCAGTCTGCCGCCCATCATGGATCCGGTGTACGGCTTTCAGGTGACCAACGTCGAAGCGCAGCAGAGCAGTTCGAGTTCGCTGCTGCACTGGACGCGTCGCATGATCGAGATCCGCAAGCTCAATCCCGCGTTCGGCCTCGGCAGCTACACCGAGTTGCCCTCCAGCAACCCCGCGGTGCTGGCCTTCGTGCGCGAGTACGAGGGCGACCTGGTCATGTGCGTGAACAACTTCTCGCGGTTCGCGCAGCCGACCGAACTGGACCTGCGGCAGTACGGGGGGCGCTACCCGGTCGAGCTGATCGGCGGCGTGCGCTTCCCCACCATCGGCGAGTGGCCGTACCTGCTGACGCTGGCCGGCCACGGGTTCTACTGGTTCCAGCTGCGCCAGGACCGGACGAAGCCGTCCGGGTCGCGGTAGCGGCCGGAGCCGTCAGCACGTCCACGAAGTAACGATCCCTCAGGCCCCGAACGGGACGTCACCCTCCGCGGGCGCGCGAGAAGCACTCGTGCGCCCCCGGGGGTCTTCGCACCACCGCGTACGGAGAACAGCCCAACGGCCACCCACACGAAGGCGTGACACCGAGCCGCTGCTCGCGTGCCGTCGCCGCCGCGCCGCCGAAATCCGGAAGACTGCTGGGCCCGGCCACGATTCGTCGGGCAGCCGCCCGCTTCCGGGGAAAGGGAGTCATGTCCGAACCCTCCCGTTCTCAAGCCCACGTGCACCGTGAGCCCTCCGACACCGCCACCGGGCCGGTGGGCACGCGCGCACCGGGGGTCCGGAGAACCGCCGCCGGAGTCAGCGAGCTGGTCCAGGCGGCGCTGCCGCTGATCGCCGAGTGGCTGCCCACCCAGCGCTGGTACGCCGGGAAGGGCCGGCCGATCGCCGCGCTCACCCCGGTGGTCGGCACCCCGCTGCAGGTCGGCGACCCCGCCCTGCTGCACCTGCTGCTGCGGGTCGAGCACGGCGGCGCCACCGCCGGGCCGGGGGACGTCTACCAGCTGCTGCTGGGCATCCGCTCGGAGCAGCCCGCGTCGGTCGGCCCGATGGCGGTGCTGGGACGGTTGGAGGGCGGCACCTACGACGGCGCGACGCTGTACGACGCGGTGCACGACCCCGAGCTGACCGGCCGCCTGCTGGAGCACCTGGCCACCGGCGACCGCTTCGGCTCGCTCTCCTTCCGCCGCACCCCCGGCCCGGGCCTGCCGGGCAACCTGCCGGGGCGGGCGTGCACCGCCGAGCAGTCCAACTCCTCGGTGATCTACGACACCGCGTTCATCCTGAAGCTGTTCCGCCGGATCAGCCCGGGCACCAACCCCGACCTGGAGCTCTCGCTGGCGCTGTCCCGGGCCGGCTCGACCCGCATCCCCCGGGTCGCCGCCTGGTTCGAGTGCCGGCTGGAGCGCTCCGAGCCCGCCACCCTGGGGCTGCTGCAGCGCTACCTGGCGGACGCCGAGGACGGCTGGGAGCTCGCCCTCGACCAGGTCGCCCGGCTCAAGGGCGACCCCTCGCCCGGCAACTTCGCGATCGAGGCGCACCGGCTCGGCCGGGCCACCGCCGAGGTGCACCGGGTGCTGGCCCGCACCATGCCCACCGCCCGGCTGGACCGGGCCCGGACCGCCGAGCTGGCCGGGGCGATGGCCGACCGGCTGGACTCCGCGGTCACCGCCGTCCCCGGCCTGATGCGCTACCGCCCGGCGCTGCGCGCCGCGTTCCAGCAGCTGACCGCCGCCCACCTGGACGGGCTGCAGGTCCAGCGCATCCACGGCGACCTGCACCTGGGCCAGGCGATGCGCACCCCGCAGGGCTGGGTGCTGCTGGACTTCGAGGGCGAGCCCGCCAAGCCGCTGGCCGAGCGCCGCCTCCCGCAGCCCGCGCTGCGGGACGTCGCCGCGATGCTCCGCTCCTTCGACTACGCCGCCGCCCACCTGCTGGCCGGCGCCCCCGGCCAGGACCCGGAGCTCGCCCAGCTCGCCGCCGCCTGGGCCGCCCGCAACCGGGCCGCGTACTGCGCGGGCTACACCGCGGGCGGCGGCCTCGACCCGGCCGGGACGCCGGAGCTGATGCGCGCGCTGGAGATCGACAAGGCGGTGTACGAGGTGGTGTACGAGGCCCGGCACCGGCCGAGCTGGCTGCCGATCCCGCTCGCCGCGATCAACCGCCTCGCCGACACCGTCTGACCCGCGCCCGGCCGCCCCCGCGGGGGCGGCCGGGCGAACCGCGTTCCCCCCGCACCGCCCGCACCGCCACCGCCCGCCGGTCCCGCTCCCCCGCGCCGCCCGGCACCGCCCGACCTTCTTCGCCTCCCCGACTCCCGTTTTCCGCAGGCCAGTTCCCCCGCGTCCCCGCGCAAGGCACCCCGATCCTGGAGGATTCCGCCGTGACCCCGCTCGGTCCGCTCGACCCGTCCGCCGACCGCCAACCGGCCGTCCCGGCCACGTTCCGCAGCGGCCCGCGCAGCAAGGCCACCGCCGGGCGGCCCGCTGCGAAGTCCGCTGCGAAGTCCGCCGCGAAGGCCCCCGCGAAGGCCCCGGCCAAGGCTCCCGCGAAGGCCCCGGCGAAGGCTCCCGCGGCGAAGCCGGCCGCCCGGGCGGGGGCGGCGGGCGCCGCTCCGGCCGCGGCCCGGCCGGCGGGCCCCCGGGGCGCGCTGCGGCTGCCGGAGGCCCCGCTGCCGCCCGCCGAGGTGGAGCGGCTGGTGTCCGGCGCGCACCACGACCCGCACGCGCTGCTGGGCGCGCACGAACTGCCGGCCGGCACCGCGATCCGGGTGCTGCGGCCGTTCGCGGAGCGGGTGGTGGTGGAGACCGAGCTGGGCCCGGCGGAGCTGACGCACCAGCAGGGCGGCCTGTTCACCGGCCTGCTGACGGGGCAGCGCTTCCCGCGCTACACCCTGCGGGTGACGTACCCGGGCGGCGAGCCGCTGGTGCAGGAGGACGGCTACCGGTTCGCGCCGACGCTGGGCGAGCTGGACCTGCACCTGATCCGGGAGGGCCGGCACGAGCAGCTGTGGGAGGCGCTGGGCTCGCACCTGCGCACGGTCGACGGGGTGCCCGGCACCGCGTTCGCGGTGTGGGCGCCGAACGCGGTCGGGGTGCGGGTGATCGGCTCGTTCAACCACTGGGACGGCACCGCGCACCCGATGCGCTCGCTGGGCTCCTCGGGCGTGTGGGAGGTGTTCCTGCCGGAGGTCGGCGAGGGCGAGCGCTACAAGTACCAGATCCTCACCCGGCAGGGGCAGCGGCTGGAGAAGGCCGACCCGCTGGCCCGGGCCACCCAGTGCCCGCCGGACACCGCCTCGATGGTGACGGCCTCCCGGCACGTGTGGCAGGACGCCGAGTGGATGGAGCGGCGCGCCCGCGCCGTGCACCACCGCGCCCCGCTGTCGGTCTACGAGCTGCACCTCGCCTCCTGGCGGCCGGAGCTGACCTCGTACCGGGAGATCGCCGAGGTGCTGCCCGGCTACCTGAACGAACTCGGCTTCACGCACGTCGAGTTCATGCCGGTGATGGAGCACCCGTTCGGCGGCTCCTGGGGCTACCAGGTGTCCGGCTTCTACGCCCCGACGGCCCGGCTCGGCACCCCCGACGACTTCCGCTTCCTGGTCGACGCCCTGCACCGGCACGGCATCGGCGTGCTGGTCGACTGGGTGCCCGCGCACTTCCCGAAGGACGACTTCGCGCTGGCCCGGTTCGACGGCGAGCCGCTGTACGAGCCGGCCGACCCGCTGCGCGCCGAGCACCCGGACTGGGGGACGCTGGAGTTCGACTACGGGCGCACCGAGGTGCGCAACTTCCTGGTCGCCAACGCGGTGTACTGGTGCGAGGAGTTCCACGTCGACGGCCTGCGGGTGGACGCGGTCGCCTCGATGCTCTACCTCGACTACTCCCGCGAGGGCGGCGCCTGGACGCCCAACCAGTACGGCGGCCGGGAGAACCTGGACGCGGCCTCCTTCCTCCAGGAGATGAACGCCACCGTCTACCGGCGCTGCCCGGGCGTGCTGACGGTCGCCGAGGAGTCCACCGCCTGGGACGGCGTCACCCGGCCGACCGACAGCGGCGGCCTGGGCTTCGGCCTGAAGTGGAACATGGGCTGGATGCACGACTCGCTGGTGTACATCGCCAAGGAGCCGGTGCACCGCAAGTACCACCACAACGAGATGACCTTCTCGATGGTGTACGCCTACTCGGAGAACTACATCCTGCCGATCTCGCACGACGAGGTGGTGCACGGCAAGCAGGCGCTGGTCTCCAAGATGCCCGGCGACTGGTGGCAGCAGCGCGCCAATCACCGCGCCTACCTGGGCTTCATGTGGGCCCACCCGGGCAAGCAACTCCTGTTCATGGGGCAGGAGTTCGCCCAGGGCGCGGAGTGGGACCACGAGAACGGCCCGCAGTGGTGGGTGCTGGACGAGGGCTGGCCCGCGCACGGCGACCACCGCGGCGTGCAGCGCCTGGTCGGCGACCTGAACCACGTCTACCGGGCGACCCCGGCGCTGTACGAGCAGGACACCGTCCCGGCCGGTTTCGCCTGGCTGGACGGCGGCGCGGCCGAGGACAACGTGCTGTCCTTCGTCCGGTTCGCGGCCGACGGCAGCCCGCTGGTCGCCGTCTGCAACTTCTCCCCGGTGGTGCGGCACGGCTTCCGGGTCGGCCTGCCCCGGCTGGAGGGCGCCGAGCAGCTGTGGGAGGAGGCGCTGAACACCGACGCCGAGCAGTACGGCGGCAGCGGCGTGGCCAACTCCAGCCCGGTGAAGTCCGAGCCCGAGGAGTGGAACGCCCAGCCGCGCTCGGCCGAACTCGTCCTCCCCCCGCTGGCCACCGTCTGGCTCCGCCCGGCCCGCTGAGCTCCGTCCGGCCCGCCGGGCACCGCCCGCGGCTGCCGCCGCCGACCCCGTGCGGCGGCAGCCGCGGTGCCGCAGCGAGTTCCCCGTGTTGTCCGAAGGTATGGTCGGTGTGACCGATGCCCTGGGACGACCGGACGGAGAACTCCACCGTGGCGCGCAGCGTGTACGTGACCGGGATCGACCGGGGGGACGGCCGGCAGGCCGTGGAGCTCGGGGTCATGGAACTGCTCACCCGTCAGGTGGACCGGGTGGGCGTGTTCCGGCCGCTGGTGCACGCGCCGGAGGGGGGCGAGGCGGGCAGTGACCACGTGGTGGAGCTGCTGCGCAGCAGGTACCGGCTGGACCTGCCGGTGTCGGAGCTGTACGGGCTGACGTACGACGAGGCGGCGGCGCTGCAGGCGGCCCACGGGCAGGACGAGCTGGTCTCGGCGCTGGTGGACCGGTTCCACCAGCTGGAGCGGCGCTGCCAGGCGGTGCTGGTGCTGGGCACCGACTTCTCGGAGACCAACATCCCGGACGAGCTGGCGTTCAACGCCCGGCTGGCGAACGAGTTCGGGGCGGGCGTGCTGCCGGTGGTCGGCGGGCGGCACGAGGACCCGCAGGCGGTGGTCGCGGAGGTCCGCAACGCGCACCGGGCGTACCGGGACCTGGGGTGCTCGATCCTGGCGATGGTGGCCAACCGGGTGCGGCCGGGGGCGAAGCAGCAGGTGCAGCGGGCGCTGACCGAGAAGCTGCCGGTGCCGGTGTACGTGATCCCGGAGGAGCCCGCGCTGGCCGCGCCGACGGTGGCGCAGCTGGTGGAGGCGACCGGGGCGACGGTGCTGCTGGGCGACGCGGCGGGGCTCTCCCGGGACGTGCGGAGCTTCGTGTTCGGCGGGGCGATGCTGCCGACCTTCCTGAACGCGCTGACCGAGGGCGCGCTGGTGGTGACCCCGGGCGACCGGGCGGACCTGGTGATCGGGGCGCTGGCGGCGCACGCGGCGGGCTCCCCGCCGATCGCGGGCGTGCTGCTGACGCTCGGTCAGCACCCGGGCCCGAACGTGATGGCGCTGGCCTCCCGGCTGGCCCCGGGGACGCCGGTGGCGGAGGTGACGGAGGGCTCCTGGCTGACCGCGGCGGCGCTCACCCACCTGGAGGGCCGGATCGGCCCGAACAGTCCGCGGAAGGCCGAGATCGCCCTCGGCCTGTTCGAACTGCACGTGGACACCGCCGAGTTGACCAGCCGGATCGAGCTGAGCCGGTCCGAGCGGGTCACCCCGATGATGTTCGAGCACGCGCTGCTGGAGCGGGCCCGCGCGGACCGCCGCCACATCGTCCTGCCGGAGGGCGCCGAGGACCGGGTGCTGCGCGCCGCCGAGGTGCTGCTGCGCCGCAACATCTGCGACCTGACCCTGCTGGGCGACCCGGACGCGGTGCACCGCAAGGCCGCCGCGCTGGGCATCGAGTTCCCGCAGCCCGGCGACGCGGGCGCGCAGGTGCGGATCGTCGACCCGGCGGCCAGCCCGCTGCGCCAGCAGTTCGCCGAGCTGTACGCGAAGGCCAGGGCGCACAAGGGCATGACGGTGGAGCGGGCGCTGGACGTGGTCACCGACGTCTCGTACTTCGGCACCCTGATGGTGCAGGAGGGCATCGCGGACGGCATGGTCTCGGGCGCGGTGCACTCGACGGCGGCGACGATCCGCCCGGCCTTCGAGGTGATCAAGACCTCGCCGGGGGCGGCGATCGTCTCCTCGGTGTTCTTCATGTGCCTGGCCGACAAGGTGCTGGTGTACGGCGACTGCGCGGTCAACCCGGACCCGGACGCCCAGCAGCTGGCCGACATCGCGGTCCAGTCGGCGGAGACCGCGGCCCAGTTCGGGGTGGAGCCGCGGGTGGCGATGCTGTCGTACTCGACCGGCACCTCGGGCTCGGGCGCGGACGTGGACAAGGTCCGCAAGGCGACCGAGCTGGTCCGCGAGCTGCGCCCGGACCTGCTGGTGGAGGGCCCGATCCAGTACGACGCGGCGGTGGACGCGCACGTCGCGGCGACCAAGCTGCCGGGTTCGGAGGTGGCCGGGCGGGCCACCGTGCTGGTCTTCCCGGACTTGAACACCGGCAACAACACGTACAAGGCGGTGCAGCGCTCGGCCGGGGCGATCGCGGTCGGGCCGGTGCTGCAGGGCCTGAACAAGCCGGTGAACGACCTGTCCCGGGGCGCCCTGGTGGAGGACATCGTGAACACCGTGGCGATCACCGCGATCCAGTCCCAGACCGCCGCCGAGACCGAGACCCCCGCCGCAGGAGGCGCGCTGTGACCACCGGTACCCGTGTCCTGGTGCTGAACGCCGGGTCGTCCTCGGTGAAGTACCAGTTGATCGACATGCTGGACGGCGCGAAGCTGGCGTCCGGCCTGGTGGAGCGGATCGGCGAGGCGAGCGGGCGGCTGCTGCACCTGCCGCTGACCGGGGAGCCGCGCGAGACGGTGCGGCGCTTCGGCGGGCACGACGTGGCGCTGGAGGCGGTCGCCGGGGAGCTGGCGGCGGACCTGATGGGCCTGGACTCGCCGGAGCTGGTGGCGGTCGGCCACCGGGTGGTGCACGGCGGGCTGCGCTTCACCCGGCCGACGCTGGTCACCGACGCGGTGCTGGCCGAGATCCGCCGGCTGATCCCGGTCGCGCCGCTGCACAACCCGGCGAACATCACCGGCATCGAGGTGGCCCGGAGGCTGCGCCCGGACCTGCCGCAGGTCGCGGTGTTCGACACCGCGTTCCACGCCACGCTGCCCGAGCACGCGGCGCGCTACGCGATCGACCGGAAGACCGCCGACGAGCACCGGGTGCGCCGCTACGGCTTCCACGGCACCTCGCACCAGTACGTCTCGCGGGCCACCGCCCGGCTGCTCGGCCGGGACCCGGCGGAGCTGAACGTGATCGTGCTGCACCTGGGCAACGGCGCCTCGGCCTCCGCGGTGGCGGGCGGGGTGTGCGTGGAGACCTCGATGGGCCTGACCCCGCTGGAGGGCCTGGTGATGGGCACCCGTTCGGGCGACGTGGACCCGGGCCTGGTGTTCCACCTGCACCGGGTCGGCGGGATGGGCATCGACGAGATCGACGACCTGCTGAACCGGCGCAGCGGCCTGCTGGGCCTGTGCGGGGACAACGACATGCGCGAGGTGGTGCGCCGGGCCCAGGAGGGCGAGGAGGACGCCAAGCTGGCCTTCGACTCGTACGTGCACCGGATCCGGCGCTACCTGGGCGGGTACTACGCGGTGCTCGGCCGGGTGGACGCGGTGGCGTTCACCGCGGGGGCCGGGGAGAACTCCGCCGAGGTGCGGGCCGCGGTCTGTGCCAACCTGGAGGAGCTGGGCATTTCGGTCGATCCGGAGCTGAACGCGGCGCGTTCGCGGGACGCCCGGACGGTTTCGCCGTCCTACTCGCGGGTCGCCGTCGCGGTGGTCCCGACCGACGAGGAGCTGGAGATCGCCCGGCAGGCGTTCGCGCTGGTCCACGCGGTGTAGGTCTCGCGCGGGATGACTACCCGTCAGTATCCCACCCCTCGGAATGTTCGTTGGCGATATCTGACGATTCGAGCTGAATGCACCGATAACACGAACGGATAGACTGACGGATATGCGCCGAGCGAAAATTGTCTGCACCCTGGGTCCCGCGACGGACTCCTACGAACAGCTGAAGGCCATCGTCGAAGCGGGCATGAACGTCGCCCGCCTCAACATGAGCCACGGCTCCCACGCCGAGCACGAGGACCGGTACCGCCGCGTCCGCCAGGTCTCGGAGGACACCGGCCGCACCATCGGTGTGCTGGCCGACCTGCAGGGCCCCAAGATCCGTCTGGCGACCTTCGCCAACGGCCCGGTGACCGTTGACAACGGCGACACGTTCACCATCACCACCGAGGACGTCCCCGGTGACCAGCACATCTGCGGCACCACCTACAAGGGCCTGCCCGGCGACGTGCGGCCCGGCGACCCGATCCTGATCAACGACGGCGTCATCGCCCTGGAGGTCGTCAGCGTCGACGGCCCGCGGGTGAAAACCGTCGTGGTCGAGGGCGGCGTCCTCTCCAACAACAAGGGCATCAACCTGCCCGGCGCGGCGGTCAACGTCCCCGCGCTCTCCGAGAAGGACAAGGACGACCTGCGCTTCGCCCTGCAGCTGGGCGTCGACATGGTCGCGCTGTCCTTCGTCCGCAACGCCGCGGACATCGACGACGTGCACAAGGTCATGGACGAGGTCGGCATTCGCGTGCCGGTCATCGCCAAGATCGAGAAGCCGCAGGCCGTCGAGGCGATGGAGGAGATCGTCCTCGCCTTCGACGCGATCATGGTGGCCCGCGGCGACCTCGCCGTCGAGTACCCGCTGGAGAAGGTGCCGCTGGTCCAGAAGCAGCTGGTCACCCTGGCCCGCCGCAACGCCAAGCCGGTCATCGTCGCCACCCAGATGATGGAGTCGATGATCCACGCCTCGCGCCCCACCCGCGCCGAGGTCTCCGACGTCGCCAACGCCATCCTGGACGGCACGGACGCGGTCATGCTGTCCGCCGAGTCGAGCGTCGGCAAGTACCCGGTCGAGACCGTCAAGACCATGAGCAGGATCGCCGAGAAGGCCGAGGAGGAGCTGCTCTCGCAGGGCCTCCAGCCGCTCAACCCGGGCCGCAAGCCGCGCACCCAGGGCGGCTCGGTCGCCCGTGCCGCGTGCGAGCTGGGCGACTTCCTCGACGGCAAGGCGCTGGTCGCGTTCACCAAGTCCGGCGACACCGCCCGCCGCCTGTCCCGCTACCGCTCGCCGATCCCGGTGATCGCCTTCACCCCGGACGTCGCCACCCGCAACCAGCTCTCGCTGAGCTGGGGCGTCGAGGCGTACGTCTCGGAGCAGGTGGCCACCACCGACGAGATGGTCGAGCAGGTCGACCGCGAGCTGCTCAAGATGAACCGCCTCGCCGAGGGCGACACCGTGATCGTCACGGCCGGCGTGCCGGTCGGCATCCCGGGCACCACCAACATGGTGCAGGTCCACCACCTGGGCGCCCGCTCGGACGGCTGAGCACCCCGCAGCACCGCTTGAACGCCCGAACGCCGCAGGGGCGGGACCCGAGGACCGGGTCCCGCCCCTGCGGCGTTCCGCGGCGGCGGTCAGCCGTCGTACGGCTCCTCGTCGTTGAACAGCCGCATGCCGGGGATGGTCAGGTCGCCGCCGAACTGGCCCGCCTGCACCGCCTTGGCGTTGGTCAGGGTGAGGTCCAGCGGGATCGGCACCGCGCCCAGCAGGTCCCATAGCCACTTCGGCAGGGTGTCCGGGGTGAGCGTGATGGTGCCCAGGTCGATCGGGACGGGCAGGCCGTAGACCGCCGCCAGGTTGCCCGACAGGCTCTCCACGTACATGGTGACCGGGCCGTTGCGCATGGTCGAGGTCGAGCCCTGGCGGCTCTTCACGTGGAAGGTCAGGCCGGGGACCTGGATGGTCGACATGTCCAGGTTCTCGATGTCGACGCTGTCGGTGGTGAACTTCAGCACCCGCTTGGTGCCGCTCTCCGTGGTGACGTCGTAGACGCCGTTGAACACCGAGCCGTGCAGCGCCAGCCGGGTCGAGTGCAGCACCCAGTTCTGGTCCGGCACCACGTGGCCCGCCGGGGCCGCCTTCGCGGCCAGGCCCTCGGTGCTGACCAGGCAGTTCGGGTCCTCCGAGGCCGGGGCCGAGGGGGACGGCGTGCTCCTGGGGGTGCCGCTGCCCTTCGGGGCGGGGGTGCTCGCCGGGGCCGCGGCGGAGGGCGTCGCGGCGGGCGCGGCGGCGGACGCGGCGGGCGCGGACGGGGCCGGGGTGGCCGCGGGGGTGCTCGGGGCGGCGGTGGTGGGTGCCGCGCTCGGCGCCGGGGACGGCGAGGCGCTGGGGTGGACCAGGTTGTTCCACCAGTCGTCGATCGCCCCGGCCTGCTGCACCCCGCCGGTCGCCGCGCCCGCCTTAGGCACGGTGTAGACGGCGGACTGCACGGTGCCGGAGCCGGAGCCGGTGAGGGTCGCGGGCACCGCGGCGGCGCTGCCCGCGGGGGGCCGCCCGGCGGCCGCGGCCCGGGTCGCCGAGGAGTCCGGCTGCACCTTGATCTCGCTCTTCGGGACGGGCGTCTCCTCCAGCACCGTGTCCGGGGCGCAGGTGCCGGCCTGCGGGTCGGCAGCCGCGGCCAGCGTCGGCGCGTAGGCCGCGCCCATCAGCAGCACGGTCGGCACGGCGGCGATCGCCAGCGCCCGTCCGCGCAGGCGGGCCCGGACGCCCTCCCGGGGCACCGCGTGCCGCGGGCCGGGGAGGTTCGGCTGCTCGGGGCCGGTCACTGCTGCTCCCCCTCGGCGGCGGGCCGCGGGGCGGCGCCGTACTCCAGCGGCTGCTCGGCGGCGGCCTGCGCGGGCAGCGCGGCGGCGGGCGCCTCCCCCGGCGCCGCGGCGGCCTGCTCGGCCGCCTCGGGCCGCGCCTGCAGGGGCGCCCAGGACACCAGCAGGCCACCGGCGACCAGGCCCGGGAACAGGCCCAGGCCGAAGCCGCCGAGGTTGGAGACCGGGATGGAGATCAGGGCCAGGATGGTGGTCGCCACGCCGCAGAAGATCCGCACCATGGGCTGGAACCAGGCGGTCAGGCCCAGCACCATCAGCATCAGCCCGATGATCAGCGAACCCGCCCCGGCGGTGGTGGACATCGCCACCGTGAGGCCGCCCAGGCTCAGGTGGGCGTACGGGAAGTACAGGATCGGCACGCCCGCGAGCATCGCGAGCAGCCCGCCCCAGAACGGCCGGGTGCGCCGCCACGTGCGGAAGCCGCGCCGGGTGCGGCCGACCAGACCGGCCGGGCCCTCGGGCCAGGCCTCGACGGTTGCGCTGGACATGGTGCGACTCCTCGATGGTGGGTCCGAGGGGGAATGCGGACGGCCCCGGGCGCGCCCGGGGTGCGGTGGGCGGGGGACGGCGCGCGGCCGTCCCCCACCCCCGTGGCTGTCCTGCCGTCGGGCCCTCAGCGGGGCCCTCGGGTGCGGACTAGTAGCACTCGACGCCGGCGCCGGAGCCCTGGTTGATGTTCAGCTTCAGGCCGTTGAGCGTGAAGGTGCCCGCCGAGGTGGCCCAGGCGGTCTGCTGGACACCGGTCAGGTGCGCGGTCTGGGCGGACTGCGCGAAGCCCTGCGCGCCGGTCGGCACCTTGCCGCCGTCGTTCTTGAGCTTGTCGATCGCGCTGCCCTTGAGGGTGCTGGCGTCCTGGCCGATGTTGATGTTCTTGAACTCGGCGTCCGCGTTCAGCTGGTTGAGGTCGATCAGCAGCTGCTCGGCCTTGACCTGCTTCTTCGGGTCCTCGCTGTTGCCGGCCTTGAGGACCAGGGTCCACTTGCCGAGCGGGCCGAGGTCGGTGACGACCGACTGGCACAGGTTCTTCAGCGTGGCGCTGTCGAAGGCGGAGATGGCCACCGGGTGCGGGTTGCCGTTCGCCTCGACGTCGACGCCGCCGAACTGCGAGAAGTTGTTGCCCTGCAGATCGTCGACGGTGACCTTGAACTGCTGGCCGGAGACCGAGAACGAGGCCGCCAGCGCGGAGTTGGCCAGCGAGACGCCGATCGCGGCGGTGGCCGCGACGCTGGGCACCATCACCAGGGCGAAGCGCTTCCAGCGGGTCTTGCCGTAGGACTGGGACATGCGTGTCCTCCTTCTAGGACGTACATCTCCGGCCGTTCCGGTGCGTCCCGCACGTGGTCAGGCCCGGGATGGGAGAGAGCTACGTCCTCGGTAGCGGAGAGCGCCTGCGGCCGTGGGGACGGCAGCGGCGATCACCCCCGAGCGACAACCGTGCGACCGCGCGGGCTGCGCGGCCGTCGTGAGGCCAGGAACCGCCGCGTGGGATCTGCGGTTACCCCCCTGCCCTCACCCGGTGGGGACCCCTCGTCGCCGAGGGACCGGGCGTCGCCGATCGTTGTCCAATCCAGGGCCGAACACAAGAGGTCCGTTACTGACGGGTAATCCAACAGTGCGCGGGGTCGATCATGGAATCGAAGGCGCAACGACGGAGCGTGACCAAAACCGCATGTCCGGTCGATCCCGACCCGTGGAAACACCGACGAAACACCCCTCCGCCGTCACATGCCGTGACGACGGAGGGGTGTTATCAAGATTTGGTAAACGCGCCCCGAAGGCACCCGAAAGTCGTCAAATCGCCGCCGACACCGCAGGTCATCCGAGGTGCCGCCGGTGTCATCGGGTGCCGCCGGGACGGGGCGTCAGAACAGCACCCGGGCCAGCGCCTGACGGGCCGCCACGGTGCGCGGGTCCTCCGGGCCGATCACCTCGAACAGCTCCAGCAGCCGCAGCCGCGCCGCGTCCCGGTCCTCGCCGAACGTCCGCGCGACGGTGTCGACCAGGCGTCCGAAGGCGTCCTCCACGTGGCCGCCGACCAGGTCCAGGTCGGCCGCCCGCAGCTGGGCCGCCACGTCCTTCGGGTCGGCCGCCGCCTCGGTGCGCACCTGCTGCGGGTCGAGCTGCTCCACCCGCTGCAGCAGCTGGGCCTGCGCCAGGCCGAGCTTGGCCTCGACGTGGCCCGGACGGTCGCTCAGCACGTTCTGGTAGGCCTGCACCGCACCGGCCAGGTCGCCCCGGTCCAGCGCGTCGTGCGCCGCCTCCAGCGCCGGGTCGGCCGGCACCCGCGGCTCGGCCGCCGCGCCCTCGCCGCCGCCCGCCGCACCGCCGACGATGCCGAAGCGCTGCTCGGCCACCGAGATCAGCTGGTCCAGGATCTTGCGGACGTTGGCCTCGTTCTCGGCTCCCTGGAACAGCGGCACCAGCTGGCCCGCCACCACCGCCATCACGGCCGGGATGCCCTGGATGCCGAACTGCTGGGCGATCAGCTGGTTGGCGTCCACGTCGATCTTGGCGAGCACGATCCGGCCCGCGTACTCCTCGGCGAGCCGCTCCAGCACCGGGCTGAGCTGCTTGCACGGGCCGCACCACTCGGCCCAGAAGTCCACCACCACCGGGACCTCGGCCGAGCGCTGGACCACCTCGACCTCGAAGGTCTCCTCGGTGACGTCCAGCACCAGGGGGTACTCCGCGAGCGCCGGGCCCTCGCCCGCCGCCGCCTGCCGGGCCCGCTCGGCCCGGGTCTGCTCGGCCTTCTGGGCGGCCTCGCCGGCCGCCTTGACCGCGGCCAGGTCCACCGCACCGCGCAGGGCGGAGCTGTTGAGACGCGAATTCCGTGACTGCATGGCTCTATCCTCCCCCGTCGGAGCCGGTGCCGGACGCCATCCGGCCGGAAAACACCGGAGCGGACCTCCCGCCTCCCCGGCGGGGCCCGAACCGTTCGACGCGGGTCCCCACCCGCGCCGCACGCCCGCCCGATCCCAGAGGGCGGGGCGCGATCGGTCGTCGCTCTTTCGCTACTGGTCGTAGCGTATCTGCCTCCCGGGCTCCCCCCGCAAGCCCCCCGCCCCCTCCCGGAGGGTGAGCTGTCCCACTTTCCGGTGCGGGGCGGGTGCCGGTCGGGGCGGTCGGTCGCTACCGTGGGACCAGCAAGTTACTTCTGAGTAAACAACCTGGAGGCGCGGTGGCCCCCACCACCCGGCAGCCCGCCGAGCAGCCGCACCCGCCGGACGACGGGGCCCCGCCCGTCGCGGCCGCGGACACCCCGGCGGCGGGCACCGCAGCCGCGGGCACCGCAGCCCCCGCGGCCGGGGCCCCCGCCGCCGGGGCCCCGCTCGTCCGCGGCAAGGGCCGCCCCCGCAGCGCCACCGCCGACCAGGCCATCCTGGACGCCACCCGCGAGGCCCTGGCCGAACTCGGCTGGGGCGGCCTCACCATGGGCGACGTCGCCCAGCGGGCCGGGGTCGCCAAGACCACCCTCTACCGGCGCTGGCCCTCCAAGAGCGAACTCGTCGTCGACGCCATCGCCAGCCTCTTCGACCAGCTGGAGTGCACCGACCGCGGCAGCCTGCAGGCCGACATCGAGGCCGTGGTCGCCCGCTTCGCCGAACTGCTCACCCTCCCCGAGACCCAGGCCGCCCTGCTCGCCCTGTTCGCCGAGGGCTCCCGGGACCCGCAGCTGCGCCTGCGCATCCGCGAGCGGATCGTCCAGCCGCAGAAGGTGCTGGTCGAACTCGGCCGGGCCAACGCCCAGGCCCGCGGCGAGATGGACCCCGACCGCGACCCGGCCGCCGCCGCCGAGGAGATCGGCATCATCTTCGACACCATCGCGGGCACCGTCGAGCACCGGCTGCTGGTGAGCGGCGAACCCGTCACCGCGGACTGGATCCGCCGCTTCACCACCCTGCTGCTGGGGCCCTTCCCCGGCCTGCTGCGCTGAGCCCTCCCGGTCAGCTCGGCAGCGCGAGCGCCGCCAGCCGGCCCGGGTCGAGCAGCACGTCGATCTGCGCGACCCGGCCGTCCACCACGGTGAACGCCATCACCGACACCGGCTCGCCGTCGATCACCGTCAGCACCCCGTAGGCGCCGTTCACCAGCACCAGGCGCGCGAACGGCGCCAGCCTGCGGGCCTGCTGCGCCGAGGACGCGATCGCGCTGCCGCCGCGGATCACCTTGCTGAGCGCGGCCATCGCCGCGCCGCCGTCCGCCCGCAGCACCGCGTCCGGGGCCAGCACCGCCACCAGGCCCGCGAAGTCGCCCTCCCGGGAGGCCGCCAGGAACGCCTCCACCGCGGCCCGCTGCGCCGCCGGGTCCCGGTCCGGCTCGGGGGCCCGCTCCTTGACCCGCTTGCGGGCCCGGCTCGCCGCCTGCCGCACCGCCGCCGGGGTCCTGTCCAGCAGCGGCGCGATGTCCTCGAACGGGACGGCGAACAGGTCGTGCAGCACGAACGCCAGCCGCTCCGCCGGGCCCAGCGTGCCCAGCACCACCTGCAGCGCCAGGCCGACCCGGTCGCCCAGCAGCGCCAACGCCTCCGGGTCGTCCCGCTCCGGCGCCGCCAGCACCGGGTCCGGCACCTGGGTGTCCAGCTCGTCCTCGCGCCGCCGCTCCCGGCTGCGCAGCTCGTTCAGGCACACCCGGGAGGCGACCGTGGTCAGCCAGCCGCCCAGGTTGTCCACCTCCTCGGCGTGCCGGTCCAGCCGCAGCCAGGTCTCCTGCACGACGTCCTCGGCCTCGCCCAGCGAGCCCAGCATCCGGTACGCCACCGCCCGCAGCCGCGGCCGGTGCGCCTCGAACCGCTCGGCGAGAAGGGTTCCCCCACCCATCTGTCACATCCCTTTCCCCGTCGGGGTCAACACAGCAGACACCAACTGTGGCAGGCCGGACGACCGTTCCGGCAGCCGGAACGGAGCGGACGCCATGAAGATCCTCGTCACCGGTGGCACCGGGACCCTCGGCCGCCACGTCCTGCCCCGCCTGGTCGGCCCGGGCCGCGAGGTCCGCGTGCTGACCCGCCGGGCCCGCCCCGACACCGCCGACGTCGCGTACCGGGTCGGCGACCTGGTCGCCGGGACCGGCCTGGACGGGGCCCTGGAGGGCGTCGACACCGTGCTGCACCTGGCGGGCGGCGCGAAGGGCGACGACACCGCCGCCCGGCACCTCGCCGCGGCGATGGCCCGGGCGGGCGGCGTCCGGCACGTCGTCATGGTCTCGGTGATCGGCGCCGCGACCATGCCGCTCGGCTGGTTCCGCGCCAAGCGGGACGCGGAACTGGCGGTCGCCGACAGCGGCGTCCCCTGGACGGTGCTGCGCGCCGCCCAGTTCCACGACCTGGTCCGCGACGTGGCGGGCAAGGTCGGCAAGCTGCCCGTCCTGCCGGCCCCGGGCGGCCTGCGCTTCGAGCCCGTCGACGCCCGGGACGTCGCCGACCGCCTGGTCGCCCTCACCCTGGCCGCCCCGGCCGGCCTCGTCCCCGACCTGGCGGGCCCCCGCGACTACGCCTTCGCGGACCTCGTCCGCAGCACCCTGAAGCGCCGCCGCCCGACCCTCCCCGTCCCCCTGGCGGGCAAGGTCGGGCGCGCCTACCGCAACGGCGAGAACCTCGCCGGGGCGGACGCGGTGCGCGGCACCCGGACGTGGGAGGACTTCCTCGCCGGGCGGTGAGCGGGCGGGCCCGGGCCGGGGCCGGGCCCGGTCGCGTCCTAGAAGCTGGCGTTCTCCCGGTAGGTGCCCCACTCGTCGCGCAGGGCGTGGCAGATCTCGCCGAGGGTGGCCTCGGCGCGGACGGCCCGGAGCATCGGCTCGATCATGTTGGCGCCGGAGCGGGCCGCCGCGAGCATCTCGTCCAGGCCGGCCCGGACGGCGGCCTCGTCGCGCCGCGCCCTGCGCTCGCCCAGGGCGCGGACCTGCTCGCGTTCGACCTCGTGGCTGACCCGGAGGATCTCCAGTTCGGGGGTGACGCTGCGGGGGTGGCAGTTGACGCCGACCACCCGCTTGTCGCCCTTCTCGACGCCCTGCTGGTAGCGGAAGGCGGCCTCGGCGATCTCGCCGGTGAACCAGCCCTCCTCGATGCCGCGCAGGATGCCGGAGGTCATCGGGCCGATCGGGTGCTCGGCGCCGCCCTTGCCGCGGCTGCCCTTGTCCAGGATCTGCTGGAAGATCGCCTCGGCCTGGGCCTCGATCCGGTCGGTGAGCGCCTCCACGTACCAGGAGCCGCCGAGCGGGTCGGCGACGTTGGTGACGCCGGTCTCCTCCATGATCACCTGCTGGGTGCGCAGCGCGATCTCGGCGGCCTGCTCGCTGGGGAGGGCCAGCGTCTCGTCGAGGGCGTTGGTGTGCAGCGAGTTGGTGCCGCCGAGGACGGCGGAGAGCGCCTCCACCGCGGTGCGGACCACGTTGTTGTACGGCTGCTGGGCGGTCAGCGAGACGCCCGCGGTCTGGGTGTGGAAGCGCAGCCACTGCGCCTTCTCGGTCTTGGCGCCGAAGTGGTCGCGCATCCAGCGGGCCCAGATCCGGCGGGCGGCGCGGAACTTGGCGATCTCCTCGAAGAAGTCGAGGTGGGCGTCGAAGAAGAAGGACAGGCCGGGGGCGAACACGTCGACGTCCAGGCCGCGGGAGAGGCCGAGCTCGACGTAGGCGAGGCCGTCGGCGAGCGTGTAGGCGAGCTCCTGGGCGGCCGTGGCCCCGGCCTCGCGGATGTGGTAGCCGGAGACCGAGAGCGGCTTGTAGGCGGGGATGCCCGCGGCGCAGTGCTCCATCAGGTCGCCGATCAGGCGCAGGTGGGGCTCGGGGGCGAAGAGCCACTCCTTCTGCGCGATGTACTCCTTGAAGATGTCGGTCTGCAGGGTGCCGTTGAGGACGGCCGGGTCGACGCCCTGCCGCTCGGCGGCCACCAGGTACATGCAGAAGACCGGGACGGCCGGGCCGCTGATCGTCATCGAGGTGGTGACCTCGCCGAGCGGGATGCCGCGGAACAGCACCTCCATGTCAGCGGCGGAGTCGATGGCGACGCCGCAGTGGCCGACCTCGCCGAGCGAGCGGGCGTCGTCGGAGTCGTAGCCCATCAGGGTCGGCATGTCGAAGGCGACCGAGAGGCCGCCGCCGCCCGCCTCCAGGATCATCCGGTAGCGCTCGTTGGTCTGCTCGGCGTTGCCGAAGCCCGCGAACTGGCGGATGGTCCAGGCCCGGCCGCGGTAGCCGGTGGGGTGCAGGCCGCGGGTGTAGGGGTACTCGCCGGGCCAGCCGATCCGCTCGAAGCCCGCGACGTCCTGCCCGGGCGGCGGCCCGTAGACCGGCTCGACCTCCTCCCCGCTCAGCGTGGTGAAGTCCGCGTCGCGCTTGCGCGCCCGGTCGTACCGCTGCTGCCAGCGCTGCCGCCCGGCCTCGATCTGCTCGGCGTCCATCGGCTCCGACTCCCGCTCCGTGCGGCCGCTCCCGGTGGGGGCGGCAGAACTACTTGGATGTCCTAGCAATTTACTCGGACGTCCTACTACCTGTCGACGGCCGTCGGCCGGACGGGCCGGAAAACGCCGCACGCCCCTCCCCCGGCGGGCCGGGGGAGGGGCGTGCGGAGGGGCGGGTCAGACGCCGGCGGTCTCGCGGGCGGCCTGGGCGGGGACCAGCTTGGTCCGGGCCTCGGCGACCGCCTTGCGCTCCGCGACGAAGGAGGCGAACGGGATGCAGCCGGCGGCCAGGAAGGCCACCATCCGGCCGAGCGGCCACTTGAGCTTCTGGCCCAGCAGGAAGGTCACCACGAAGTAGCCGATGTAGAGGTAGCCGTGCACCATCGCGACGTACGTGGTGGCGTCGGCGCCCGCGTCGAAGCCGTACTTGGCGACGATGAACCCGCAGAACACCAGGAGCGCGACACCCGTCGCGATCGCCAGGCCCCGGTACCAGCCCAGCAGGGGGGTCGCCTTCATCTCTTACCTCGCCTCGATCGGCCCGTCCGTGGGTCGCGCCCACCTCGGGCGCACCGCTCGTACGAGGGTAACCGCCCCTACGCGTCGCCCCGGTCGGGGCCCTCCTCGGCGGGGGCCGTGAAGTCGCCGGCGGCGATCCGCAGCGGGCGGAGCAGGTCGAACACCTCGGCGCAGGCGTCGGCGTCGTAGCCGTCCAGGCCGAACTCGACGGCGACGAGTTCGCGGGTGGCCTCCTCGACGACCCGGCGGCCGCGGTCGGTGATGGCGGCGAGGACGCCGCGGCCGTCGAGCGGGTTGGGGCGGCGGGTGACCAGGCCGGAGCGCTCCAGGCGGTCGACGGTGTTGGTGACGCTGGTGGGGTGGACCATCAGGCGCTCGCCGATCTTGGAGAGCGGGAGTTCGCCGGAGCGGCTGAAGGTGAGCAGCACCAGGGCCTCGTAGCGGGCGAAGGTGAGGCCGTAGGGCTTGACCACCGCGTCGACCCGGGCCAGCAGGATCTGGTGGGCGCGCATCACCGAGGTGATCGCCGCCATGGACGGCACCTTGCCCCAGCGGCGGGTCCAGAGCTGGTCGGCGCGGGCGATCGGGTCGAAGTCGAGGGCGAGGGGCTTGGGCACGCCCCTTACCGTACCCGCGGGCGTCGGCGGGGGTAGCAGGTGTCCACGATGGTGGACAAGCCGCCCGCTTGGCGGGATCACGCCAAACAGACGAGAACGGCCCGACGGCGGCTCTTTACCGTGCATATTCCGGCAATATTCAGTGATTGCACCGGAGTTGGGCCTCTGCGCAGCCCGCACGGCATGGTTCGCAGCGAAACCTCCGATTTCCCGGACCCCCCGTTGCCGTCCCGCTGGCGAGAGTTTGCCAATAGTTGCCGGACCGCTTCTCCCGGCCGCCGCCGCCTCGTCATGCTTCTGGCCAGCCCCGTTCGACACTGCCGGCCCACCCCACCGGCAGCTGTCCCCTGACCGCACGGAGCTGCACGTCAGCACCCGTTCCGCCCCAGCAGGCACTGACCCCGGTGCCCCGGAGCGAGGTGCGACCGCGCACACGCGGTTGATCCGGAAGGAACCCGTACGTGAAGCGAAAGCTCGCTGTCGGAGCCGTTCTCTCTGCCTCGGCCCTGCTGGCCGGTGCGATCCAGGTGAGCGCCGGCATGGCGTACGCCGCACCCAACCCGGCCTCCCTCGGCCGGGCCGACCAGCTCGCCCTGGCCGCCGCCCAGGCGCCCGCCGCCGCCAAGGCGCTGGGCCTGGGCGCCCAGGAGAAGCTGGTCGTCAAGGACGCCGTCGTCGACGCCGACGGCACCCGCCACTTCCGCTACGAGCGCACCTACGGCGGACTGCCGGTGCTCGGCGGCGACCTGGTCGTGCACCAGGCCGCCAACGGCAAGGTGAAGTCCACCGACAAGGCCGTGTCCGGCAGCCTGGCCCCCGCCTCGCTGAGCCCGAAGCTGACGGCCGGCCAGGCCGCCGCGAAGGCGACCGGCGCGGTGCAGGCCACCGTCGGCGTCGCGAAGGACGCCGACGAGGCCGCCCTCACCTCGGTCTCCGGCAGCAGCGGCAGCGCCCAGCTGGTGATCTGGGCCGCCGACGGCGCCCCGCGGCTGGCGTACCGCACCACCGTGGAGGGCGTCCGGGCGGACGGCACCCCGAGCCGGCAGCTGCTGGTCACCGACGCCGACAGCGGCGCGGTGCTCTCCGTCCACGAGCAGGTGCAGACCTCGAACGCGACCGGCTCCGGCAACGGCGTGTTCGTCGGCAGCGTGACGCTGACCACCAACTACACCGGCACCGCGTACCAGTTGAAGGACGCCACCCGCGGCAACCAGTACACCACCACGCTGGCCAACAAGACCTCGGGCAAGGGCACCCTCTACTCGAAGTCCACCAACACCTGGGGCAACGGCCTGGCCTCCAACGGCGAGTCCGCGGCCGTCGACGCCCAGTACGGCGCGGCCGCCACCTGGGACTTCTACAAGAACACCTTCGGCCGCAGCGGCATCCGGGGCGACGGCGTCGGCGCGTACAGCCGGGTCCACTACGGGCGCAACTACGTCAACGCGTTCTGGGACGACAGCTGCTTCTGCATGACCTACGGCGACGGCGCCTCCAACACCCACCCGCTGACCGAGCTCGACGTCTCCGGCCACGAGATGAGCCACGGCGTGACGTCCAACACGGCCGGCCTGAACTACTCGGGCGAGTCCGGCGGCCTGAACGAGGCCACCTCCGACATCTTCGGCACCATGGTCGAGTTCTACGCCAACCTGCCGAAGGACAACCCGGACTACCTGATCGGCGAGCTGATCGACATCAACGGCAACGGCACGCCGCTGCGCTACATGGACAAGCCGTCCAAGGACGGGGCCTCCGCCGACTACTGGTCCTCCACCGTCGGCAGCAAGGACGTCCACTACTCCTCGGGCGTCGCCAACCACTTCTTCTACCTGCTGGCCGAGGGCAGCGGCGCCAAGACGGTCAACGGCGTCAGCTACAACTCGCCCACCTACAACGGCGCGGCGCTGACCGGCATCGGCCGGGCCAAGGCCGCCCAGGTCTGGTACCGGGCGCTGACCGTCTACATGACCTCGACCACCAACTACAAGGGCGCGCGCACCGCGACCCTGAGCGCCGCCGCCGACCTGTACGGCTCCGGCTCCGCCGAGTACAACGCGGTCGCGGCCACCTGGGCCGCGGTGAACGTCAACTGACGCCGACCGGCTGACGAAAAGCCCGCGGCGGCCGGGCCTCCCACGAAGAGGCCCGGCCGCCGCGCACCACGTTCCGGACGGGTCAGGCGGTGGCGGCGGGCGCCGGGGCGTCCAGTTCGCCGCGCTCCTCCTTGGCCAGCATCCGCTCGGCGAAGAAGCCGCCGGTGGGCAGCACCGAGAGCACGAACAGCACCAGGGTGCGCTTGGGCTCCCAGCGGCGGGCCTGGTGCGCCTGCACCAGGAACACCACGTAGAGGACGAACAGCGCGCCGTGCACCGCGCCCATCACCGGGACGCCGTTGAAGCTGGTGGTGCGCTTGAGCACCGAGCAGATCAGCAGCAGGATGAACGACAGCCCCTCGGGGCCGGAGACCAGGCGCAGGCGGTGGACGGCGGCGACGCTCTTCACGGGGATTCCTCACGGGGGCACGGCGGACGGCTGGGCTCGCGAACGGCCCGGCTTGTGAACGGATGCACAAGCCGGGCCTATTATCACCGACCCGACACCGGCGCCGACCGGGGACCCCCTATCCTGCTGTGCTGCGCGCGCTCCGACCGCCGGAGCGCGCCGACCCACGGGGGGAACGCACCATGCTGAAGCGGGACTGGGACCGCCACACCTGCGCCAGGCGCGGCCACACCACCTACGCGCCGGACGAGCCCGAGCTGCGCGAGCGGCTGCACACCGCCACCGCGGTCGGCACCGCCTGGCGCTGCCTGCGCTGCGGCGACTTCGCGCTCGGCGAGCCGCACGACTCCGGCCCGGCCGGGGACGCGCCGCTGGTGCCCCGCGGCAAGGCCCTGCGCGACCTGTTCATCCTGCGCTTCCTGGCCGTCGAGCGGTTCCTGCGCGGCCTGCTGATCGTGGTCGTCGCCTGGGGCGTGTGGAAGTTCTCCAACAGCCAGGACGCGGTGCGCCGGGTCTTCGACGAGAACCTGACCGTCCTCAAGCCGGTCACCGAGCACTTCCACTGGGACCTGGAGCACTCGCCGATCGTCGACACCATCCGCAAGACCTTCGACTACAAGCACTCCACCCTGGTGTACGTGGCGGTCGCGCTGGTGGTGTACGCGCTGGTCGAGGTCGTGGAGGCGTTCGGCCTGTGGTGGGGCCACCGCTGGGCCGAGTACCTGACCGTGGTCGCCACCGCCGCCTTCCTGCCGCTGGAGGGCTACGAGCTCACCGAGCACGTCAGCGTCCTGAAGGTCTGCACCCTGCTGCTGAACATCGCCGCGGTGCTCTGGATCATGCTCTCCAAGCGCCTGTTCGGCCTGCGCGGCGGCCGGGCCGCGTTCGAGGCCGAGCGGCACTCGGCCTCGCTGCTGGAGGTGGAGGCCGCCGCGGGGGCGCTGCCGCAGCCGGCCTGACCTCCGGCCCGGCCCGACCTTTTGCCCGGTATGTCCGGCTGACGCCGCGTCCGATGTACGGGTTTCGTACCGAACGGGTACCAGCGGGCCCGAACCCCCTCCCCGCCCGGGGAGGGGGCCGCTAGATTCCCGGACGTGGCACAGTTCCGACTCCAGGGGTCAAAGGTCCTCGCCGTCGATCTCGCCGGGGACACCGTCAAGGCACGCAACGGCTCGATGGTCGCCTACACCGGGCAGATGGGCTTCAAGAAGCTCTCCGGTGGCGGCGACGGCCTGCGCGGCATGGTCACCCGCCGGCTCACCGGCGAGCGCATGGAGGTCATGGAGGTGAAGGGGCAGGGCACCTGCTACTTCGCCGACAAGGCCACCGAGATCAACCTCGTCCGGCTGAACGGCGAGACGCTGTTCGTCGAATCCGACAACCTGCTCTGCACCGAGGCGTCCCTGCGCACCGGCACCTCCTTCACCGGGCTGAACGGCATGGCCAGCGGCAACGGCCTGTTCACCACCAAGGTCGAGGGCCAGGGCTGGGCGGCGGTCACCTCGCACGGCCCCGCGGTGATCCTCCGGGTCTCCCAGGGCCTGCCGCTGCGGGTCGACCCGGGCGCGTACATCGCGCACACCGGCAACCTGCACCGGGCGCTCAAGTCCGGGGCGGGCTGGAGCACGCTGATCGGCGAGGGCGGCGGCGAGGCGATGCAGGTCGAGTTCACCGGCGAGGGCCTGGTCTACGTCCAGCCCTCCGAGCGGATGACGCTGGGGGGCGAGGTCTGATGGCCTTCACCAGGATCAACAACAAGATGGTCTCCGCCAAGGTGGTGCCCGGGCAGCGGATCCTCTCCCAGCGCGGCTCGATGCTCGGCTACACCGGCGAGGTCTCCTTCCAGCCCAACCTGATGGGCGGCCAGGGCGGCGTGATGTCGATGATCGGCCGCCGGGTCGCCAACGAGGACACCCCGCTGATGACCGTCGAGGGCCACGGCACCGTGATGTTCGGCCACGGCGGCCACCACGTGAACGTGGTCGACCTGGTCGGCGACACCCTCTACGTGGAGGCCGACCGGCTGCTCGCCTTCGAGGGCAGCCTCCAGCAGTCCACCATGTTCATGGGCCAGCAGGGCGGCCTGATGGGCGTGGTCCGCGGCCAGGTCACCGGGCAGGGCCTGTTCACCACCAAGCTCACCGGCCACGGCGCGGTCGCCGTGATGGCCCACGGCGGCGTCATCGAGCTGCCGATCTTCCCCGGCCAGCCCGTCCACGTCGACCCGCAGGCGTACGTCGCCCACCGCGGCGAGGTCACCAACAAGCTCTCCAGCGCCCTCGGTTGGCGCGACATGGTCGGACGCGGCTCCGGCGAGGCGTTCCAGCTCGAACTGTCCGGGCAGGGCACGGTGTACGTCCAGGCCAGCGAGGTGAAGCTCTGATGTCCTACCCCCCGCAGAACCCCTACGGCCAGCAGCCCTACGGACAGCAGCCCCCGCCCGGGTACTCCCAGCAGCAGTACGAGCAGTCCCACCAGGCCACCCAGGCCGGGATGCCGCTCCCCCCGCAGGCCCCGCCCTACCAGGCCGCCCCCGCCGGGCAGTTCGGCGCCCCGCTGTTCCAGCCGCCCGGCGGCGAGGGCCCCCAGCTCTGGGACGCCGGGACGCTGCCCGCGAACGACAACGTCAACCCGTACTGCTTCTCGGTCGACCTGAACGGCGCGTACTACCTGCAGAAGGGCAAGATGATCGCCTACTACGGCGAGATGCGCTTCTCCGGGATCGGCCGCGGCGCGCTCGACCAGCTGCTGGAGCGGAACTTCAACTCCCCGCTGCACGCCTCCGACTGGGTGGTCGCCGAGGGCCGCGGCAAGCTGCTGCTCGCCGACCGGGCCTACGACCTCAACTCGTACGACCTGGAGGACGGCAACCTGACGGTGCGCTCGGGCAACCTGCTGGCCTTCGAACCCACCCTGCAGCTCAAGCAGTCCATCATCCCCGGGTTCCTCACCCTGATCGGCACCGGCAAGTTCGTCGCCGCCTCCAACGGCCCCGTGCACTTCGTCGAGCCCCCGGTCCGGGTCGACCCGCAGGCCCTGGTCGGCTGGGCCGACTGCCCCGCGCCCTGCCACCACTACGACCACGGCTACCTGCACGGCGTCCTCGGCGGCCTGCGGCACCTGACCGGGATCGGCGGCGCCAGCGGCGAGGAGCACCAGTTCGAGTTCATCGGGGCCGGGCAGGTCCTGATGCAGTCCTCCGAGGCCCTGATGGCCGACCGCTCCGTCGGCGTCATCGGCGCGGAGCCGGGCATCCCGGGCGCCGGCGTCCCGCACCAGCAGCAGCAGCACGGCGGCGGCTTGCAGGGGCTGGGCAACCTGGGCGACCTCGGACGCCGCTTCGGCCTGTAGCCGGAGGACGCGCGACCAGGAAGCGCAGTCAGGGGCGCGTCCTGGTCGCGCGCGCGTCCTCCCGGCGCGCGTCCAGCGCTCTCACACGGCGGTGAACTCGACCGGCAGGGCCGTCAGGGCCCGGTGGATCGGGCCCGGGCGCCAGAGGACGTCCGCGGTGGGGACGGCGAGGCGGAGGTCGGTGAGGCGGCTGATCAGGTACTCGATGGCGGTGACGGCCATCAGGACGGCGGGCTGGCGGGCCGGGCAGCGGTGCGGTCCGGCGCCCCAGGCGAGGTGCGCGTAGGAGCCGCCGAGGGACTCGCTCTCGGCGGGGGTCAGCGCGGCCTGGGCGTTGGCGGAGGCGTAGGAGACCAGGACGGGCTGCTCGGGGGTGAGCGGGGTGCCGTGGAAGACGATCTCGTGCCGGGGGTAGTGCGGGGAGAAGTTGGACAGCGGCGGGTCGTTCCAGAGCACCTCGTTGACCGCGTCGTGCGCGGTCATCGCGCCGCTGTGCAGCGAGCCGGCGTAGCGGTCGTCGGAGAGCATCCGCAGCAGCGCGCCCGCGATCAGGTTGGCGGTGGGCTCGTGCCCGGCCATCAGGGTGAGGGTGATGTGCCGGACGACCTCGTCGTCGGCGAGCTGCGCGGGGTGGCCGAGGAAGGCGGAGATCAGGTCGTGCCGGGGTGCGGTGCGGCGGTCGGCGACCTGTTCGGTGATGACGGCGACCAGGTCGGCGTACGCGGCGGCGGCGCCGGAGGAGGTTTCGAAGGCGCGGTTCATCGCGGTGCTGATCCGGTCGATGTCCGGGTCGGGGACGCCGTACCAGGAGGTGAGGATGAGCAGCGGCAGCCGGTAGGCGTACTCGGCGAGCAGGTCGGCCTTGCCGGTGCCGGCGAACTCGGCGATGAGCTGTTCGGCGACGGCGGTGGTGTCGCGCTGCAGCAGGTGGGGTTCGAGGATGCCGACGCTGTCGGTGATGACCTGGCGGTAGCGGGCGTGGGCGGGGCCGTCGGAGAAGAGCGCGGTGGGGCGCCAGCCGAACAGCGGGAGGATCGGGGAGTCGGCGGGCTGGGTGGCCTGCCAGCGGCGGGGGTCGCGGGTCCAGGTGTCGGTGTCGCGGAGGATCTCCAGGGCGACGTGGTAGTCGGTGACCAGCCAGGCGTCGACGCCGGGGGCGAGGGCGACGGGGGCGAGCGGTCCGCGGTCGCGCAGCCGGGCGTAGTGGGCGTGCGGGTCGGCGGCGAACTGGGCGCCGTACAGGGCGGTGCGGGGGGTGTGGGCGGTCACGGGGCGCTCTCCTGGGGCAGGCGGTCCAGGACGTGCTGGGTGAGGGCGATCAGGGCGTCGACGCAGCCCTCGCGGACGCGGGCGTCGAGTTCGACCAGCGGGGTGGCGGGGTCGAGGTCGAGGGCGGCGCGGACGGCGTCGAGGGCGATCGGCGGGGTGTCGGGGAAGCGGTTGACGGCGACGGTGTAGGGCAGCCCGGCCTCCTCGATCAGGTCCATCGCGTCGAAGGCGTCGGCGAGGCGGCGGGTGTCGACCAGGACGAGCGCGCCGAGGGCGCCGCGGGCGAGGTCCTCCCAGAGCGGGAGGAAGCGGCGCTGGCCGGGGGTGCCGAACAGGTAGAGGACGAAGTCGCCGTCGGCGAGGGTGAGCCGGCCGAAGTCGACGGCGACGGTGGTGGCGGTCTTGCCGGGGGTGCGGCTGACGTCGTCGACGGGGGCGCCGGCCGCGGTCATGGTCTCCTCGGTGTGCAGGGTCGGGATCTCCGACAGGGTGCGCACGAAGGTGGTCTTGCCGACCCCGAACGGCCCGGTGACCATGAGCTTCATCAGGATCGGGTCGGTCGGCGGCAGGTAGGCCGGGGCCCCGGCGGGTCCGTCGCCGAGCAGGGCGGCGTTGCTACTTGAGGGCGCGAAGTCCACTGAGGAGCCTTTCGGCGAGGTCCCGGTTGACCGGCTGGGCGGAGGGGATGGGCGCGCGGACGGAGAGCGCGCCGCGCTCGGCCAGGTCGGCGGCGATGAAGACGGTGGCGCTGACGGGCAGCCGGAGGTGGGCGGCGGCCTCGGCGAGGGTCAGGGCGCCGGGGCGGACCAGTTCCCATAACTGGCGGTGCTCGCCGCCGAGCCCGGCCGGGAGGTCGGCGGCGGCGTGCAGCACGCTGAGCCGGTCCAGGGGGCGGGTGCCCGCGGCGGCGGTGCGGCCGTGGGTGGCGAGGTAGGCGGGGACGAGGCGGCGGCGCGGGGGTGTGGTCATGTGCGGCTCGCTTCCCGGGCGGGGCTGGCCAGGGCCCTGGCCAGCGCGGCGACCTGGACCTGCATCTGGTAGGCGATGGTGCCGAGGTCGGCGCCGGGGACGGCGAAGACGGCCAGCGAGGAGTTCTCGCCCGCGGGGGTGACCACGGCGTAGCCGTGGTCGGACTCGACCACGGTCTGGTTGAGGGCGACCTTCTCGGCGCCGGTGAAGGCGGTGGTGAAGGCGCGGGCGGCGGCGTGCAGCGAGGCGGTCATCGCGGCGACCCGGTCGGCGCCGTCCCGGCCGAGGTCGGCGGAGTGGCCGGTGACCAGGCCGTCGCCGGTGGCGATGACGGCGTTCTGCACGCCGGGCAGGTCGAGCAGCGGGGTGAGGACCCAGGAGAGGTCCTCGGTGTGGCGGCGGAGCGGGGCGGTCACGGGGTTTCGACTCCTTCGGGTGCGGCGGGTCCCTGGGGGCTCGCGGGCTGGTCGGCGGCGCTGCGTCCGGCTGCGGTGCCGGACTGGAGTGCCGACCACGCGCTGCGGGCCCGGTCGGGGGTGGTGCCCGCCGGGGCGGGGAGGGGGGAGGGTGCGTCCTGCCGCTGGGTGCGGGGGGACGGTGCGTCCTGCTGCGGGACGCGGGGGGTGCGGCGCTTGCGGGTGGGCAGGGCGTCGCCCGCGTCGAACACCGGGGCGCCCTGGGTGATCGGGCGGGGGGCGAGCGCGGAGAGCGGGGCGGCCGGGTCGGTGAGGGTGAGCAGGTCGGCGGGCAGCCGCAGGATGGCCCGCACGCCCCCGTACGGGGAGGGTTCGACCCGGCAGCCGAAGCCGAACTGGCGGCAGAGCAGGCCGATCACCGCGAAGCCGGCCTGCGGCGGGTCGCCGAGTTCGGTGAGCAGCACCTCGGCCTGGCCGTCGAGCAGGTCGCCGGCCCGTTCGAGCTGGTCGGGTTCCATGCCGACGCCCATGTCGTCGACCACCACGAGGGCGCCGGAGCTGCCCTGCTCGATGGCGACCACCACCCGGGTCTCGGGGTGGGAGTAGGCGGTGGCGTTGCCGAGGATCTCGGCGAGCGCGATGGCGACGGGCTCGGCGGCGCGGGCGGCGACCGCGAGCCGGGGTTCGCGCAGGTGGTTGGTGATCTCGATGCGGGCGTACCCGGCGACCCGGGACTGCGCGCCGACGCAGAGTTCGGCGAGCGGGGAGTCCTCGCGGGTCATGCCGGGCCAGGAGCCGGAGAGCACGGCGAGGGACTGCACCCGGCGCAGGGTGAGTTCGTTGCGGAAGTCGAGGGCGAGCAGCCGGGGGTCGTCGACGGAGAGCTGGATCTCCTCCAGCAGCGAGCGGACCTGGATCAGCAGCGCCTGGATCTTGGAGGCGGCGCCGCGCAGGGCGGCCCGGGCGGCGGCGTCGGTGCGTTCGCGCTCGGCGAGGGCGGCGCGCAGGGCGGCGCCGAGGACGGCGTCCAGGGCGCGGTGCAGTTCCTCGTTGCCGCCGGTGGTGTCGAGCGGCCCGGGGACGGGGGTGCGGGGGTGGGTGAGGGCGGTGGCGGCGGCGGGGAGGCGTTCGTGCGCGAGGTGGGTGAACTCGCGGACGGCGGCGGCCAGTCGGGCCTCGGCGAGGGTGTGCCGGGCTTCGGCGGCGTGGGCGCGGGCGTCGGCGGAGCGGGCGTGCTCCTCGCCCTCGCGGGCGCGGGTCTCGGCGGTCCTGGCGCGGGCCTCGGCGCCCTGGGCGCGGTTGTCCGCCTCGGTGGCGCGCCGGGTGGCGGCCCGGGCGGTGCCGGCGGCGCGCCGGGCGGACCACAGCAGGGGTCCGGCGGTGAGGGCGGCGCCGGCCAGCAGGGCGAGCACGATCTCGACCATGGGGTCCTCGGGGGGAGTCGTCGCGGCGGGGGCTGGTGCGCTCGGTTCAGGCGGTGCGGGCCTCGCGCTGCCGGGCGAGGTGGGCCATCCGGCCGACGACCTCCAGCATGGCGGGCGGCTCGGTGCCGTCGAGGTGCCGGTACTCGGTGCCGATGGTGACCAGCAGGCGCTCGGGGAGGCCGAGTTCGGGGTAGCGGGCCTCGTCGATGACGGCCCGGGCGGCTTCGGCGGCGGTGCGGCCGGCGGCGTGCAGGGCGTGCGCGCGGTCGCGGACGTAGCGCAGGTACCCGGCGTGGGCGCGCAGGTCGGCGCGGGTGAGCAGCGGCCCGTGGCCGGGGACGACCGTCTCGGCGCCGGTGTCGAGCAGCCGCTCGACGGCGTCGATGACGTTGCCGAGCGGTCCGGCCCAGTGCACGGGGTGGTCGCCGGGGTGCTCGGCGGTGGAGCCGAAGACGACGTCGCCGGTGAAGACGGTGGAGCGGGTGGGCAGGTGGACGGTCAGGTCGCCGCTGGTGTGGGCCGACGGGAGGCTGCTGACCTGCACCGGGATGCTGCCGACGCGCAGTTCCAGTTCGCCGGTGAAGACGGTGTCGGGGACGACGGGCGGGGTGTCGGCCCAGTTGAAGCAGCCGAAGTGCTCGTGCAGGTAGGCGCCGGTGTCGCCGTCCTTGTCGAGGGTCTGCAGCAGGGCCTGCTGCTGCTCGGGGGTCGGCTCGTAGGCGATGTGGTGCAGCGCCTCGCGGGTGGTGATCACCTCGGCGTCGGGGAGGACGCCCGCGCCCCACAGGTGGTCGCCGTTGGCGTGGGTGACGACGATCCGGTCGACCTCGGTGCCGGGGGCGAGGACGGCCCGGGTGCGCCGCAGGAACTCGCCGGCCAGGGTGCGGTCGTACGGGGTGTCGATCCAGAGCGCGCGGCCGCCGTCGGTGACCAGGCCGCAGTTGGCGAGGCCCCAGCCGCGTTGCTGCGGCTGCCACGCGTATATACCGTCGGCTATCGAATGGAAGTTCGCGCTCCGCGTCGTCATGGGCGCGATTATGCCCAACGCTGTGTCACCGTTTGACTCCGGCCCAGGAATTGGACATGACCGGCGTGATCCGGCCACCCGGCGGGCAGTTGTGAATTCGTACAACATTGAACAACTTCGGCTATACTCGGCCGCATGGACACCCCAGAGACCGAAGCGCCCGAGGTCTCCCCCTCCCCGCGGGGAGCGGCGGACACCCCGTGGCTCGACGCGCGCGAGCAGCGCTTCTGGCGCGCCCACCTGGAGGTCGGCAAGCTGCTCGACCACCAGCTGAGCCGGGAGCTGCAGAGCCACAACCTCGCCATCAACGACTACGAGATCCTGGTCGTGCTCTCCGAGTCGCCCGAGCGCCGGATGCGGATGACCGACCTGGCCACCGCCACCCTGCAGTCCAAGAGCCGCCTCTCGCACCAGATCACCCGGATGGAGACGGCCGGGCTGGTGCTGCGCCAGGAGTGCCCGGGCGACCGCCGCGGCCTGTACGCGCACCTCACCGAGCACGGCTGGGAGACGCTGCGCAAGGTCGCCCCGGACCACGTCCGCAGCGTCCGCGAGCACTTCATCGACCGGCTCACCGACGAGCAGCTGGACGCGCTGTACGCGGCCCTGGCCCCGATCGCCGAGCACCTGCGCGGACTCCGCGGCCGGGGCTAGGCCTCCCGTCCCGGCGGCTCCGCGGGAAGGCGCCCCGCGGGAACGCGCCCCCGCGGGAACGCGGCGGGTGGCAGGCGCCGTCGAGCAGCTCGCGCCTGGCGGCCTCGTAGTCGGCCGGGGCCCGCGGCCCCTGGTCGAAGCAGTCGTTCCAGGAACCGGGGCGCTGCCCGCGGGCGGGCCCCGGCCCCGGTCTCAGGAGGTCAGTTCGGCCACCAGCCGGTCCGCCGCCGCGTACGGGTCGAGCTCGCCCGCGGCGACCTGGCCGGCCAGCGCGTCCAGGTGCCGGTCGCCGCGCAGGTCGCCGATCCGGGCGCGCAGCGCGGCCAGGGTGATCGCCTCGACCTCCTGGGCGGCCCGGCGGCGGCGCCTGGCGTCGAGCTCGCCGGTCTCGGCGAGCCAGCCGCGGTGCTTCTCCAGCGCGTCGACGAGTTCGTCCACGCCCTCGCCGCGGGCGGCGACGGTCTTGACGATCGGCGGCCGCCAGTCGCCGGCCTGCCGTGACTCCCCCAGGCCGAGCATGTGGTTGAGCTCGCGGGCGGTGGCGTCCGCGCCGTCCCGGTCGGCCTTGTTGACCACGAACACGTCGCCGATCTCCAGGATGCCCGCCTTGGCGGCCTGGATGCCGTCGCCCATGCCGGGGGCCAGCAGCACCACCGCGGTGTCGGCCTGCGCGGCGACCTCCACCTCGGACTGGCCGACGCCGACGGTCTCCACCAGGATCACGTCGCAGCCCGCCCCGTCCAGCACCCGCAGCGCCTGCGGGGCGGCCCAGGCCAGGCCGCCGAGGTGGCCGCGGGTGGCCATCGAGCGGATGAACACCTCCGGGTCGGTGGCGTGCTCCTGCATCCGCACCCGGTCGCCGAGCAGCGCCCCGCCGGAGAACGGCGAGGACGGGTCGACCGCCAGCACCCCGACCCGCCTGCCGAGCCTGCGGTAGGCGCTGACCAGCGCCGAGGTGGAGGTCGACTTGCCCACCCCGGGCGAGCCGGTCAGACCCACCGTGTAGGCCCGCCCGCTGTACGGGGCGAGCGCCGCCATCACCTCGCGCAGCTCGGGCGCGGCGTTCTCCACCAGCGTGATCAGCCTGGCCACCGCCCGGGGACGGCCCTGCCGGGCCTGCTCGACCAGCGTCGCCACATCGGCCATCGGAAATCGCTCCTCGCAGCAGAAAGACGGACGCCCCGCCGGACCGCGCGGGGCGGTCCGGCGGGGGTCCCGGGACGTTCGGTCAGCCCTGCGCGGGCACCTTGACGATCAGCGCGTCGCCCTGACCGCCGCCGCCGCACAGCGCGGCCGCGCCGACGCCGCCGCCGCGGCGCTGGAGTTCCAGCGCCAGGTGCAGCACCACGCGGGCGCCGGACATGCCGATCGGGTGGCCGAGCGCGATCGCGCCGCCGTTGACGTTGACGATCTCGTCGCTGACGCCGAGGTCCTCGGTCGACTGGTGGGCGACGGCGGCGAACGCCTCGTTGATCTCGATCAGGTCGAGGTCGCCGACCTCCAGGCCCTCCTTGGCGAGGGCGTGCCTGATCGCGTTGGACGGCTGCGACTGCAGCGAGTTGTCCGGGCCCGCGACGTTGCCGTGCGCGCCGATCTCGGCGATCCAGCTCAGGCCCAGCTCCTCGGCCTTGGCCTTGCTCATCACCACGACGGCGGCGGCGCCGTCGGAGATCTGCGAGGAGGTCCCGGCGGTGATGGTGCCGTCCTTGTCGAAGGCCGGGCGCAGCCGGGCCAGGCCCTCGACCGTGGTGTCGGCGCGGATGCCCTCGTCCTGGGAGAACAGCACCGGGTCGCCCTTGCGCTGCGGGATCGCGACCGGCACGATCTCGGCCTCGAACACGCCGTCGGCCTGGGCCTTGGCGGCGCGCTGGTGGGAGGCGGCGGCGATGGCGTCCTGCACCTCGCGGGTGATGCCGAGGCGGGTGTTGTGCTTCTCGGTGGACTCGCCCATCGGGATGTTCTCGTAGGCGTCGGTCAGGCCGTCGTGCGCCATCGAGTCGAGCATCCCGACCGCGCCGTACTTGAAGCCCTCGCGGGACTTCGGCAGCAGGTGCGGGGCGTTGGTCATGGACTCCTGGCCGCCGGCCACCACGACGTCGAACTCGCCGGCCCGGATCAGCTGGTCGGCCAGCGCGATCGCGTCCAGCCCGGAGAGGCAGACCTTGTTGACGGTCAGCGCCGGGACGTTCATCGGGATGCCCGCATTGACCGCCGCCTGCCGGGCCGGGATCTGGCCCGCGCCGGCCTGCAGCACCTGGCCCATGATCACGTACTGGACCTGGTCGCCGGTGATGCCGGCCCGCTCCAGCGCCGCCTTGATCGCGAAGCCGCCGAGCTCGGCGCCGGAGAATCCCTTGAGCGAGCCGAGCAGCCGTCCCATCGGGGTGCGGGCGCCTGCGACGATCACAGAAGTAGTCATGGACGAGCCCCTTCGCGCGTCGGACCAGAGGGTATGGGGATGCCGTCAATGTACTGACCGGTCACCTCTGCGTCACCGCCGCAACGGTGTGATCAGCGCTACTGGCACTGTCCAGTGAACACCGTGCCGTGCCGGACCGGGGCCGTGTGAGCAGACTCGCAGGACGGCCCGCTGGCGCCCGGCCGCCGGGATGCGCTGCACTGGGTGCCATCCGTCGCCCGTCCCGCCACCGGAGGACACCGTGCTGACCCGCATCGACCACATCGGCATCGCCTGCTTCGACCTGGACAAGACCGTCGAGTTCTACCGCGCGACGTACGGCTTCGAGGTGTTCCACAGCGAGGTCAACGAGGAGCAGGGCGTCCGCGAGGCCATGCTGAAGATCAACGACACCGGGGACGGCGGCGCCTCCTACCTGCAGCTGCTGGAGCCGACCCGGGAGGACTCGACGGTCGCCAAGTGGCTGGCCAAGAACGGCGAGGGCGTGCACCACATCGCCTTCGGCACCGCCGACGTGGACGGGGACGCGGCCGCGATCGCGGGCAAGGGCGTGCGGGTGCTGTACGACGAGCCGCGGCGCGGTTCGATGGGCTCGCGGATCACCTTCCTGCACCCCAAGGACTGCGGCGGCGTGCTGACCGAACTGGTCACCAGTGCGGATCCGTCCGAACACTGACCGGTTCCGGTACGCAGCCTGCACGGAAGCGGACCGACCGGTAACGAACCGGTCGGTAACTTCCGAAAAGCACCTCGCCCCCATTCCCCCGGGAGCGGCTCCCACTACAATGCCCAGGTGCGCTGGTACCACCGGTCCGCGCACCGCAGGGGAGTCCACGACGCGGGCACGGCCGGACGGTCGCCGTTCGGATCTGTCACCATTCTCCAGAGGCAACATTTCGCTCAGGAGTCCACCCGGACGGTGGAGCGATTGCAAGGACCAACCGATCCGCCCGCGAACCCGCGCGGCGGAACGGCCGGGTCGAGGACGCGACCAGGAGATGGATGGGACCGCGGAGTGCGGGGCTACGACCGCTACGAGGTTGAGGATCACCTCTCCAAGTTCGAGGCCGAGCTGGAGAAGGCCCGCAAGGAGCGGGACAAGACCATCGAGCACGCCGACGACCTCGCCTACCAGGTGGAGGTGCTCCGGGCCAAGCTGCACGAAGCCCGTCGGCAGCTCGCTCAGCCGCGCGCCTTCGACTCCGTCTCCGGCCAGGCCGAGCAGCTCCTGCGCAACGCCGAGATGCAGGCCGAGGCGCTGCGCGCCGACGCCGAGCGCGCCGTGCGCGAGTCCCAGGCCGCCACCCAGCGGATGATGGCCGAGGCCGCCGAGCGGACCGCCCAGCTGGAGGCCGAGTTCAACACCCGGCGCCGCCGGCTGGAGGAGGAGCTCGCCGAGTTCCGGGCCGCCGCCGAGCGCCACGTCAACGAGAACGTCAACTGGGCGGAGCAGACCCGCGCCGGCACCGAGCAGGAGGCCCAGCGCCTGCTCCAGGAGGCCCGCGCCGAGGCCGACCGGATGATGGCCGCCGTCCGCGCCGAGGCCGCCGCCCTCGCCGACCAGGCCCGCGCCCAGACCGCCGCCGACGTCGACGCCGCCCGCGGCGAGGCCCAGGCCCAGGCCGAGGCCGCCCTGCTGCGCGCCCAGACCGACGCCGAACGCCTGCTGCGCGCCGCCTCCGAGCAGGCCCAGCAGACCGGCGCCCAGGCCGAGGAGCACCGCGCCGCCGCCCTCACCGCCGCCCAGCAGCAGCTCGCCGACGCGCACTCCGCCGCCGAGCAGAAGCTCGCCGCCGCCGAGGCCGAGATCACCGCCCTCAAGCGGCAGGCCCTCGCCGACCAGGAGCGCGCCGAGGCCGCCCTGGCCGGCGCCCAGGCCGAGATAGAGCGGCTGCGCGCCGAGGCCCTGGCCGAGACCGAGCGGGCCCGCGCCGAGGCCGCCCGGATGCGCGAGGAGGCCACCGCGGCCGCCCAGCGCCTGCAGGCCGAGGCCACCAGCGAGGCCGAGCGCAAGGTCGCCGACGGCGCCGCCGCCAGCGAGCAGCGCTCCGCCACCGCCCGCGCCGAGATCGCCAAGATGGTGGCCGCCGCCACCCGCGAGGCCGACCTGATCCGCTCCGCCGCCGCCACCGTGCAGGCCGAGGCGGACGCCGCCAAGGCCGCCGCCCGCGAGGAGAGCGAGCGCCTGCGCGGCTCCGCCGAGGCGGTCGCGGGCGAGCTGCGGGCCGAGGCCGAGGCGGAGATCGCCGAGCGCCGGGCCGCCGCCGAGGCCGAGGCCGCCGCGCTGCGCGAGGCCGCCGCCGCCGAGGCCGAGCGGATCCGCACCGAGGCCGAGGAGGCCGGCCGCGCCGAGGGCGCCAAGGACGCGGCGATGCGGCTGGCCCGCGCCGCCAAGCAGGCCGAGGAGGTGCTCGCCCGGGCGGGCACCGACGCCGAGTCGACCCGCGGCGAGGCCGCCGCCGAGGCCGAGCGGCTGGTCGAGCACGCCAAGTCCGAGGCCGGGACGCTGCTGGAGCAGGCCCGCGAGGCCGTCGAGCAGGCGCAGAACGCCGCCATGGAGGACGCCGCCTCGATCCGCGAGCAGCTGGAGCGGATGCAGGCCGAGGCCGCCCTGGCCCGCGAGCAGGCCGAGGAGCAGCGCGCCGCCGCCGAGGCCGAGGCCGAGCGGGTCCGGGCCGAGGCCCGCCGCCAGGCCGCGGTGCAGGTCGAGGAGTCCGCGAAGCAGGCCGAGGAGCTGCTGACCACCGCCAAGTCCGACGCGGACGCGCTGCGCTCCGGCGCGGGCGAGGAGGTCGAGCGGCTGCGCACCGAGGCCCGCGAGCAGGCCGCCGCCGTCCAGGGCCGGGCCGAGCAGACCCTCGCCCGGGCCCGCGCCGAGGGCGAGAAGATCACCGGCGCCGCCGAGCAGGCCCGCACCGAGCTCCTCGCCGCCGCCGAGGCCGCCGCCGAGGAGACCCGGGCCGCCGCGCAGCGGCACGGCGCCGAACTGCGCGAGCAGGCCGCCGCCGCGGCCGACACCGTCCGCGCCGAGGCGGCCGCCGCCGCCGAGGCACTGCGTGCCGACACCGCCCAGTGGGCCGAGCAGCACCGCGCCGAGGCCGAGGAGGCCGGCCGGGCCGTGCGCGCCGAGGCCGACGAGGCCGCCCGCGCGGTCGCCGAACGGGCCGAGGCCGCCGCGCAGGCGCTGCGCGAGGAGGCCGCCGCCGCCCGCGAGGCCGCCCGCGCCGACCTGGAGCGCGACCGGGCGCAGGCCGCCGAGCAGCTGGCCGAGGCCGCCGCCATCCGGGCCGCCGCCGACGGCGAGGCCGAGCAGGTCCGCGGGGCCGCGGCCGCCGACGCCGCGCAGACCCGCGAGGCCGCCGAGGCCTACGATCGCGAACTGCGCGCCGAGGCCGAGCAGGCCCTCGCCGCCGCCCGCACCGACGCCGGGGCGCTGGGCGCCGAGGCCGCCGCCGACCGGGCCGAGGCCGCCCGGCTGCGCGAGCAGGCCGACGCGTACGACCGCGAACTGCGCGCCGCCGCCGAGCAGGAGACCGCGGAGCTGCGGGCCACCGCCGAGCGCGAGAGCGCCGAACAGCGCGAGGCCGCCGACGCGTACGACCGCGAACTGCGGGCCGCCGCCGAGCAGGAGACCGCCGAGCTGCGGGCCACCGCCCAGCGCGAGAGCGCCGAACAGCGCGAGGCCGCCGAGGCGTACGACCGCGAACTGCGCGAGCGTGCCGACCGCGAGACCACCGAGCTGCGGGCCGCCGCCGAGCGCGAGAGCGCCGAGCTGCGCGAGCAGGCCGACGCGTACGACCGCGAGCTGCGGGCCACCGCCGACCGGGAGACCGCGGAGCTGCGCGAGCGGGCCGAGCACGCCGCCGAGCAGCTGCGGGCGAACGGCGAGGCGCGGGCCGCCGAGCTGGTCGCGGCGGCCGAGCAGGAGGCCGCGGAGGTCCGCCAGTCGGTGGCGGGCCTGCACGAGAAGGCGACCGGCCAGATCGCCGAGCTGCGGGCCGCGGCCGAGCGGGAGACCGCGGAGCTGCGCGAGCGGGCCGAGGCGTACGACCGCGAGCTGCGGGCCGCCGCCGACCGGGAGACCGCCGAACTGCGGGCCGCCGTGGCCGAGTTCGTGCAGCAGCAGCGGGCCGAGGCGGAGGCCGGGGCGCAGCGGGTGCTGGCCGAGGCGGACGAGTTGGCGGCGGCGGCGCTGGCGGAGGCCGAGGAGCGGGCGGACGCACTGCGTTCGGACGCCGAGGAGTACGCGCTGGCGACCCGGACGCTGGCGGAGGAGTTCGACGCGGACGTCCGCGCCCGGGCCGAGTCCTTCGACCGGGAGACCCGGGAGGCCGCCGAGTCGTACGACCGGGCGACCCGCGAGCAGGCGAAGTCGGTGCTGGAGAAGGCGTTCGCGGACGCCGAGCAGCTCGGCGAGCAGGCGCAGGCGGAGGCGCTGGCGGTGGCCGCGGCGGCCGAGGAGCAGTCCGACGCGATGGTGTCGGCGGCCCGCCAGGAGGCGGAGCGGCTGCGGGCCGAGGCCGAGGCGCAGGGCAAGGCCGAGGTGGAGCGGGCCCGTTCGGACGCGGACGCGCTGCTCTCGGAGGCCCGGCGGGACTCCACGGCGATCCGCGAGCGGGCCGAGGAGCTGCGCGAGCGCACCGACGCCGAGATCGAGGCGCTGCACGAGCGGGCCCGCAAGGAGAACGCGCAGGCGATGAAGTCCGCCGGCGAGCGGGTGGACGCGCTGGTGACGGCGGCCCAGGAGCAGCTGACCGAGGCCGAGGAGCAGGCGCAGGCGCAGGTCGCGGAGGCCGAGGAGCGGGCGGCGGAGCTGATCGCGGCGGCCGAGTCGCGGGCGTCCGAGCTGACGTCGGAGGCGTCCGCGGAGGCGGGCCGGGTGCGGATCTCCGCGGTGCGCAAGGCCGAGACGCTGCTCAAGGAGGCCGAGAACAAGCTCGCGGACTCCACCACCCGCGCCGAGGCGCTGATCATCAAGGCGGAGGCGAAGCTCAAGGCCGCCGAGATGGAGTCCGAGGAGCAGTTGGAGGCCGCCGCCGACGAGGCCGCGTCCCGGCTCAAGCGCGCCGACGACGAGGCCGAGAAGCGCGTCCGGCGGGCCGGTTCGGACGCCGAGGAGCAGCTGCGGCTGGCCGCCGAGGAGGCGGAGCGGCTGCTCGCCGAGGCCCGCTCGGAGGCCAAGCGCGTGACCGACGAGGGCCAGCGGGAGTTGGACGAACTGGTCCGTCGGCGCAAGGACATCAACACCGAGATCTCTCGGGTCCAGGACGTGCTGTCGGCGCTGGAGGCCTTCGAGGCACCCGCTCCGTCGGCCCACGGCAACGGGGGAAGCAAGAAGGACGGAGGGCCCAAGGCAGGTGCCGGGGTGGGCTCTCCGCGGTCGGGAGGCAATCGCTCCGGGGGCGCGCCACCCGATTGAGCGGACATTGTCCGCGAACCAACGGTGTTTCGCCGTTGACACTCCGGTACCGTGTCAGGATTCCCTCAACCATCTCAGCGGTTTGACGACAGGAAGCCCAGAAATCCCATGAGCGACAGTCACTCCCCGCACGGCTTCGACCTGGTACGCCGTGGGTACGAGCGCGCCCAGGTCGACGAGCGGATCGCCAAGCTGGTGGCCGACCGGGACAGCGCCCTCTCCCGGATCAGCGCGCTGGAGAAGCGCATCGAGGAGCTCCACCTGGAGACCCAGACGGCCCAGGCCGCGGTCACCGAGTCGGAGCCCTCCTACGCCGGTCTCGGCGCCCGCGTCGAGAAGATCCTCCGCCTCGCCGAGGAGGAGGCGAAGGACCTGCGCGACGAGGCGCACCGCGCCGCCGAGCAGCACCGCGAGCTGGCCGAGGCCGCCGCGCAGCAGGTCCGCACCGAGGCCGAGAACTACGCCAAGGACCGCAAGGCCAAGGCCGAGGACGAGGGCCTGCGGATCGTCGACAAGGCCAAGTCGGACGCGGCCCAGCTGCGCGCCGAGGCCAACAAGGACGCGCAGAACAAGCGCGAGGAGGCGGACGCCCTCTTCGAGGAGACCCGCACCAAGGCCGCCCAGGCCGCCCTGGAGTTCGAGACCAACCTGGCCAAGCGCCGGGAGCAGTCCGAGCGCGACCTGGCGGCCCGCCAGGCCAAGGCCGAGAAGCGCCTGGCCGAGATCGAGCACCGGGCGGAGCAGCTCCGCCTGGAGGCGGAGAAGCTGCGCACCGACGCGGAGCGCCGTTCCCGCCAGACCATCGAGACGGCGCAGCGCCAGGCCGAGGACATCGTGGCCGACGCCAACGCCAAGGCCGACCGGGTCCGCAGCGAGTCGGAGCGCGAGCTGGCGGCGCTCACCAACCGCCGCGACTCGATCAACGCGCAGCTGACCAACGTCCGCGAGATGCTGGCCACGCTGACCGGTGCGGCGGTCGCGGCGGCCTCGCTGCCGACCGACGACTCGCTGGGCGTGCCGGCGCAGCAGTCGCGCTGACGCCCGGCCGCGCGTCGGCCCTGTTCGGGACACCGCTGAAGTCCTGGAAGTGCCCGAAGGGGCCCGGAGCTCTCGCTCCGGGCCCCTTCGGCGTCCCCGGCCCGCCCGGCGCGACTACTTGACGCGCTTGAGCAGGGCCCGGACGGCGGCGTTGAAGGTCTCGGGGGCCTCCAGCGAGGAGAGGTGGCCGACGGCCGGGATGACGGTCAGTTCGGCGTCGGAGAGCGCCTCGGCCATCATCCGGGCCTCGCTGAGCGGGGTGACGGTGTCGAGCTCACCGACGATGACCGCGGCGGGCACCTCCAGGGCGGCCAGTTCGTCCAGCGAGTCGGGGCGGGCGGCCATCGCGCGCTGCGCCCAGGCGACCGCCGCCGGGCTGGCTTCGGCGATCATCTGCCGTACGGCGTCGGTGAGTTCGGGTTCGGCGCCGGGGGCGAGCAGGTTCTCCGCCATCCGCTCCTCCAGCAGCAGGTCGACGCTGCCGCGCTCCAGGACGGCGGCGGCGATGCGTTCCCGGTTGGCGCGGGCGGCGTCGGTGTCGGTGGTGGCCTTGGTGTCGGCGAGGACGAGTCCGGCCAGCCGTCCGGGGTGGCGGCGGGCGAAGGCCATCGCGACGTAGCCGCCCATCGACAGTCCGGCCAGGACGGCGCGTTCGACGCCGAGGGAGTCCAGCAGGTCGGCGAGGTCGTCGGCGGCGGTGTCCAGCGAGGGGGGCAGGTCGCCGAGCGGGGCGGTGCCGAAGCCGCGCTGGTCCGGTGCGATCACCCGGGCGTCGTCCCCGGCCGGGCCGGGGACCCGCTCCAGTTGGACCTCCCACATCCGCGCGGGGAGCGGGAAGGCGTGCAGCAGGACGAGCGGGGTGCCGGTGCCGTTCTCGCGGACGGTCGGCGCGCTGGACGAGGTCATGGTTCCACCGTAGGGCCCGGCGGGCACGCCCCGGACGCAGGTTGTCCGATTCATCCGCTTTTTGCCATAACCTGGCCGCAGACCAAGGAGCGGCAGATGATCGAGTTGCACCACCTGACGAAGCGTTACGGCGACAAGTTGGCCGTCGACGATCTGAGCTTCCGGATCCCGGAGGGCGTGGTCACCGGCTTCCTCGGCCCGAACGGCGCGGGCAAGTCCACCACCATGCGGATGATCCTCGACCTGGACCGCCCCACCAGCGGCGAGGTCACCATCGGCGGCCGGCACTACTCCGGGATCCAGGACCCGCTGCGCCGGATCGGCGCACTGCTGGAGGCCAAGGCCGTGCACCCCGGCCGCACCGCGTACGACCACCTGCTGTGGCTGGCGCAGTCCAACCGGGTGCCGCGCGCCCGGGTCGACGAGGTGCTCGACCTGGTGGGCCTGACCGCGGTCGCCAGGAAGCGCGCCCGCGGCTTCTCGCTCGGCATGGGCCAGCGCCTGGGCATCGCCTCCGCCCTGCTGGCCGACCCGCAGACCCTGATGTTCGACGAGCCGGTGAACGGCCTCGACCCCGAGGGCATCCTGTGGATCCGCAACCTGATGAAGCGCCTGGCCGCCGAGGGCCGCACCGTCTTCGTCTCCTCCCACCTGATGAGCGAGATGGCGCTGACCGCCGACCACCTGGTGGTGATCGGCCGCGGCCGGCTGCTCGCCGACCTGCCGATGGCCGAGTTCATCAAGCGCAACTCCCGCTCGTCCGTCCGGCTGCGCACCCCGCACCAGGAGCAGCTCCTGCACGCCCTGCACGGCGCGGGCCTGACCGCCGAGGCCGGCCCGGACGGCTCCTGGGAGGTGGTCGACGGCGACCCGGTCGTCCTCGGCGACCTGGCCGCCGCGCACGGCGTCACCCTGCACGAGCTGAGCCCGCAGCAGGCCTCGCTGGAGGAGGCGTTCATGCAGATGACGGCGTCCTCGGTGGAGTACCACATGGGGGCCGGGGCGGCCCCCGAGCAGCCGCCGCCCGCCTGGGGCGCCGACTGGGACGGGCGCAAGTCCGGAAAGGAGAGCTGAGATGGCCGCGTTCCCCGCCGTCGCGCAGTCCGAGTGGACGAAGATCCGCAGCGTCCGCTCCACCGTCTGGTCGCTGGTGTCGGTCTTCCTGATCACCGTCGCCCTCGGCCTGGCGATCAGCCTGGTCGCCCGGAACAACGTCTCGGACTTCACCGAGGACGGCAGGCCGTTCGACGCCACCGCCGTCTCGTTCATCGGCGTCGGCTTCGGCCGGCTCGCCATCGTGGTGTTCGGCGTGCTGGCCGTCGGCAACGAGTACAGCAGCGGCATGATCCGGGTCTCGCTGGCCGCCGTCCCGCAGCGCGGCACCCTGCTGGCGGCGAAGACCGCCGTGCTGGGCGCGCTGGCCCTGGCCGCCTCGCTGGTGACGGTGTTCGTCGCCTTCTTCATCGGCCAGGCCGCGCTCGGCGGCGGGCTGTCGACCACGCTGGGCTCGGAGAACGTGCTGCGCGCGGTGTTCGGCACCGCGCTCTACCTGACCCTGCTCTGCCTGCTCTCGGCGGGCGTCACGGTGATGGTGCGGCACCAGATCCTGGCGCTGGCGATCCTGGTGCCGTTCATCCTGCTGGTCTCGCCGATCCTGTCGATCGTCCCGGTGGTGAAGAACGTCGTCCGGTACTTCCCGGACCAGGCGGGCTCGGCCATCACCCAGGTCTTCCCGACCGACGACCTGCCGTACGGCCCGTGGGCCGGCCTGCTGATCTGCGCGGCCTGGACGGTCGCGGCACTGCTCGGCGGCTACCTGGTCCTGAAGAAGCGCGACGCCTGAGGCGCCGTCAGTACTTCGGAGCGCCGCGGCCCCGCTGGATGTTGGAGCCGCGGCGCTCCCGCGCTCCCCAGCAGGCCCGGTGCCAGTGCCGCCGGTCGTCCACGCCGCTTCCGTAGCCGGGCCAGGCCACCAGGTGGCCGACGCCGGGCGGGATCTCCTGGTCGCAGCCCGGGCACCGGTAGTACCGCCCGGCCGTCCCGGCCACGGTCTGCACCACCCACTCCTCGCCCCGGTACTCCTCGGTCCGCCGCAGCGAACTCCCCATCGGTGCGCCGCTGCCGCGGTCCTCGGGCTTGTCGATCCGGTTGCGACGCGGTGACACGGGGCTCCCTCTCCATCGGCGCGCTGTCCTCCCAGGGTACGGGCCGCCGGGCCGGACGGACGACGGTGGCACCGACCCCCGATCGAGGGCCGGTGCCACCGCTGCTGCGTGACCTTCTACGGGCTCACTCCCGCGGCATCAGCCAGGCGCCGAAGGCGACCTGGATCACCACCAGGACCAGGACGCCCGATCCGCCTCCCCCTGCCAGTACGAGCAGGATCGGCAGGAGGAGCGCGGCGGTCGCCACCGGCCGGAAGGACTCACGCTTGCGGAGCCTCCCGACCAGCGGGATGACGACCAAGGACGGGGCCCCCACCAGGCAGAAGATCAGTGCCCCGAGAAGGACCAGGCCCAGCTCGTCCCGGGTGGACGCGTAGTGCACCTCCCCGGTGGTCAGCAGGCTGGCCAGACTGCCACCACTGACCCACAGAACGGCGAACAACAGGACGTAGCGGATCGCGGACCGCAGGAACCAGCGTCCGGTTCCAGGACGCGTTCCGGGAGTCGTGCTGGTCACTTGTCCTGCCATCCGTCGGTCCAGTGGCTCTCGCGGTTGGGGAATACTGGTGCGGCGTTCAACCCCGATTCGAGGATGCCCATGTCACGCTCGCGGTCCGTCGCGACGGTACGCGGCGCCTGGCCCCTGCGGTACTGGACCACCTCCATGCTCGGGTAGGCGTCCCCGGAGCGTCCCACCTCGATGGACCCGCTGTCCCTGACGTCCACCTTGATGTGGGTGTCGACCGCGAAGACCGGCAGCAGGCTGTTGAGGCCGTGGACGTCCACGTTGAGCCCGCCGGGTCCCACCCAGTTGGCATTGATGTTGTTCTGGGCGTTCATGTTGATGCTCGAGTTCATGGGCCCCTCCACGATGTCCCTCGCCGGGATCATCCTTGACGGCTGGCCCGGGCGCGGCGCGTCCCCACAGCCCGGGCAGCCCGGATCCCCCAGGGTCGGCGTCGTGTGGGTCGGCGAGACGGTGAACGACACCTCTCCGGTCGCGGTGTCCCAGAAGAGGTCCATCCGGTAGGCGGCGTTCGGGTCGTCGGACCAGTCCCGGTTGTCGCCGTACAGGTTGCCGAAAACCGCCTTCTCGCCCCGGATGAAGAACCGCACCATGATGATGCCGTTGTCCGGGGGCGCCTGGTAGCCGGTCTTGTAGCGATGGTGGGGGTAGACCCGCTTGGCACCGTCCTCCAGGTCTCCCCAGCCCCGGTCCTTCGCGTCGTCGTAGCCGTCGTAGCACAGGCAGTTGTCGTCGTCCCCGCTGTCGTCGCCCGTGTCGTACGCCGAGCTGCACATCCCGCCGCACGGCGGCGGCGGCCCCGCCGGGGGTTCGCCCGGCTCGACCGGGGCGCGGCTCAGGCCGGTCGGGTCGCTGTGGGTGGTCGGGTTGCCTGGTGGAGTCGGGCCAGTTGGTGCTGGTGCCGCGGGTCTGCCCGTAGGGCTTGTACTGCTTGCGGCTCACCGCCTGGCTGGTGGTGTCGACGGCCAGGGTGGCGGTGTCGTGCGGGTCGGCGATCAGGTAGTCCACCCCGCCGCCGGGCAGGTTGGAGACCATGGCCATCGCCTTGCCGCCGGCCTGGTAGGTGCGCACCGCGCCGAGCAGGGTGTTCGGGGCGACGGAGGTGTTGACCACGACCTCGGTGTCACCGGTGAACAGCGTGGTCCGGCCCGAGCCGATGTCGCGGCGGATGAGCAGGTTGCCGTCCGCGTCGTAGACGTACTTGGTGACGGCGCTGCCCTGGGTGATGGTGTCCACCCGGCCCTCGGGGGTCCAGGTGAGGACCTGTCC
>NZ_JNYE01000029.1 GCF_000717185.1 Kitasatospora phosalacinea | reverse complement strand
CCGCTCCGGCGTGGTCAGCACGCACGCCGGCAGCCGCACCAGCCGCAGCCGCGCCGCGTAGTCACCGCCGAAGGCCGCCCGGAACGACGACGGATCGACGGTCACCTCGGTGGCCGACGCGCCCGCGCCGCCCTCGGCGCCCTCGGCGCCCACCGAGAACAGCACGCCGTGCACGCCCGCGCGCCGCGCGACGGACTGGTCCGCCAGCTCGACCCGCACCTTCGGGGCCGACCCGGCGGCCGGGGCCCCGGACTCGGCGCCCCGGGCAGCTCCCCGGACCAGGACCGGCAGCGCACCGGCCCGGACGAACGACTGGCCGCCGCCCGACGCACGGGACTTCGCCGCGGCGGTCGGCTCCTCCGGCGAGAGGTCGACGACGGCCGTGCCGGCGGCCGGCAGCTTGCTCGCCTCCGCCGGATCGTACTTGCGGTAGTCGGCGGACTTGATCTCCTTGCCCGCCGTTCCCCGGGTGTAGGGGATCTGCTTCCCCCGGTCGAAGGCCGGCGGGGTCGGCTTGGCCGCCGGCGCGGCGAACGAGACGCCGGGCGCGGCCCCGGTCAGCAGCGCGAGCGCCGCCAACACGGACATGCCCCCTCTGCCCCACAATCGGCGATTTACTCTCGCATGCGAGAGACGGTCCTTCCTCAAAATTCCCTCCCCTGGTCATGGCACTGGGCAGTGCGGCGGCAATCGTAGGGAATCCGGAAGGCGATAACCTGGGAATTTGAAATGTCCGCATTCAAAGCGTATCGACCACCCGGGCGGGCTATCCACCCATCCAAGCAAGATCATCACTGATCTCCACTTGCGGCGACTATGTGTGTTTTTGACGCATCGACAGCTGACTGCGACTCAACTCTGCCTGGTGAAGTCACAATTTGAAGACGGCCCTCCACTCTATGTCAACACATTTCGGACCATGACTGACCAAAGTGGACAGCCCGTGCCGATCGGGGTCTTCCAAAGAACCTGGAAAAGCTGCAACCAGGCGCCAGAATGCTCACCGCACGGGCGCGCTGTCGCGGCACGCCTCGGTACGGAAATGGGGGGAAGGGCCGGAATGGCCTATTTCATGTTTGTGTGCGGCCGAGGGCCGCGGAGGACGGGGCCGGGGCGCAGGTGGGCGGCTGCGGCAACGACGGCCGCACTGACGGCCGGGCTGCTGGCCGGTGCCGGTGTGGCGGCGCGGGCGGAGGAGGCGCCGCCGGGGCCGACGGTCCCGGCCGGCCTGGAGCAGGCTCCCCGGGTGGACCTGCGGACCGCCAAGGCCCAGCAGGCCGCAGCGGAGGCCGCGAAGAGGACCGGCAAGCCGGTGGTGGTCGACGAGCTGACCACCGAGAACGCGCAGACCGTGGCGAACCCCGACGGGACGTTCACCATGCGTCAGGACAGCGGACCGGTCCGGGCGCGGAAGAACGGCGCCTGGGTACCGGTGGACACCAAGCTGGCGAAGCGGGCCGACGGGCGGATCGCGCCCGGGGCCACCGACGCCGACGTGTCGTTCTCGGCGGGCGGTACGGCTCCCCTGGTGACCATGGTCCGCGAGGGCAAGTCGGTGTCGCTGACCTGGCCCACCGCGCTCCCCGCCCCGGTGGTGAGCGGGGACACCGCGACCTACCCCGGGATCCTCCCCGACGTGGACCTGACGGTGACCGCGCGCCCGGACGGGTTCAGCCAGGTCCTGGTGGTGAAGAACGCCGCCGCCGCGGCCAACCCGGCGCTGGCCACCCTGAAGCTCGCCACCCGCACCGACGGGGTGACGCTCGGTCAGGCGGACTCCGGTGACGCCGAGGCCAAGGACGCCAAGGGCAACACGGTGTTCCGCGCGGACCCGCCGCTGGTGTGGGACTCCGCGACCGACGCGATGCCGTCGGCCGCCGAGCTGGCCGCCGCGAAGGAAGCCAGCGAGAAGCTGCTGGCCGAGGAGGGCCGGGGGGTGGCTGCCAAGTCGCCGTCCGGCGAGCGGAAGCAGAGCGGCGCCGCGGCCCCCGCGAAGGACCTGCCCGTCGAGCACCTCCCGTCCAGCACCAGGGGGCCGGGCTCCGGTGCGCACACCACCCGGATGGGGATGAAGGTCGCCGCCGGGGAGATCTCGATCACTCCGGACAAGGGCCTGCTGACCGGCAAGGAGACGGTGTACCCGCTGTACATCGACCCCGCCTGGTCCGGCAACCCGTCCGTGGTCTCCTGGGCCTCGATCAACGACAAGGGCTGGAAGGCCACCACCGGCGACGAGGCCAAGATCGGCTACCTGGGCAACTGGACCAACTGCGGTTCCTGGTGCTACTCGGTGCACCGGTCGTACTTCGTCATGAACACCGGCGGCTTCCAGGGCGCCTCGGTCACGGACGCGAAGTTCTACCCGTACGTCATCTGGTCCGCGAACTCGTCGCCCGAGCCGGTCCAGGTGTGGAACGACGCGGATCTCCCGGGGAACCTGAGCTGGAGCAACAAGCCCGGCAGCGGTTCGTCCAACTTCGTCCAGACGCAGTGGAGCTGCAACGGCAACGGGGGCTCCAACTGCGGCGGGGCGGGCACGGTCGAGTTCAACGTGACCGGCGCGGCGCAGGGCGCGGCCAACGGCGGGTGGCACACCTTCGAGGTGGACGCCGAGAACGAGTCGAACATGAACCAGTGGAAGCGGCTCAAGCCCTCCGGGACGTACTGGTCGGTGACCTACTACCGGGCGCCGTACCTGGACGGTCAGGACGCCACCTCCCCGGTGGTGTCCGCGCTGGGCGGCGGCGACTTCGTCAACTCGTCCAGCGTCACCATGAAGGCGACCGGCGGCGACACCGACGGCGAGCAGGTGCAGTCCGGCTACGAGATCTGGAACTGGTCGAACGGCTCCGCCACCAGCGCACGGGCGGGCGGCCTGTTCTCCGCGTACTCCGCGACCGGCGGCCCCTACACGTACAACGGGCTGGCGGACGGCGCCTACGCCTGGCGGGGCGTGACGCACAGCAAGGACGGCGACATGTGGTCCGGGTGGTCCCCGTGGCACGTGTTCACGGTCGACACCACGCCGCCGCCCAGGCCGGCCGTCTCCTCGCCGGAGTTCCCGGAGGGCCTGTTCGGCGCCGCGTACGACTCCAACGGCACCTTCAGCTTCACCACGAACTGGCAGAACAACGTCGCCGGGTACATCTTCGCCCTGGACTCGGACCTCTCGTCGACGACCTGGAGCCAGCAGAGCCAGCCGCAGACCTGGCAGCCCGGGCAGCAGGTCGTCCGGAAGCAGCAGTACTGGGTGTCCAGCGGCACGCTCGCCAGCGTGCGGTTCGCCCCCGGCACGGTCGGTCCGCACCGCCTGTACGTGAAGGCCGTCGACCAGGCGGGGCTGACCTCCGTCCAGGCCGACTACAGCTTCTGGGCGGGTCTGACCACGCCGGTCCTGGTCGGCGGTGACAAGCTGGTCAACGGCTACACCGCGACCAACGACGACGGCACCACCAGCGTGGTCCCCGCGGGCACCGCCACCACCACCGGCACGCTGCAGACCCAGGACAACTGCTGCGCCGTGGCGTGGTACAGCGGGAAGCAGGCGATGCTGGGCAACGGCACCTCCCCGGTGTCGGTGAACGACTCCGCGAAGCTGTCCTTCGACGTCCCGCACGGCGGGTACTGGACGCTCGGTGCGAGCCTGACCACCGCCTCCGACTACGGGCGCAGCCGCTTCGTCCTGGACGCGGGCACCCCGAACGCGGTGGCCCTGCCGGGCCCGGCGGCCGGTGCCGACTGGGAGGGCTACAGCGCCAACGTCAACCTGCTGTACGCGGACTTCGGCATGCCCAAGGATTCGGCCGGCAAGCCGGTGCAGCTCGGCCAGGGCGTGCACACGCTGACCGTGACCGCGGTGGGCAAGCACGCCTCCTCCGGCGGCTACCAGATCGGCATCGACGCGCTGCGGCTGACCCCGGCCAGCGCCACCTGCAAGCTGACCGACCTGACCGCCTGCCTGAACAACACCGCGATCAGCGCCGACTCCAACCACGACGCGGCCGACGCCGACGGCGGCGGCGTCAGCATGTCGGCCGGTGTGCTGGCCGCGGCGGGCTGGACCCCGGGGCTGCCGATCTCGATCAACGGCGCCCCGATGAAGGTCCCGAACTACGCGGTCGGCAAGGGCGACAACATCCTCTCCAGCGGCCAGACCGTCACGGTCGACACCACCGGCACCGCGAACAGCGGCAACTCGCTGCTGTTCCTGGCCTTCGCCACCGGCGGCAACGTGGTCAACGCCACCGGCAGCGTCACCTACCCCACGGTCAACGGCGCCAGCACCTGCGGCCAGACCACGACCTACCCGTACACGCTGGACTACGTCCCGGACTGGGCCGGCACCGGTTCGATCGCGCCGGCCGTCACCTTCACCGGCGTCAACCTGCCGGGCACCGCCACCAACAGCACCCGCGTCGCCCAGCCCGTCACCCTGTCCGTGCCGCTGCCCTGCCCGGGCGTCCCGCTGGCCTCGATCCAGCTGCCGGTGGTCACGGCCAAGGCCCAGCCGGGCAACCACGCGCTGCACATCATGGGCGTCGGCCTGCGCCAGTCGGCTTACGCCAACGGCAACCACGTCCCGAACTGGGTCGGCTCCTGGGCCGCCCGGCAGGACTGGAACATGCCGGGGACCTGGACCGACCAGACCATCCGCGTCCCCGCCCACCTGACGGTCGGCAACACCGCGGGCGGCAAGGTCCGGATCCGGCTGTCCAACATGCTCGGCAAGTCGCCCGTCACCCTGCCGCACGTCTCGATCGCCCCGCAGGGCGCGGGCTCCACCGCGGCCTCGAACCCGCTGCCGCTGACCTTCGGCGGCTCCGCCTCGGTGACCGTCCCGGTCGGCGGTGACGTCCTCAGCGACCCGATCGCCCTGAACGCCGCCGACGGTTCCGCCGTCCTGGTCAGCATGCACCTGCAGGGCGCGGTCTCGAACGTGCCGGCCCACGGCTCGGCCCAGCAGTCGGTCTGGGGGACGGTCGACGGCAGCGGCGACCACACCGGCGACGCCTCCGGCAGCGCCTTCACCGTCAGCGTGCCCGGCGTGCCCTACCTCAGCGCGGTCGACGTCACCCCGGTCCCCAGCGGCAACGGCACCCTGGTGCTGTACGGCGACCAGACCGTCAACAGCGACACCGCGCTCAGCGACAACTCGCACCACCTGAACGACCTGGTCTTCAAGCGGCTGACCGACGACTACGCGGCCGACCCGATCGGCAACCACACGCCGTACGGCGTGGTCAGCGCCGGCAAGAGCAGCTGGTACCTCCCCAACAACTACCTGCAGCCGCTGTCCAGCGCCGCCAACCCGCTCGCCCCGGAGTCCGCGGGCAACCCCACCGACCGCAACGTCCTGGAGAACAGCTTCACCCGCGCGGTGCTGATCTCCAACGGTGCGGCCGACATCTCCAACAACGTCAGCGCCGTGGACGTCGAGAACCGGCTGACCGCGCTGAGCAACCAGATCCGCAAGCGCCGCACCGACGACGACCCGACCGGCTGGACCTTCGTCAAGGTCTACGTCGCCACCATCCCGGCCTGGCCCACCATCACGCCCGAACAGGACACCGTCCGCCGGACCGTCAACAACTACATCCGCTGCGGCTCCTCCAGCGCCGCCGACGACGCCTGCCCGACCGGCAACGCCGTCCCGTTCAACGGCAACGCCGACATGGCCGTGGACTTCGCCGCGGCGGTCTCCGTGGGCCACACCCCGGGCGGCGCGCTGGACACCGCCTACACCTTCACCGACGCGAGTGCCCGCGTCCTGCCCAACACCTCCTACTACCAGGCCCTCGCGGACAAGTACGTCACCACCGCGAGCGCCCTCGGCTACGGCGCCTGACCGCGCCCCGCACCGACGGGCCCGGCCCGCCCCCACCGGGGCGGGCCGGGCCCGTCCGCGTCCGCGGCCCGTCCGGTCCGCCGCGCACCCGGTGCCCCACCCGCCCCATTAGCACGGCGGGCCGGTCGGTCACCGGGGTTTCGGCGGTAATCCACCCTTCCCCCGGGGAAATCGGGGGTTCGGCGTGCCATTGGCACATGACATGGGTTACTCACGTGGTGACACGGCGGGGCCCGCGACCCTGCGCGGCACCGATGGAGGCACCCGATGACGAAGACCACCGCCCGGCCCGAGACCCGCCCCGCTCCCCCGCGGGCGGCCGGCCCCGGGATGGTGCCCGCGGCGCAGCCCGCCGCCGAGCAGTCGCCGGGCGCCGGCACGGACGCGGTCCGGGTCGGCGCCTTCCTGCTGTCGGCGCAGTTCCCGGGCCAGGACCACGGCGAGGCGCTGGAGCGGACGGTCTCGGCCGCGCTGGCCGCCGAGCGGGCGGGCCTGGACGCGGTGTGGCTGGCCGAGCACCACTTCGTCCCGTACGGGGTCTGCCCGGACGCGGCGACGCTGGCCGCGCTGCTGCTGGGCCGCACCCGGCGGATCGGGGTGGGGACGGCGGTGAGCGTGCTGAGCACCCGTCACCCGGTGGCGCTGGGCGAGCAGGCGGCGCTGCTGCACCTGACCTCGGGCGGCCGGTTCACGCTGGGCGTGGGGCGCGGCGGGCCGTGGATCGACCTGGCGGTGTTCGGCGGCGGCCTGGAGGCGTACGAGCGGGGCTTCCCGGAGCGGTTGGACCTGCTGCTGCGCTGGCTGCGCGGGGCCCGGGTGGGGGCGTCGGGGCCGCAGTTCGCGTTCCCGGAGGTCGCGGTGGTGCCGCGGGCGGCGGAGCCGGGACGGCGGGGGGAGCTGGCGGGCTGGCTGGGCCTGGAGGGGGCGGTGATCCCGCGGCAGCGGCAGGACGAGGCGCCGCCGGCCCGGTCGGGCCCGCCGGTGGTGGTGGCCTGCACCTCGCCGGGCGGGGTGCGGACGGCCGCGGAGCGGGGCCTGCCGATGCTGCTGGGCATGCACTCGGGCGACGAGGACAAGCGGGAGATGCTGGCGGCGTACCGGACGGCCTGGCGGGCGGCGGGGCGCGGCGAGGAGCAGCTGGCCCGGGTCGAGCGGGAGCACGTCGCGGCGGGCGTGGCGCAGGTGGACGACCGGGCGGGGGCGGCCCGGGCCAGCCTGCTGCGGGCGATGCCGGACTTCTTCGCGCACGGCCTGGGCGCGCACCGCACCGTGGACGGCCGGGAGCGCACGATGCGCGACCCGCGGGCGTACACCGAGCTGCTGTGCGACCTGCACGCGGTCGGCACGCCCCGGCAGTGCGCGGACCGGCTGCTGGCGACCGCGGAGCGCACCGGCATCCGGCGCTTCGCGCTGCTCGCGGAGGGCTCGGGCGACACCGCGGCGACGCTGCACAACCTGGCCCGGCTGGGCGCGGAGGTGCTGCCGCAGCTGTCCTGAGGGCCCTGAGGGCCGTACGGGCCCGCGCGCGGCCGCGGGCCGCCCCGGGGCACTGGGAGACCCGGGGCGGCCCGCGTTCGGCGGTCCTGGGGGCGCTGACGGCGCGTCAGCGGCGGTGCGGCGCGGCGCGCCGACGTCCGGTCAGCAGTCGCGCAGCTCGGGCGACTGGTTGAGCAGCTGGCCCCGGATCGAGGTGAAGCGGGCGTGCCGCGCCTCGGTCTCGGGCCCGGGGGCGAAGACCGCGACCCGGTGGCAGTTCTGGAACGCCAGCCGGACGCCGAAGTGCCGCTGCAGGGCGCCCCGGATCGCGTCGCTGGCCAGCGCGCGGAGCAGTTGGCCGCGCTCCTGCTCACTCGGCGGGGGCACGTCGTTGTCGGCGAAGTCGGTTCCGTCGACCTTGAGTTGGGCGACCAGCGAGCTGATCATGTCCCAGGCGTAGGGCAGCGAGGTGCGGACACAGTCGACGAACTCCCGCTCGTCGACCTCGCCTCGTTCGGCCTTCTCCAACAGGGCCGGTGAGACGTCGAGCGACATGGGTTCTCCTCTCGCGGTCCGCTCCGGCGTGGTCGCCGGGGCGGTGGTGCCGGTGTGCTGGGCGGTGCTGGGGGCGGTACCGGGGGCGCGGTGCGCCGGGGGACAGTGGGACGGACGTGCGGTGGGCCGCGCGCGCCGTTCGAACGGTGCGGGTGTGGCGCACCGGCGGACGCCGCGCGTCGGGGTTCGGGCCGGAGGGTCAGACCAGCGTGGCAGTCCCCCCCTCACCCGGGTTGGTGAATCGACGGATTGCCGCCCGGAACGCCCCTTCCTGGACGAGATTGGCCGGAATCCGACGTGTCCCAACCCCCCGTGCCGAGCAGGCACCCTCACCGCGCGTGCCCGTGCGGTCACCATGCTTCGCCGCTCCCGCCCGGTCGACACCCGCCGTGCGCGCACTCGCTTCAAACGGCTCCCGGCACCCGTCCGCCCGGACCGGCTGTCTCGGGATTGCGCCGCTTCGGCCCCACCGGAGCGGAGCGGGCCGCTCCGGCCCCGGAATCGAACGCGGACCGGGGCACTCCCCGCGGGCCTTAGGCTTGTCCCCATGCGTCTTGTCATCGCCAAGTGCACCGTGGACTACGCGGGCCGCCTCGCTGCACATCTGCCCTCCGCCGTGCGCCTGGTGATCGTGAAGGCCGACGGGAGCGTCAGCATCCACGCCGACGACCGGGCCTACAAGCCGCTGAACTGGATGTCGCCGCCGTGCGCCCTCAAGGAGGCCGACGGCGTGTGGACGGTCACCAACAAGGCCGGCGAGAAGCTGATCATCACGCTGGAGGACGTCCACCACGACTCCTCGCACGAACTGGGCGTCGACCCCGGCCTGATCAAGGACGGCGTGGAGGCCCACCTCCAGGAGCTGCTGGCCGACCGGATGGAGGTGCTCGGCTCCGGCTGGCAGCTGATCCGCCGCGAGTACCCCACCCCGATCGGCCCGGTCGACATCCTGTGCCGCGACTCCGACGGCGCCACCGTCGCCGTGGAGATCAAGCGCCGCGGCGAGATCGACGGCGTCGAGCAGCTCACCCGCTACCTCGAACTCCTCAACCGCGACCCGCTGCTGGCCCCGGTCAAGGGCGTCTTCGCCGCCCAGGAGATCAAGCCCCAGGCCCGCGTCCTGGCCACCGACCGCGGCATCGGCTGCGTCGTCCTCGACTACGACGAGCTGCGCGGCATCGACGACGACAAGCTCAAGCTCTTCTAGGGTCCTCCCCGGGGTGCCGTCGGTGCGGGCTGCCACAATCCCGGCATGCCCGCTCGCAGCACCACCGGCGCCCCGTGGTCCGGCCCGTACGAGACCCACCTGACGCTGGCCCCGGCCGAGGCCGGGGCGCTGGCCGGCTGGGCGGCCGCGCACGGCCTGGAGTTCACCCACATCCTGCTGGCCCGCGGGCGGCACCCCTCGCAGCCGATGCTCTCCTGGCGGGCCGAGGGCACGCTGGCCGCGCAGCACCGCCGGGCCGCCGCCGAGGCCGCCCGGCTGCGCGGCGCCGGGTTCACCCCCGTCCGGGTCAAGATCGAGGCCGCCCCCTGGGTGCCGGGCGTCCCGCACAGCGACGCCGAGGCCGAACGCGCCGACCCCGCCCACTACTTCGAGCACCACGTGAAGGTCCGGACCGCCCCCGGCACCCCGCGCGAGGCGCTGGCCCGGGCCGCGCACGGCCACGACGCCCACGTCTCCTGGAACGCCCGCCGCACCGAACCCGACGGTCACCGCCACTACTTCGTCACCCAGCGCTGCCACCGCGTCGGCCTCGCCACCGCCACCGCCCGGCTGGCCCGCCTCACCGCCGCCCTCACCACCGCCGGCTTCCCGCCCCTGAGGGCCGAACGCGAGTACGTGGTCCACGACTCGGCGCTCGCCCTGGACGAGGGCTGGCTCGACGACACCCCCGCGGAGGACCTGCCGTGACCGACGCCGCGAACGCCCCCGACGCCGCCGACCTGGCCCGCCGCGTCCCCGCGGAGCTGCCGCTGACGTTCCGTCCGGTCGCGGACCCGCGGGCTCGGCAGCTCGCGGTCTTCGACCCGTCGCTCAAGCAGCACGCCCACGCGTACCGGGCCGCCGACCCGCGCTTCGCCGACCCCGCGCTCGCCACCGCCTGGCGCACCGCCCGCCGCACCGCGACGGACGCCGTGCTGTCCGCCGTCGCCGCCTCCCGCTGGGCCGACCACCTGGTGCTGCGCGGCTCGGTCGTGCTGCGCGCCTGGTTCGGTGCGGCCGCCCGCGAACCGGGCGACCTGGACTTCGTCCTCACCCCCGCCGACTGGGCGCCGGAGGACCCGCGCACCGCCGAGCTGTTCGCCGACCTGACCGGCGCCGTCCCGACCGACGGGGCGGTCCGCTTCCTCCCGGCGGAGGCCGTCAGCGAGGAGATCTGGACGTACGACCGCGTCCCGGGCCTCCGCCTGCTGCTGCCCTGGGAGGCCGACGGGCTGCCCGGCGGCGGCGTGCAGGTGGACTTCGTCTTCCACGAGCACCTGCCGCTGGAGCCCGACCTGCTGGAGGTCGCGCCGGGCGCGGTGCTCCAGGTCGCCGACCGCGAGCTCTCCCTGGCCTGGAAGCTGATCTGGCTGGTCAGCGACGCCTACCCGCAGGGCAAGGACCTGTACGACGCCGTCCTGCTCGCCGAGTCCGTGCCGCTGCGCCGCCCGGTGCTGACCGCGGCGCTGACCGCGATGCGGGAACCCGAGGAGTACGCCGACGGGCCGATCGGCGCCGAGGCCCTGGAGAACTACCGCTCCGCCGACTGGCGCACGTTCGCCGACGAGCACCCGCAGCTCGCCGCGGACCCCGCCGACCTGGTCCGCCGCCTGGACGCCGCCCTCGCCCCGACCTTCGCCGAGGCCCCCTCCCCCGGCCTGCCCCACCACCGCCTGCTCGAACTCGCCGACCGGGTACGGGACCTGCACGACCGGCAGGGCATGGCGGCGGCCCAGCAGTGGCTGTCCCGCCGCCCCGTCCCCTTCGGCCAGGCCCACCGGGTCACCGAACGCGCCCTCGACCGGCCCGACTCCCGGCTGGCCCGCGAGATGCTCGCCTGCCCGGCCTGGCACCACCTGGCCCGCCGCGTCGCGGACGGCACCTGGACGCGTCAGCAGCTCCGCTCGCTGCCCTTCTGAGCCCCCGTCAGGACGGGCTGCCGGTGGGCGTCCCGCCGGTGCTGCCGCCCGTGGCACCTCCGGTGGCGCCGCCGGTCGTCCCGCCGGTGTCGCTGCCGCCGGTCGTGCCGCCGGTGGTCCCGCCGGTGGTCCCGCCGGTGTCGCTGCCGCCGGTCGTACCGCCGGTCGTCGTCCCGCCGGTGCCGGTGGTGCCGCCGGTGGTGCCGCCGGTCGTCGTCCCGCCGGTGCCGGTGGTGCCGCCGGTGGTCGTCCCGCCCGTCGTGCCTCCGGTCGTCGTCCCCCCGGTGCCGGCGCTCCCGCCGGTCGTGCCGCCGGTCGTCCCGCCCGCGCTCGTACCGCCGCCGCCCGTGGTGCCGCCCGCGCCCGTGCCGCCGCTCGACTTCGTGGTGCTCGGGGACGGGGAGCCGCCGGACCGGTGGGTGGCGGAGGGGCTGCTGGTGGTGGGGGCGCTCGCGGTGGGGCTGCCGCTCGCGCTCGGGCTGTCCGTCGGGGTGGGGCTGTCGCCGGACGGGGTGGGGGCGGGCGAGGTGCTGCGCGGGGTCGGGGTGGGGTCGAGCGGGGGGAGGTCGTCGGCGGAGGTGCCGGTGCGGTCGCCGCCCGGGTGGTCGTCGCCGGTGGCGGCGACGCCGATCGCGGTGCCGAGGACGCCGAGCGCCATCACCGCCGCACCGGCGAGCAGCACGGTCTTGCGGGCGCCGCGCGGGGCCCGCTTGCGCAGGCGGCCGGGGACGACCTGGGCGATGGCCCGGATGGAGCGGCGGCGGCGGACGGGCGCGGTGTCGGGGCCCGCGGTCAGGGCCGCGGTCTCCTCGATCCGGATCAGGTCGAGCATCCGGCGGGCCCCGGCGACGCCGCGCTGTTCGCCCGCGGCGGCGCGCAGCGCGAGCGCGGCCTCGAGTTCGGCGACGGCCCGCCGGGTGTCGCCCGTGCAGAGCGCGTGCACGCCCAACTCGTGGTGGAACCAGCCCTGTTCGGCGTCGGCGCCGAGCATCCTGGCGGCTTCCAGGCCGAGCTGCAGGGCGCGCTCCCAGGCGCCCCAGCGCAGCGACAGCGCGAGCGCGGGGGCGGCGGCCCGGGCGAGGCGGAGCACCTCGGCGGGGCGGTCGGCGTTCCGTTCGGCGAACAGCACAGCGAGGATGACCTCGGCCTCGGCGGCGACCTGCCGGGTGGAGACGGAGGCGTGTCCGACCCACCAGGAGAGGTGTTCGGCGGCGCCGTGCGCGATCCCGCCGGGGGCGAACGGGGCGGGCAGGCCGTTGCTGTCGTCCTCGACCTCGGGCAGCAGGGCGTCGAGGACGCCTTCGGTGAGGCGGTGGTGGCCGCCGACGGAGACCGCGAGCCCGGCTTCGACGAGTTCCTGCAGGGCGCTCTCGCCGAGGCCGACGTCGACCAGCGCGGGCAGGTGCGGGGCGGTCGGGCACTCCCCTTCGAGGGCGAGGGCGAGCCGCAGCACCAGCCGGGCGGACTCGCTCAGCCCCTGGACCAGGCGGCGGGCCGGCGCGGCGCTCTCCCCCACCGAGGGCAGCGGCACCTGCTGGCGCAGTTCCCGTTCCAAGTCGGCCGGGTCCCTGGGCAGTTCGTACTCCTGGACGGAGCCGAACAGGCTCCGCCGGTCCTCCTGGGCGGCGACCAGGGAGTCCACCGTGACGTCGCGCTGGCGCAGCAGCGCGGCGGCCCGGACGAAGCGCAGCGGCAGGCCCTCGGACTCGAACCAGAGGTCGACCGCCCAGGCCCGTTCGAGCTCGTCGAGCGGGCGGCCCGCGAGCCGGGCCGCCAGGGTCAGGGAGGCGGGGCGGGACAGGCCCGCGACCAGGTGGTCGCGCAGCCGGGAGCCGGGGGCGGGGGGCGGGCTGCCGGGGACGGCGGCGATCAGGAAGGCGCACTCGGGGGCGAGGGCGAGCAGTTCCTCGAGTTCCTCGCCGTACGGTTCGACGTCGTCGATGACCACGACCGCGGCGACGCCGGCCAGCAGTTCGGCGAGCTGCTCCCGGTCGGGGCGGAAGTCGGGGGCCTGGTGGGTGGCGGCGAACAGGTCCTGCAGCAGGTCGGTGACGGTCCGGCGGTAGCCGCTCAGGCGCACCACGCCGTCGGGGGCGAGTTCCCCGGCCGCTTCGGCGACGGCGGCGAGCAGGGCGGAGCGGCCCGATCCGGCCTGTCCGACGAGCTGGACGGAGCGGCCGGCCCGGAGCTGCTCCAGCAGGGCCGCGATGTCGCCGTCCCGGTCGAGCAGCCGCAGGTCGGCCGGTCCGGCGCCGAGCGCGAGCGGGCCGACGGCCGGGCTGGGGCCCAGCTCGGGGCGGGCCTGGACCAGTCCGCGGATCCGGCGGGGCTGCGGCATCCACTCGTCCGGGCAGTGCCGGGCCTCCGAGCCCTCCGGCCCGCCGACCACCACCAGCCGCTCGCCGCTGACCAGTTCCCCGCTCCGCGGGCGCACCCCGTCCCCCCGGAACTCCCCGCTCGGCTGACCCACGTCACTGCTCCCCGCCACTCGGACACCTGAGCGGAGACTTTCCCACATGTCCGTGGCCGGTCACCACGCAGGGTGGCTCCGGCGCCTAGCCGCTCTGCACACGAACCCCGCTGACGAGCGGCGACGTGCGACCGGACGTGCGGCCGGGGGGTCGGGGCGGTCGGCGCACGCCCCGCGGCGCGCGCTACCCCAGGGCCGGGAGCGTCGTCCCGCAGGGGTCCTGCACCGCACCCTCGACCGCGAGGATCCGGTGCAGCCTGGTCGCGACCAGCAGCCGCTGCAGCTGCACGGGCACGTCGCGGAGCACCAGGCGCCGTCCGGCCCGCCCGGCCCGGCGGTGGGTGCCCATGATGACGCCGAGGCCGGTGGCGTCCCAGAACTCCAGGCGCCCGAGGTCGAGGACGAGGTCGCCCTCGCCACCGTCGACGGCGGCGTGCAGCAGCGCCCTGGCGTCGGCGGCGCTGCGCACGTCGAGCCGCCCTTCGACGGTCAGTGCGGTGTGGTCGCCGGTGATGCGCATGCTGTCCTCCTCCTCGGCCGTCCGCCGTACGTCCGCTGCCACGGTGCACCCGCAGCTGGGGGAACGTCCGCGCCCTGTGGGGCCGTGTCCGCGCACCGGCCCCTTCCTGAATCTGACGGTGAACCAGTTCCGCAGGTTGCTGTCACCCGCCGGACTGTCCCTCAACTTCACCCGTCCGAGGGAATATACGCAGGATCACCTCACACCTACGCTCGATTACCGCCCAAATCACCCGTCTGCGGGGCGGACCGTGAGCAAACTCACCCGGCCGCCCAGAACGTCCCGCACCCGGGCAGCACGGACCACCTGCGGGAGCGGCATCGCTCTCGCCGGACTCTAGTGGGAGCGCGCCCGCCGTGGTGCGTTCCGGCGGTGTGATCTGCGCCGGGGAGGGTGTGATCTGCACCCCTCCCGCGCTCCGCGCTCACTCCTCCCCCGGGAGGGGCACCCCCAACTCCTGCGCGAGGATCGCCGCCTGCACCCGGCTGCGCAGGCCGAGCTTGGCCAGGATCCGGCTGACGTGCGTCTTGGTGGTGGCCTCGGCGGTGCGCAGCCGCTGCGCGATCTGCGCGTTGGACAGGCCCGCCCCGAGGCAGCCCAGCACCTCCCGCTCCCTGGGCGTGAGGTCGTCCAGCCCGGCCGGGGCGGCGGGCGCGCCGGGGCGGGCGAAGGAGGAGATCAGCCGGCGGGTGACCGAGGGCGCGAGCATGCCGTCGCCGCGGGCGACCGTCCGGATGCCCTCGACCAGGGTCTCGGCCTCCAGGTCCTTGAGCAGGAACCCGGCCGCCCCGGCCCGCAGCGCCCCCCACACGTACGCGTCGAGGTCGAAGGTGGTCAGCACCAGGACCTGCCCGGCCCCGGCGGCGACCACCTCGCGGGTCGCGGCGACGCCGTCGAGCCGGGGCATCTGGACGTCCATCAGCACCACGTCGGGCCGCAGCTCCAGCGCGAGGCGGACGGCCTGCTCGCCGTCGGCGGCCTCGCCGACCACCTCCAGGTCGTCCTCCGCGCGCAGGATCATCACCAGCGCGGCCCGCACCGCCGCCTGGTCCTCGGCCACCAGCACCCTGATCACGCCCGCTCCCCTCCCGCCGTCCGCGGCAGCACCGCCCGCACCGTCCACGTCCCCCCGTCCGGCCCGGCGGTGAGTTCCCCGCCGAGCAGGTGGGCCCGCTCGCCCATCCCGACCAGCCCGGCCCTCGCCCCGGGCACCGGCCGCCCCTCCCCCGGCCGGTACGCGGACACCACCGAGATCTCCAACTCGCCCTCCCCGTAACGGATCTCCAGCCGCACCACCCCGGGCGCGGCATGCTTGACGGCGTTGGTCAGCGACTCCTGGACGATCCGGTACGCGGCCAGCTCCAGCGGTGCGGGCAGCTCGCCGCGCTCGCCGACCTCCTCGGCCTCGAACCGCAGCCCGGCCTCCCGCCCGGCCGCCCGGGCCTGCTCCAGCAGCACGTCGACGGCGGCCAACCGCGGTGCGGCGTACGGCTCTTCGGGGACGGCCTCGCGCAGCAGGCCGATCATCCGGCGCATCTCGGCCAGGCCCTGCACGCTGTTCTCCCGGATCACCGCCAGCGCCTCGACCAGCGGCTCGTCCGACGCGCGCCGCTGGCGGCGGGCCACCGCCTGGGCGCCGGTGGCGTGGATGGCGATCGCCGACAGGTGGTTGGCGATCACGTCGTGCAGTTCCCGGGCCATCCGGGCGCGCTCCGCGACCACCGCCCCGCGCCGGTCCAACTCGGCGAGCAGCGCGGTCTGCTCGGCCCGCAGCCGCTCGGTCTCGGCCCGGTCCCGGTGGTGGCGCAGCAGGTCGGCCGTCCACACCGGGGCGAGGAAGACCAGCCCGCAGAACACCGCGACCAGCAGCGCCCCGGGCACCGACCCGTACCGCCAGGCCAGCCCGGAGAGCACCAGGGTCGCGGCGGCGCCGGTCAGCTGCAGCACCTTGCTCATCCGGGCCGGGCCGTACAGGGTCGCCGCGTACAGCAGGTCGGTGTACATCAGCAGGGTCGCCATCAGCGAGCCCAGGTAGACCGCGGCGCCGAACAGCACGCCGCCGAGGCAGACCGTCCAGACCGTCCACCGGCGCCGCCCGAGCTCCAGCGCCGCCATCGCGGCCAGCGGCAGCGCCACCGCCCACACCGGCAGCCCGGGCCGGGCGTCGTAGGCGCCGAAGGCGAGCAGCAGCAGGCCGCCGAGCAGCCCGGCGGCGGCGATGGCCAGGTCCTCCTGGCGGTCGGTGAGCCTCACGGGGCCCATCCCAGCACTCCTCCCCAGCTGCGGGAACGACCGGTCGGACGACCCGCCGTCCGACGAAAGTCGCACGCCCCGCTCGACTGCCCGGACGATGACCCGGCGCCCGCGCGGGCGCAGGATCGAAGCATGGTTTCCCTGATCGTGGCCGGCGAGGCCGGCTTCTGGGTGGTGCTGGCGGCCGGACTGCTGGCCCGGTACGCGCTGCGGCTGCGCCGCACCGGCGCGGTGGTGCTGGCCCTGCTCCCGGTGGTCGACCTGGTGATCCTCGCCGCGACCGTCGCGGACCTGCGCGGCGGCGCCACCGCCGACTGGACGCACGGCCTGGCGGCCGCCTACGTCGGCTTCTCGCTCGCCTACGGCCACCGCCTGGTCCGCTGGGCCGACGGGCACGCCGCGCACCGCCTGGCGGGCGGCCCGAAGCCCGCCGGAGCGCCGAAGTACGGTGCGCCGCGGGCCCGTTACGAGTGGGGCGTGTTCGCCCTGACGCTGCTGGCCGCGGCGGTCACGGTGGCGCTGGTCGCCGCCGTGCAGTGGCTGGCCGGCGACGGCGCCCGCACCGCGGCGCTGGACTCCTGGTACCCGCGGATGGGCCTGGTCGTCGGCGTCAACCTGCTGGTCGCCGCCAGCTACACGCTCTTCCCCAAGCGGGCGCGGTGAGCAGCCGTCAGCGGTTCTCGCCCGGCACCCACAGCACGTCGCCGCGCTCCTTGTTGGCCGTCCGCGCCAGGATGAACAGCAGGTCGGAGAGCCGGTTCAGGTACTTCGCGGTCAGCGGGTTGATGCTCTCCCCGTGCTCCTCGATCGCCGCCCAGGTCGCCCGCTCGGCCCGCCGCACCACCGTGCAGGCCAGGTGCAGGTACGCCGCCCCGGGCGTCCCGCCGGGCAGGATGAAGCTGCGCAGCTTCTCCAGCTCCGCCAGGAACCGGTCGCAGTCGGCCTCCAGCCGGTCCACGTAGGACTGCAGGACCCGCAGCGGCGGGTACTTCGGGTCCTCCACGATCGGGGTCGCCAGGTCCGCGCCGACGTCGAACAGGTCGTTCTGGATCCGGGTCAGCACCGCGACCAGTTCCTCGTCCAGCCCCCCGGCGGCCAGCGCCACGCCGAGCGCCGCGTTGGCCTCGTTGGTGTCCGCGTACGCGATCAGGCGGGGATCGGTCTTCGTGGTCCGGCTCATGTCGCCGAGCGCGGTCGTGCCGTCGTCCCCGGTCCGGGTGTAGATGCGCGTCAGGTTCACCATGCCCGCAGCCTAGCGGGCCGGTTCACCGCCGTTAACAGCACCTCACCGGCTCCGAAGGGCCTCAGGCGACGTTCACCCTCTGTCCGGGCGGTGCCGCCTCCAGCCAGGCCAGGAAGCCGGTCAGGGCGTCGTCGCTCATCGCGAGCTCCAGCGGGGCGCCCTTGTGCAGGCAGCGGAGCACCACCGAACCGGACAGCAGGGCGAGTTCCTCCTGGCCCTGCGGGTAGCGGCGGCCGAGGACCTCGATCTCGGTGCGCGGCAGGACCCGGCGGGGGCGGGGGGCGTAGGAGAAGACCCGGAACCACTCGATGGAGTCGCCGCTGTAGCGGCCGATACCAAAAACCCACCCCTTGCCGTCGGTCTGCGGGACCGGGGCGGAGGTGGGTTGGCCGTTCTCGTCGAGATCCGGCTGCGTGGAGGCGTCGGCCGGCATTTTCAGGCGGTAGGAGCAGTCGAAGGTGCCGCCCACCCGCTGGATGAGGCGGCGGCGTACCGCGAAGCCGACCAGGCCGGCGACGGCGAGGACCACGACGGCCGCGCACACCACAAGGGCGAGGACCATGCTCACCTACCTCCTCGCTGCATCCCCGTGGCGGTCGACCCACGACCGCTCGTTCCTACCAACTGATACGACAGTCCCGGGGTCACGCTCCAGGCGTCCCCGGGACCGTCGCTGAGAGATCAGGCTCAGTGCTGCGCCTTGAGGCCGCCGGCGGCGAGCAGGCGGACCTCGGCGCGCCGCTCGGCGTGCGAGTCGGCTTCGTTCTTGGCGTTCTCCAGGGCCCGCTCGGCCCGGGCGACGTCGATCTCGTCGGCCAGCTCGGCGATCTCGGCGAGGATCGACAGCTTGTTGTCGGCGAACGAGATGAAGCCGCCGTGCACCGCGGCGACGACCGTGCCCTGGTCGGTGGTGCGGATGGTGACCGGGCCGGTCTCCAGCACGCTCAGCACCGGGGTGTGGCCCGGCATGATGCCGGTGTCACCGGAGGCCGTACGGGCGACAACGATGGTGGCCGCACCGGACCACACCTTGCGGTCGGCTGCGACCAGCTCGACGTGCAGCTCAGCCAACGTGGGCTCCTTGGCTCTTGCCGGTCCTCGGGCACCCGGGCGAACGGGCGGCGATCTCGGCAGTTTCGGTAAGAATAACGGTCACGCGCCCCCGGGACGAAACCAAGGGCCCGTAGATGACCGGGATCACAGCAGATCCAGCGTTGAGGGGTGGCCCCCGACTGAGAGCCGGGGACCACCCCTCAACGGTTCGGTCTGCCGTGCAACCGGCCTGCGGTTACTTCTTCAGCAGCTCGGCGGCGTTGCGCTCGAGGTCGTCGATGCCACCGCACATGAAGAAGGCCTGCTCCGGGACGTGGTCGTACTTGCCGTCCGCGATCGCGTTGAAGGCCTCGATGGTCTCCGACAGCGGAACGGTCGAGCCGTCGACACCGGTGAACTGCTTCGCCACGTAGGTGTTCTGCGAGAGGAAGCGCTCGATGCGGCGGGCCCGCTGCACCGTGACCTTGTCCTCCTCGGACAGCTCGTCGATGCCGAGGATCGCGATGATGTCCTGGAGGTCCTTGTACTTCTGCAGGATCCCCTTGATGCGGACGGCCGTGTCGTAGTGGAGCTGCGTGATGTACCGCGGGTCGAGGATGCGGGACGTGGAGTCCAGCGGGTCGACGGCCGGGTAGATGCCCTTCTCCGAGATCGGGCGCGACAGAACGGTGGTCGCGTCCAGGTGGGCGAAGGTGGTGGCCGGGGCCGGGTCGGTCAGGTCGTCCGCGGGGACGTAGATCGCCTGCATCGAGGTGATCGAGTGACCGCGGGTCGAGGTGATGCGCTCCTGCAGGAGGCCCATCTCGTCGGCCAGGTTCGGCTGGTAGCCCACCGCGGAGGGCATGCGGCCGAGCAGGGTCGACACCTCGGAACCGGCCTGGGTGAACCGGAAGATGTTGTCGATGAAGAGGAGCACGTCCTGCTTCTCGACGTCGCGGAAGTACTCCGCCATGGTCAGCGCGGAGAGCGCGACGCGCAGACGGGTGCCCGGGGGCTCGTCCATCTGGCCGAAGACCAGCGCGGTCTTGTCCAGGACGCCCGAGTCGACCATCTCGTCGATGAGGTCGTTGCCCTCGCGGGTGCGCTCGCCGACACCGGCGAACACCGACACACCACCGAAGTTCTCGGCGACGCGGTAGATCATCTCCTGGATCAGAACGGTCTTGCCGACACCGGCACCACCGAACAGACCGATCTTGCCACCGGTGACGTACGGGGTGAGCAGGTCGATGACCTTGATGCCGGTCTCGAACATCTCGGTCTTCGACTCGAGCTCGGAGAAGTTCGGGGCCTTGCGGTGGATCGGCCAGCGGACCTCCACCTGGGACTCGAACTCGGCCTTGTCGACGTTCAGCACCTCGCCGAGGGCGTTGAACACCTTGCCCTTGGTGATCTGGCCGACCGGGACGGAGATCGCCGAACCGGTGTCGGTGACCTGCGCGCCGCGGACCAGGCCGTCGGTCGGCTGCATCGAGATGCCGCGGATCAGGCCGTCGCCGAGGTGCTGGGCGACCTCGAGGGTCAGGGTCTTCTTGCCCGTGCCGTCGGGGTTGTTCACCTCGACGTGCAGGGCGTTGAACATCTCCGGAATGGCGTCGACGGGGAACTCCACGTCGACGACCGGGCCGATGACCCGCGCGACGCGGCCCGTCGCCGTGGTCGGCTCAACAGTGGTGGTCATACTCATTCGCTCCCCGCGCTAGCGTCGGCCAGCGCGTTCGCGCCGCCCACGATCTCGCTGATTTCCTGGGTGATCTCGGCCTGACGGGCCGAGTTGGCAAGCCGCGTCAGCGACTTGATGAGCTCGCCGGCGTTGTCCGTCGCGCTCTTCATGGCGCGGCGGCGGGCGGCGTGCTCGGAGGCAGCCGACTGCAGCAGCGCGTTGTAGATCCGGCTCTCGACGTACCGCGGCAGCAGTGCGTCGAGGACGCCCTCCGCCGACGGCTCGAAGTCGTACAGCGGGAAGATCTGGTTCTTGGCCGGCGCGCCGTCGCTCAGCTCGACCTCGTCGAGCTTCAGCGGCAGCAGGCGGGCGTCGATCGCGTTCTGCGTCAGCATCGACACGAACTCGGTCGACACCAGGTGCAGCTCGTCCACGCCGCCGGTCTCCGCGGTGAAGGCCGCGATCAGGTCCGCCGCGACCGTCTTGGCGTCCCTGTAGGTCGGCTTGTCGGAGAAGCCGGTCCAGGAGTTCGCCACCGCCAGGTTGCGGAAGCCGTAGTAGCCCACGCCCTTGCGGCCGACGATGTACGTGACCACTTCCTTGCCCTCTTCGCGGAGGCGGGCGGCGAGCGCCAGCGACTGCTTGATGGCGTTGGTCGAGTAGCCGCCCGCCAGGCCGCGGTCCGCCGTGATCAGCAGGACGGCGGCGCGCGAGGCGTTCGGGTTCTCGGTGGTCAGCGGGTGCTTCGCGGTGGACCGGGTGGCCACCGCGGTCACCGCGCGGGTGAGCTCGTCGGCGTACGGAGTGGAGGCGGCCACCGCGCGCTGCGCCTTGACGATGCGCGACGCGGAGATCATCTCCATCGCCTTGGTGATCTTCTTCGTCGCGGTGACGGAGCGGATGCGGCGCTTGTAGACCCGAAGCTGTGCTCCCATTGGGTCGTTACGTCCTTTCCCTCGCTACCGGACTCAGGCCTGCTCGGAGAGCAGCTTGCCGTCAGCCGTGGTGAAGCCCTGCTTGAAGGACGTGATCGCGGCGGTCAGCGCGTCGATCGTGCCCTGCTCCAGCAGGCCGGTCTCGACGATGCCGGCCAGGATGCCCTTGTGCTCCAGGCGGACGTTGTCCAGGAACTCGCGCTCGAAGCGGCGGATCTCCGCCACCGGGACGTCGTCCAGCTGGCCGGTGGTGCCGGCCCAGATCGAGACGACCTGCTCCTCGACCGGGAACGGCTGGTACTGGCCCTGCTTCAGCAGCTCGACCATGCGCGCACCGCGCTCCAGCTGGGCCTTGGAGGCCGCGTCCAGGTCGGAACCGAAGGCGGCGAACGCCTCCAGCTCGCGGTACTGGGCGAGGTCGAGGCGCAGACGGCCGGCGACCGAGCGCATGGCCTTGATCTGGGCGGAGCCACCGACGCGGGAGACCGAGATGCCGACGTTCACGGCCGGGCGGATGCCGGCGTTGAACAGGTCGGACTCCAGGAAGCACTGGCCGTCGGTGATCGAGATGACGTTGGTCGGGATGTACGCCGAGACGTCGTTGGCCTTGGTCTCGATGATCGGCAGACCGGTCATCGAGCCGCCGCCGAGGGCGTCGTTCAGCTTGGCGCAGCGCTCCAGCAGGCGGGAGTGCAGGTAGAAGACGTCGCCCGGGTACGCCTCGCGGCCCGGCGGGCGGCGCAGCAGCAGGGAGACGGAGCGGTAGGCCTCGGCCTGCTTCGACAGGTCGTCGAAGACGATGAGGACGTGCTTGCCGTCGTACATCCACTCCTGGCCGATGGCCGAACCGGTGTACGGGGCGAGGTACTTGAAGCCGGCCGGGTCGGAGGCGGGAGCGGCCACGATGGTGGTGTACTCCAGCGCGCCGGCCTCCTCCAGGGCGCCGCGGACGGACGCGATGGTGGAGCCCTTCTGGCCCACGGCGACGTAGATGCAGCGGACCTGCTTCTCCGGGTCGCCCGAGCGCCAGTTGTCGCGCTGGTTGATGATCGTGTCGACGGCGACGGCGGTCTTGCCGGTCTGGCGGTCACCGATGATCAGCTGGCGCTGGCCGCGGCCGATCGGGGTCATCGCGTCGATCGCCTTGATGCCGGTCTGCAGCGGCTGCTTGACCGACTTGCGGGCCATGACGCCGGGGGCCTGCAGCTCCAGGGCGCGGCGGCCGGTGGCCGCGATCTCGCCCAGGCCGTCGATCGGGTTGCCCAGCGGGTCCACGACGCGGCCGAGGTAGCCGTCGCCGACCGGGACGGAGAGGACCTCGCCGGTGCGCTGCACCGTCTGGCCCTCTTCGATGCCCGAGAACTCACCGAGGACGACGACACCGATCTCGCGGGTGTCGAGGTTCAGCGCGAGGCCGAGGGTGCCGTCCTCGAACTTCAGCAGTTCGTTGGCCATGACCGAGGGCAGACCCTCGACCTTGGCGATACCGTCCATGGCCTCGGTGACCGTGCCGACCTCTTCACGCGAGGCCGCGTCCGGCTGGTACGACTGGACAAAGTCGGCCAGCGCGTCCCGGATCTCCTCCGGACGGATCGTAAGCTCCGCCATCAGGCTTCCCTGCTCTCCTAGTTTGCGATCCTCGGCCCGCCATTGAGGGCCGCAAGTGCTCGACTCTCGGCCGGGTCGGGTGAACCGGCCGTACGTTTTGCCGGCCCACCTGGTGTGGACCGACGCCCGACCGAGGGTCGGATAGTGCTGGTGCTCAGCCTTCGAGGCCCTGGCGAGCGCCTTCGAGGCGGCTCGCGACGGTGCCGTCGATGATCTCGTCGCCGATCTGGACCCGGACACCGCCCTGGACCGTCGGGTCCACGTCGATGTTCAGGTGGACCTGCCGGCCGTACAGGCCGGCCAGGGCGGCGGCGAGGCGCTGCTTCTGGACGTCCGACAGCGGGATCGCGGTGGTGACCAGGGCCACCACGCGGCCCCGCCGGGAGGCGGCGAGCTTGGAGTAGGACTCCAGGCCACCTTCCAGGCTACGACCACGCGGGTTGGTGACCAGGCTGGTGACCAGGCGGACGGTGCCCGCGTTGGCGCGGCCGCCGAGGAGCTTGCGGATCAACGCCGCCTTGGCGGCGGTGTCGGCCTTCGGCTCGGTCAGCGCGGCGCGCAGCTCGTGCGAGCCCGCCACCACCCGGCCGAACCGGAACAGCTCGTCCTCGACGTCGTCCAGCGCGCCCGCCTTGTCGGCGGCGACGACCTCGGCGTACGCGGCGAGCTCCTCGACCGCGTCGACCAGGTCGCGCGGGCCGGACCAGCGCGAGCGGACCAGGCCGGAGACCAGGTCGACGCTCTCGCCGGAGACCTGGCCGTTCAGCAGCGAGGCGACCAGCTGGGCCTTGTCCTGGCCGGACCGCGCGGGGTCGGTCAGGACGCGGCGCAGCGAGACCTCGCGGTCCAGCAGCGCGGTGACGGCAGCGAGTTCCTCGGCAAGCTTGGCCGCGTCCACCGAAGTGTTGTCGGTCAGGCTCTCCAGGTTCTCGCGTCCGGCGGCAAGTGCCTCACGGCTCGCGCCGATCACTTGGACGCACCCTGGGCAGCGACGGCCTTGGACTCCAGCTCGTCCAGGAAGCGGTCGATGACGCCGCTCTGGCGGGCGTGGTCCTCCAGGGACTCACCGACGATGCGGGAGGCCAGCTGGGAGGCCAGCGAGCCGACGTCCTGGCGCAGGACCGCGGTCGCCTGCTTCTTGTCGGCCTCGATCTGGGCGTGGCCGGCCGCGACGATGGCCTCGCGCTGGCGCTGGCCCTCCTCGCGCATCTCGGTGATCAGGGCGGCGCCCTGCTCACGGGCGTGCTCGGTGATCCGAGCGGCCTCGTGGCGCGCCTCGGCGAGCTCGGCGCGGTACTGCTCAAGCAGGGCCTGGGCCTCGGCCTGAGCGGCGTCCGCGCGCTTCATGCCGCCTTCGATGGCGTCACGGCGCTCCCCCAGCACCTTCTCGATGCTGGGGAGGAGCTTCTTGCCGAGGATGCCGAAGACGATGAAGAAGCAGAGCAGGCCGATGATGACCTCGGGCCACGCGGGGAGAAGAGGGTTCATCTTCTCTTCCGCGAGGAAAACCTCGGGGGCCATATCAGAACCTTTCGTCGGAAGTGACTACCGGTGCGCCTGGCTCACTGGCCGTAGACGAACGGCATGACGATGCCGATCAGGGCGAGGGCCTCGGTCAGGGCGAAGCCGATGAACATGTTGGAGCGGATCAGGCCGGCAGCCTCGGGCTGACGGGCCATCGCCTGCACACCGTTACCGAAGATCAGACCGACACCGATGCCGGGGCCGATCGCGGCGAGACCGTAGCCGATGGAAGCGACGGAACCGGACACACCTTCAGCGAGAGCGGACATCTCAGCTAATCCTTTGCGGGGATGGGATACCGGTGGGTGTTGGCCACCGGGAGTTCGTGGGCGCGGCCGGGGCCGCGGGGCTCAGTGCGCCTCTTCCAGGGCACCGGCGATGTAGCTGCTGGCGAGCATCACGAAGATGTACGCCTGCAGGAACTGCACCAGCAGCTCGAAGGCGGTCAGACCGACGGCCACCACGAAGGACACCGAGCCGTACAGGGCGCCGATGGTGGGGCTGAGCAGGTACCACGAGGCCACCGAGAAGACGACGATCAGCAGGTGACCGGCGAACATGTTGGCGAAGGCTCGGACCGCGAGGGTGAAGGGGCGCACGAAGATGTTCGAGAAGAACTCGATCGGCACCAGGATGAACATGACCCAGCCCGGGATGCCCGACGGCCAGCAGAGGTTCTTCATGCCGCCGACGAAGCCGTGCTTCTTGAAGGTCAGGCCCATGTACGTGACCCAGACGACCAGTGCGAGTCCGGCGGGGTACGCGATCCGCGACATCACCGGGAACTGGGCGAACGGGACGATGGACATGATGTTCATGATCCACACGAAGAAGAACATCGAGACCAGCATCGGGACGTACTTCTCGCCCTTTTTGCCGATGGTCTCCAGCACGATGCTCCGCTTGACGAAGTCGTACCCGATCTCACCGACCAGCTGGAACTTGCTGGGGAGCAGCTTCGGCTTGGCGAAGGCGGCCCAGAAGAACCCGACCACCAGCAGCGCGCAGATGATCGACAGCAGCATCGGCTTGGTGAAGTCGACGCCGCCGACCGAGAAGATCGGCTTGAAGTCGAACTCACCGAGGCCGGGAGCGGGGAAGCCGCAGCCGGAGTCGAAGTGGCAACCGGCCTCGGAGGCGAGCTGGACGTCAGCACCCACCACAGACTCCTTCGTTCTGACGCATGGTTACGGCAACCTCGGTGTGTCGGCGTGGCCGGTGGCCACGGTGCGGCACTGGAACTAGTTGGATTTCTCGCTGACCCGGCGCGGCGCATATCCCCACCGCGGGATCTTCGAAAGCTTCGTGGAGCCGGGGGGCGATCCGTCCGATCATCGGAGGGACCTGGCCGCTTCCCGTACTCCGCCGTTGGGACGGACGATAGCAGTCCGTCAGGAGGGCATAAACACCGCCCCCCTCGCGAGGGGGACGGTATGCCCCGCTCACGGTTGACGCCCTGATTTCGGCTTGCCGTCGGGTTCCACGTAGAAGGTCTTGGCCTTGAGCCAGCCCCGCACCTGGAAGCACATCCAGATGATCACCAGGCCGAGCAGGGAGAGGCCGAAGACCTTGTGGTCGAAGAAGGTGAGTCGTTTCGCCACCGCGAGCAGGATGCCGACCACCAGGATCTGAGTGGTGTAGACCAGCATCGCGATCGGCATCAGCATCTGCGGGTTGTTCCGGCCCAGCCGGACGAGCGCGATCTGACCGGCCCCGAAGAAGGCGATCACGACCACGGTCGCGAGCAGGGCGCCGAGCAGGCCCTTCCCTCCGGCGGCGACGAAGGAGGCCGCCATGGCGACCACTCCGGCGACCGCAGTGGGGATTGCGGCGCCACGGAGGATCCGGGCGTCGTGGGACGGCATGTCGGCAACTCCGGCGGCATGTCGGAAACGGGGGGCAGAGACACACGGGGGTGCGAGGACCTCGCCGCGGGCAGCCGCTGGAACGGCGGACCCGTCGAGGGAGACCGACCGGGGACGGAAGTCCTCCACCTGTCAGGTCTTTCGGCGTGTTCTCGGTACTCGTGAACGGTATCACAAACTATTTGATGAGAGCTTTACCATGAACGTGTGGTACCTGTCACACGGAAGGCCCACGGGTGCCGCCGAACGGGTGCCGCCGAACGGCCCAGCCGGAGTTGACCCCCCGTCAGGGGCGCCGCTCGCCCCGCGGCCCGACCGCCGTCGCGCCGCTGCCCAGCCGCCCCAGCAGGGCCTTGTCCTCGGCCGACAGCTCGGCCATCGCGGGCACCTCCGCCCCGTCCTCGACGCCGCCCGCGGCGTCGTCCTCCCCGGCCGCCGCGTCCGACTCCTCGCCGTCCCGGTAGCGGGGCGGGACGAAGGACTGCACGGCCTTGGGCGCGCGCGGCTTGAAGCGCGGCATCAGCAGCACCGCGAGGCCGACCAGGCACAGGCCCGCCATCGCCAGGATCACCGTGCGGCCGGTGTTGGTGACCGACACCGCGACGGTGCCGAAGGCGATCAGCGCGGCCCAGAAGTACATGATCAGCACGGCCCGGCTGTGCGAGTGCCCGACCTCCAGCAGCCGGTGGTGCAGGTGCTGCTTGTCCGCGGCGAACGGCGACTTGCCCGCCCAGGTGCGGCGCACCACGGCCAGCAGCAGGTCGGCCAGCGGCAGCGCGATCACCGTCAGCGGCAGGAGCAGCGGGATGTAGATCGGCACCAGGGCGTGCACCGCGGTGGTCTGCGAACCGGTCTGCGCGGAGACCAGGTCGGGGTCGACGCGGCCGGTGATGGAGATCGCGGCGACGGCCAGCATCAGGCCGAGCATCATCGAGCCGGAGTCGCCCATGAAGATCCGGGCCGGGTGCAGGTTGTGCGGCAGGAAGCCCAGGCACATGCCGATCAGCACGGCGGTGAACAGCGCGGCGGGCGCGGCGTCGTTGATCCCGTAGCCGAGCCAGAGGCGGTACGAGTAGAGGAAGAAGGCCATCGCGGCGATGCAGACCATGCCCGCGGCCAGGCCGTCCAGGCCGTCGATGAAGTTCACCGCGTTGACCATGACGACCACCAGCACGACCGAGACGATCATGCCCTGGGTGGGCGTCGTGTAGACCGGGCCGTAGCCGGGCACCGGGATGGAGATCACCGTGACGCCCTGCCAGACCATGACGCCCGCGGCGATCATCTGGCCGCCGAGCTTCACCAGCGCGTCCACGCCCCACTTGTCGTCCAGGACGCCCAGCACGAACATGATCCCGGCCCCGGAGAGCAGCGCCTTGATGTCCGCGCTCTGCACGAACATCCGCCCCGTGCCCGAGAGTTGGGACGCGGCGAGCAGGCCGGCCAGCAGACCGCCGAACATCGCGATGCCGCCGAGCCGCGGGGTGGGCTCGCGGTGCACGTCGCGCGCGCGGACGGCGGGCATCGCCCCGGCCGCGATCGCGAACTTCCGCACGGGGCTGACCAGCAGGTAGGTCACCGCCGCGGAGACGAACATGACCAGCAGGTAGTCACGCACCACTGGCCTCCAGGATCGCGCTCGGACGGACGAGTACGCAGGGTACTCCCGCGCTGGTTCGGGGTTCGAGGTGCGTCGCCACGGAGCACACCTTATTGACTCCGACGCCGTGCCCCCGCATCGCGGTTCTCCCGAACGGCCACCGGGGCGGGCGGCCGCCCCCTCAGCCCCGCCCGGCGAACGCCCGGGCCAGCTCGCGCACCCGCTCCCGCACCGGCTCCACCGGCGCCCCGCCCAGCACCCGCCCCAGCAGGGCGCCGACCTCGGCGAGTTCCGCCTCCCCCATCCCCTGGGCCGCGCAGGCCCCGGTGCCCAGCCGGATCCCGGAGGTCTCGGTGGGCGGCGCCGGGTCGTACGGGAGGGCGCAGCGGCCGAGCATCAGCCCGGCGGCGGCGCACCGGCGCTCGGCCTCCACGCCGGTCAGGCCGAGCGGGGCGACCGAGGCGGTCACCAGGTGGGTGTCGGTGCCGCCGGTGAGCGGCGCCGCCCCGGCCGCGGCCAGTCCGGCGGCCAGCGCCCGGGCCCCGGAGACCGCCCGGCGGACGTAGCCGGTGTACGCGGGGGTGGCGGCCTGGGCCAGTGCCACCGCCTTGGCGGCCACCTCGTGCATCGCCGCCCCGCCCTGGCTGAACGGGAACACCGCCCGGTCGATCCGGTCGGCCAGGGCGGCGGTGCACAGCAGCAGGCCGCCGCGCGGGCCGCGCAGCAGCTTGTGGGTGGTGGCCACGGTGACGTCCGCGTACGGCACCGGGGAGGGGGCGGCACCGGCGGCGACCAGGCCCGCGGTCTGCCCGGCGGCGGCGATCAGGTAGGCGTCGACCTCGTCGGCGATCTCCCGGAAGGCGGCCCAGTCGACGTGCCGCGGGTAGGAGATGCCGCCCGCCACGATCGCCTTCGGGCGGTGCTCGCGGGCCAGTGCGCGGACCTGCTCCAGGTCGATCCGGCCGTCGTCGGCGCGCACCCCGTAGCCGTGGAAGCGGAACCAGCGGCCGGAGAAGTTGGCGCGGGAGCCGGCGCTGAGGTGGCCGCCGTGCTCCAGCGACATCGCGAGCACCGCGTCGTCCGGCCGGAGCAGGGCCGCGTAGGCCGCCAGCATCGCCGAAGTCCCGGAGCGGGGTTGGACGTTGGCGTGCGGGGCGGCGAAGAGTTCGCGGGCCCGGTCGATCGCCAGCAGCTCCACGGTGTCGGCGGGCGCGCAGCCGGTGTGGTGGCGGTGGCCGGGATAGCCCTCGGCGTACTTGTCGACCAGCGGGCCGGAGAGCGCGGCCAGCACGGCGGGGGTGGCCAGGTTCTCCCCGGCGAGCAGTTGCAGGCTCCCGGCCCGGCGTTCGTCCTCGGCGGTGAGCAGGTCGGCGATCAGCGGGTCGGCCGTGCGCAGGGCCTCGGCGGCCTCCCAGTGGGTGAGCGGGGCGTCGGCGACCGTCATGGTGCGGCTCCAGGCTGCGGTGCGGGCAGGTTCCCCCAGCGTAGGTCGGCCCCTGCCGCCCGGCCCGCCCGCGCGCGCGGGCTTGCGCCTTTCCGGTTGCCCCCACGGCCTGCGCACGCAGTCTTCACGAATCCCCCACGGAAACTTTAGTGGAGGGCGCTCAACTCAGCGGGCCACACCCGTCAGTGCGGTCACCACCGGGTCCAGCGCGTCGAATATCTCCTCGCCGCAGTTGCGGAACATGCCGATCGGGGCCCCGTAAGGGTCCCTCAGCTCGTCGAACTCGGGCGCGGAGGCCAGCAGCCAGCCCCGCAGGGCGGCGGCCGAGCGGACCAGTGCGCGGGCGCGTTCGGTCAGTCGCGCGCCGTCCCGCGGGTCCGGCAGGGTCCGCGGGTCGACCCTTTGCACCAGACGGGTGAACTCCTTGATGGTGAAGGTCCGCAGACCCGCCGCGTGCCCCATCGAGATGACCTGCGCCCGGTGGTCCAGGGTCGCGGTCAGCACCAGGTCGGCGTCGATCACGTGCTCGTCCAGCAGCTCGCGGCCCGCGAAGCCGGCGCTGTCCGCGCCATACTCGCCGAGCACCGTCGCCGCGTGCGCCTCCATCGGGGCCCCCTCGTGGCCCCACGTCCCGGCGCTCTCCACCACGATCCGGCGGCCGGTGCGCAGGCCCAGCCGGGAGTCGATCTCCAGCCGGGCCAGGCGTTCGGCGATCGGGGAGCGGCAGATGTTGCCGGTGCAGACGAACAGGATCCGGAAGGTGTCCAGCGGGAGCGGCCCCGGCTCCGTGAAGGGTGCCAGGGCGCTCCCCGCTCCGTACGACGGGGCGGCGGCGGTCAACTGCCGGCCTCCACGTCCGGAACGACCTCCCTCAGCTGCTCGACGCCGATCGCGCCCGCCCGCAGCACCACCGGCACCTTGCCGGTGACGTCGACGATGGTGGAGGGCGTGCCGTAGTCGGCCGTGCCGCCGTCCAGGTAGATCGACACCGCGTCGCCGAGCTGCGACTGGGCCTCGTCGCAGGTGGACGGGGACGGGCCGCCGGTCTTGTTGCCGGAGGAGACCGCGAGCGGGCCGGTGGCGTTCAGCAGCTCCAGGACGACCGGGTGCAGCGGCATCCGGACCGCGACGGTGCCCCGGGTCTCGCCCAGGTCCCAGCGCAGCGACGGCTGGTGGCGCGCCACCAGGGTCAGGCCGCCCGGCCAGAACGCGTCCACCAGCTCCCAGGCCTGCTCGGAGAAGTCGGTGACCAGCCCGTGCAGCGTGGTCGGCGACCCGACCAGCACCGGCGAGGGCATGTTCCGGCCCCGGCCCTTGGCGGCGAGCAGCGCGCCGACCGCCTCCGGCGAGAAGGCGTCCGCGGCGAGGCCGTACACGGTGTCGGTCGGCACCACCACCAGCTCCCCGCGGCGGATCGCCGTGGCGGCCTCACGCAGCCCGCTCGCGCGGTCCTGGGCGTCGGAGCAGTCGTATCGGCGGCTCATCGGAGCAATCCCCTTCCGGTGGTGTCAGTGGTACGTGCGGCGCGGCAGTGCCCTACGGCGAAACGCGCCTTGCCGTCGTGCTGTGCTCGGTGTTCACAACGAGACCCTTCGGGCCGTCGTGCTGTGCTCGATGTTCACAACGAGACCCTTCGGGCCGTCGTGCTGTGCTCGATGTTCACAACGAGACCCTTCGGGCTGTTGTGAAGCGCGGCCGGTTGTTCAGGTCCCGGTGGTCGGCGGCGTCCGTCCAGCCGCCCTCCTCGCGGAAGATCCACGGGACCTGCCCGCCCTGGGTGTCCGCGTGCTCGATCACCACCGCGCCGCCGGGCCGCAGCAGCCGGGCCGCGACGCGTTCGATGCCGCGGATGGTGTCCAGGCCGTCCTCGCCGGAGAACAGCGACATCTGCGGGTCGTGGTCGCGGGCCTCGGGGGCGACGTACTCCCACTCGGTGAGCGGGATGTACGGCGGGTTGCTGATCACCAGGTCGAAGCGGCCGTCCCAGCCGCGGTCGTCGGCGAAGGCCTGGGTGGCGTCGCCCTGGTGCAGGTGGACCCGGGCCCGGTCGGGGCTGGCCTCGACGTTGCGGCGGGTGTAGGCGATGGCGCCCTCGTCGAGTTCGAAGGCGTGCACGGTGGAGCGGGGCAGTTCCTGGGCGAGGGCCAGCGCGATCGCCCCGGAGCCGGTGCACAGGTCGACCACCAGCGGCTCGGCCACGTCCATCGCGCGGACCGCGTCTATCGCCCACTCGACCACCGACTCGGTCTCCGGCCGGGGGACGAACACCCCGGGGCCGACCTCCAGTTCGAGGTAGCGGAAGAACGCCCGTCCGGTGATGTGCTGCAGCGGCTCGCGCTGCTCGCGGCGGGAGACCGCCTCCCAGTACCGGGCGTCGAAGTCGCCGTCCGGCACGGTGTGCAGCTGGCTGCGCTTCACCCCGTGGATGTGCGCCGCCAGCTCCTCCGCGTCGAAGCGCGGCGAGGGCACGCCGGCCGCGGCCAGGCGCTGGGTGGCCTGGGCCACCTCGGCGAGCAGCAGGTTCATCCCTCGGGCCCCTTAGGCTCAGTTCTCCTGCGCGGCGGCCAGCTTGGCCGCGGCGTCGGCGTCCACGCAGGACTGGATGACGGCGTTGAGCTCCCCGTCCAGCACCTGGTCCAGGTTGTACGACTTGAAGCCGGTGCGGTGGTCGGAGATGCGGTTCTCCGGGAAGTTGTACGTCCGGATCCGCTCGGAGCGGTCCACGGTGCGGACCTGGCTGCGGCGGGCGTCGGACGCCTCCCGCTCGGCCTCCTCCTGCGCGGCGGCCAGCAGCCGCGAACGCAGGATGCGCATCGCCTGCTCCTTGTTCTGCAGCTGGCTCTTCTCGTTCTGGCAGGACGCCACGATACCGGTCGGCAGGTGGGTGATCCGGACCGCGGAGTCGGTGGTGTTCACCGACTGCCCGCCGGGGCCGGAGGAGCGGTAGACGTCGATCCGCAGGTCGTTGGCGTGGACCTCCACCTCGACCTCCTCGGCCTCCGGGGTGACCAGCACGCCCGCGGCGGAGGTGTGGATGCGGCCCTGCGACTCGGTCGCGGGCACCCGCTGCACCCGGTGCACGCCGCCCTCGTACTTCAGCCGGGCCCAGACGCCCTGCCCGGGCTCGGTGCTGCCGCGCGTCTTGACCGCGACCGAGACGTCCTTGTAGCCGCCGAGGTCGGACTCGTTGGCGTCGATGATCTCGGTCTTCCAGCCCAGCCGCTCGGCGTAGCGCAGGTACATCCGCAGCAGGTCGCCGGCGAACAGCGCGGACTCCTCGCCGCCCTCGCCCGCCTTGACCTCCAGGATGACGTCCTTGTCGTCGTTGGGGTCGCGCGGCACCAGCAGCAGCCGCAGCTCCTCGGTCAGCTCCTCCCGGCGGGCCTCGGACGCCTTCGCCTCGGCGATGAAGTCCGGGTCCTCGGCGGCGAGTTCGCGCGCGGCGGCGATGTCCTCGCCGGTCTGCCTCCAGGCCAGGTACGTCCGGGTGATCGGGGTCAGCTCGGCGTAGCGCTTGGCCAGCTTGCGGGCGTTCGCCTGGTCGGCGTGCACCGACGGGTCGGCCAGCCTCTTCTCGAGGTCGGCGTGCTCGACGAGGAGCTCTTCGACTGCCTCGAACATCGGTCTGTCCTACTTCCGTGAGTGTGCCGCGGGGTGCTGGAGGGGGGAGACGCGAACGGCGCCGGCCCGGACGCCACCGTGACGAGCACGGGGACGTCCGAGACCGGCGCCGTGGAAGCGCTAGGCCTTGCCGCCGGAGAGCTTCTTGCCGAAGCGGGCCTCGAAGCGGGCCACGCGGCCACCGGTGTCGAGGATCTTCTGCTTGCCGGTGTAGAACGGGTGGCAGTTCGAGCAGACCTCGGCGCGGATCTCGCCGCTGGTCTCGGTGGAGCGGGTGGTGAACTCGTTGCCACAGGTGCAGGTCACCTTGGTGAGCACGTACTCCGGGTGAACGTTGGACTTCAAGGGATTCTCCTAGCTGATCGGGAGGGCACCGGGTCGGCGGACTGGGCAGCCGCTCGTGAACCGGGACCGACGGACCAGTGTGCCAGCACTGCCCGCTTCTTCCCAAACCGGGAGGCGGATCCGACTATTCCGCTCCCCCGTCCACCGCGGTCGGCCGGGCCGAGCGGGCCGCGGAGGCCGACGCCCGGGCGGACGGGTCGGCCGACCGACCCGCCGACGGGCCCGCCGAGGGGTCGGCCTGCGCCGGGTTGGTCGGCTGCTCCGCGAGCACCGACTGCGGCACCGCCCCGTCGCCGCGCAGCGCCGCCCACAGCTGCTGGGCGTCCGGGTTCTTCGGCACCACCCGGTTGGGGTCGTTGACCGAGTACACCACCGGCAGGGTGACCATGGTGAGCTGGCCGGGGCCGATCTTCTTGATCGTCTGCGCCAGGCCGACCAGCGCGCCCACCGAGGCCAGGTCGGAGTCGGTGGTCAGCGAACTGGTCAGCTGGTCGCCGAGCTTCCACATCGCCACCGGGTTGGAGGCCAGGCCGAGCGAGCCGACCTGCCCGAGCATCGCCCGGACCATCTCCTGCTGCAGCTCGATCCGGCCCAGGTCGCTGCCGTCGCCGATGCCGTGCCTGGTCCGGACGAAGGCCAGCGCCTGCTCCCCGCCCAGGTGGTGGTCGCCCGGGTCCAGGTGCAGTCCGCTGTCCGCGTCGTCGATCGCGACCGTGGTGGTGACGTCCACCCCGCCGATCGCGTCGATCATCGCGGCGAACCCGGCGAAGTCCACCTCGACGAAGTGGTCCATCCGCATCCCGGTGAGCTGCTCGGCGGTCTTCACCGCGCAGGCCGGGCCGCCGACCTCGTACGCGGAGTTGAACATCGCGCTGCGGGCGGCCGCGACCTGCTTGCCGCCGGTGCCGGTGCAGGCCGGACGGGACACCAGGGTGTCGCGCGGTACGGAGACCACCGAGGCGGCGGTGTGCGCCTGGTTGACGTGCACCACCATCGCGGTGTCCGAGCGGGCGGTGTCGCCGGTCTCGCCGCCCGCCAGGCTCCCGTTGGCGCCGGAGCGCGAGTCGGAGCCCAGCACCAGCACGTTGAACGCCCCGCCGGTGGAGGCGGGCGGCCGGGCGGTGCCCAGCTGGCCGGAGATGTCGACGCTGCGGATGTTCCCGTTCAGCTTCCAGTAGGCGAGCCCGCCCAGCCCGGCGGCGACCAGGACGACGCCGGCCAGGGCGAACAGTGCGATCCGCAGCCTGCGGCGGCGCGGGGGGCGGCGTTCGGTGTTCTCGGCCATATCGCCTCTTTTCGCCCTCAGTGCGACCTTTCGAGCATAAGTGACACGCCGGAACGGTGATCGGTTTCCGGGCGGGGCCCGGCCCCGGGGCCCGCCCGCGGCCCCGGGGCGGCGGGCGCCCGGAACGGCGGAGACCCCGCCCCGCCTGGACGGCGGTGCGGGGTCTCCGGTGCGGTCGCGGCCGGGGTCAGTCGCCCGAACCCGGGGTGTTCTTCGCGATCTGCATCAGGAACTCGGCGTTCGACTTGGTCTGCTTCATCTTGTCCAGCAGCAGCTCGATCGCCTGCTGCGAGTCCAGCGCGTGCAGGACCCGGCGGAGCTTCCAGGTGATGGCCAGCTCCTCGTGGCCGAGCAGGATCTCCTCCTTGCGGGTGCCGGAGGCGTCCACGTCGACGGAGGGGAAGATGCGCTTGTCCGAGAGCTTCCGGTCGAGCTTGAGCTCCATGTTGCCGGTGCCCTTGAACTCCTCGAAGATCACCTCGTCCATCCGGGAGCCGGTGTCGACCAGCGCGGTGGCGAGGATGGTCAGCGAGCCGCCGTTCTCGATGTTGCGCGCGGCGCCGAAGAACTTCTTCGGCGGGTACAGCGCGGTCGAGTCGACACCACCGGACAGGATGCGGCCGGAGGCGGGCGCGGCCAGGTTGTAGGCGCGGCCCAGGCGGGTGATGGAGTCCAGCAGGATCACCACGTCGTGGCCCAGCTCCACCAGGCGCTTGGCGCGCTCGATGGCGAGCTCGGCGACGGTGGTGTGGTCCTCGGCCGGGCGGTCGAAGGTCGAGGAGATGACCTCGCCCTTCACCGACCGCTGCATGTCGGTGACCTCTTCCGGACGCTCGTCCACCAGGACGACCATCAGGTGGCACTCGGGGTTGTTGTGGGTGATCGCGTTGGCGATCGCCTGCATGATCATGGTCTTGCCGGTCTTCGGCGGGGCCACGATCAGACCGCGCTGGCCCTTGCCGATCGGCGACACCAGGTCGATGATCCGGGTGGTCAGCACGCCCGGGTCGGTCTCCAGGCGCAGCCGCTCCTGCGGGTACAGCGGGGTCAGCTTGCCGAACTCGGGGCGGCCGCGGCCGCTGTCCGGGTCCATGCCGTTGACGGAGTCCAGCCGCACCATGGCGTTGAACTTCTCGCGGCGCTCGCCGTCCTTGGGCTGGCGGACCGCGCCGGTGATGGCGTCGCCCTTGCGCAGGCCGTGCTTGCGGACCTGGGCCAGCGAGACGTAGACGTCGTTCTGGCCGGGCAGGTAGCCCGAGGTCCGGACGAAGGCGTAGTTGTCGAGGATGTCCAGGATGCCCGCGACGGGGATCAGGACGTCGTCGTCGCTCAGCGGGACCTCGGGGCCGCCGGTGCCCTCGAAGCCGTCGCGGCGGCGGCCCCGGCGGTCGCGGTAGCGGCCGCGGCGGCCGCGGCGGCCGTCGTCGCCGAACTCGTCGTCGTAACCGCCCTGCTGCTGGTGGGCGTTGCCGCCGCCCTGCTGCTGGGAGCCGCCCTGCTGCTGGTTCTGCTGGCGGCCCTGGCCGCCGTCCTGCTGCTGGCGGTCGCCGCCCTGCTGCCGGTCGGTGCGGTCGCGCTCGCGGCGGTTGCGGCGGTCCCGGCGGGACTCGCGCACCTCGCCGTCGCCCTCGGCCGCGGGGGCCTCGGTGCGCTCGGTGCGCTCGCGGCGGTCCCGGCGCTCGCGGCGCTCGGCGCGGGCCTCGCCCTCGGCGGCGGCCGGGCGCTGCGCCTCGGCCTTGGCCTCGGCGGGGGCCTGCTCGGTCGCGGTGGCCGCGGCGGCGGCGGCCGCCTCGGCGGTCGGGGCGCCGGCCGCGGCGGTGGCCCGGCGGCGCGGGCGCTCGGCCCGGGCGGTGGCGGCCGCGGTCTCGGCGGCGGCCTGCACCGGGATCTCGATCTGCGCCTGCGGCTCGGTGGCGACGGCGGCACGGGTGCGGCGGGCCGCCCGCGGCGAAGCCGCCGGTTCGCCCTGCTCCTCGGCCGGGGCGGCCTCGGCGGCGGGCGCGGCGGCGGCCTTGGCGGCCTTCTTCGCGGCCGGAGCGGCGGCGCCGGGGGCGCCCGCGAGCAGCGGGTCCCCGCCGCTCTTCTCCTTGATGGCCTCGATCAGCTGGCTCTTGCGCAGCCGCCCGGTGCCGCTGATCCCGAGGGACGAGGCGAGCTTCTGGAGCTCGGCCAGCACCAGGCCGTCCAGGCCGGCGGCGGCGGTACGACGGCGTCGCGCCGGAGCCGCCGGGGCGGCCGCGTCCGACGCCTCGGCGTCCGGGCGCGCGCCCATCAGATCGGTGGTGTCGCTCACTAAGGGTCCTTCCCTGGAGCGGACGTCGGCCTGTCTGGCACGGCGACCGGTTGTGCTGTCCTGTCCAGTGGCTCTTTGCACTGGTCAGGGGCTGGATTCCCGTGGAAGGCTGGTCCTTCCGGGGAGCTGCGAAGTGCGGTGCACTGTGGTGCGAAGCGGCGCGGACGGCCGGTTCTGGTGCCGACCTCGCTGCGCCTTGTTGATACCCGGGCCCCCGTCGCGCGGCGGCACTGCGGGCCCCAGCCCGGCCGAGCCTCAGTGCGGAGGCTGGGGGTGGGAGTCCGGTGCCGTCACGGCTTCGGGACGGGCCGCAATCGCGCAGGCAGGCTGCGTACGCGCTGTGGCGAGCTCCCGGAGAATCGTGTTCCCGAGCTTCCGGCCCCCGTGCGGACGGGGGAACGGGATCGGGATGCGTCGCACCGGCGCCCGGAGGGCATCTGGTGCAGCAATGAGGTTAACACTACCTACCCCCTGACACATTCCCCAGCCCTTTGGTTGTCAATCGTGTCCGTCTCACATGTCGAGCGGCAGCACGGTGGCGCCGGTGCGGTCCAGCTCCAGCCGGTGCGACGCGAACTGCTCGCCCGCGAAGTCCATCACCTTGCCGACGTGCGCCTCGTCGGTGAGCGCGAGCACGGTCGGTCCGGCGCCCGAGATGACGGCGGGGACGCCCTCGGCGCGCAGCGCGGCGACCAGGGCGGCGCTGTCCGGCATCGCGGAGGCCCGGTAGTCCTGGTGCAGGCGGTCCTCGGTGGCGGTGAGCAGCAGCTCGGGGCGGCGGGTGAGCGCCTCGACCAGCAGGGCGGCGCGGCCCGCGTTGAGCGCGGCGTCGGCCAGCGGCACGGTCCTGGGGAGCAGGCCGCGGGCGGTCTCGGTGAGCACCTCGGTGGACGGGATGAACACGACCGGCACGACCCGGTCGGAGGGGTCCAGGGTGATGGTGCGGGCGCCGCCGTCCTCGGTCCAGGCGACGGTGAAGTTGCCGCGCAGGCAGGCCGCGACGTTGTCGGGGTGGCCCTCCAGCTCGGAGGCGAGGGCCAGCAGCGCGTCGTCGCCGAGCGCGGAGGCGCCGCCGATGGTGACGGCGCGGGCGGCGACGATGCCGGCGCAGATCGCGGCGGACGAGGAGCCCAGGCCGCGGCCGTGCGGTATCCGGTTGGCGCAGACCACTTCGAGGCCGCGGGGCTGGCCGCCGAGCCGGTCGAAGGCGGCGCGCATCGAGCGGACCACCAGGTGGCGCTCGTCGCGGGCGAGGTTCCCGGCGCCCTCCCCGGCGATGTCCACGGTCAGGCCGGAGTCGGCGACCCGGACCACCACGTCGTCGTAGAGCCCCAGGGCGAGGCCGAAGGCGTCGAAGCCGGGGCCGAGGTTGGCGCTGGTCGCGGGGACGCGGACCCGGACGGCGGCGGCGCGGAACGCGGGACCGGCCATGCGGTGGACACACTCCTGAAAAGGTGGGGGATCTCAGGCCCGGATCCATCCGGACGACGGGGCCTGCGGCGGTACGGACGGCGGGGTCTCGGAAGGGGCGCGCAGCACGGCGCGGCCCGCCGGGGTCAAGCGTATCGAAGAGAGGTTCCGGAGCGGTACACCCCGCTCGGCTTCGATCTTCCGTGTTGCTGCAAGCAGCGGAAAAGCGCCGGTGGGTTGACCGGAAAGCGGCGGCGAGCGGCCGGCCCGGAGGGGGCCGGCCGCTCGCCGGGTCGACGCTCGGTCGAGCGGCGTCAGTCGAGCAGGCCGAGGCGGCGGGCGGCCGTCTCCGGGTCGATCGGGACGACCTGGGGCTGCGGCGCGCCGGCCACCGCCCAGTCCGGGTCCTTGAGGCCGTTGCCGGTGACGGTGCAGACGATCCGCTGCCCGGGGTCGACCAGGCCGGCCTCGGCCTTGGCCAGCAGGCCGGCCACCGAGGCGGCGGAGGCGGGCTCCACGAAGACGCCCTCCTGCGCGGCCAGCAGGCGGTAGGCGGCCAGGATCTGGCGGTCCGTCACCTTGTCGATGAGGCCGCCGGAGTCGTCCCGGGCGGCGAGCGCGTAGTCCCAGGAGGCCGGGTTGCCGATCCGGATCGCGGTGGCGATGGTCTGCGGCTTGAGCACCGGGGCGCCGTCCACGATCGGGGCCGAGCCGGACGCCTGGAAGCCCCACATCCGGGGGGTGCGGGTGGCCAGGCCGTCCGCCGCGTACTCGCGGTAGCCCTTCCAGTAGGCGGTGATGTTGCCCGCGTTGCCGACCGGGAGGACGTGGACGTCCGGGGCGTCGCCGAGCATGTCGACGATCTCGAAGGCGGCGGTCTTCTGGCCCTCGATGCGCACCGGGTTGACCGAGTTGACCAGCGCCACCGGGTACTTCTCGGAGAGCTCGCGGGCCAGCGTCAGGCAGTCGTCGAAGTTGCCGTCGACCTGGAGGATCTTGGCGCCGTGCACCAGCGCCTGGCCCATCTTGCCGAGCGCGATCTTGCCCTGCGGGACGAGCACGGCGGAGACCATCCCGGCCCGCACCGCGTAGGCGGCGGCGGAGGCCGAGGTGTTGCCGGTGGACGCGCAGATGACGGCCTGGGCGCCGTCCTCCTTGGCCTTGGAGATGGCCATGGTCATCCCGCGGTCCTTGAAGGAGCCGGTCGGGTTGGCGCCCTCGACCTTGAGGTAGACGTCGCAGCCGGTGCGCTCGGAGAGCACCTGGGCGGGGACGAGCGGCGTGCCGCCCTCCAGCAGGGTCACCACGGGGGTGGAGTCGGAGACCGGGAGGCGGTCGCGGTACTCCTCGATGAGGCCGCGCCACTGGTGGGTGTGGCTGCCTCGGGCAATCACGGCGTTCATTGGCTTTCCTTATTCCCCTTCGACCCGCATGATGCTGGCCACGTCGCGCACGCTGTCCAGTGCGCGGAGCTTGTCGACCGTCGCCGACAGGGCGGCGTCGGTGGCGCGGTGGGTCACCACGACGAGCGCGGCGTCGCCGTCGCGGCCCTGCTGGCGGACGGTGTCGATGGACACGCCGTGCTCGGCGAAGACCGAGGCGACCTGGGCGAGCACGCCCGCGCGGTCGTCCACGTCCAGGCTGACGTGGTAGCGGGTGACCACCTCGTCCATCGGCTTGGCGGGCAGCGCCGCGTACACCGAGTCGCCCGGGCCGGTGGTGCCGACCAGCTTGTTGCGGCAGACCGCGACCAGGTCGCCGAGGACCGCGGAGGCGGTCGGCGAGCCGCCCGCGCCGGGGCCGTAGAACATCAGCCGGCCGGCCGCCTCGGCCTCCACGAAGACCGCGTTGTACGCCTCGCGGACCGAGGCCAGCGGGTGGCTGAGCGGGATCATCGCCGGGTGGACCCGGGCGGTGACCGAGGCGCCGTCGGCGGCGCGCTCGCAGATCGCCAGCAGCTTGACCACGCAGCCCATCTGCTTGGCGGAGGCGATGTCGGCGGCGGTGACCTCGGTGATGCCCTCGCGGTAGACGTCCGCGGCGGTGACCTTGGTGTGGAAGGCGATCCCGGCCAGGATGGCGGCCTTGGCGGCGGCGTCGAAGCCCTCCACGTCGGCGGTCGGGTCGGCCTCGGCGTAGCCCAGCGCGGTGGCCTCCTCCAGCGCCTCGGAGTACCCGGCGCCGGTGGAGTCCATCTTGTCGAGGATGAAGTTGGTGGTGCCGTTGACGATGCCCAGCACCCGGTTCACCTTGTCGCCCGCCAGCGACTCGCGCAGCGGCCGCAGCAGCGGGATCGCCCCGGCGACGGCGGCCTCGTAGTAGAGGTCGACGCCGGCCGCGGCGGCCGCCTCGTGCAGCTCGGCGCCGTCCTTGGCGAGCAGCGCCTTGTTGGCGGAGACGACCGAGGCGCCGCCCGCGAAGGCTTTCAGGATCAGCGACTTGGACGGTTCGATGCCGCCCACGACCTCGACCACCACGTCGACGTCGTCCCGGCTGACCAGGGTCTCGGCGTCGGTGGTGAGCAGGTGGTCGGGCACCCCCGGGCGGGAGCGGCCGGCCCGCCGGACCGCGATGCCCGCGAGCTCGACCGGGGCGCCGATGCGCGCGGCGAGGTCGTCGGCCGTCGTCGTCATGATGCGCGCCACCTCGGAGCCCACCACACCACAGCCCAGCAACGCCACCTTCAGCGGGCGCGTACGCATCATCCGACTCCGCTCTGCATTCTTCGGTCCCCGCCGGGGTGTTCCGTCGCCCCCGGGGGCTTGTCTGTCGTCACCAGTCTCCGGGACTTTCCGCACAGATCTACGGCTGGTCCACGTTCTGAGACGAAAATTTCGTCAGCCGATATCGAGCCGCAGGAGATCCTCCTCCGTCTCGCGGCGGACGATCACCCGGGCCGATCCGTCCGCGACGGCCAGCACGGGGGGCTTGAGGGCGTGGTTGTAGTTGCTCGCCATCGAGCGGCAGTAGGCGCCGGTCGCGGGCACCGCGATCAGGTCGCCGGGGGCCAGGTCGGCGGGCAGGAAGGCGTCCTTGACCACGATGTCGCCGGACTCGCAGTGCTTGCCGACCACCCGGACCAGCATCGGCCCGGCCTCGCTGGTGCGGGAGACCAGCGCCACCGAGTACTCGGCGTCGTACAGCGCGGTGCGGATGTTGTCGGACATGCCGCCGTCCACGCTGACGTAGGTGCGCAGGCCCTCCAGCGCCTTGACGGTGCCGACCTCGTACAGCGTGAACGCGGTCGGGCCGACGATCGCCCGGCCGGGCTCGACCGAGATCCGGGGCGGCGTCAACTCGGCGGCGGCGCACTCGCGTCGGACGATCTCGCTGAGCGAGGCGGCGATCTCGGCGGGCTCGCGCGGGTCGTCCTCGGCGGTGTAGGCGATGCCCAGGCCGCCGCCCAGGTCGACCTCCGGCAGCTCGACGCCGTGCTCGTCGCGGACCTCGGCCAGCAGGCCCACCACCCGGCGGGCGGCGACCTCGAAACCGGCGAAGTCGAAGATCTGCGAGCCGATGTGCGAGTGGATGCCGCGCAGCTCCAGGGAGGGCTCGGCGAGCACCCGGCGGACCGCCTCGGCGGCCAGGCCGCCGGAGAGCGAGAGGCCGAACTTCTGGTCCTCGTGCGCGGTGGCGATGAACTCGTGGGTGTGCGCCTCGACGCCGACGGTGACCCGGATCAGCACCGGCTGCCGGACGCCCTGCGCCCCGGCGACCTCCGCCAGGCGGGCGATCTCCTGGAAGGAGTCGACCACGACGTGGCCGACCCCGGCCTTCACGGCCTGCTCCAGCTCCTGCACCGACTTGTTGTTGCCGTGCAGCGCGATCCGCTCCCCCGGCATCCCGGCCGCCAGCGCCACGTGCAGCTCGCCCGAGGAGCACACGTCGACGTTCAGGCCCTCCTCGTGCAGCCAGCGCACCACGGCCTTGGACAGGAACGCCTTGCCCGCGTAGTACACGTCGGCGCTGTCGCCGAAGGCCTCCCGCCAGGCCCGGGCCCGGGCGCGGAAGTCGGCCTCGTCCATCACGTACGCGGGGGTGCCGAACTCGGCCGCCAGGGTGCGCACGTCGACGCCGCCGACGGTGACGACGCCCTCGGCGTCGCGGCCGACGGTGCGCGACCAGACCTTGGGGTCCAGGGCGTTCAGGTCGGCCGGCGGGGCCTGGTAGTGGCCCTCGGGCAGCACGTCGCCGTGACGGGGGCCGGCGGGGTGGGCGGAACGACTCATCTTCGAAACTTTCCTCGACCTATGGCGAGGGGCGGCCACCGGTCGCCGTCGACCGGTCGCCGCCCCCTGCTGTGCTGCGCTTCGGGGGTCTGGTGCTTTACATCCGCTCGGGCGCCGAGACGCCGAGCAGGTGGAGGCCGTTGGCCAGCGTCGTTCGCGTGGCGTCGGCCAGCCAGAGGCGGGCGTGCGTGAGGTCGGTGACCTCCTCGTCGCCCTTCGGCAGGATCTGGCAGTTGTCGTAGAAGCGGTGGTAGGCGCGGGCCAGTTTCTCCAGGTACGTGGCCACGTGGTGCGGCTCGCGCAGCTCGCCGGCCTTGGCCAGCACCCGCGGGAACTCGCCGAGCTGGCCGAGCAGGTCGTTCTCCCACTCGGTGCTCAGCAGCTCCGGCGCGAAGTCCGCGCTGCGGGCGATGCCCTTCTCCGCGGCGTTGCGCTGCACGGAGCACATCCGGGCGTGCGCGTACTGCACGTAGAAGACCGGGTTCTCGGCGGTCTGGCTGGTGACCACGTCGATGTCGATGGTGATGGTGGAGTCGGTGGACTGCCGCACCAGCATGTAGCGGGCCGCGTCCACGCCGATCCAGTCGACCACGTCGTCGATCGTGATGATGTTGCCCGCGCGCTTGGAGAGCCGGACCTCCTTGCCGTCGCGCAGCATCTTCACGAACTGGCCGATCATCACCTCGATGTTGCGGTCCATGTCGTCGCCCGCGCAGGCCGCGATGGCCTTCAGCCGGTTGACGTAGCCGTGGTGGTCCGCGCCGAGCATGTAGACCGAGACCTCCGCGCCGCGGTCCCGCTTGCTCAGGTAGTAGGCGGCGTCGGCGGCGAAGTAGGTGGTCTCGCCGTCGGCCTTGATCAGGACGCGGTCCTTGTCGTCGCCGAAGTCGGTGGTGCGCAGCCAGATCGCGCCGTCCCGGTCGAAGACGTGGCCCTGCTCGCGCAGCCGCTCGATGGCCTTCTCGACGGCGCCGGAGTCGTGCAGCGTCTGCTCGGAGAACCAGGTGTCGAAGTGCACGCCGAACTCGGCCATCGAGCGCTGGATCTCGGCGACCATCAGCTTGAGGCCCTCGGTGCGGAACACCCGGAGCTGCTCGTCCGCGGGCAGGTCGAGCAGGCCGGGGACGCCGTCGGTGACGGCCTTGGCGATGTCGGAGATGTACTCGCCGACGTAGCCGTCCTCGGGGGCGGGCTGCCCGTTGGCGGCGGCCCGGAGCGACGTGGCGAACTTGGTGATCTGCACGCCCGCGTCGTTCAGGTAGTACTCGGTCGACACCTCGGCGCCGGTCGCCTTCAGCACCCGGGCCAGCGAGTCGCCGACCGCGGCCCAGCGGACGCCGCCGATGTGGATCGGGCCGGTCGGGTTCGCCGAGACGAACTCCAGGTTGATCTTCAGGCCCTTGAGCGCCTCGTTGCGGCCGTACGCCTCGCCGGCCTCGACGATGGTGCGCGCCAGCTCGCCCTGGGTGGCGGCGTCCAGCGTGATGTTCAGGAAGCCTGGACCGGCGATGTCGACCTTCGCGACGCCGGTGATCCCTCGCAGGCGGGCGGCCAGGACCTCCGCGACGGCTCGCGGCGGCTTGCCGGCCGGCTTCGCGAGCTGGAGGGCCACGTTGGTGGCGTAGTCGCCGTGGTCCCTGTTCTTGGGCCGCTCGACCGTGACGTGCTCGGGCACGTCGACGGTCAGCTCGCCGGCCTGGGCGGCGGCGAGGACTGCGGCCTGGACTGCCTGGGAGAGTTCTGCGGGTGTCACGGTGCCAAGCCTAGGCGAGAGGGGGCACCCGGCCGCCACCCGGTTTGCCCGCGGCGGCGCGCGTCGCCCCTCCGGGCGTGCTTCGTGTCGTCGGACGTCGGTGCTGGCGGGCACATCTCACGGGCGCGGGTCGTCCGGCCGGACGAGTTCCTGCGACCGTTCGCTCAGGGCTGAATCACCGGGGGTTTGCCGGTCGCCCCGCGGGGCCTCCGGGAGCGGGCTGCCGAAGTCGTAGGCGAAGCGCCGCCCGGCCGGAGCGGGCCGGGCCGCCGACCGCTCCCGCAGCCGCCGCACCAGCGCGACCAGCTCCGCCGGGTCGAAGGGCTTGGCCAGGTAGCCGTCCACCCCCACCGACTCCCCGCGCTCCAGGTCGGCCGGCGTGCAGGCGCTCACGATCGCGATCGGCAGGTGCGCGGTCTCCCGCGCGGCCCGCAGCCGGGCCGCCGTCCGCAGCCCGTCCAGCCGGGGCATCACCACGTCCAGGGTCACCACGTCCGGCGCGACCCGGCGAACCACCTCCAGGCACTCGGCACCGTCGGCGGCGGTCACCACCTCGAAGCCCTCCAGCTCCAGGTTGACCCTGATCAGTTGGCGGATCACCTCGCTGTCGTCCACCACGAGGACCCGCCCCGACGTCGCCGCCACCTCACCGAGGGTAGCCGCGGCCCGCCCCCCGCGTCCGGCCTTTCGGCTACTTGCCGGTCACCCCCTGACGGCCCGTCGGGGCGGCCCCGGCCCGAGTCGTCGGACGGGTCGGCGGACGGGCCGCGGACGGGTCGGCGGGGCCTCGCGGAAACCCTTGCACGGAGCACGGAGTTTCCCTGGTAGTGTTTTCCCCGTCAGGCCGGGCGACGCCGCGAGGTCAAGCCCAGGCCCCCGTAGCTCAGGGGATAGAGCACCGCCCTCCGGAGGCGGGTGCGTAGGTTCGAATCCTACCGGGGGCACTTCGCAGGAAGTGCGTGTGACAGAGGCTCAGATCCGTCGGGATCTGGGCCTTTCCCGCGTTCCGGGGGGGTGTCAGGGGCGGGCGCTACGGTCCGGGCATGGTGATCAGACCTTCCAGCGCATGGCGCGAAGACGTGGCGGCGGAGGCGCGCGAGGTGGCGGCGGGCCGTATGGAGCCCGGGGAGGCCTTCCTGGCGGAGCTCTTCCCGGAGGCGCTGCTGACCGCCACGGATGCCGTCCTCCAGGGGTTCGAGACCGACGTGCGGGGGCTGGCGGGGGCGTCGGACGAGCAGGTCATGGCGGTGGTCGAGCGGGTGGTGCTCGCGCTGAACGCCGTCAACGAGTCGTTCGACGGGGCCGCCTACGAGACCGGCGAGCGGGAGCAGCTCTGCGAGTACCTCGACCGGGTGCTGGTGGACGGGGGCGTCGACGTTCCGGCGCTCGCGGGGCGCCTCGGCATCGACCGCTACGAGATCACGGACGAGTGGCGCGACTGGTGACGGGGGCCCGGGTCCGCCGGGGGGCGGACCCCTGCCGCGTTCCGGGGCGGGCCGCGGGGTGTGGCAGGGTACCGGGGTGATGATCTCTCCCGAACAGGCCCGACTGGTCTCCGGGGCGTCCGCCCCGATCCTGCTGCTGGGCGGTGCGCCGGTGCACGACGCGCTGCCGGTGCTGCGGGTGGTGGACGGGGCGGTGCCCGGGCTGGCGGGGTGGTCGGTCTTCGCCCGGTTGACGATGTGCGTGCTGGACGGGCCCGGCGACGCGGGGTGCCTCTTCCCGACCCTCGGCGGGTCCTTCGGCACCGACGGGGTCGCCCAGTGGTGCGACGAGGTCGAGCGGGCCGGGGGTGCGCTCGTGGTCTCGCTGCCCGACGCCGCGGAGCTGGCCGGGCCGGTCGACTGGCCCGCCCTGCTGGACGGCGGTTCGCGCGGCGGGTTCGCCCCGGCGGCAGGCTGACGGCGCAGTGGGGCGGCGGGCGCGGGGACCCGTCGGGCACACGGGTGGTGCGGGTCCGGGGGCCGCTGCGCAGCCCGGACCGGCTCGTCCCCGGGCCGGCGGGCCGTGGCCTCAGCTCGCGTCGGCGAGGAGCTCGGCGACGGTGTGGTCGAAGAGGGCGCTGTAGGAGGTGTCGTCGGTGGCGCCGCCCTGCTGGTAGCCGCCGATGACGCCGATGACCTCGCCGGTGGCGGCGTCGACGAAGGGGCCGCCGCTGGTGCCGCCGGGGAAGGCGGGGCAGTCGATGCGGCGCTGGTAGGTGTCCTGGCGGCTGGTGGCGTTGGTGCAGACGACGGGGAGTTCGGTGCGGGCGGGGTAGCCGTAGAGGCGGGCCCGGACGGTCCAGGCGGCGTGGGTGCCGAGGGGGTTGCCGCCGAGGGCGTCCTCGATCTGGCGGCCGGCGTTGGGGGCGACGGTGAGGATCGCGAAGTCCTCGTCGGGGTCGTGGTCGGTGCGCCAGCCGTCCGCGGTGTGGACCTCGGTGACCTGCCAGGTTCCGTACGGGGCCTGGCCGTTGCGGTAGCCGGGGACGAAGGTGGTGCCGTTCGCGCCGGACAGGCAGTGGGCGGCGGTGAGGATCAGGTTGCGGCCGGGGCTGTCGATGACGCTGGCGGTGCAGAAGTGGTGGCCGGGGCCGACCGGGCCGGAGAACAGGGCGCCGACCCGGCGGGATTCGGCGTTGTCGGGGGCGGTGGTGGTGACGCCGAGCGGGACGTCGGGCGGCGGTGCGGTGGGCGGGGCCTGCAGGGTGGGGCCGGTGGCGGGGCCGTCCTGCAGTGCGGCGGCGGCGGGGGCGCCGGGCGAGGGGGTGGGGGAAGGGAGGAGGGCCGCGGTGGGGGCCGGGGCGATGCTGTCGTTGCCGGGCCGTCCGGCGTCCTGCAGGTGGACGGTGAGCAGGCCCGCGGCCGCCATCACCCCGACGGCGCCGACGGCGAGGAAGGAGGTGAGGGTGACCGGCCGCAGTGCGCGGCGCTGCTCCCGCCCGGTGTGTCGTCCCATTCGATGCCCCGTTCCCGCCGCTCCTGGTCGTGGGGGTGCCCGCGCCGCGGTTCCGGTGCGGGCACCTGTCGCACACCGCTTGCCCCGACCGTCCGCCGTCGAACGGGGGGACCCGTCACGACTTTCCGGGAGGCCCGGGGGGTCCGGCGGCGTGCAGCACAGCAGCGTCCCACGGCGGGGGGCGGGCGGCCGGGTGCGACACCCGGCCGCCCGCCGTCCGGGCCCGCCCGGCCCGGGCCGGGGTTCAGACCGCGGCGCGGGCCGCGGCGGCGGCGTCCTCGCCCGCGGCCTCGCCGGGGGCGGGGCGGTGGTTGATCATCAGGAAGGCGATGACCGCGGCGGCCAGCAGGATGGCCATCGCGACGGTGGTGGCGACGGCGTAGCCGTGCACCGCGCCCTGGGCCTGGACCACCGGGTCGGTGGGGTTGCGGGCGGCCAGGTAGGTGGCGGTGACGCTGGCGGCGATGGTGTTGAGCAGGGCGGTGCCGATCGAACCGCCGACCTGCTGGGCGCTGTTGATGATGGCGGAGGCGGCGCCGGTCTCCTGCGGGGCGACGCCCAGGGTGGCCAGGCTCATGGTGGGCATGAAGACCAGGCCCATGCCGAAGCCGAGCAGCAGTTCGGCGGGCAGCACCATGGTGGTGTAGGGGCTGTCGACCTTGATCTGGGTGAGCCAGGCCATGCCTCCGGCGCCGAGCAGCAGGCCGGGGACGACCAGGTTGCGGGTCGGGATGCGGGTCATCAGCCGGGAGGCGATGCCCGCGGCGCTGACCACGATGGCGGCGGTCATCGGCAGGAAGGAGACGCCGGCCTTGATCGGCGAGTAGCCCTTGATCACCTGTAGGTAGTAGGTGAGGAAGAGGAACAGGCCGAACATGCCGATGACGGCGAGCCCGACGGAGAGCGCGCCGCCGGCCCGGTTGCGTTCGCCGATCAGGTGCATCGGCAGCAGCGCGTGCTCGGTGCGGCGCTCGACCAGGGCGAAGACCGCGAGCAGGGCGACGCCGCCGCAGAGCGCGGTGAGCACCAGCCAGTCGTCCCAGCCGCGGGAGACCGCCTCGGAGGTGCCGTACACGATGGCCAGCAGGCCGCCGCAGCCGAGCACCGCGCCGGGCAGGTCGAGCCGGACCCGGCGGGAGCGGTCGATGTGGTCGCGGACCAGCAGGTAGTACGCGGCGATGCCGGTGACGATCGCGATCGGGATGTTGACGTACAGGCACCAGCGCCAGGACAGGTACTCGGTGAGCAGTCCGCCGGTGATCAGGCCGATCGCCGCGCCGCCGCCGGCCAGGGCGCCGAAGATGCCGAAGGCGGTGGCGCGTTCGCGCGGGTCGCGGAAGGTGACGGAGAGCAGGGAGAGCGCGGACGGGGCGAGCAGGGCCCCGAAGGCGCCCTGGAGGGCGCGGGCGGCGAAGAGCGTGCCGCCGGTGGTGGCGAAACCGCCGATGCCGGAGGCGAGGGCGAAGCCGAGCAGGCCGACCAGGAAGGTCCGCTTGCGGCCGAAGAGGTCGCCGATCCGGCCGCCGAGCAGCAACAGGCCGCCGAAGGCCAGCGTGTAGGCGGTGATCACCCACTGCCGGTTGGCGTCGGAGATGTCGAGCGCCTTCTGCGCGGACGGGAGGGCGATGTTCACGATCGTCGCGTCGAGGACGATCATCAGCTGGGCGATGGCGATGACCGCCAGGGCCCACCAGCGGCGCGGGTCCGGGGCGGGGGTCTCGGGGGCTTGCTGGGGTGTCACCGTGGGGCCGCCTTCCGCCGATCGGGAGTGGGGCAGGGCGCGTACGGCGCTCTTCCCAGGGAAACCCCCGAGCGGGACGGCGGCAAGGCGAATTGTCCGGTTTGTCAGTATGTGGGACGGCGTTCCCGGGTGCCCGGCCGCATCGGCCACCCGGGACGCGGGCGTCCGGCTACAGCGCGCTCAGCTCGGTGACCAGGTCGTCCAGGCCCAGCGAGCCCTGGGACAGCGCCGCCATGTGCCAGCTCTTGAGGTCGAACTCCTCGCCGCGCGCCTCGGCCGCCGCCCGGGCCGCGGCCCGTCCGCGCAGCCAGGCCCGCTCGCCGAGCTTGTAGCCGATCGCCTGGCCGGGCAGGCCGAGGTAGCGCACCAGTTCGCTGTCCAGGAAGTCCGCGGACAGGCCGCAGTAGGCGCCGAAGAACGCGCGGGCGCGCTCGGGCGTCATCGCCTCGCCGGGGGCGAACGGGGAGTCGGCCGGGAAGTCCAGCTCGGCGTGCATGCCGATGTCGACGATCACCCGCAGCGCCCGCATCATCTGGGCGTTCAGGTAGCCGAGGCGGTGGCCCGGGTCGGTGAGGTAGCCGAGCTCGTCCATCAGGCGCTCGGCGTACAGCGCCCAGCCCTCCATGTTGGCGCTGACCCCGCCCAGGGTGACCTGGTAGGTGGAGAGCCGGTCGGCCACGTACGTCCACTGGGCGAGCTGCAGGTGGTGGCCCGGGACGCCCTCGTGGTACCAGGTGGAGACCAGGTCCCACTCCGGGAACGCCTCCCGGCCCAGGGTCGGCAGCCAGGTCCGGCCGGGGCGGGAGAAGTCCAGCGAGGGCTGGGTGTAGTACGGGGCGGCGGCGCTGCCGGGCGGGGCGATCCGCGACTCGACCTTGAGCAGCGGCTCGGCCAGGTCGAAGTGCACGCCCTGCAGGTCGGCGATCGCCCGGTCCATCAGGTCCTGGAGGTACTCCTGCACGGCCTGCTCGCCGCGGATCGCCGGGCCGTCGGTCTCCAGCCACTTCATCGCCTGCATCGGGGTGCTGCCCGGACGGACCTTCTCCGCCTCGGCCCGCATCTGCGCGTCCAGGTCGTGGAACTGCTCCCAGGCCCAGCGGTACGCCTCGTCCAGGTCGAGCTCGGCGCCCGTCCAGGACCGCACCCAGCGGGTGTAGCGCTCGCGGCCGACCGCGTCGGGGGTGCCCTTCGCGGCGGTGGCGTACACGTCGCGCATCCAGTCGCGCAGTTCGGCGAGCGCGGCGGTGGCCTCGACCGCGGTGGCGGTCAGCTGCTCGCGCAGGTGCTCGGGGGCGGCGGCGACCAGGTCGCCGAACCAGCCGCCGGGCCGCTCGCCCCCGATCCACTCGCCGAACTGGCCGACCACCGTCTCCACCTGGCGCGGCGCCGACAGCAGTCCGCGCCGGACGCCCTCCTCCAGGCGCTGCCGGTACTGGGCCATCGCCAGCGGGAAGCGGGCCAGTCGGCGGCCCAGCCGCTGCCAGTCCTCGTCGCTGTCGGTGGGCAGCAGGGTGAACATCTCGCGGGTGTCGTGCACCGGCGAACCCAGGTTCCGGACGCTGCGGTAGCCCTCGCCCGCGTCGTGGACGGCCAGGTCGGCGGTCAGCCGCTCGCGCAGCAGCCGGGCGCAGCGGCGCTCGGCCTCGTCCTCGACCGGGCCCGACGCCTCCAGCTCGTCCAGGGCGGCGAGGGTGCGGCGGGCCAGGTCGGCGGTGGCTTCGATGCCCTCGGGCGACAGGTCGGTGAGCCGGTCGTCCTCCGGGTTGAGGCCGAGGTACACCGCGATCAGCGGGTCGGCGTCGGCGAGCGCGTGGACGTAGGAGTCGGCGAGGCGGCGCGGGGTGGGGCCGCTCGGGTGAGGAACGTTCAGTTCATGAGCCATTCGGCCATCCTGTCGCAGCCGCAGGCGAATTCAACCCCCTGTCCGCTGTCGGTGTCGTCACCCCCTCGCGGGCACGAGACGGCGGGCGCTGCGCCACGGGTCCCAGGTCGGGCGGCCGCGGGTGACCGGGTGGAACGCCAGGCCGATCAGCACCGCGCAGAAGTGCCCGAGGTCGGTGAACGTGTGCGAGGCCAGCAGCGGCACCAGGTAGAAACCGACCAGCCCGCACCCGTACACCCAGCGCCACGCCCCGGCCAGCCGGTACGTCAGCACGCCCTCCACCCCGGCCAGCGCGTACGACACGCCGACGTCCACCGTGGTCGACATGTTCTGCGGCAGCACCTGGTGGTGGACGCCCCAGGCGACCACGCCCTCGCTGACGAAGGTGGCCAGCACGTGCGCGGTCAGCGCGACCGTCAGCCAGCGGCGGGTGCCGAGCCAGCGCTCGGCGGGCACGTGGAAGACGTGGAACACCACGGCGTAGAAGAGGAAGTTCGCCTGCTCGGTCCAGATCAGGCTGGCCAGCAGGGCGTGCACCGGGTGCGAGGAGAGCTGGTCGAGGTTGGTGGAACGCTGCTGCAGGAAGTAGTCCAGCGCCGCCGGGTCCATCCGCGCCACCACGAAGCTCGTGCCCGCCAGCAGCAGCAGCCACACGTACGTCCCCGGGGACCTCCCGACCCACCGCCCCACCGCCCGCGCCCACCGCACCGGCCGCTCCTCGCCGCGACTCACCCGACACCTGCCCACAGTCTGCGGCCCCCGACCGGGCCCCGCCCGGCGGGAACCCGCCGGTGGCAGCCGTGCGGAAGGGGGTGCGCCAGCCCGCCCGAGGTCTACCCTGGCACGCATGGCAGCGACCCCCTCCCCCGTCGGGGACCCCGTCGAGGAACCCGTCGAGGAACCCACCGCCGCGGAGCGCCCACGCCGCGCCGCCTACCGCCGACTGCCCGTCCAGCAACGGCGCGAACAACTCATCGCCGTCGCCCTCGAACTCTTCGCCGCCCGCCCGCCCGAAGAGGTCTCCCTCGACGACGTCGCGGAGGCCGCGGGCGCCTCCCGGCCGCTCGTCTACCGCTACTTCGCGGGCGGCAAGCAGCAGTTGTACGAGGCGGCGCTGCGCAGCGCCGCCTCCGAACTCACCACCCGCTTCACCGTCGAACCCACCGACGGCACCCCCACCCAGCAGCTCGGCGCCGTCCTGCACCGCTACTTCGACTTCGTCGGCGAGCACGCCGCGGGCTACGGCGCGCTGCTGCGCGGCGGCTCCGTCGTCGAGACCGCGCGCACCTCGGCCATCGTCGACGACGTGCGCCGCGCGGCGCTCCGGCGCACCCTGCGCCACCTCGGCGTGCGGGAGGCCGGGCCGCGGCTCACCCTGCTGGTGCGCTCCTGGATCTCGGTGGTCGAGGCCTCGGCGATCAGCTGGCTCGACGAGGGACGGCAGATCCCGGCCGACTCGCTGTGCGCCTGGCTGGTCGACCAGTTCGTGGTGATGGCCGCGGCCACCGCCGTCCGCGACGGGCAGACCGCGGAGGTGCTGCACGGGTGGCTGGAGCTGGAGACGGCGGAGAGCCCGGCGGGGGTGCTCATCGCGCGGTTGCGCGACCTGGGGCTGTGAGGGGGCGGGGGCGGTGAGGGGGCGGGGGCCCGCGGGCTCGGCTGCGTGAGGCGGAGCGCGGCGGAACGCGGGACGGCCGCGCGGCGGGGTGCCGCGCGGCCGTTCCGGTGCTCGGGGGCTGCCGGGGGTCAGGACTCCTGGCGACGGCGGCGGGTGACCACCAGGGTGCCCGCGCCGAGGGCGATCGCCGCCGCGCCGGTGGTCGTGACGGCCGCGAGCGGGGTGCCCGGACCGGTGAAGGCCAGGCCGGTGCCGGTGCCGGTCTCCGTGGCGGTGGCGGTGGCGGTGGTCGTGGTCGTGGTGCCGGTGGTCGTGGTGGTCAGACCGGCCTGGGTGGCGCCGTTGCCGCCGTTGCCCGCCGGCCGGCCCTCCTCGCCCTTCGTGCCGTTCCCGTCCGCGTCGCCGTCCTTGCCGCCCGCCTGTCCGGCCGCCTGCTCGGCCGCCTTGTCCCGGGCCTGGGCCTCCTTGAGCCCCGTGGCCAGGAACTCGCGCAGGTCCTCCAGGGTGCCGCTGGTCAGCAGCACGTTCACGACCTTCCGGACCTCGGGGCCGCCCACGGACATCGCCTGGGTGGCCTGGATCCGGTAGTCGGTGAGCAGGCGCCCCGGCGCCTGCTCCAGGAAGTCGATGATCTCCTCGCGGCTGCCCTCGTCCAGCACCGCGAGCGCCTCCGCGCGCAGTCCGGCGCTGATGAACGGGGTCTCGATGAACTGCGAGAGCTCGACCCGGTTGTCGGAGTCGGTCAGGTCCGGGAAGGTGACGTGCAGGAAGTGTGCGATCGCCTCCGGGCTGCCGTCGTCGAACGCCTTCCGGGCCGCTTCCCAGACCGGGGTGCCGGGCTCGGCCGCGTCCATGAGCTGGGCGGCCCTGAGGTTGTTGTCGTCGCGGACGACCACGGCCAGTTCGACGTCCAGGAAGTGCTGGATCTGCTCGGCGGTGCCGAGCCGCGCCACCCTGACCGCCCTGTAGTAGTGGGTGTAGTGGCCCGGCTCGGCCAGGGCCGCCGCCAGGCGGGCCCGCAGCGCGGCCTCGTCGAGCACCGGCGCGGCCGGGGCCGCCGGTTCGGCCGGAGCGGCGGGTCCGGCCGGAGCGGCGGGCTCGGCAACCGGAGCGGCGGGTCCGTCAACCGAAGCGGCGGGCGCGGCGGGTGCAACCGGGGCAGCGGGCTCAGCGGCGGACTCGGTGTCCGGCGTGGTGGGGGCGGCGTCCGGCGTGGTGGGGGCGGCGTCCGGCGTGGTGGGGGCGGCGTCCGGCGCGGACTGGCCGGTCGGGGTGGTTTCGGCCATCGCCTGTGCGGTGCCGAGGGCGGTGGGTGCGGAGACGGCCGCGACGAAGACGGCAGCGGCGATCGACCGACGGATGCTCAAAACTCCCCCAGGGAAAGTGGTTCGCGCGAGAGCCACCGCCGTGGGCGAACCGTCACACGGCGGCGGGCGGAAGGGATCGTATCGGAACCTTCCACACTGTCATAACGTCGTCTTTTCAGATCCTTTGCCCGCGAAATCCTCGTTCCGCCCGTCCTCCGCACCCCGGGACGGCGCGGGGTCACGCCTGGCCGAGGGTGGTCTCCTGGCGGCCGAGGCCGGTGACTTCGAGGGCGAGTTCGTCGCCCGCGCGGAGGAAGGGGGTGCCGGGGCGGCCGAGGGTGACGCCCGCGGGGGTGCCGGTGATGACGACGTCGCCGGGGTCGAGGCGCATGAAGTGGGTGAGGTAGCGGACGGTCTCGTGCACCGGGAAGATCATGTCGGCGGTGGAGCCGTCCTGGCGGAGCTCGCCGTTGACCCAGAGCCGGAGGTCGAGGGCCTGCGGGTCGCCGAGTTCGTCGGGGGTGACCAGCCAGGGGCCGAGCGGGGTGAAGGTCTCGGCGGACTTGCCCTTGTCCCACTGGCCGCCGCGGTCGAACTGGAAGGCGCGTTCGGTGACGTCGTTGACGGCGGCGTAGCCCGCGATGATCGCGGCGGCGTCGGCCGGGGTCTCCAGGTAGCGGCCGGTGCGGCCGATGACGACGGCGAGCTCGACCTCGTAGTCGGTCTTCTCGCTGCCGCGCGGCACGAGCACCTGGTCGTGCGGGCCGACCAGGGTGTTGGTGGGCTTGAGGAAGACCACCGGCTCGGTCGGGATCGCGGCGCCCGCCTCGGCCGCGTGGTCGCGGTAGTTGAGGCCGATGCCGACGATCTTGCCGGGGCGGGCGACCGGCGGGCCGACGCGTTCGCCGGTGAGGTCGGTGACCGGGAGGGCGGCGGGGTCGAGCGCCGCCGGGTCGAACGCGGCGAGGAAGGCGCCGTCGAGGTCGGGGGTGAGCGGGCGGAGGTCGCGGGCGGTGCCGTCGGGGGCGAGTACGACCGGTCGTTCCGCGCCCGCAGGGCCCACCCGGAGGAACTTCACTGCCCGTCACCACCTGTTCGTGTCGGGGGCGGGTCCTGCCCCGCCCCGGGACATTGAGGTATACCAGCGGCGTTCGCCTGCGGAACAGTGGTGCCGCTTCGGCGAATTCCTCCCAATCGGAGACGGACGGGCCGGAGGTGAATCATCGGCCCGCACCCTTGACAGGCCCGCCCGGCCGCTCGCCGGTCAGGTCTCGCGCTGCGGCCGGTAGTCGGCCTCCTCGACGCCGAACGTCCAGGCGACACCGGCCCGGGCGGTGCGGGTGCCGGGCGGGACGCGCAGGTAGTAGGTGCGGTGGGTGCCGTCCGGTTCGGGGGTGGAGTTGACCACCTCGACCATCACCACCGGTTCGTCGTCCGGGAGTTGGATCCGCCACAGGACGCCGGTCTCGTCCCGGTGCAGCGGCTCGGCGCCGGACTCCGCGAGGTAGCGGTCGTAGCCGAAGTGCTCCAGCATGACGCGGCGCAGTTCGGCGTTCTCCTCGGCGCGGATGCGTTCGGGGGTGAGGCCGGTCAGCTGCTCGGGGAAGTCCGCGGGGACGGGCATGCCGCGCCAGGCGTGCAGCGCGAAGCCGTCGGCGTACGCGAGGGCGGGGCCGTCGGCGCGGTCGAGCCGGCCGGCCTCGTCGCGGTGCAGGGCGGTGGGGCGTTCGCTGAGCAGCACGACGCGCTCGTACGGCCACCACCAGCCGACCTGGCGGGCGACGCCGGCCAGGGCGGCGAGGGCCGCGTCGCCGGTGCCCGCGGTGTCGAAGGCGGCGAGCCAGGCGGCGTCGTGCTGCCCGGCCACGGCGTCCAGCAGGGCGAGCCGGACTTCGGCGCGGTCCTCGGCGGCGGTCTGCCGGGCCGCCCGGTTCTCGGGCCTGCGGGCCTGCTGCCAGTCGTCGATCGGCTCGGGTTCGGGGGCGAAGTGGTCGAGCAGTGCGGTGCGGACGCGTTCGGCGGGCAGGGCGGTGGTGGCGGCGAGTTCGGCGCCGGTGGTGTTCCAGAGCTCGGACCAGCCGGCCGGGCCGAGCGCGGCGAGGGCGGCGGTGCGGGCCCGCTCCCAGGCGGCGGTGCGCACCTGCTCGCGCACGCTCGCCCCGAACCCGCCCGGGTGGGCGAGGAGTTCGGCGAGGGCGGCGCGCGGCGAGGGGTACCAGCGGAACTCGGCGGGTTCGGCGAGCCCGGCGGCCCGGTAGGCGTCCTTGACGGCCTGCTCGGCGGTGGCCCGGTCGGCGGGGCCGGTGCTGGCGGCGACGGCCCGCCAGTGGGCCACCGAGAGGTCGGCCGGACGGCCGGTCAGCTGGCTGGTCATCGGTTCTCCGTGTCCTGGGTCTGGTGCGGGTGGCGGGGGCGGGCGGGTTCGGACGGGGCTCAGTCGGCGACCATGCGGACCGCGCCGGGCGTGTACTCGCGCTGGCGGACCACCCGGAACCAGCCGCCGGGCAGGGTGATCGCCGCGTGCTCCTCGTGGACGACCTTGCCGCCCTCCGGCAGGTGCAGCCAGGCGGGGGCGAACTGGCCTCCCTCGCGGACGAGTTCGCCCGGGCCGAGCACCGCGTGGGCGTGCCCGGTCACCTCGCCGAGGGCCAGCACCAGCCGCCCCCGGACGTCCCGCGGCTGGCGCGCCATGTGCGCGACGGCGCCCGGGACGGCGCTCGGCGCGACCGGAACGATCAGTACGTCTCCCTGGCGGTACACGGGTCCTCCCGCGGTCCGGTCCGGCCCGCTGCCGAACTCCGTGCACCGCAAACTAGGCCGCACCACCGACAACCGCGCTCCCGCCGCGTCCTTCGTGCGGGTGAAGTCACGGGTGCCTGGTAGACAGGTCTCCGGCCCGCCGCGGGCCGAGGCGAGACAGCAGCGGTACGACGAAGCAGCGAGGAGCAGCGCATGGTCATCAGGAACCACGCCGAGGAGTTCCACGGCCTCCCGGTCACCGACTTCCACACCGCCCGGGCGAAGGGCGACCTCCCGGCGGCGGGCGCCACCGCCTGGCGGGTCGGCCTGGACTGGGAGGACGAGGACGAGGAGTTCCCCGAGCTGTGGCAGGCGTTCCTGGACGCCGTCGACCTGGAGCGGGTCACCGCGCTGGTGCTGGGCCGCTGGTTCCGGGAGGAGCCGGAGTCGCTGTCCGAGGCGCTGCCGCTGATCCTCGCCGCCGCCGACCGGCTGCCCGCGCTGCGCGCGCTGTTCCTCTGCGACGTCACCGGCGAGGAGTGCGAGATCTCCTGGATCCAGATGTGCGACGTCACGCCGGTGTTCGAGACCTTCCCGCTGCTGGAGGAGCTGGTGGTGCGCGGCTCCGCCGCGGACTACGAGGACAAGGACCGGCTCGGCCTCAGGCCCGTCCGGCACGAGAAGCTGAAGGCGCTGCGCTTCGAGGCCGGCGGCCTGCCCGGCACGATCGTCCGGGCGGTCGGCGCCAGCGACTTCCCGGCGCTGGAGAGGCTGGAGCTGTGGCTCGGCGTCGACAACTACGGCGGCGACTGGACGGTGGAGGACCTCGCCCCGTTCCTGTCCGGCGCCAAGCTGCCCGCGCTGACGCACCTGGGCCTGCAGAACGCCGAGGCCCAGGACCGGATCGCCGCGCTGGCCGCCCAGGCCCCCGTGGTGCCCCGGCTGACCGGCCTGTCGCTGTCCATGGGCGCGCTCACCGACGAGGGCGCGGCGGCGCTGCTGGAGGGCCAGCCGCTCACCCACCTGAAGACCCTGGACCTGCACCACCACTACCTCACCGAGGGCGTGCAGCAGCGGCTGCGCGACGCCCTGCCCGGTGTCGCGGTCGACCTCTCCGGCGCCGAGGACCCGGGCGACAACTGGCGCTACGTCGCCGTCTCCGAGTAGGCGGGCCGAGGGAGTTGACGCGCAACCAGTTGGTCGTCCTGGGCTGCCCGGGGCACCGCCGGGTCACCCTGTTCGCCGCCGCGGCCCGCGCCGCCGGGCGGCCGGAGCCCGCCGTGCTGCCCTGGGCGGACCTGCTGCGCGGGCGGTACGAGCTGCCGCCCGGCGCGGTGGTCCGGCTCGACTCGCCCGGCGAGGACCCGGAGGCCGACCGGCTGCTGCGCGGCCCCGTCCTCGGCCCGGGCTACGCCCCGACCCGGGTCGAGGGCGGCCCCGCCTGGTACGCGGGCGTCACCGCGGCGCTGCGCGGGCTGGCCGCCCGGCCCGGGGTGCGGCTGCTCGGCGACCCGGACGAGATCGCCGTCATGTTCGACAAGCGGCGCACGCACGCCCTGCTGGCCGCCGCCGGGGTGCCGGTGCCGCCCGCGCTGCCGGGCGAACCGCCCTCCGGGTTCGAGGAGTTGAAGGAGCGGCTGGCGGAGGCCGGGATGCGCCGGGTGTTCCTGAAGCCGGTGCACGGCTCCTCCGCGTCCGGCGTGGTGGCGCTGGAGTTCGGGCCGGGCGGGCGGGTGCAGGCCACCACCTCGGTGGAGCTCACCGCGGACGGGCTGCACAACTCGCTCGCCGTCCGCCGCTACCGTTCCGCGGCGGAGGTCGCCGAACTCGTCGACCGCCTCGCCCCCGAGGGGCTGCACGTCGAGCGCTGGGTCCCCAAGTCCGGCCAGCACGGCCGCGCCGCGGACCTGCGGGTGCTGGTCGTGGGCGGCCGCGCCACCCACGCGGTGGTCCGCACCAGCCTGCACCCGATGACCAACCTGCACCTCGGCGGCGCCCGCGGCGAGACCGCCCTCGCCCGGGCCGCGGCGGGCGAGCACTGGCCCGAGCTGCTGGCCACCGCGGAGGCCGCCGCGAGGTGCTTCCCGCACGCCCCGATGGTCGGCGTCGACCTCCTCCCGCACTCCCGCTGGCGCCGTTCCCTGGTCGCCGAGGTCAACGCCTTCGGCGACCTCCTCCCGAACCTCCCGGGCCTCCCCGAGGGCCCGGCCCCGGGCCTGGACACGTACGCGGCCCAACTGGCCTCCCCTGCTTACGCGCCCAGGAGCGCGGGGAACGGCGGGGCCCGGTCTGCTGACGGTGCACTGCCGGAGCGCGCACCGGCTTCGGGTTCCGTCACCACACGCAGCAGCACGGGCTCGCCGTTCCCCGAGCCCCTGGTTTCTCCCGCTTCGATTCCCGACATGAACGAGGTCGTCGGCTCGCACGACCTGCTGCTGGTCACCCTCGACACGCTCCGCCACGACGTCGCCGCCGAGCTGCTCGCGGCCGGGCGGCTGCCCAACCTGGCGAAGGTGCTGCCGCCCAGCGGCTGGGAGCGGCGGCACTCGCCGGGGAGCTTCACGTACGCCGCGCACCAGGCGATCCTGGCCGGGTTCCTGCCGACGCCCGCCTCGCCGGACGGGCCGCACCCGCGGCTGTTCGCGGCGCGGTTCGCGGGGTCGGAGACCACCGGGTCGCGGACCTGGGTGTTCGACGCGCCGGACCTGCCCACCGGGCTGGCCGGGGCCGGGTACCGGACGGTGTGCATCGGCGGGGTGGGGTTCTTCAACAAGCAGGGGCCGCTCGGCTCCGTCCTGCCGGGGCTGTTCCAGGAGAGCCACTGGGCGCCGGAGCTGGGCGTCCCGTCGCCGACCTCCTTCGAGTCGCAGGTGGCGGTGGCCGAGCGGGTCGCGGCCGAGCAGCCGCCCGGGCGGCCGCTGTTCCTGTTCCTCAACGTCTCGGCGCTGCACCAGCCGAACTGGTTCCACCTGCCGGGCGCGACCCGCGCGGACGGGGACAGCCGGGAGACGCACGCCGCCGCGCTGGAGTACGTGGACGCGCACGTGGGGCGGCTGTTCGCGGCGATGAGCGCGCGGCGGCCGTGCTTCGCGATCGTCTGCTCGGACCACGGCACCGCGTACGGCGAGGACGGGTACACCGGCCACCGGATCGGCCACGAGGTGGTCTGGACCGTCCCGTACGCGCACTTCACCCTCCCCGTCACGCCGCAGGAGCCCCGATGAGCATGACCGTCAGCGAGTCCCCGTACCAGAGCTACGTCTACGCGTACCCGCACAAGACGGCGTACCGGCCGCTGCCGGAGCGGCCGCGGCTGGCGGAGCTGTGGCGGGGCGAGAAGCAGGACGCGCTGTCGCTGTACCTGCACGTGCCGTTCTGCGAGGTGCGGTGCGGGTTCTGCAACCTGTTCACCCGGATCGGCAGCCCGGAGGGGCTGACCACGGCGTACCTGGACGCGCTGGAGCGGCAGGCCCGGCAGGTGCGGGAGGCGCTGGCGCCGGGGGCGCGGTTCGCGCTGGCGGCGTTCGGCGGCGGGACGCCGACCTACCTGAGCGCGGCCGAGCTGGAACGGCTGTGCGACATCGCCGAGTTGCGGATGGGGGCGGACCTGCGGGCGGTGCCGCTCTCGGTGGAGGCCTCGCCGGACACCGCGACGGCCGACCGGCTGCGGGTGCTGGCGGAGCGCGGGACGACCCGGCTGAGCCTGGGCGTGCAGTCGTTCCTGGACGGGGAGGCGCGGGCGGCGGTGCGCCCGCAGAAGCGGGCGGCGGTGGAGGCGGCGCTGGGGCGGGTCCGGGACGCCGGGTTCCCGGTGCTGAACATCGACCTGATCTACGGCATCGACGGCCAGACGCCCGCCAGCTGGGTCGCGTCCCTGGACGCGGCGCTGGCCTGGCGGCCGGAGGAGCTGTACCTGTACCCGCTGTACGTCCGCCCGCTGACCGGCCTCGGGCGGCACGCCGCGGCCGGCGCGACGGCCCCGGAGTGGGACGCGCAGCGGCTGGCGCTGTACCGGGCGGGCCGCGACCACCTGCTGGCCGAGGGGTACGAGCAGGTGTCGATGCGGATGTTCCGCCGGGCCGGCGCGGCGCGCGCGAGCGCGGGCGAGTACGCCTGCCAGACCGACGGCATGGTGGGCCTGGGCTGCGGGGCCCGCTCGTACACCTCGCGGCTGCACTACTCCTTCGACTACGCGGTGGACGCCCGCGAGGTGCGGCGGATCATCGACGACTACGTGGCCGCGCCGGACTTCTCCCGGGCCGAGCTGGGCTGGGCGATGACGGACGAGGAGACCCGCCGCCGCCACCTGGTGCAGTCGCTGCTGCAGGGCGAGGGCGTCGACCTGGCGGCCTACCGGGAGCGCTTCGGCAGCACCCCGGAGCTGGACTTCCCGGCCGAGCTGGCCGGGTTCGCGGCCCGCGGCTGGCTGTCGGCCGAGGACCCGGCCCGGCTGCTGCTGAGCGCGGAGGGCCTGGCCTGGTCGGACGCGGTGGGGCCGCGGCTGTTCTCGGCGGCGGTGCGCGCCAACATGGCGGAGTACGAGGCCAAGTGAGCGACCACCTGACCCTCCTCTACCGGGGCCCGCTGTCCTCCTGCGACTACGACTGCCCGTACTGCCCGTTCGCCAAGCGGCGCGACACCCCTGAGCTGCTGCGGACCGACCGGGCGGCGCTGGAGCGGTTCACGGCCTGGGCGGCGACGTACGGGCACGGGCGGCTGTCGGTGCTGTTCACGCCGTGGGGCGAGGGGCTGGTGCGCAGCTGGTACCGGCGGGCGATGGTGGAGCTGAGCCGGCTGCCGCACCTGGAGCGGGTGGCGATCCAGACCAACGCGAGCTGCCGGACCGCCTGGCTGGCGGAGGCGGACCGCTCGAAGCTGGCGCTGTGGGTGACGTACCACCCGGGGCAGGTGAGCGAGCAGCGCTTCCTCGCCAAGTGCGCCGAACTCACCGCGCTGGGCGTGCGGTTCAGCGTGGGCGTGGTCGGGCAGCCGGAGCACCTGGCGGCGGCCCGGCGGCTGCGGGCGGCGCTGCCGGAGGGGGTGTACCTGTGGGTGAACGCGGCCGACGGGCTGACGTACGCCGACGCCGAGGCGGCGCAGTGGACGGAGCTGGACCCGCTGTTCGGGTACAGCCGCCACCCGCACCGCAGCGCGGGGCTGCCGTGCCGGACGGGCGAGAGCGTGGTGTCGGTGGACGGGGACGGGACGGTGCGCCGCTGCCACTTCGTCCGGCCGCCGCTGGGCAACCTGTACGACGACTCGTACCGGGAGCAACTGCGGCCGCGGGCATGCCCGTTGGGGTCGTGCGACTGCCACATCGGCTACGTGCACCTGGAGTCGCTGCCGCTGTACGACGTGTTCGCGGGCGGCGTGCTGGAGCGCATCCCGCACGGGTGGTGAGGGATGCGCTCCGACGAGCCGGTGGAGGGCGTCAGCTGTTGGACTTCGGCAGGCCGGGCGGGTTGATCTCGGAGGTCGGCACGGCCTCGTTGTCCAGGCCCCAGCGCTTCAGGACCTGGGCGTAGGTGCCGTTCTCGATGGTCTCGTTGATGGCCGCGTTGAGCGCCTTGACCAGGCCGTTGTCCTTCTTGGTGGTGGCGGCGATCTTGCCGAGGACGGTGTCGCCCGCGCCGGAGTAGGTGCCGATCACCTCGGTCTCGCCGGTCTGCGCGGCGTGGAAGGCGGTGCCCGGGTTGGGGCCGAGCCAGGCCTCGATCCGGCCGGAGCCGAGGGCGAGGTAGTAGTCGGAGGAGTTCTGGTAGTACTTCACGTCGACCGGCTCGAGGCCGTTCTCGACGTCCTGCTCGCTCCAGGCCAGCAGCAGCTTCTCCTGGTTGGTGCCGGAGGAGACGCCGATGGTGTGCCCGGCGACGTCGGCCGGGCCGGTGACCTTCCAGCTGCCGCCCTTCTTGGCCTCGAAGCCGAGGATGTCGAGCCGGTAGGTGGCGAAGTCGTACTTCTCCTTGCGGGCCTCGGTGACGGTGACGTTGGTGACGGCCGCGTCGTACTTGCCGCTGTCCAGGCCGATGAAGACGTTCTCCCAGGAGGCCGGGTCGATCTCGACCTTCAGGCCGAGCACGTCGCCGATCAGGTGCGCCAGGTCGGCTTCGGTGCCGATGACGGTCTTGTCGTCGGTGGCGTAGAAGCCCAGCGGCGGGACGGTGCCGACGCTGGCCGCGACCCGGAGGGTGCCTCTTCGGCGGACCTCGTCGGGGAGGAGGGCGGCGATCGCGTCGACCTCGGGCGTGCTGATCCGGTTCTGCTCCGGGGTCAGGTTGATCTTCACGCCGTTGGGCGCGGTGCCCTCCTTCTCGGCTCCGAGGTCGGCGGCGGCGTCGTCCGCGGAGCCGCAGGAGGAGAGCAGCAGGGCGGCGACGAGGGCGGCGGCGGCCGGGGCGAAGGTGCGGCGGTGCACGGACATGCGGGTGACTCCTTCGAACGGGACGGGACTTCAGAGGACCTTGGCGAGGAAGGCGCGGGTGCGTTCGTGCTGCGGGTCGTCCAGCACCCGGGCGGGCGGGCCCTGTTCGACGACCACGCCGCCGTCCATGAAGACCACGGTGTCGGCGACCTCGCGGGCGAAGCCGATCTCGTGGGTGACGACGATCATGGTGGTGCCGGTGCGGGCCAGGTCCTTGATCACGTCGAGCACCTCGCCGACCAGTTCGGGGTCGAGTGCGGAGGTCGGCTCGTCGAACAGCAGCACCTTGGGCTCCAGGGCGAGCGCCCGGGCGATGGCGACGCGCTGCTGCTGGCCGCCGGAGAGCCGGCGCGGGTACTCGGCGGCCTTGTCGGCGAGGCCGACCCGCTCCAGCAGTTCCAGCGCCCGGGCCCGGGCCTCCTCCCTGGGCACGCCGAGCGCGCCGACCGGGGCCTCGACCAGGTTCTCCAGCACGGTCAGGTGCGGGAACAGGTTGAAGTTCTGGAACACGAAGCCGAGCCGGGTGCGCTGCTTGAGCACCTCGCGCTCCGGCAGTTCGCGCAGCTTGTCGCCGACCCGCCGGTAGCCGATCAGCTCGCCGTCCACCCGGACGTACCCCTGGTCGAGCTTCTCCAGGTGGTTGACCGCCCGCAGCAGGGTGGACTTGCCGGAGCCGGACGGGCCGAGCACCACGGTGACGGTGCCGGGGCGGACGTCGAGGTCGATGCCGCGCAGCACCTCCAGCCGTCCGAACCGCTTGTGCACGCCGCGCACTTCGACCATGGCCGTGGTGCCGTCGCCGCTCATGCCCGCTTCTCCTTGCTCTCGGTGACGGCGGCGCGCAGCCGCTGCCAGGGGGTGGGCGGCGCGTGGCGTTCGCTGCCCCGGGCGAAGTAGCGCTCGACGTGGTACTGGACGAGCGAGAGGGCGGTGGTCAGCAGCACGTACCAGACGGTGGCGACCATCAGCAGCGGCACCACCCGGCCGGTGCGGCCGTAGACCACCTGGACCTGGTAGAAGAGCTCGCCGATCGCCATCACGTAGACGATCGAGGTGCCCTTGAACAGCGAGATGACCTCGTTGGCGGCGTTCGGCAGGATGCCGCGCATGGCCTGCGGCAGCACGATCCGCCAGGCCTGCCGGAACTTCGGGATGCCGAGCGCGGCGGCGGCTTCGAGCTGTCCGGCGTCGACCGCGAGCACCCCGCCGCGGATGATCTCGGCGGCGTACGCGGCCTGGTGCAGGGCGAGGCCGAGGACGGCCGCGCCGAGGGCGCCGAGCAGGTCCGTGGTGCCGAAGGAGGCGAAGGTCGGGCCGAACGGGACGCCGATCCCGATCCGCTTGTACAGGTAGGCCAGGTTGAACCAGAACACCAGCTGCACGATCAGCGGGATCGAGCGGAACGCCCACACGTACGTCCAGGCGATGGTGCGCAGGATCGGGCTGCCGGACAGCCGCAGCGCGGCGATCACCGCGCCCAGCGCGAAGCCCAGGACGGTGCCGTAGGCGGTGAGTTGGAGGGTGACGCCGACCGCGCGCAGGATGCTGTCGGAGAACACGAAGGCACGGAAGGTCGGCCAGTCCCAGCCGGGGTTGACGGCCAGCCCGTGCAGGAACTGGGCGGCCAGCACCAGCGCGACCAGTCCGGCCACCAGCCGCCACGGCCTGCGGTGCGGGACGATCCTCAACTCCTCGGCGGAGTCGGCGGGTTGTCGGATCGGGAGGGCTTGCTCGGGGGTGAGGGCGGTCATCGGGGGCTCCCGGGGTCAGGGGTGCTCGGGCGGGTTGATCTTCGATTCGGTGATGGCCGAGTCGGCGGTGCCCCACTTGGTGAGGATCTTCCGGTAGGTGCCGTCCTTGATCAGCTGGTTGACGGCGGCCTGGAAGGCGGGGGTGAGCGCCGAGCCCTTCTTGAACGCGAAGCCGACGTCGAGCAGGTGGTACTCGCCGAGGAAGCGGGTCTTGGCGCCGGGCTGGGCGGCCTGGTAGCGCAGGCCGTTGATGGTGGACATCACCACGTCCAGGCGGCCCTGCTGCAGGCCGGTGAAGACGGCGCCGTTGTCGGAGAACACCTTGACCTCGTACGGCTTCTTGCCGGCCTGCGCGCAGACGTCCTTCTTGGCGTTCAGGGTGGCCTCGAAGGTGGTGCCCGCACCGGTGCCGATGGTCAGGCCGCACAGCTGGACCAGGTCGGTGACGGTGTTCAGCGCGGTGTTGTCCGAGCGGACCGCGAAGCCCTGGCCGTCGTCGATGTAGGTGACGAAGTCGATGGTCTTCAGCCGGGCCTCGGTGACGCCGAAGTTGCCGGTGCCGACGTCGTACTTGCCGCTGCCGAGCGCGGGCAGGATGGTCTCGAACGCGGCGTCCTCGCGCTGCACCTGCACCCCGAGCACCTTGGCGACGGCGTTGACCAGGTCGACGTCCAGCCCGGTGATCTCCTTCTTGCCCTCCGGGTAGTACGCCCCGGGCGGGGAGCCGACCGCGCCGCCGAGCTTGACCGTGCCCGCGGCCCGGACGTCGGCGGGCAGCAGCGCCGCGGCCGCCTCGTTCTTCTGCACGCCCGACAGGACGTCCTGCTCGGGCCGGATGCCGACCGGGGCGGCCTTCGGGGCGGCGGCCGGGTCGGATCCGCAGCCCGCCAGCACCAGGGCGGCGACGGCGGCCAGGGCGACGGCGGGGAGGTGGCGCTTCATCGGATCGGTGCCTTTCCGGCCGCCGCGGCGGCCGTGCCAGTGGTGAGCAGGTCCTTCTCGAACGGCAGCGGGCCGCCGTCCGGTGCGGGCTCGACGCGGGCGTCGAACAGCGGGGTGTACCCGGCCGCCAGGTAGAGGCCCCTGGCTTCGGGCTGGCGCGGGCCGGTGGTGAGGAGGATCCGGCGGTACCCGGCCTCCCGGGCGGCGGACTCCAGTTCGGCCAGGACGCGGCGGCCGAGGCCCTGGCGGCGGTGCCCGGCCGCGGTCCACATCCGCTTCACCTCGGCGGTGGCCGGGGCGTCGTGGCGGCGGTAGGCGCCGCCCGCCACCGGTTCGCCGTCGCGCAGCAGCAGGAGCAGCAGCCCGTCGGGCGGGGCGAACTCCTCGGCGCCGTAGCGGGCCATCTCCTGGTGGCCGCCGGGGCCGTAGCGGGTGACGTACTCGTGGGTGAGCTCGCGGATCAGCGGTTCGGTGAGGGGGTCGCCGAGGACGGCCCGCTCGACGGTCAGCGCGCTCATGCCGCGGTGGCCCCGGCCGCCTTCGCGGCGTCGCGCTTGGCGACCTCCTCGCGGACGATCGGGATGACGTACCGGCCGAAGTCGATCGCGTCGTCGACGTGGTGGTAGCCGCGGGCGGAGAGGATGTCCACGCCGAGGTCGTAATAGTCGAGCAGCGCCCGGGCGACCGTCTCGGGCGTGCCGACCAGGGCGTTGGAGTTGCCCGCGCCGCCGGTGGCGGCGGCGGTCGGGGTCCACAGCGCGCGGTCGTAGCGCTCGCCCGCCTCGGCGATCTCCACCAGTCGCTGCGAGCCCGCGTTCTCCGGGCCGTCGCCGTTGGCGAGCCTGCGGCGGACCAGGTCGTCGCCCTCCCGGCGGGACTTGATCGCGGCGACCGTGCGGTGCGCCTTCTCCCAGGCGAGCTCCTCGGTGGGCGCGATGATCGGCCGGAAGGCGACCTGGATCCGCGGGGCGTCGGTGCGCCCGGCGGCCCGGGCGGCGGCCCTGACCAGCTCGATCTGCTCGGCGGTGCGGGCCAGCGGTTCGCCCCACAGCGCGTAGACGTCGGCCTCGGCGCCGCCGGCGGCGTACGCGGCGGGCGAGGAACCGCCGAAGGAGACGCCCGGACGGGGCTGCTGGACCGGGAAGACGTCCGAGACGAAGTCGTTGAAGCGGTAGAACTCGCCCTCGTGGTCGAAGGGTTCGCGGCTGGTCCAGGCCTTCTTGACGATGCCGATGTACTCGCGGGTGCGGTCGTAGCGGCGGTCCTTGGGCAGGAAGTCGCCCTCGCGCTGCTGCTCGTGGTCGTTGCCGCCGGTGATGAAGTGCACGGTGAGCCGGCCGTCGCTGATCCGGTCCAGGGTGGCGAAGGTCTTGGCGGCGAAGGTCGGGTACGAGACGTTGGGCCGGTGCGCGAGCAGGATCTGCAGCCGGTCGAGCTTGGCGGCGAGGTACGCGGCGGCGGCTGCGGGTTCGGGCGATCCGGCGCCGTAGGCGAACAGCACCCGGTCCCAGCCGTGGTCCTCGTGGGCGGGGCGCGGGGGGGGGGGGGGGGGGGGGGGGGGGGGGAGGACGGGGAGGACGGGCGTGGGCGCGTGACGGGGCGCCGGCTCAGGAGCGAGCGGGGAACGCCAGGGGGGCGGCAGCGTACGCCTGTTGGTCCGTCCGGACGGACGGCTTCCCGGCCCGCGACAGGGGCGACCGAGGGAGGACTCCCGGAGGGAGGAAGGGCCGGATCAGGCGGCCCGCTGCCGGGTCAGCCGCGACACGCCGCGGACCACACCCGACCGAAGTCGATGTGGCCTCGCGTCACGAGGGCGGGCTGCTCGGCTGTCATGTCGAACAGTTGAGCAGCGCCGCGGACGGCCCGTCAACCTTTCCGAGGGGGACGAAACACCGGCGTCACACCCGCGTCCTTGACAGCCGCCGCTCGCTCGCGCGTACGATCGGAACCGGAGCGAGAACTGCCCGGGCCCGGCCGAACTGCCGCCAGGCCCAGCCGCGTTGAGGGACGCGGCGCGCGTGAGTGACGGCATGCGGAGACCGCCCGTCCCGCCGCCCGTTGGAGCCCTCCATGGCCTCGCCCGCCGTCCCGTCCGCCGGCCCCCGCCCCGCCGCACCGCCCCCTGCCGACGCGCCCCTCACCGGGGCCCCGGCCGACGCGCCCCCTGCCGCCGGGCCGCCCGCCGACGCGCCGCCCGCCCTGTCCGGGCTGCCGATCGCGCCCCGCCGCCGCCCCGGGCGGTACGTCAGCGGCGGCCTGGCGCTGCTCGCCGCCGCACTGCTGGTGCGCTCGCTGGCCGGGAACGCGGCCTTCGAGTGGCCGGTGGTCGGCTCCTACCTGACCTCGCCGTCGATCCTGCGCGGCCTGCTGCTGACGCTGTGGCTGACCGGCGCGGTGGTCGCCCTCGGCTTCGCCCTGGGCACCGCGCTGGCGGTGGCCCGGCTGTCGGGCAACCCGGTGCTGCAGGGCCTCAGCTGGGGCTTCGTCTGGATCTTCCGGGCGACCCCGCTGCTGGTGCAGTTGCTGCTCTGGTTCAACATCGGGCTGCTGTACCCGACGCTGTCGCTGAGCCTGCCGTTCGGCGGCGAGCTGTTCTCGGTGGAGACCGTCGACCTGCTCGGCCCGGTGCTGACCGCGCTGATCGGGCTGACCCTGCACGAGGCCGCGTTCGCCGCCGAGGTGGTGCGCTCCGGCGTGCTGTCGGTCGAGCAGGGCCAGTTGGAGGCGGCCGCCTCGCTGGGCCTGGGCCGCGGCCGGGTGCTGCGCCGGATCGTGCTGCCGCAGGCGATGCGGGCGATCCTGCCGCCCGCCGGGAACATGCTGATCGGCACCCTGAAGGGCACCGCGGTGATCAGCGTGCTGGCCGTCCACGACCTGCTGTTCTCGGCCCAGATGATCTACAACCAGACGTACCGGGTGATCCCGCTGCTGATGGTGGCCACCCTCTGGTACGTCGCGGTGACCAGCGTGCTGTCCGTCGGCCAGTACTACCTGGAGCGGCACTTCGCCCGCGGCGCCACCCGCGGCGGCCTGCCGCCGACCCCGCTCCAGCGGGCCCGGGGCGCCTTCCGGCGCACGGCCGGGCGGTGAGCGCGGTGCCCGTACTGGTCGTGGTCGGCGCCGGGCCGCGGGGCACCGGCCTGCTGGAGCGGATCGCCGCGAACGCGCCCGCACTGCTGGGCCCCGGCGTCGAGTTGGACATCCACCTGGTCGACCCGCACCCGCCCGGCGGCGGCCGGATCTGGCGGTACGCGCAGTCGCCGCTGCTGCGGATGAACTCGATGGCCGAGGACGTCACCATGTTCACCGACGAGCGCACCACCATGGACGGCCCGGTCCGCCCCGGCCCCTCGCTCGCCGAGTGGGCCGCCGACCCGGCCGCCCACCCCCCGTACCGGCCCGCCGAGGACGAGGAGGTGGCCGCGGAACTGCGCGCCCTCGCCCCCACCGACTTCCCGACCCGGCGCGCCCAGGGCGGCTACCTGGACTGGGTGCTGCGCCGGGCCGCCGGTGAACTCCCGGACAACGTACGGCTGTTCGTCCACCAGGACACCGTCCGCAAGCTCACCGGCGGCCCGGACGGGCCGCAGCGCGTCCACCTCTCCGGCACCGTGCTGCTCGCCGACCGGGTGGTGCTCGCCCTCGGCCACCTGGACTCCGCGCCCGGCCCCGAGACCGCCGGGCCCCGCGCCTTCGCCGCCCGGCACGGCCGCACCTACCAGCCGCCCGCCTTCACCGCCGACGCCGACCTCTCCGGCCTGGCCCCCGGCGAACGGGTGGTGGTCCGCGGCCTCGGCCTGGCCTTCGTCGACCTGGTCGCGCTGCTCACCGAGGGCCGCGGCGGCCGCTTCACCCCCCGCCCCGGCGGCGGCCTGCGCTACCACCCCTCCGGCCGCGAACCCGTGCTGTACGCGGGCTCCCGCCGCGGCGTCCCGTACCACGCCAAGACCGGCTACCGGCTCCAGGGCCCGCTCCCGCCGTTCCCGCGCTACTTCGGCCCCGGCCTCGAACTCCCCGACGGGCAGGTCGACTTCCGGCGCGACCTGTGGCCCGCCATGGCCAAGGAGATCGGCTTCGGCTACTACCACGAGCTGTTCCACGGCCACCCCGAACGCACCGCCCTGCCCTGGGCCGAGTTCCTCGCCGCCTACGACCGCCACCCCTGGGACGGCCCCGAGCGGGCGGCCCTGGTCGCCGCCGCCGTCCCCGACCCCGAGGACCGCCTCGACCTGGAACGGCTCGACCGCCCGCTCACCGGCCTGCGGGTCGGCAGCCCCGCCGAACTCCAGCAGCACCTGCGCGCCCACCTGCGCGCCGACCTGGCCCGCCGCTCCGACCTGCGGCACAGCGCCGACCTCGGCGCCTTCTACGCCCTGCTCTCGCTCTACGGCCACCTCGTCCACCTGCTGCCCGCCCACCCGCTCACCGCCCGCTCCACCGCCGCCCACCTCGACGGCTGGTGGGGCGGCTTCTTCTCCTTCTACGCCTCCGGCCCGCCCGGCTTCCGCCTGGAACAGCTGCTCGCCCTCTCCGACGCCGGACTGCTGCACTTCCTCGGCCCCGACCTGCGGGTCGACCTCGACGAGGAGCACGGCACCTTCCGCGCCTCCTCCCCCGCCCTGCCCGGCCACCACGTCCACGGCACCGCCCTGGTCGACGCCTTCCTCCCCCGGCACGCCCTCGACCGCACCGGCGACCCGCTGCTGCGCCAGCTCCTGCGCGACGGCCGGATCGACGAGGAACGGCTGACCGACCCCGACGGCCACGCCTACCGCTCCGGGCTGGTCCGCACCGACCCCGACGCCCGCCTGGTCGACCCCGCGCTCGGCCACCGCCCGCACCCCCGCCGCACCGCCCTCGGCGCCCCCACCACCACCCGCGCCCCGGCCGCCTTCGCCCGCCCGCGCACCGACGCCCCGTCCTTCCGCCAGAACGACGCCGTCGCCCGCCGCCTGCTCACCGAGTTGCAGAAGGAGGACTGACCGCCCGGGCAGCCGCACCGGATACGCTCCAAGCACTCCGAGCCCTCCGGAGAACCGCCATGGCCAAGCAGCCCCCGCACCGCGACCCCGCCCAGGACGCCCCGCACGTCGCGCCCCCGGCCCGCGCCGCCGCCGGCCTGCCCGCGATCGGGCACACCCTGCGGATGGCCGCCGAGCAGATGTCGCCGGGCCGGGTGCTGTCCACCCTGCGCAAGGTCAACCAGCCGGACGGCTTCGACTGCCCCGGCTGCGCCTGGCCCGAGCCGGACAAGCCGCACCTCGCCGAGTTCTGCGAGAACGGCGCCAAGGCCGTCGCCGAGGAGGCCACCGAGCGCCGGGTCACCCCGGCCTTCTTCGCCGAGCACCCGGTGGCCGACCTCGCCGAGCGCTCCGGCTACTGGCTCGGCCAGCAGGGCCGGCTGACCGCCCCGATGCTGCTGGACGAGGGCGCCACCCACTACGTCCCGATCGGCTGGGACGAGGCCTTCGCGCTGGTCGCCGAGGAGCTGGCCGCGCTCGACTCCCCGGACGGGGCCGCGTTCTACACCTCCGGCCGCACCTCCAACGAGGCCGCCTTCGCGTACCAGCTGTTCGCCCGCAGGCTCGGCACCAACAACCTGCCGGACTGCTCCAACATGTGCCACGAGTCCTCGGGTTCGGCGCTCACCGAGACGCTCGGCGTCGGCAAGGGCAGCGTCTCGCTCAAGGACCTGTACCAGGCCGACCTGATCGTCGTCGCGGGCCAGAACCCGGGCACCAACCACCCCCGGATGCTCTCCGCCCTGGAGCGCGCCAAGCGGGCCGGGGCGAAGATCGTCAGCGTCAACCCGCTGCCCGAGGCCGGGCTCGAACGCTTCAAGAACCCGCAGACCCCGCGCGGCCTGGTCGGCGGCGGCACCAAGCTGACCGACCTGTTCCTGCAGATCCGGCTCGGCGGCGACCTCGCCCTGTTCCGCGCCCTCAACCACCTGCTGCTCACCACCCCGGGCGCCGTCGACGAGGCCTTCGTCGCCGAGCACTGCGCCGGCTACGAGGAGTTCGCCGCCGAGGCCGCCGAGCTGGACCGGGACGCCGTGCTGCGCGCCACCGGCCTGCCCTGGGAGCAGATCGAGCAGCTGCACGGCCTGGTGCTCGGCGCGCAGAAGGTCATCGTCTGCTGGGCGATGGGCCTCACCCAGCACAAGCACTCCGTCCCCACCATCCGCGAGGTGGTCAACTTCCTGCTGCTGCGCGGCAACGTGGGCCGCCCCGGCGCCGGGGTCTGCCCCGTCCGCGGGCACAGCAACGTGCAGGGCGACCGCACCATGGGCATCTTCGAACGCCCCTCCGCGGCCTTCCTGGACGCGCTGGGCCGGGAGTTCGCCTTCGAGCCGCCGCGCGCGCCCGGTCACGACACCGTGGACACCATCCGGGCGATGCGCGACGGCCGGGTGCGGGTGTTCTTCGCGATGGGCGGCAACTTCGTCTCCGCGAGCCCCGACACCGGCGCCACCGAGGCCGCGATGCGCCGCTGCCGCCTCACCGTGCACGTCTCCACCAAGCTCAACCGCTCGCACGTGGTCACCGGCGCCCGCGCCCTGATCCTGCCCACCCTCGGCCGCACCGACCGCGACGTGACGGCCGCCGGGCCGCAGTTCGTCAGCGTCGAGGACTCCATGGGCGTGGTGCACTCCTCCCGCGGCGGCCTGCGCCCGCCCGCGCCCGGCCTGCTCTCCGAGGTCGCGATCGTCACCCGGCTGGCCCGCGCCGTCCTCGGCCCCCAGGACCCCACCCCCTGGGAGGAGTTCGCCCTCGACTACGACCGGATCCGCGAACGCATCGCCCGGGTCGTCCCCGGCTTCGACGACTACAACGCGAAGGTCCGCCGCCCCGGCGGCTTCACCCTGCCGCACGCCCCGCGCGACAGCCGCACCTTCCCCACCGCCACCGGGAAGGCCAACTTCACCGTCAACCCGCTGACCGCCCCCGACGTCCCGGCCGGGCGGCTGCTGCTGCAGACCCTGCGCTCGCACGACCAGTACAACACCACCGTCTACGGCCTGGACGACCGCTACCGCGGCATCACCGGCGGCCGCCGCGTCGTCCTGGTCAACCCCGCCGACGCCGCCGAACTCGGCCTCGCCGACGGGCAGTTCGTCGACCTGGTCAGCGAGTGGACCGACGGCTCCGAACGCCGCGCCCCGCACTTCCGGGTGGTCCACTACCCGGTCGCCCGCGGCGGCGCGGCCGCCTACTACCCGGAGACCAACGTCCTCGTCCCGCTGGACTCGACGGCCGACATCAGCAACACCCCGACCTCCAAGTCCGTGGTGGTGCGCCTGGAGGCCGCGTAGCGGCGGGCCGCTCCGGGCCTCAGCCCGCCGAACCGCTCCCGGACGGCGCCACCGAACCGTCCCCGCCGGGGGTGTCCGACCCGCTCGGCGTCCCCGTCCCCGAGGGCGCCACCGAACCGTCCCCGCCGGGCGTCCCGGAGCCGCTCGGCGTGCCGGAGCCCGAAGGCGTCCCCGAACCGCTCGGCGTGCCCGAGCCCGAAGGCGTGCCCGAGCCCGAAGGCGTGCCCGAACCGCTCGGCGCGCCCGAGCCCGAGGGCGTCGCGGGGTCGCTCGGCGTCGCCGGGTCGGTGGGCGTGGCGGACCCGCCGGGCGTCGGGACGGGCGTCGTGGCGGGCGGGGTCGGCAGCGTGGAGGGCTTGGCGGGCTGGATCTTCACCGCGCCCAGCGGCACGTCCGGCACCTTCCACGCGCCGCCCGCGTCGTCCGCCGCGTCGTCCCCGTCCGGGCGGACCGCGCCCAGGATCGGCATGGCCCCGATCTGGGTGACCTTCACCACGTCGCCGGTGTGCGGGGCCTGGACGATCAGCCCGCCGCCGATGTACATGCCGATGTGGGTGGCGCCGCCGTAGTAGACGATCAGGTCGCCGGGCCGGATCTGGTTCAGCGGGACGTGCTTGAGCTGCGCCCACTGCTCCTGGCTGGTGCGCGGGATGGCCTTCCCGGCGTGCAGCCAGGCCTGCGAGGTCAGGCCGGAGCAGTCGAAGACGTCCGGCCCGGCGCCGCCCCACACGTAGTCCTTGCCGAGCTGCTGCAGCGCCCAGGCGACCGCCTTGCGGCCCGTCGCCGAGGGCGTCCGCTCGCCCTTGCCGAGCGCGCCGGAGGCCAGGAAGGCCAGTTGCGCCTCGTTGGCCTGCTGCTTCTCCAGCTCGGCCAGTTCGTCGCGCTGGGCGCCGGTGAGCGAGGCGACCAGCTCCTCGACCTCGGCGAGCTTGACGGCCACGTCGTTCCTGGCCTTCTCCTGCTCGGCGGCCAGCGCCTGCGATTCGGCGACGGCCTGCTCGGCGGCGGTGCGCAGCGCGGTGAGGGTCTCCCGGTCGGCCTTGAGCCGGTCCAGGAACTCCTTCTGCGAGCGCCCGGCGGAGTGCAGCAGTTCGGCGACCAGCACAGCCTCGTACGGGTTCTCGGCCATGAGCAGTTCGGCGTACCCGGAGACCTGGCTGTTGCGGTACTGCGCGGCGGCGAGCTGGGAGGCCAGGTCGGTGCCCGCGTCGACGGCGTTCTGCTGGAGCTCGGCCCGGGCGTCGAGGTCCTCGACGGTGGCCCGCTGCTCGGCGAGCGCGGCGACGGTGCCGTTGTACTGCTCGGTGGCGGTCTCGGCCTGCTGGTAGAGCGCGTGCAGCTGTTCCAGCATCGGCCCGAGGGTGCGCTTGGCGTCGGCCAGCGGGTCGGACCCGGCGGAGACCGTCAGGGCGCCCGGCTCGGGCACCGCGTACGCGGCCGAGGCGAAGAACGGCAGGGTGAGCGCGGCGGCGGCGAGCACCGCCCCGCAGCGCAGCGCGGCGCGCACCCACGGCCGCAGGCCGGTCGATTCGGTCCGCTGCCCTGCCCCCATCGGCCGGCCTCCCCTGGTTGTCCGTCGGCGATCGGACCGATCCTGCCACGCGGAGGCCCTTCCGGGGCAGGTGCTTTCGGGGCCGCCGGGTGAATTCTCATCCGGTTCCGACTGTGAGACCGGTCTCACCGGGGCCCCGGCCTCCACGGGAACGGGACGGTCCGGCAACTTCCGCGCCACGAAGGGAACCACGACTCCGCGTCCAGTTAACCTCCCGTTCACCATCCCTCCCTACCTTCGCCAAGGACAGCAACGTCAGTCCGACCACTTCGACGATTGTTTGGGTATGGAACACATCACGTTCCTGGTGGCCGTTGTGATCATCACGGCGCTCGCCTTCGACTTCACCAACGGCTTCCACGACACCGCCAACGCGATGGCCACCTCCATCGCGACCGGCGCGCTCAAGCCCAAGGTCGCCGTCGCGATCGCGGCGGTGCTGAACTTCGCCGGGGCCTTCCTCTCCGTGAAGGTCGCCACCACCATCTCGGGCGGCCTCGTCAACGAGAAGGCCGGACTGCAGCCCTCGATCATCTTCGCCGCCCTGGTCGGCGCGATCCTGTGGAACCTGCTGACCTGGCTCAAGGGCCTGCCCTCGTCCTCCTCGCACGCCCTGTACGGCGGCCTGATCGGCGCCACCGTGGTGGGCGTCGGCCTGCACGGCGTGAACTTCTCCACCGTGGTCTCGAAGATCCTGATCCCGGCGGTGGCCTCCCCGGTCATCGCGGGCGTGGCCTCCTGGGGCGCCACCAAGCTGGCGTACCTGATCACCCGGGGCGCGCCGAAGGAGGGCACCGAGAAGGGCTTCCGCCGGGGCCAGGTCTTCTCCTCCTCGCTGATCTCGCTCGCCCACGGCACCAACGACGCCCAGAAAACCATGGGCATCATCACGCTGACCCTGATCTCGGCCGGTGCCCTGCACGAGGGCGACGGTCCGCCGACCTGGGTGATCGTCAGCGCCGGCCTGGCCATCGCGCTCGGCACCTACATGGGCGGCTGGCGGATCATCCGCTCGATGGGCTCCGGCCTGGCCGACATCAGGCCGCCGCAGGGCTTCTCCTCGGAGACCGCGGCCGCGACGGTGATCCTGACCTCCTCGCACATGGGCTACGGCCTGTCCACCACCCAGGTCTGCTCCGGCGGCATCATGGGCGCCGGCCTGGGCGGCCCGTCGGGGAAGCTGCGCTGGGGCATGGCGCGCCGGATGGCCTACACCTGGTGCCTGACCCTGCCGGCCGCCGCCGTGGTCTCCGGGCTGGCCGCGCTGGTCGCCGACCGGGGCAACTGGGGCGTGGCCGTGGTCGGCCTGGCGCTGGTGCTGGGTGCCGGTTCGATGTGGGTGGTCTCGCGCCGCCAGCCGGTGCACGCCGACAACGTCAACGACGGGGCTCCCGCGGCCCCCGTCGTCGAGGCCCCCGCGGCCGTCGTCGCCCCGACCACCCTCGCGGCCTGAGAGGAATCCCCGCCATGAACATCAAGTGGGCCGCACTGGCCGAGACCGCGGGCGTCAGCCTGCTGGTGACCGTCGCCGTGGTCGTCGTCTTCGCGCTCGGCAACCTCGCCCTGTCCCGCCGGGAGGCCGCCGTGGCGTCCGGCACCGGCAGGGGCGTCCCGGCGCTGGTCGCGGCGGGCGTCTGCTTCGCGGCCTGCACGGCCGTGGTGCTGTACGGCATCTCGCTGATCGCCGCCAAGTAGCGCACGCACCGCCGGCGCGCCGCCGCCGAGGAGCGCACGCACCGCCCGGCGCGCCGCCGCCGGGCGCCGCCGCCGAGGAGCGCACGCACCGCCGCCGGGCGCGGCCGCGCACCGCACGACGAAGGGCCCCGCCGCAACGGCGGGGGCCCTTCTCGCATGTCGTCGCCGGTCGGCCGCCGGTCAGTCGTTGACCAGTTCCGCCGCCTTGGCCCCGGCGGGGGCGGCCGGGCGCTCCTCGTTGGAGGTGCGCAGCGGCACCTCGCGGATGAACAGCACCAGCAGGAAGCCCACCACGGCGAACGGCGCGGCGATCAGGAACACCGTGCCCACGCCGTGCCCGAACGCGTCGGTGACCAGCGGGACGACCTGCGCGGGCAGCTTCTTGAGGTCGGGGATGCCGTCGCCGCCCGCCCCGGAGGCGGGGATCCCGGCCTTGGCGAAGTTCTCCGCGGTGTAGCTGGCGACCTTGTGGCCGAGCAGCGCGCCGAGCGCGGAGACGCCCATCGCCCCGCCCATGGTGCGGAAGAAGGTGACGGTGGAGCTGGCGGCGCCGAGCTCGTTGCGCGGCACCGTGTTCTGCACCGCGAGCACCAGGTTCTGGCTGGTCAGGCCGAGGCCGATGCCGGCCAGCAGCATGTAGAGGGCGAGCAGCCCGTACGCGGTGTCGGCCCGGGCGGTGCCCATCAGGCCGAGGCCGACGGCGAGCAGTACGGTGCCCGCGACCAGGAAGCCCTTCCACTTGCCGTACTTGGTGATCATCTTTCCGGCGACCGTGGAGGAGACCGCCAGGCCGAGGATCATCGGCAGGGTGAGCAGGCCGGCCTGGGTGGGGGTCTTCTCCTTGGCGAGCTGGAAGTACTGGCCGAGGAAGGTGGTGGTGCCGTACATGCCGACGCCGACGAAGGCGCTGGCTACCGCGGCGAGGGTGACGGTGCGGTGCCGGAACAGGTCGAGCGGGATGAGCGGTTCGGCGGCGCGCTTCTCGACCAGCACGAACAGCCCGGCCAGCGCCAGGCCGCCGATCACCATGACGGCGGTCTGCCAGGAGACCCAGTCGTAGTTCTTGCCGGCCAGCGAGATCCAGATCATCAGCAGGCAGACCGAGGCGGTGACCAGCGTCGCGCCCAGGTAGTCGATCTTCGGCTTGCGGGCGGCGGCCTCGGGGAGCTTGAGGGTGCGCTGCAGCACCAGGATCGCGACCAGCGCGAACGGGACGCCGACGTAGAAGCACCAGCGCCAGCCGAGCCAGGAGGTGTCCACGATGACGCCGCCGATCAGCGGGCCGCCGATGGTGGCGAGCGCGAAGACCGCGCCGAAGTAGCCGCTGTAGCGGCCGCGCTCGCGCGGCGGGACCATCGCGGCCAGGCAGATCTGGCCGAGCGCGATCACGCCGCCCGCGCCGATGCCCTGCAGCACCCGGCAGAAGATCAGCATGCCGATGCTCTGCGACAGGCCGGCCAGCGCCGAGGCGAGGACGTAGATCACCATGGCGGCCTGGACCAGCAGCTTCTTGCTGACCAGGTCGGAGAGCTTGCCCCAGAGCGGGGTGGCGGCGGTGATCGACAGCAGGGCGGCGGTGACCACCCAGGTGTAGGCGGACTCGCCGCCGTGCAGGTCGGTGAGGATCCGCGGCAGGGCGTTGGAGACCACCGTGGAGGAGAGCACGGCCACGAACAGGCCGAGCAGCAGGCCCGAGAGGGCTTCGAGTACTTGACGGTGGGACATCCGGTCCTGCGGGGGTGTCGGGAGGGTCGTCGACATGCGTTTCCTTCGACTGAAATTTCGTTGCCTCAAGCAACTATACGTGGATAGTTGACTAAGGCAACTTTCTTCAAGCCCAGGTAAAGAAACCCTCCCGGCGGAGCGCCCTCAGACCCCCTCGGTCAGCTCGTTGAACCGCTCCAGCAGCCGGGCGAACTGCTCCAGCTCCCCCAGCTCCCACCCGGCCAGCGAGGCCCGGAACCGCGCCATCCGCTCCTCCCGGGCCGCCGCGAACCGCCGCTCGCCCTCCTCGGTCAGCGACACCAGCGAGGCCCGCCGGTCCAGCGGGTCGGTCTCCCGCCGCAGCAGGCCCAGCTCCTCGATCGCCCGGATCTGCCGGCTCACGGTGGCCTTGCCCACCCCGAAGTGCAGCCCGACGTCGGTCACCCGGGCCCGCCCGGACTCCCGGATGAACCCGAGCAGCACGTACGCCCCGGCCTCCAGCTCGGGGTGCACCAGCCGGGAGGTCTCGGCGGCCCGGGCCCGGCTGCGCCGGAACAGCGTCGCCACCTCCCGCTCGACCGCGAGAAACGCCAGCTCGGCGGGGTTCTGCCCGTCCAGGGGGTCACTCATGGCGGACAGTATCGCGCAGCCCGCGCCTCCCCCGGCACCCGACCGCCGCGTGGTACGAAGTAACGATTTGCCGGTTTCCACCCACTTTCCCCCTACGCAGAGGAGACGCCACACCATGGCCCACCAGGCAGATCCGGGCAAGGGCTTCCTCGGCGACCTCCGGGACGCGGTCACCCCGCGCGCGTTCTTCCTGGTCGTCGCGGTCCTGCTGCTCCAACTCGGCTTCATCACCTCGTACGTGGGCGCGCTGCACCACCCGACGCCGCACGAGCTGTCCATCGCGGTGGTCGCGCCGCCGGAGGTCGCGCCGAAGCTGGTCGGCGCCCTGGAGGCCGTCCCGGACGACGCGGTCCGCGCCTCCACCCTGCCGGACGGGGACACCGCCCGGGCCCGGATCAAGGACCAGAAGATCTACGCGGCCTGGGTCGTCGACCCGACCGGCACCGAGGACGCGCTGCTGGTCGCCGACGCCCGCGGCCCGGCCGCCGCCACCGCCGCGGAGGGCATCGTCACGAAGCTGGCCGCGAGCCAGGGCCGGACGGTGGTGGTGGACGACACCATCCCGCTGGCCAAGGGCGACGCCGAGGGCCTGTCCGCCTTCTACCTGGTGGTCGGCTGGTGCGTGGGCGGCTACCTGGTCGCCTCGATCCTCGGCATCAGCGCGGGCTCCCGCCCGGCCAACACCGCCCGGGCGGTGCTGCGGCTCGGCACGCTGGCGCTCTACTCGGTCGCGGCGGGCCTCGGCGGCGCACTGATCATCGGCCCGGTCCTGCACGCCCTGCCCGGCTCGATCGCCGCGCTCACCGGCCTCGGCACCCTGGTGGTCTTCTCGGTCGGCGCCGTCACCATGGCCCTGGAGTGCCTGTTCGACGTGGTCGGCATCGGCCTGGCGGTGCTGCTCTTCGTGGTGCTGGGCAACCCCAGCGCGGGCGGCGTCTTCCCGCCGCCGCTGCTGCCCGCGTTCTGGCGGGCGATCGGCGAGTGGATCCCGAACGGGGCCGGCACCTCCGCGGCCCGTTCGATCGCCTACCTGGACTCCACCAACCTCACCGTGCCGTTCCTGGTGCTGGCGGCCTGGGCGGTGGTCGGCGTCGGGGTGACCTTCCTCGCGGTGGCCCGCGCACCGCGCTACGGCCGCCCCGCCCCCGTCGGGACGTGAGCGGCCGCGGTCGTCGGAACCGGGGGCGGGGTCAGACCCGCTCGGGCTCCCGCCCCGGCTCCTGGTCCTGCCCCTGGGTGACCCGGTCGGACAGCTGGGTGAACACGAAGCGGTTCATCGCCCAGAAGCGGAAGGCCATCGCCAGCAGGGTGCCGATGATCATGCCGCTGAAGAAGTCCGCGACCTCCTGCGAGAAGTGGCTCACGTCCGGCTCGCGGAGGTCGAACACGTACCGGGAGGCGACCAGCGGGAGGTCGTTCACGCCCACCGCCAGCGCGCTGACCACGAAGAACCCGGCCGCCTCGCGCTTGCGCCCGGCCGCCCGGAAGGACCACTGCCGGTTCAGCACGTACGAGACCACCGTGGTGATCACGGTGGCGACGGTGAGCGCCATGACCGGCTTGCTCTCCAGCACGGACATCTTCAGGGCGAAGTTGATCAGCATGGTGAGGATGAAGCAGGTTCCTCCGACCACGAGGAACTTCACCAGCTTGCGGTGCTTGACCAGGAACGGACGGTAGCGCTCCGGAACTGCGGCCAGCGCGCGCTGCGTAGGGGACGGCATGCGGGAAGTGTCCCACGGGCCCGGAGCGGCAACCACCAGGGGCCTCGGAAGTGCACGCACTCCCGGGGCCCCCGGCTCCGGTCAGGCCGCCGCCACCAGCACCTCCGCGGGCTCCAGCGCGAGCCGCAGCACCTCCCGGACGTCCGACACCGGGTGCACCGACAGGCGCTCCAGCACCTCGGCGGGGACGTCGTCCAGGTCCGCCTCGTTGCGCTTGGGGATGATCACCGTGGTGACCCCGGCCCGGTCCGCGGCCAGCAGCTTCTGCTTCACCCCGCCGATCGGCAGCACCCGGCCGGTCAGCGACACCTCACCGGTCATCGCCACGTCGGTGCGCACCTTGCGGCCGGACAGCAGCGAGGCCAGCGCCGTGGTCATGGTGATGCCCGCGCTCGGGCCGTCCTTCGGCACCGCACCGGCCGGCACGTGCAGGTGGATGCCCCGCTCGCGCAGCCCGGTCACCGGCAGCTCCAGCTCGGCGCCGCGCGAACGCAGGTAGGAGAGCGCGATGTGCGCCGACTCCTTCATCACGTCGCCCAGCTGGCCGGTGAGCGTCAGCCCGGTCGAGCCGGTCTCGGCGTCCGCCAGCGAGGCCTCGATGTAGAGGACGTCGCCGCCGGCCCCGGTGACCGCCAGGCCGGTCGCCACGCCCGGCACCGCGGTGCGCCGCTCGGCCGGCTCCTGCGCCGCCTCCGGCACGTGGTGCGGGCGGCCCAGCAGCGCCCGCAGGTCGTCCGCGCCGACCGCGGCGGGCAGCTCGCGCTCGCCCAGCTCGGCCTGCGCGGCGACCTTGCGCAGGATCCGCGCGATCGACCGCTCCAGGTTCCGGACGCCCGCCTCCCGGGTGTACTCGGCGGCCAGCCTGCGCAGCGCCTCCTCGTCCACCGTCAGCTCGCCCCCGCCCAGGCCCGCCTTGGCGAGCTGGCGCGGCAGCAGGTGGTCGCGGGCGATGGCGACCTTCTCGTCCTCGGTGTAGCCGTCGAGGCGGACGAGGTCCATCCGGTCCAGCAGCGGCTCCGGGATGGCCTCCAGCACGTTCGCCGTGGCCAGGAACACCACGTCCGACAGGTCGAGCTCGACCTCCAGGTAGTGGTCCCGGAAGGTGTGGTTCTGCGCCGGGTCCAGCACCTCCAGCAGGGCCGCCGCCGGGTCGCCCCGGTAGTCCGAGCCGACCTTGTCGATCTCGTCCAGCAGCACCACCGGGTTCATCGTCCCGGCCTCCTTGACCGCCCGGACGATCCGGCCGGGGATCGAGCCCACGTACGTCCGCCGGTGGCCGCGGATCTCCGCCTCGTCCCGCACGCCGCCGAGCGCGACCCGCACGAACGAGCGGCCCATCGCCTTCGCGACGGACTCGCCCAGCGAGGTCTTGCCCACCCCGGGCGGGCCGACCAGCGCCAGCACCGCGCCCCCTCGGCGGCCGCCGATCTGGCCGAGCCCCCGGTCGGCCCGGCGCTTGCGCACCGCCAGGTACTCGACGATCCGGTCCTTCACGTCCGCCAGCCCGGTGTGGTCGGCGTCCAGCACGGCGCGGGCCCCGGCGATGTCGTACGCGTCCTCGGAGCGCTCGTTCCAGGGGAGCTCCAGGACGGTGTCCAGCCAGGTGCGGATCCACGAGCCCTCGGGCGACTGGTCGCTGGCGCGCTCCAGCTTGTCGACCTCCTTGAGCGCCGCCTCGCGCACCTTCCCGGGCAGCGCGGCCGCCTCGACCCGGGCCCGGTAGTCCTCCTCCTCGGACTCCGCCTCGCCGTTCAGCTCGGCCAGCTCCTTGCGCACCGCCTCCAGCTGGCGGCGCAGCAGGAACTCCTTCTGCTGCTTGGCCACGCCCTCCTCGACGTCCTTGCGGATCGAGTCGTTGACCTCCTCCTCCGCGAGGTGCTCGCGCAGCAGGCCCAGCGCGTACTCCAGCCGGGCCGGGCCGTCCGCCTCCAGCAGGACCTTCAGCTTCTGCTCGGCGGTCGCGAACGGCGCGTAGCCGATGTTGTCGGCCAGCTCGCCGACGTCCTCGATCGCGGCCACCCGGTCGACGATCTGCCAGGCGCCCCGGCGGCGCAGCCACTGCGTCGACAGCGCCTTGTACTCCTTGACCAGCTCGGCCGCCCGCCCCGCCACCGGCAGCCCGCGGTCCGACTCCTTGAACGCCGTGGTCTCCACCCAGAGCGCGGCCCCCGGCCCGGTCGTCCCCGCCCCGATCCGCACCCGCCGCACGGCCCGCACCAGCGCCGCCGGGTCCCCGTCCGCCAGCCGCCCCACCTGCTCGACCGTCGCCAGCGCCCCCACCGCCGCGTACGACCCGTCCAGCCGCGGCACCAGCAGCACCTGCGGCTTCCCCCCGCTGCTCCCGGCCCGCGCCGCCTCCACCGCGGCCCGCACCTCGGGGTTCGAAAGCTCCAGCGGAACCACCATGCCGGGAAGCACCACCTCGTCGTCGAGCGGCAGCACAGGCAGAGTGAGCGGAACGGACGTCGATGCCATGATCTCTCCCCAGTCAGTGAAGTTGAGCTGACCTGACTAAGGTTCGACGATCCCCGATTGTTCCCCGCCCCTTGTTCACCCCCAGAGAACACCCCCAGAGACCCCCCGGAGAACACCCCGGAGCAACGCACTCCCCCGCCGCGGCTACCCCTCGGCCGTCGCGGCCCGCGCCCGGGGCGCGGCCTTCCAGGCCGGTGCCCGCCGGGCCCGGCGCGGTCGGCGGGGGCCGCCGCCGCGGACGAGCGGCCAGAGGGCGACGCCCACCGCGAGCGCGGCCGGGTGGCCGATCGCGGTGACGAGGTCGGGGTCGCCGGTGGCCTGGTGCCCGATGAGGGCGAGGCCCGCGCCGAGCGCGACCTTCCGCGCGGTGGGGCCGAGCAGGCCGGCGAGCGCGCCGAGCGAGGCGAGGACGCCGTAGGAGACGCCGATGTCCGTCGCGTCCAGCAGGGCGGGTTCGGCGCCGCCCGCGGCGACCGTCGCGACGACGACGCCCTGCGAGAGCAGGGTCGCGGCGACGTGGCCCGCGCCGAAGACGCCGAGGGCACGAAGGCCGCCGATCCGTCGTTCCAAGGGTGCGACGGTGAGGGCGAAGGCCCAGAAGTACGGCATCCAGACCGGTCCGGCGACCCACAGGCCGCTGCCGACCAGGGAGAGCGCGGGGTGGACGAGCAGGTTGTGCGCGTCGGTGGAGGAGAGCGACTGGAGCCGGTGCACGGTGCCGGGGTCGCCGAAGCGGGCGTAGAGGGTGGTGCCGAGCAGCAGGGTGAGGTAACCGAGCGCGAAGGGGTTGGCCCGCGGGGTGGGGAGGGCCCGCAGCCCGGGCCGGATCAGTCGCCGTCGCAGCTCCGCGCTGGTCATGGTGCCTCCCGAACGCCTTGTCGTGCCCACGATACGGGGGGCGGGTGAGAGGTGTCTGAGGAACTTCTGTGAAGACCTTTGCCCTGGCACGTGCCGCTCGCACACGTACCGTTACAGCTCGCAAGTGCTGCGGGTAAGGTATCGGCCCGTGCCCGTTCCGAACGGGGACCTGCCAAACCTGATGCGTCCGTCCGCGGGGCACACCCGCGACGGAACAGCACGACGGAAACAAGACGACTACGAGCGGCGCCCGCCGTCCCCCCGGACGGCCGGACCGCGAGCCCTGGGGGCGGTGGCGTGACCGTGACAGAGATGCAGCAAGAGACGATCAGCAGTGGACCGGTGGGCACCCAGCGACGGGTGCTCGTCGTGGAGGACGAGCCGACCATCGCGGAGTCGATCGCGGCGCGGCTGGGAGCCGAGGGCTTCAAGGTGGCGGTGGCCCACGACGGGCCGGGCGCGGTGGACGGGTTCCACACCTGGCAGCCGGACCTGGTGGTGCTGGACATCATGCTGCCGGGCTTCGACGGCCTGGAGGTGTGCCGCCGGATCCAGGCGCAGCGCCCGGTGCCGGTGCTGATGCTGACCGCGCGGGACGACGAGACGGACCTGCTGGTGGGTCTGGGCGTCGGCGCGGACGACTACATGACCAAGCCGTTCTCGATGCGCGAGCTGGCGGCCCGGGTGAACGTGCTGCTGCGCCGGGTCGAGCGGGCCCAGCAGGCGGCCCGGACGCCCGCGCTGGGCTCCCTGCGCTTCGGCGAGCTGGAGATCGACCACGTGCAGCGCCGGGTCCGGCTGGGCTCGGGCGACGTGCACCTGACGCCGACCGAGTTCGACCTGCTGGCCTGCCTGGCGGCGCAGCCGCGCGCGGTGCTGACCCGCGAGCAGCTGCTGGCCGAGGTGTGGGACTGGACCGACGCCTCGGGCACCCGGACGGTGGACAGCCACGTGAAGGCGCTGCGCCGGAAGATCGGCGCGAGCTGGATCCGGACGGTGCACGGCGTCGGGTACGCACTGGAGGCTCCGCTGTCCTGACCGGTCGCCGCCGGTCCGGGCCTCCGCGGGGGCCCGCGCGGCGGCCCGGCGCCGCCGCGCACCGCGCCGGGGCGCGTCACCGAGGACGAGTCGCAGGGACACCATGACCTTTCCGCAGCAACGCAACGGGGACGCCGATCCGGCCGGTCCCCGGCCCCCGGTCGCGCGCCCCCCGCTCGCGGTGCGCGCCGCGCGCCGGGTGTGGGCGGACGTCCGCCCGTTCGACCCGGTGCGCTCGATCAAGGGCAAGCTGGCCCTGCTGGTGGTCGTCTCGGTGGTGCTGGCCACCGGGATGGTGGTGGTGGCGATCCGGTCGGAGACGCAGATCCGGATCATCATGATCTTCTCGCTGATCGCCTCGCTGCTGTTCATGCAGTTCCTGGCGAACGGCCTGACCGCGCCGCTGCGCGACATGACGGCGGCGGCCCGGTCGATGGCGGAGGGCGACTACAGCGCCCGGGTGGAGGTGTCCTCGCGGGACGAGATCGGCGAGCTGGCCGACACCTTCAACCGGATGGCGGGCGACCTGGAGGCCGCGGACCGGCACCGCCGCGAGCTGATCGCCAACGTCTCGCACGAGCTGCGCACCCCGATCGCGGCGCTGCGCGGCCTGCTGGAGAACGTGGTGGACGGCGTGGTGAAGCCGGACCCGAAGAACCTGGGCACCGCGCTGGAGCAGACCGAGCGGCTGGGCCGGCTGGTCACCCACCTGCTGGACCTGTCGAAGCTGGACGACGGCGTCGTCCCGCTGGACTCCCGTCCGTTCCAGGTCGGCCCGTTCCTGGACGGGGTGCTGCGCGGGGTGACGGTGGACGGGGCGACGGCCGGCGGCGCGTACGCCCGGCGCGGGGACGTGCGGCTGGCGCTGGACGTGCAGCCGCCGGACCTGGCGGCGGTGGCGGACGCGGAGCGGCTGCACCAGGTGGTGGCCAACCTGGTGGACAACGCCTGCAAGCACTCCCCGGCCGGCGGCACCGTGACGGTGCGGGCCCGGACGGCGGAGGGCGGCGGGCTGCTGCTGGAGGTGGAGGACCAGGGCCCGGGCATCCCGGCGGCGGACCGCGAGCGGGTCTTCGAGCGCTTCGGCCGCAGCGGTTCGCCGACCGCGCTGGGGCCGGGCAGCGACGGCGGGACGGGCCTGGGGCTGGCGATCGCGCGCTGGGCGGTGGACCTGCACGGCGGCCGGATCCGGGTGGCGGAGGCGGCCGCGGGCTGCCGGATCGAGGTCACCCTCCCCGGCGGGTCCCCGGTGCCCGCCTGAGACCGTGGCGGAACCGGTACGAACCGGGCCCGGCCGGCCGGGCCCGGCGTCCGGCCGGAGCCCTCAAGTGGTCCAGACCACTGGTTCGTCCGATTTTCTTCCGGTATGCCCACGATCATCCGGGGGTGGGTTCCCCGATTTCGGGCATCCCTAACGTGGGGATCCGGCCAAAACCGGCCCGACAATGTGATCTGGGCGACGCCCGACCGTCGAAAACTACGCGATCGCAGGTCAGAGGCGTAGCCTTAATCCCCGCTGTCCACCATCCCAAAAGGAAGCGGAAGAGGGCGGTTGCCCCGTGTCGCCACACCAAGAAACCCCCAGCTCGGCAAGCTCCACTGGCTTCGGCCCCAATGAGTGGCTCGTCGACGAGATCTACCAGCAGTACCTCCAGGACCCGGCTTCGGTCGACCGTGCCTGGTGGGACTTTTTCGCCGACTACAAGCCCGGTACCGAGGTGACTCCAGTGACCCAGGCCGCAACTCCGGTCGGCGCCCAGCCGACCCCCGTTGCCGCTCCCGCTGCCGCTGCTCCGGCCGCGCCCGCCGCCCCCGCGCCCGTCGCGCCGGCGCCCGCGCAGCCAGTGGCCGCCCCCGCCGCGCCGCCCGCGCCGAAGGCCGCGGCTGCGGCCCCGGCCCCGGCCGCCGCGCCGGCGAAGGCCGCCGAGGGCCCCGAGCGGGTGGTGCTGCGCGGTCCGGCGAAGGCGGTGGCGTCGAACATGGACGCCTCGTTGGAGGTGCCGACGGCGACTTCGGTGCGTGCGGTTCCGGCGAAGCTGCTGATCG
>NZ_JNYE01000028.1 GCF_000717185.1 Kitasatospora phosalacinea | reverse complement strand
GGTCCCTACGGGCCTTCGGCCCTTCGTGCGCGGCCCCCATCCTGGGGGCCGGCGGACCCGCTCCGCGTGTCCGCCCCCGGGCTCCGCCCGGGGGGCCCGGCGCTCCGCGCTCGGGCAGGCCGCTCCGCTTCGCTCCGACGGCCCCGGCGGTTGAGGCTCGATCAACTCGCTGACCTGCGTGTTTGATTCACCTCACAATAGGCTGACTAGGGGGGAGGGGTGGGCGTCGGGGGTGCGTGCGGGTCGGCGATGCTCCCACTTGAGTGGTCTAGACCGTGGTCCAGACCAGTGTTTCGGCTCCGGCGGGGACGGGGTGCGCTACCCTGGGAGGGTGGGCAACGAGACGAGTGTATCAGTAGGTGACTGTCGGAGGAACCTGCCGGATCGAGGGTCCGGACCGGGCAGTTTCGGGATTCCCCGGATTTTGTCGGGCCGCACTGCTAGAGTTCTGAAAGTGGGTCAGATGTGGGCCCGGATTCCGTCCGTCGCCGCCTCTCGGCCCGGCCGGTGAATGTATCAACAGAGCATCGTCTGTAGTTCCTGTCAGATCCCGGGTCCGGCCTGGGGAATTCGAGGGGAGAACCTTTCTGTGAGCGTGGAGACTTTCCAGGTACCGGACCTGCCACAGGAGCCCGGGGAGGTGCGGCTGTTCGCGCACCAGGTGGAGGCGCTGGAGGCGATCGTGCGGGGCCTGACGCTCCGTCCGGGGCAGAGCGCGCCGAACGGGCTGCGGGTGACCGCGCAGATGGCCACCGGCTCGGGCAAGACGTACGTGGGTGCTGCGGCCGGCCAGAAGCTGGCGCCCCGCGGCGTGGTCCTGGTCGTGGTGCCCACGCTGGACCTGCTGCTGCAGATGATGGGCGAGTGGCGGCGTGGCGGCCGGGCCGGGGAGATGCACGCGGTGTGCTCGCTGGTCCGCCGGGAGCTGCCGCTGAGCGTGATGGCGAGCACCAGCGGGCGGCAGATCGCGGAGTGGATCGCCTCGGCCAACCGCCGTCGGCAGCCGCTGACCCTGTTCGCCACCTACGCCTCGGTGGGCGCGGTCGAGGACGCCTACGAGTACGCCGCCGATCGGGGCCGGCTGCTGCCCCCGCTGGACCTGATGGTCTGCGACGAGGCGCACCGCTCCTCCGGACACATCGAGAAGTCCTGGGCCGTGGTCCACGACAACGGCGCGATCCCGGCCCTCCGCAGGTGCTACATGACGGCGACGCCGCGCGTGTGGGCCCCGCCGAAGCCGGGGGTTCGGCGGCGCGAGGGGGCCGATCAGCCGCTCCCGGAGGAGATGGCGTGCTCCATGGACGACCAGAGCATCTACGGGCCGCAGGTGGTCTCCCTGGGCCTGGCGGAGGCCATCGACCGCAAGCTGTTGGCCCCGTTCGAGGTGGTCGTGCTGGAGCTGCGCGACCCGGGCGCGGACCCGGCGGCAGCCAAGCGCCAGCCGGTGCCGTGGGGACCGGGCGTCGGCGAGGACGAGAACGGCGAGGAGGACCTGGTGCCGGCCGAGCAGATCGCCGCGATCCAGGCCGCCCTGGTGAAGGTGATCGTGGAGCGGAAGCTGCGGCGCACCATCACCTTCCACAACCGCACGATCGAGGCCCGCTATTTCTCCGAGACGCTGAACCAGACCGTGGACCGGCTGCACACCGAAAACCCGGCCAAGTATCCGGAGGAGTTTTGGGCGCAGTGGCTTTCCGGTGAGCACGAGGTGGATTTCCGCAAGGAGACCATCGGCGACTTCGGAACGGCCGAGGAGGACGAGGGACTGGCGCACGCCGTGCTGTCGAATTGCAAGGTCGTCGGCGAAGGGGTCGATATCCCGAATGCAGACGCGGTGATGCTCCAGGGCAGGGGCAGCATGGTCGATATCGTCCAGGCGATCGGCCGGGCGCTGCGGATCAAGCCGAACGAGGGAAAGACCGCGAGCCTGATCGTACCGGTTTTCCTCAAGCCGGGTGAGGAGCCCGGGGACATTCTCGAATCGGACTCCTACGGCCCGCTGGTCAAGATCCTCAGTGCCATCCGGTCGCACGACGCCCGGGTGGTCGAGGCCCTGGCCGTGCCCCAGAAGTCCGGCAAGCGGACCACCGGGCGCAGCGCTGAGGCGCAGATGGCACCGGGTGAGGGTGAGGGCGACGGGTCGGCGGCGGGCGGGTTCTCGCTGCCGGTGCGGTTCCAGAGCAAGGTCGACGAGGACGTGCTGGCGCTGTTCATCCAGGCGCGGGTGCTGACGGGTGAGAACCAGCTCTGGCGCGAGGGCCTGGGGCACGCGCGGCGGTGGCACGCGGAGAACGGGAATCTCGACGTGCCGTATTCCGCGCGGGTCGGCGAGAACGGAGTCTTCCGGCTCGGTGAATGGCTCACGCAGCGCCGGGTTGAATTCGCGAACGGCGAACTGGCGCGACACCGCGTCAAGATGTTGGACGACCTGGACATGATCTGGTCCGTCTCCGACGCGCGCTTCGACACCGGGCTGGACTGGGCGCGGCTGTGGGCGAAGGAGCACGGCGGCTCGCTGGCCGCACCGGCGCGGGCGTCGATCGGCGGGTACGCGATCGGCGGCTGGCTGGCCGGCCTTCGGGCCGCGGCCGAGGTCCCCGAGGGCGAGCCGGGGGCGCTGGCCCCCGAGCGCAAGGCGGCGCTGGAGGAGATCGACCCGTGGTGGTGCCCGCGCTGGCCGGTCACCTGGCAGCGCTCGTACGCGACCGCGCGGCAGTGGTGGCTGGAGTCGGACGGCCGGGTCGACTGGGCCGGCCTTTCGGTGGAGAGGGAGTTCGAGGGCGAGCCGCTGGGGCGGTGGGTGCGGGCGCAGCGGTCCGGCTTCGCCGAGCTCGACCAGGAGCAGCAGGACCTGCTGGCGGCGCTCGGCATCGAGGAGGACCAGGAGCTGGCGGCGGCGCGGGCGGCGGCCGCGGCGAAGCCGAAGGTGTCGCGCACCGACCGGTTCGCCGCCGGGCTGGCGGCGCTGGCGGCTTTCGTGGAGCGTGAGGGCCACGCCCGGGTGCCGCGCACCCACAAGACCGAGGAGGGGCTGTCGCTGGGCACCTGGGTCAACAACCAGAAGGCCCGCCGGGACAAGCTGAGCGCGGAGCAGCTCGGGCAGTTGGAGGCGCTGGGCGTGGCCTGGTAGGCCGGGCCGCCGGGGCGTCGTGGAAGGGCTGGAGGCCGTCACCCTGCGGGGTGGCGGCCTCTTGTGCGTGGTGCGGGGCGGGGCCGGCTACCAGTCGTCGCCGTCGTCGGCCTGGTGGGCCTGGAAGCGCTCGATGCAGGGCTCTCGAGGGCAGGTGCCGTCCTGCACGCCGCACAGGTCGAGCATCTCCAGGATCTGGTGGGCGAACTCCTCGCCCCGGACCGAGCCGGTGCGGGCGCCGGTCTCCGGGTCGACGGTGGCGATGGTGAAGCTCTCCCGGTTGACTACCTGGGAGTCGCGGAAGAGGGCGTACAGGGCCGAGTAGGGCGGTTCGCTGGGTCGCTGTGGCACAGCAGTCCAACGACCCGCCCGCGGGCCTGGACACGCCCCTGGGCTCGCGGAAGCACAGGGAGGCGCTCGCCCGCAGGAGTTCGCCGAGATCCGCCCGTTCCCGGTACCCGCCGTGCCGGGGCTCGGGAGACTGGCGGCATGGTGATGACCGAGATGAGCGTGGGCCAGGACCCGAAGAGCGTGGCGGCGAGCCTGGAGGGCACGATGCCGTGGCTGGCGCCCGTCGGCCTGGCGGCCGAGGCGCTGGCCGCGCTGGACCGGCCGCTGCTGGCCTGGATCCAGGACCCGGAGTACAACGAGTTCGACTCCGCCGAGTTCTACGCCGACCGGAAGGCGGCCGGCGACAAGCTCTCCAAGCTGGAGCGGCGGATCGCGAAGCTGCCGCCTCGTCAGTCCTGGCGGATGGAGCGGGTCTGGAGCCCGGACGAGGAGAGCAGCGAGGCGTACGACGCGGCCTACGAGCAGGGCGCGGTGACGATCGGGGACCGGGTGCTGCACCCGCGGGACCTGGACGCCTACGCCACGATCGCCTACGCGCTGGCGGGCCTGCGCGAGGACGACGGCTTCGGGGACGACGAGGACGGCCTGGGCGACGTCGACCCGGAGGACCTGGACGCGGCGCTGGAGTGGGCGCGGGCCGGGGTGTGCGTGCTCCAGCAGTCTCTGCCGTTCCCGTTTACCGACGTGCTGCTCTACAGCGAGCTCGACAACCGGCCCGCGCACCGCGTGCTGTTCGCGTACGCGGACCTGCTGCGCCGCCGCGATGCGAAGGCGGCGGAGGCGTGGTTCACCGCGCTGGTCTACCTCAACCCGAACGACAACGTGGGCGCGAGGTTCATCGCCCCGGGCGGCCCCGACCCGATCTTCTGAGCCGTGTTGGTGCTGGGGCGCACGTCGCAGTCCGCCGCTTCGCGGCGGCTGCCTTCGTACCGGGCCTGCTTGCTGGTCATCAGCCGATGTGCCAGCCGATCTCGGGGGAGTAGGTGGCGCTGAGCTTGCCCAGGTCCCGGCTGACCTCCCAGCTCTGGACTTCGGCTCCGGCGGCGATCCGCCCCTGGGTCAGCGGGGCGCGGGCGTTGCCCTGGTTCTCCAGGATCCAGGCCCGGACGTGCACGGAGGTGTCGTAGCCGGCGGGCTTGTGCGGCCGGGTCAGGGCGCGGTGCGCGACGGTCAGGTCCTGGCGCCAGCCTTCCAGCGATGCGGCGCTCGCTGCCAGGGCGCGGGGGCGGTCCACCAGGGGTGCCAGAGCCGCCTGGGCGTTGCGGAGCATCTCCCCGGCCGGGTAGCTGCCGTCGCTCCCGCCGGTGACGCCGGTGACTTCGAGGCCGAGGTAGCACAGGATGTCGCGGACCAGGATGTTGATCGCCGTGGCGGCCGCGTCCAGGGCCCCGGCTTCGCTCTGCGGGAGGTCCAGGCTGCCGGAGGCGATCATGCGCAGCCGAAGGCGTGTCACCTCGTTGAAGTCGCGGATCAGTTCGGCGAGCGTGACGGTGTCCTGGGCCTCCTGCTGGGCCAGGCGCAGCTCGGCGTCGCCGTGGTAGCCGGGCTGCACCCCCTGCGCCTGGGCACGGCGCAGGTGCTGGTGGGCTTCGAGCAGGTTGAAGCGGACCGCGCCGAAGCTCTCGAAATCGCTGGACTGGCTGGCCCCGTTCTCGATGTCCTCGGCCGCCAGGTCGATGGCGAGTTCGTGCAGCGGGTACAGGGCCTCGGTGATGGCGTTCACCTGGTGGTTCCCCCTCGTCGGATGTGGGTGGGTGGTCCTCGCGTTGGGCGCAGGGCAGGTGGCCGGTCAGCCGATCTGCGCCTGGGCGATGTCGGCGGGCGGGGTGCTGGTGCGTTGGGCCCAGGTGAGGACGGCGGCGGCCAGGGCGAGCGCGGCTCCGTCGGTGACGTGGTAGCCGCCGTGCTGGACGATGAGCTTCTGGGTTGAGCGGTGGGCGCGGCCTTTGCGGGCGAGGGCGAGGATGTCGGTGGCGGCGCGTTCGCCCCGCCAGTGGCCGGCGGGCAGGGCTGTGGCCGCGAGCAGCCCGGCCGGGACGCCCGCGGGGCCGGTGGACCAGGCGTCGAGCAGGAGCATGGCCAGCCCTGCGGCGTGCGAGGTGGTGACCGGCTGCTCGGCGGTGGGATCGGGACCGAGGGAGTCGATCAGCCGGGCGGCGTGCGCGGTCTCGTCGGCCGCGACGGAGGCGACGACCTGGCGCAGCAGTTCGGCGGCGCGGCCGCGGGCGGCGCCGGTGGGGGTGAACAGCGAGGTGTTGTAGCGGGCGACGGCGCGGTCCAGGGCGGCCTGCAAGGTGGGCAGGTCGGTCGGGTCGGTGTCTTCGGTGATGCCTTCTTCGGCGAGCAGCGGGGCGATCTCGCGCCACATCTCGTCGGCCAGGCCGGTGCGCTGCTGGATGGCGATCAGTGCGGGGAGTTCGGGGGCATCGAGTCGCATGTCCGTCATGGCGGCCATGCTCGCAGCCCGGCGGCAGGCGCGGGCGCGAGTCGGCGGGAATCCCTCGAACGGCACCGGTTGGCGGCCGATCTCCTGTGCCGTGCCGGGGCGGGGTGGTAGGGCGCGGGCGGCCGGTGGTGCAGCCGGCCGTCTTCTTGAAAGGGGAGTAGCCGGCTGGCCGGGTCACCGCTCCCGCAGGGCCCGTCCGATGCGGCCGAGCTCCTCGATGCGGGCAGCGAAGTCGGGGGCGGTCTGCTGCAGGTGCTGCCAGCGGCGCTCCCGCTCGGCGCGGTGCTGTTCGCGGGTGTGCTGTTCAGCGGCGTCCAGGCGCTGCGCCGTGGCGGCAAACAGGGGTGCGGCCCATTCCTGCCAGGGGATCCAGCGCTCTTCGCGGTCGTCGTAGCGGGAGCGGGCGAGTCGGCCGCGCTCGCCGGTGGTCTCCAGGTGCCGGTAGGTCTCCTCGGCCATGCCGAGGGTGCGGGCCATCTGGGCGCGGGTGCGGCCGGTGTAGATCCGCAGGTGCGCGAGCGTCTCGTGCTCGACGGCGCACAGGTCGGCCGGGGTGGCATGGACGGCGGCGGCCAGGCGGGGCAGGATCGCAGGGCGCGGGGCGCGGGTGCCGGCGAGGTAGAAGGACACCGCGCGCTCGCTCACCCCGGCCGCCTTGGCGATCCGGGCCACCGAGGTGCCCGCGGCGCTGCGGGCGGCGCGGAGCCTGGCCGCGTCGAAGCCGTAGCTGGTCTCGCTCATACCCTGGTCCTACCCGCTGTCGGGGCGTTCGTTCACCCTGAACAAGCCCTCACCCCGTCGAACACCCGAAGGTTCGTTCAGGGGTGAACGAACCCTCGGGTGCCCGTGGTGGCCCAGGGTTCGTTCACCCCCACCCAGCCGGATCAGCCGCTGGTGGCGCCCTTCTTGTACTCGTCGGGCAGGCGCAACGTGGCGAGGTTCTGCTGGCGGGCGCGCAGGTGCATGCCGGTGTCGTTGGTCAGGACGTAGACGTCGCCGTCGGGGCGGAGGGCGGCGAAGTCGGCGGCGCAGCGCAGGATGGCGAGGTCGGTGTCGAGACCGCGGTAGTCGTCGCCGGGCCACACTTCGAGGGTGGCTTCGTCGGGACGGAGGGAGACGGGGGTACCGGGGACGACGGTGCCGAGGGTGCGTTCGAGGAAGCGGATCGCGGTGCCGGCCTTCCTGCCGAGGTCGCCGCCGCCGTCCTTCTGCCTGTCGAGTTCGTCGATCACCCGCAGCGGGACCACCAGGCGCACCAGATTCACCTCTACGCCCTGGTCCTTGAGGACCTTGCGCCAGGGCACGTCGCTGGGCTGTGCCCAGTGGTTGAGCATGTTGGTGTCGTAGAGGACGGGCAGGCCGGGGTGCTCGATGTAGGTGCGCAGGGCTTCGAGCCGGGTCAGGGCGTCCTGCATCGCCTCGACCTGCCGCTCGACCTCCAGGTGGAGCATGCCCGTGAAGGCTGGGTCGCCGCCGGAGCGGATGAGGAGTTCGTACAGGCCGGTGCGGGTGTAGATGCCGAGGGCCAGGTCCGGCTCGGTGAGGACGCCGAGGCGGGTCGGCGAGTCGTTGACCAGCTCGTTGTAGCGCCTCCAGCGCATCATGTGGTCACCGCGGCCCTGGTTCCAGTCCAGCACGCTGCGCCAGCGGGTGAGTTCCTGCTCCAGGATGTCCTGGGCGGCGTCGAACGTCGTGCCGGTCTTGAGTCTCATGCGGGGATGCTGGCACAGCCGCCTCCGTACTCGCCCCCGGTTTCCGGCCTGGCCGGGACCTGCCGCGGCGTCGGCGGTGGCTGGTACCTTCCGGCATGGAGATCGACGAGACGTTCTGGGCGGGTGTCGCCGCCCTCGCCACGGTGGCCGCGCTGGGCCTGTCGGTGTGGGCGACCTTGCAGGCCAAGTGGGCGGCCCAGGCTTCCGCGCGTACCGCCGAGGAGGTCGCCCGGATCGAGCGGGACCGCTGGCACCGCGAGCTCACCCCCGAGTTGGACTTCCGCCTCGTCCCCAAGGGTGCCGATCACTGGCGGCTGGAGGTCGAGCTGACCGGACCGGCCGGCCTGGACCGGCTCGACCGCATCACCTTGACCGTCCGCGACGAGGCCGGTGTCGACCACATTCCCCGCACGCCCGGCATCGACCCGGCCGAGGCCGCGGCCGTGATCTGGGGCCCGGTGCGCCTGCAGCCCGTCGTCGACGGCGTCCGGGCCCCCGGGCGCGAGAGCGTCCTGGAGAAGGTCGAACGCGGGGAGCCGGTCGTCCGCGCCATCGACGCCACCGCGGCCCCGTCCTGGTACCAGCTCCCGGACTGGCGGGAGCGCAACAAGGACCTGCCGTTGCGGCTGCACGCGGTGTGCGAGTACGGGGAGCACCGGCCCTGGATCGTCGTCGTCGAACTTCCCGTCCCCACGATGTAGCCGGCCGGGCGGCCGGGAGGGGATCGCTGCGGCGCGCACGGCCCCGCTGCTTGCGGCGCACGCCTTCTCCGGTCCGTTTGGCTGGCCCCGGTCTACACCGTCTCGTCGGGCTTGTAGTGCCGGTGGTCGGCGAGGCGCTCGTTCCTGCGGGCGGTGCCTACGCACGTGGCGAACAGTCGCCATCCGTCGCGGCAGTCGACGGTGACGCCGTACCGGAAGCCGGGCGGGGTCTCGCGGGTGCTGTAGCGCTCGGCGCGGACGACGGTGTCCTTGTCCGGGCTGGCGGCCAGCGCGGTCAGCAGGGCCTGCTCGATCTCGGCGACCTGGGCCTTCCCACCGCCGGGCAGATCGGGCGCAGGCTGCTCGGCCAGTTGCTCGCCGTCGGCGGCGGCCGGGGCTGTGTTGGAGGCGCCGGTGAGCATCCAGAACACGGTGCCGGCGTCCTTCGCGGTGACCGCCAGGCCGTACGGGCGGGCGGGCCAGGGCTCGGCGCTCTCGATGCCGGGCACGGCCGTGGGCAGCAGGCTGATGAGGGTGTTCTGCAGTTCAGCGGGGGTCACTTCGGGAGGGTATCCGCGGGCCAGCCGTGGCGCGGCGGTCGGGGTCCGTGTCCGGGACGGGTTCACCGGAGCGGCCCTCGGCGACCAACTCGCCGGGGCCCGTCGAAGCGGGCCGGGCGGATGGGAGAGGATCAGGTTGGTGCGCGCCGCCACCCATTGCCTGCGGCGCGCACCAGCTTCTGCTGCCCCGGGGGCGGTAGGAGCAGGGTTCAGGCCCGCTGGGCGGGTGTGCGCCGAGCCGTGGGCGGGGCGGTGGTGTCGGTGTCCGGCTCCAGGAACGGCGAGCGTTCGGCGGGCAGCGGGATGGGTCGCTCGCCGGCCGGGAGGGCCTGGTCGACGGCGGGCTCGGAGAAGGCCAGCCCCAGGGGGCGGCGGTCGGGGCTCATGGGGACCAGTGTGACCTACCGTCGGCGAACTACCCCCGTCCGGCCCGGTCGTTTGCGGCCTGCCGTCCTCCCCGGTCCCACCATCCGGGCGCGGCGGGACCGGGGCTGGTCCGGTCTCCTAGGTGCCCAGGATCCGGGCCTTGGCGGCGTCGTACTCCTGGGCGGACAGCGCCCCGGCGTCTGCGAGGTGCTGGAGTTTGGCGAGTTCGTCGGCCAGTGAGTCCGAGGACGCCGGGCGGTGCTGGCGGGCGATCGCTTCGTCGACGGCTTCCCGGAGCTCCTCGAACGCGGGGGCCTGGTTCTTCAGGAAGAGCACGCTGTTCTCGTCCTCGGCCGCGCTGCCCGTCTGGCTGCCGAACCCGGACCGGCGCTCGATGCCGCCCGGCACGGTGAACTGGATGAAGCCGCTCACCAGCATGCCGGGCGGCTTCCACTGGACGGCCGTGATCTGCGAGACGTGGATCCTCTTCTCGCCCTTGCCGACCGTCATCCGCGCCCGGAACCCCTTGCGGGTGATGGTGACGTACTCGCCGTCGAACGTGACCTGGCCCGTGTTTCCCTTGGCTTCGATCATGAATCCAGGATCGGCAGGCCCTCCAGCTCCCGCACCCTGCCGCGCTCTGCCGGTACGACTGCGGCCCGGGACGGCGGGCACCGCGGCACGGGCGTCAGCCGTGTGTCCGGCCGCCCGTCAGAGGGCGTCGTCGCCGTCCTCGCCGGTGATCGCCTTCCACAGCACGGCCGCCACGACCTTGCCCGCGACAACTCCCGCCAGCCGCAGAAACCGGCGCCACCACCGGCGCCCGCGACCAGGAGGGGGCCGGCCGCCTCGCCCTCGGCTGCCCCACCGGCGCGCGGCCCCGAGCCGCCACCACCCCGACCGGGGCCGCTTCCGGCCCCTCGGCCTCGACGGCTGCGCGTGCTTCCCCCCGACCGCCCGGCCGTAGGCCCTCCGGCGATCCCTGGTAGCTGCCGCCGCATGCGGGCCGGGGACGGCGCTGCTGCAATGGACGTGTGCAGGGAGCCGACCGTCGGAAAGGCGCTGCCGTGTCCGAACCGCCCGACCCGCCCGCCTCCCGCAGGCTCTCCTGGGAGGCCGAGCTGCTGGTCGCCCAGGCGCAGCAGCTGCTGGCCGACCACCGGGCCGCTGTCGTCCAGGACGCCAACCTCGCCCGGCTGCGCTTGCAGGACCCGGACGCCGAGCGGCTCTTCCCCTCCGGGACTCCGTTCGCCGACGCAGTCACCGACCGCTCGCTGCTGGCGCCGCTCACCGTGGCTCTGGGCAGCTACGCCCGGCTGAAGGAGGAACAGGGACGCGACGACCTCCTCGAGCGGCTCTTCGACGGAGTCCTGCCCCCGGGGCAGGACCGCGGTCCCGACCGGCCTTGAACCGGCCCCGGCACGGCTGCCGGGGCCGCACCGACGGGCCCGGCCCGGGCCCGGCCGGACGTGTGGCCGCCAGCACGGCCTGCTCACGCCCGGGCGCAGCACCGTGGGGGTGGTGCTGCGCCCGGGCGGCGCGGCCGACTGCTGCTCGGCTGGCCGCTCCGCAGCGGCGGGCTGTGTGGGAGTCCCGTCGCGGCGGAGCCGGCAGTGGGTGGTCAGTTGCGACCGGCGTCGGGTCGGAGGCCGCCCCGGTGGATATCGGCGGGCACGGTCAGTTGCCCCAGTAGGTGTCGCCTGCAGGGGCTGCCCCGCCCCAGGTGCTGTCGTCTCCTGCCACGGGTCCTCCTCCTGTACTGGCGGATCGTGTGCACGCGACCGTAGCCCTGATCCGGGATCCTGTCAGCACCTCGGACGCAATCCGCGGATCCGGCTGCAGGCCAGGTAGCCCCGCTATGCCGAACCGCCCTCCCAGCCGACCGGCGCGGGCCGTTGGGGCGCGGGTGCTCAGCACCACCGGAAGGTGGCGTCCGTCATCGCGGCCAACAGCACCGGAGCGGCGGCCGCGGGCCGGGCGGCTGGGAGAGGACCGGGGTGGTGTGCGCCGCTCCCCGTTGCCTGCGGCGCGCACCGCTTCGGCCTTGGCTGCTGGTCAGCTTGCCGCGCCGCCCACCGGTGTCTGCCGCTGCTGGCGCAGTGCCCGGCCGGTCCGGGCGGCCAGGCGCGGGTCGGCCAGGACGCGGGCGATGACGTCCTCGTCGCTCAGGTCCACCAGGTCCACCTGCGGGACGGGCAGTGGGGCGCAGGTGGACTCCAGCTCGGCCAGCATGCCGTTGAGGCAGGCGGTCTCGTCCTCGTCCTCGTCCATCACGGCGGTCAGCACGTCGTGCGCGGTGCGCAGGTGGGCGACCACCTCGGCCATGGCCTGCCGGTCCTCGGGGTGGGCGAGGTCGGGGTTCTTGACGGTGGGGACGTAGACCTGGCGCAGCGCGTCGATGGCCTTGGCCAGGCTCTCCATCGGCCAGCTGTAGGCGTCGCTGTCCTGGGCCTCCAGGTTGGTCAGCTCGGTGCGCGGCTTGCCGTCCGCGTCCTCGGGATACTGGCCGTCGGCACCGAGCTCTTGCAGGCCCACGAGCACCGCGGCCCCGCTGACCGCGCCGGCCAGGTGGCGGGAGACATCCCGCAGCAGGTGCTTCTTGCGGCGCAGTGTCGCCGCCCGGTCCTTCGACGAGGTCGCGGTCCGCTGCTCCTCGTCGGCCAGGGCGCCGAACTCGCGGCCCAGCAGCCGGTGCGCGGACACCAGCGCCGCGGCCGCCTCCCGGACCGGCGACCGCCCCCGCCCGGTCTCCGCGTCGGCGGTGCTCTCGCTCTTGTCGGGCATGCTCTTCCTCCCGCGCCGCCTACTGGCGGCTCCCGGCCCTCTGTCGCCCAAGCGGCGACAGGAGCAGCACTGCGGCACTCCTCGTCTCCGGTCCCGGAGACGGTGCCGCCGGTTCAACGAGCTGGGGGCAGGACGGGACACGGAGCGGTCGGCGCGGCCGACGGGCCGGGCTACGCGGTGTCGCCTTCCCAGTCCCACAGGTGCGGGTCGTCGGGGCGCGGCTCGTAGTGGGCGCGGCCTCCGGCGCCGTAGTGGCCCAGCGGTGCGATCAGCGCGGCCCCGCACTCCAGCATGTCGGCGTCCCAGCCGGTGACGTCGACCAGTTGGCCGTCCAGGGGTCCGCCCACCAGCTCGCGGTACTCGTGTCCCGGCTCGGGACCGGGATCCTCGCCGGGTTCTGCGCCGTAGACCCGGCGGCCGCGCAGTTGCTTGTTGTGCTCGTCCATCGGGCCAGCGTGGCACCGCCGACCGACAGCCCGCAGGCGATCAGCGCCACCGGAAGGTGACGTCCGTCATCGGCGCCAGCAGTGCCAGCAGCGCCGGCGCAACGGCAACGAGCATCGAAGACGAGGGAGGCCGCCACCGGTGACTCGGTGGCGGCCTCTTGGGCGGCGTGGTCAGGCGGCGTTCTTCAGCGGGCGCCGCAGGAGGTGGTCGAGCCTGTCGGCGGGAATGTTCATGCGTTCGCGCAGGAGCTTGCGCGCCGTGTACAGGGTGACCCGGGCGTTGTTCGGGGTGATGCCGAGCTGCGCGGCGCACTGGGCGGGCGTGGTCCCGATGCGGGCGAGGTCGATAACGGCGCGCTGTCGGCCGGATAGCTTCGCTATCTGCCGGTCGAGCAACTCGCGCTGCCGCTCGTCGTAGAGGCGGATCTGCTCGGCGGCCGGGTCGGTCAGGGGAACAGACGTGCGTGAGGGCGTGCCCGCCCGGACCCGGATATCGGCCGCCGGGCGCTGGCGGTCGACGGGCGCCAGGTCCGAGACCCACTGCTCGCGGAGGCTCAACTGGCCCCTGATCCTTCGCAGCCTCGCGGCGACCGTAACAGCGGTGTAGCCGAGCTTCTCAGCAATTTGATGGAACGTCAGGTCGTCAACGAACCTCATCTTGACCAGCTCCATGGCGTTCTCGCCACTGATGCGGGCGATCATCTCCAGCACCTCCTCGATGCGATCCCCGGCGACAAGCTCCTCGGCGCCGTCGCCGACCGAGGGGAGCAGCAGCTCCAGGCTCTGGAAGTCGCCGATCGGCCGTTCCAATTCGCGGGTGCGGTAGTGGTCGGCGATCTCGGTGCTGAGCACCTTGTGGAAGTAGGCCATGGGCGAGGTGATGAAGCCGAGCCGCTCGCTCCTGTGCAGCATCCGCATGAGCGCGTTCTGCGTGAGGTCCTGGGCCAGGTTCCGGTCGCCGGTCTTGGCCGCGGCGGCGCGGACGCCGGCCACCATAGCCTCCCGGGCGAATTCCTCGGTGACGGTGAAGCCGGTTGGCTGGCCCGTCACCAGCGTGCTGGTGACGACGGACCCGGCGGCGGGATTCGACTCGGCATCTGCGCTGTACTCGGTGCCGGTGTGGAGCCGGAGCTGGCGGCTGCCCGGCTCGGTAGGGGGCCGGAGGGCGGCGGGCACCGCCGTGCCGAGGGTGGCCCCGGCACGGCGGGCGGCGATACCGTTCGCGTCGGTCACCATCTCAGGCTCCGTCGCGGGAGTCGCGGACGACGAACGGGGCCAGCCAGACGGCGGCACCGGCGACCACGGCGGCGATGCCGTCCGGGCCCCAGTGGAGGCCGTAGCCGAGGATCGCGACGACGGCGATCACGACGGTGCCGACGATGACGAGGTCGGCGCGCACAACCAGGCGCCCACGGCGCTTGACGGTACGACGGACCATGACGCCCAGGGCGGCGGCGACTACCAGCCCGGGCAGGCCGAGCAGAAGGAAGTGCAGCAAGAAGTGGCTCATGGCCAGCTCCTCCATGTGCGGTACGGCGAGGGACAGGATGGGCTCCTGGCGACTTCGCGACTCGGCCAAGAACCCCATCCGTCGCCAGGAGCTGATGAACCATCATCTACCTTCTTGTGCAGGCAGTTTGGCCTTCGCCAGCGCAAGCGGAACGTGACGTTTTCCACACGCCCGGGTCTTAACGCCTCTTAATGCCTGCCCCGTCTTGAAGGGTGTCGCGACCCTCGCTCGGAACGGAGGGACGCGGTGAGGGAGAAACAGGGAAGCGGCGCGCGACTCGGCCAAAGTTACCCACGCCGGTTCCCACTGCAAAAACCGTCCTGAACGCCTCCAGGCAGGAAGGACGGTGCCGCCGTCAGGCGGCTCGCGCACGGTCTGATCTGGGGAGGATCAAGATTCGCAGGACCGCGCGCGGCAGGTAGAAGGTGGTGAAGGACGGTCGAGATATCGGGGGCCGTCCTTCACCACCGGGGCCTGCATACCACGCCCGCGCTATCCATCTCCTGCGCCAGCACCTGCCCGGCGGAGGGCCGGCCGACCCCTGCTGCCCAGACAGACGCAGCAGGAAGAGATCGGGGCGGTGCCCAGCGCTGAGGCCTTCAACGCGATCGTGGCCGAGCAGCAGCCCGGCACCCGGGCCGTGGGCGTGCTGGCCGGTGGACTGCTCTGGACCCAGACCGACGGCGCGGGTCGATCCGGGGTAACGGGGTCGCGGCTCAAGGGCGGCAGCGGGCGCGGCGGGGACAGAGCGCGCACACCCCCGTCATCTCACCAGCAGCGGGGGTCGAAGATCGTTCGGGTCAGCGATTCTTGCTCGCGATGCCAATCGTGGGATTCAAGGAGTCCAGGCGGATCCGGATGCCGACGATGAGAGCCGCGGCAATCATCGCGCCGTTGCACACATAGCCGAAGTCACCCCAGTTCTCGGCGAGATGCTTCAGGTTGTAGCTGTTCAGGGAGCGGGACGACAGGCGGCTCTGCCACGCCTGGGAGTGCAGGTACTTGACGCAGTGCTGAACCTCTTCGAGCAGGCCTCGCAGTTGCTCGCGCCCGGCTGCGGTGTCGTAGCTGTAGCCGTTGGGCTTGCCATAGCCGTTGGCGTTCAGAAGCGGGTTGGCGTCGAGAACAGCGTCCAGGTCGGCCTGCGTGATTGTGATGGTCATCGGTTCTCCTTGGGACGCGGACGGTTGGTTCGCGGTGCGGTCGTACTGTTCATCGGCCGGGTGGCAGGTCAAGACACTTCCGCGCGAAGGTGTTTGGCCAGCCAGTGCCAACAACCGCGGATCGGCAGGTGCACGGCCGTATCGGACGGTCGACGGCACCGCGTCGTATGACGCCCCCTCGTCCTCGAAGCCTTGGCCGGATTCCACTCGGGCATCTCCGACGTCCAACCGTGCGTGCAACGTTCGACCCGCGAAAGCAAGTTGGAAGCGGAGCCCGCGAGGCGCCCCCACCGCTACCCATGAAACCACATCCCGCGACCTCCCCGCACCTCGCATATGCGCTCTGACCTGCGGCTTTTCTGTTTCGAGGTTGCAATCGGGTGGCAGAAGACGGGGTACGCAGCAGTTGCTCGTCGTACTCGTCCTTCGGGCCAACGTGGCACCACGGGCCGACAGCGCGCAGGCGATCAGCGCCAGCAAAAGGTGGCACCCGTCATCGCCTCCAGCAGCATCGGGACGGCGGCTGCAGACACGGCCTGGATGGTGACGGCGTCGACCAGGTGCTCGCCGACGTCTGGGTACAGGTGCGTACCGAGCAGGGCGGCAGGGGGCAGCCAGAGCGCTTCGGTGGTGTCGGCGGCGTCGAGCTTGACCAGGGCGACGTCCTCGGCGAGCAGCCGTACACCGCTGGTGTACCAGCGGTGTACGATCGCGATATGGCTGATGCGACGATCAAGGTTTCCCCTGACACGCGTGACCGGCTGGCCGCTCTCGCGGCGGCCCGCGGCACCACGATCGGCGCCCAGGTGGCCCTGCTGGTGGATCAGCAGCCCACCACGGAGCAGATCGCCGAGCGCGTCGCCGAGGGCCGTCGGCTGCTGCGGGAGCACTTCGGAATGACCCTCACGGACCCGGAATTGGACCGGGGTCCGGACCTGCTGCAGCGGGTCTACGACATTGCCGCGGCCGATACCCGCGCCAAGCTCGCCCCCAGGCGCAGCGCGTGATCATTCTGGATTCGAGCGCCTTGGCGGCGCTCGCCGCCGGTCATGAGCGGGTGCACCGGATCGTGGACGCCGCGCTGCACAGTCCGTTCCAGCACCTGCTGGTCCCGGTGCTGTGCCTGGTCGAGGCGGAGATCAAGGATGAGGGTGCCGCGCACGCGGTCCTGGCGCTGCCCTCGCTCGAGTTCGAGGCGCTGGACGCAGGCACAGCCGTGGTGGTGGCGTCCATGGTCCGAGACGGCTACGGAGGGCCGGATCTGGCCCACGCCATCGCGGCGAGCCTGCCGACCCCGGCGCGTCCGATGCAGCACCTGATCCTGACGGCTCGCCAGGAGCTGTACCCGCCCGGTGTCGTCACCGTCGACATCGACGACCCCCGCTTGGAGCCGTAGGTGCCACTCGCAGACGGACCGGGAGACCAGCTTCTTGCCGAAGACGGTGCGCGCATCCTCGCCGAGGAGATCCTTCCCGCCGTACTGCGCGCGGCGGTGCCGCAGGAGCGGCCGGTGGTGGTGTTCGTGGCCGGGCAGGCTGGCAGCGGCAAGACGCTCGTCGTGGATCTGGTTCACGCGGCACTCGCCCACCGGGGCGGTGCGGTGCGGGTGGACCGCGACGCCTACAAGGCCGTCCATCCCGATTACCCGCGGTTCCTCGCCGAGGACGTGCGCACCGCCGGGGTCCGGGTGCGCACGGACACTTACGGGTGGCAGGCTGGCCTGGAGGAGCGGCTGCGGCGGGATCGGCTGGACGCGGTGGTGGAGGCGGCGCTGGGCCGTCCCGAGGACTTCCTAGCCGAGGTCGCCGCGTACCGGCAGGCCGGCTACCGCGTCGAGATCGTGGCGCTGGCCGTGCCGGAGGCTCTCAGCCAGCTCGGCGTGCTGGACCGCTACCTGCGCCTGGCTGTCGAGGGGCGGGCCCGGTTCGTCGGGTGGGACAACCACGATGCTTGCGCCGCCGCGCTGGTGACGGCGCTCGCCGCGGTGGAGGCCGGTCACCTGGCCGACCGGGTGTTCGTCGTGCGGCGCGGCACCGAAACGGCGTTGGAGAGCGTGTACGCCAACGAGCTCGACGTGGCCGGGCGATGGATCCGCCCGCCGCGCGCCGCCCAGGCCGTGCTGACCGAGCGCACCCGCCCGTGGGACGCGGCCGAGACCGGCCGGTTCCGCCGGGAGCTGGCCGCGTGCGAGCGGCGCGTGTACGACCCCCGGATCCCGGCGGACTGGGCGCTGGCAGCCGGGCGCGACGCCGAACGGGCCGCAGCGCTGGCCGAACCGGTGCGCCGCACCGCCCAGCCGCTGCGCCAGCCGCCAGGTGTGGACTACCACCGGCTCTCAACGGATGAGCATGACTTCGTTTTCGATGCGCTCGTCGTACCGACCATGCTGGAGCCGGTCACCGCCCAGGACCGGCCCGTCGTCGTGTTCGTCGCCGGGCAACCCGGCGCTGGCAAGACGAGGGCCGCCCAGTTGGTCCACCGGTCTCTGAACAAGCCGGTCCACCTGTCCGGTGACGACTTCAAGGTCCTACACCCGGACTACCTCCAGCTGCTGCGCACCGATCCGCGCCGGGCCTCGGAGAAGATCCGCACGGACTACCGGGCCTGGCAGGCGAGAGCTGAGGCCTGGGTGCGCGGGCGGCGCGGCAACCTCGTCATCGAGACCACCCCGACCGGCGCCGACCGGTTCACCACCGATGCGCAGGCCTACCGAAAGGCCGGGTACCGCGTGGAGTTGCTGGTGCTGGCCGTGCGCGCGGCCGACTCCCGTCAGGGCACCGCCCACCGCTATGCCCGCGCCAGCGAGCGGGGCCTGCCCGCCCGGTTCACCACCGCGGCCGGCCACGACACCCACTTTCACGTCCTCGCCGACGTCGTCGCGGCCGCCGAGGAGCGGGCCGCTGTCGACCAGGTGACCGTCATGCGGCGCGACGGCACTGCCCTGTACCGCAGTCAGCCCACCCGCCTGCTGCCGCAGCACCCGGCAGCAGCGCCGGCTCTCCTCGCCGAGCAGGCCCGCCTCTACACCCATGAGGAGGCACACCGGTTCTGGGCCGTCCAGCGCGCCCTGCACGCCGCGATGCCGCACTACCGCGACGACCTGGTCGCCATCGGCGCCCAGGCCCTGCCGCTCATGCCCGACACCCTGCGGTCCCTCCGCCTGGCGGCTCCGGCTGCGGCTGCGGCTGCGGCTCTGCCCGTCCCCACCCGCTGAAGGCGCCAGGGTTCGCGTCAGCGGGAGCTCACCAGCTCGGTCGGCCGGAGAAGGTGCCCGCTGGTCGCGTCAGCTGGTGCCTGGGTACGAACTGAACCCTTCCGCGATCTCTCGGTAGCTCGCGAGGATGCTGCTGGAACCGCGGCGAACGTAGAACTCCAGTCGCTCGCCGTCCCGGAGGGCGCACGGCTGGGTGCCGCCGGGTACGTCGACCGCGATGATTCGCTTGTACGGGTGCTGGAGGACCCGGGGGTGACAGGCCGGCGCGGGCTCCAGATTCTTGCGGATCATGTCTCCGATACTGCGCTTCTGCTCGTCGACACTTTGATCCTCCGTCAATCCGACGATCTCCAGGCTGCTGTCCTCGATGCCGAACACGATGGTGCCGCCCCCGGGCTGCGACGCGAACGCCGCCACGGTCTTGAGCACCGGCCTCCGGGCGCGGGGGGTGCTCTCCGGGATCTTTGCCTTGCACTCAAACCGGGGGCCCTCCCCGTCTGCGAGGAGCAGTTCCAGTTCCAGTTCGGGCTGCTCCCAAACGACCGAGGTGTCGCGGGCGCTGCCGAGCGGTGTGGCAGGAAAGTGCCGCATGTCGAGCCATTTGCCGTGGCGGTGTGCGATCAGCAGGCTCTCGGCCTGAAGTCCCTCGGGCAGCTCGAATTCGTAGGAATCGGCGCCCGCGACCGGGAATCGCCGGGAACGGCCGGGCTCGCTCAGTTCCAGAACAACGTCGTCCAGGTCGTAGCCTTCAAGGTCCACGGTGAGCCGGTCCGCGGCAACGGTGACCTTCCGGAACCAGGCGCCCCGCCGGGGCTGAAGGACGCGCCAGAGCTGGTCGACAGATGTCCGGCTGTCGTAGGGGAGCCGATAGAGAAAGGAACTGACGGCCTGCTCGAAGGTCAGGAAGGAAGGGTGTGAGGCGTCTCCGACCAGCACGCCGTGGTTGCGATAGCTGGCGGAGTCCCTGCGGATCGTCCACTCGGTCCGGGGCCAGGGCGTCGTCCTCCCTGCCCAGGCCTGGTTCCCCCGGAGGTCATCGGCGGACACATGAACCGACTGCTGGTCAGCGACCACTTGGAAGCGATCGATCTTCATGGGCTTGCCCTGCAGTAGGTCCGCCACCACCCGGCCCCGCAGCCTCCGAGCGACGAACGCCGCCGTCGGGTACAGCCAGGTCTCCTCCTCGCCGGTGTCGAGATCAGGAGCGTCAAGGAGTACTTCTCCGTGGTGGAGCCGCCACGGCCCCTCTGCGTCAGTCACCAGGACCAGCCGCGCGCGGACGTCCTCGCACCTGCGCACCATCTCCGCCAGGTCGTCCACACTCGCCTGCTCTGAGGCCATCACCATCGGCTCCTCCCCTGCCCGGCCGAAGACTGTCCCGGCGGGTAATCCCATGATGGCCGAACAGAGTCACGACCGGCGGCTGGCCCCACCCGTGAAAGAGACTGGCAGATTCCGCTACCGCAATGGAGCTGTCGGCTGGTCAGAGGCCAAACGCCTCCCAGCCGACTTCCGGTGTGTACCAGTGCAGGGTGACACCAGTCTCGTGATGCTGCGGATTCACGGTGCATACGTAGTCGGCCAGCCGGTCGTATCCGCTGCCAACGCGGCCCGCGCCCAGGTTGGTGGGGTACGGCTTCCTACGGAAGTTGGTCCAGATCGCGTCGGCCTGCTCGCCACTGTCGTCGCAGGCTGGACATGGGTGGGTGTACTCCGTGATGAGCTCCATGATTCTTTTCCCTTCCCCTCCTCATGATGAGGCGCTCCGATGATCCGCGCTGCTCATGATTCAACTGCCGCTCTCCATCTTCCTCAGACGCTCGGCGTACTGCGCCGACACGCGCTCAAGCTCCTCGGGCGCCGCGTCGACCAAGCGGCGCCGGTCCTCAGCGCACGCCTGAAGCAGCTCGGTCAGCTCTTCCAAGCGCTGTTGGTCGCCGGCACGCCGCGCCTCCATGAGTCGACGGCTGTACCAGGCGACGACGGCGCCGATCGCCTCCTGGGCGTCCTCGACGTGAGAGCCGCCGTCTTCGGGGGACGATGACGATCCGGGTGGGGGAGTGTGCACGGCGAACCACCTCAAGAGCTTCGAACGGTTCCGCCGGGGGAGGGGCCACCGACCGCCCGGGCGGGCCCAGTCAGTGGCCCCTTCCCGGCCCTTTCCGCCCGATCCTGCCCCTTGACCTGGTCCATCACCTAAATTGGCCTCAAGTGACATGTCCTGGGGGGACTTCCGTGGCCGACCTTCGCACGCTGTTCAGCTCCAACGACCCGGTCGACAGCGCCGAGGCGTTCACCAACCGCCAGCAGCAGTGGACCCTGGTGGCCACAGCTGTCGAAGAACACCTGCGCGCCGTCGCCGCTCCCGGCTTCGACGTCGAGGACCTGGAGGCGCCCCGCACCAACGTGATCGCCTTCCACGGTGTCGGCGGCGTCGGGAAGACCACCCTGCTGCGCAAGCTCGAAGCCTCCCTCGCCGCCGCCGACCAGCGGCCCCGGCAGTGGGGCACCGGCCTCGGAGCGGGCGAGCGGCTGCTGCCGGTACGCATCGACCTGTCCCGCTCCGCAAGCACCGGCTCCGACTTCGAGCGGGTCGTCCTAACCATCCGCCTCGCCCTCGCCGGCGCCGTCGGCCTGCCGATGCCCGGCTTCGACTTGGCGCTGCGCCGATACTGGGATGCCCAGCACCCCGGCGAGCCGCTGGAGGAGTACATCCGCCGCACCGGGCTGATGGGCAAGGTCGGGCAGTTGCTGCCCGGCCAGCTCGGCGAGGCGGTCGGCCAGATCGCCGGGGCCCTGCAGCTGCCCGGCCTGGTCGGCTCGGCCGCCGGGCAGGTCGCCACCGCTCTGGTCACCGCGCTGCGCGAGCGCCGCGAACAGGCGCGCGCCCTGGCCGGAGCCGCTCGCACCGCGGCCCTGCTGGAAGCCGAGCCCGACCTCGAGGCGCTCTCCTACTACCCGCACCTGCTGGCGTGGGAGATCAGCCGCCTGCCCGCGAAGAAGGCGCTGGTGCCCGTCGTCCTGCTGGACACCTTCGAGGACACCGCCGACCGGCACCGCGACCTGGAACGGCTGCTGCAGCGCCTGGTGTGGCTGATGCCGAACTGCTTCTTCGTCATCGCCGGCCGCAACCGGCTCGCTTGGGGCGAGAACGCCCTGGAAGGGGAGCTCGACCATACCGGCCCGCTTGCCTGGCCCCACCTCGCACCGCGCGGGCAGCAGCCGGCCCAAACGGCGGGCGGCGCCCGGCAGCACCTGCTCGGCGACTTCTCCCCCGCCGACTGCGACCACTACCTCGCCAGCCGCCTGACCCGCGACGGCGCCCCGCTCATCCCCGCGGAAATCCGCGCCATCATCACCGAGCGCTCGCACGGCCTTCCCCTGCACCTGGACCTGGCCGTCGCCCGCTTCCTGGAGATCCGGCGCACCCACCGCACCCCCGCACCGGCTGACTTCGACCACACCTTCCCCGCGTTGATCGCCCGCACCCTGTCCGACCTCACCCCCGACGAACGCCACGTCCTGCGCTCCGCCTCCCTGCTGGACGCCTTCGACGTCGACCTCGCCACCCAGGCCGCAGGCCTCACACACCAGGCGCCTGCCCGCCGGCTCGTGGAGCGGCCCATGATCAGCGAAGACCCCTACGCGATCTGGCCCTACCACCTGCACGGCGCCATCCGCGCCGCCCTGCGCACCGACGACACCCACACCCCCGACCGCTGGACCGACGCCGACTGGCACCGGGCCGCGGTGCGCGCGCTGACCGCCCTCGGCGAGCAGTGGCGCCACACCCACACCCCCGCCCAGGACCGGGCCTGGCTGGTGGCCTGCCTGCGCCAGGGCCTGCGGCTGGCCCGCGACCACTGCCTCGACGACCTCGGCTGGCTCACCGACGCCGCCTTCGCCTACACCGACGACTCCGTGTGGGAGCCGATCGCACCCCCCGCCCGGGCCCGGGACGCCGCCGCGGGCGAAGGGGCCGATACGCCCGCCGACGCCCTGACCGACCTGCTGACCGCCATCAGCCGGCGCCAGCACGAACACCGCGCCCACACCGCCCGCCGCCTGGCCACCGTCCTGGAGGGCGGCCTGCTCTCCGACGAACTCACCCAGCTCGCCCGCTACTACCTCGCCAAGGCCGACAAGGACCTCGGCCGCACCGCGGCCTCCCTTCACGGCATGCAGCAGGTCGCCGCAGCGGGCGGCCGTCTCGCCAGCCAGGCCCAGCGCGGGATCGCCAACCTCGCCCGCATCGCCGGCGACTTCCCCGCCGCTCTCGCCGCCGCCTCCACCTTGACCTGGAAGAGCCGCCGCCACCGGGTGCGCGGCGACATCCTGTGGCCGCAAGGCGACTTCGCCGCGGCCACCCAGGCCCTGCTGGACGGGCGGGCCGAAGCCGAACAGCACGCGGCACCCGGCGAGCGGGCCATCGCCCAGACCCGCCTCGCCGTCGTCACCGCCTTCACCGACCCGGCCCGGGCCGCCGAGGAGATCGCCCTGGCCCGCCAGTACCTGGAGCCGCTCGACCAGCGCGCCACCGTGCTCCACGTCCACGTCGCCGCCCTGATCGCCGACGCCGGCAGCACCGGCCGCGACATCAACGATCGCGCCGCCGTCCTGCGCACCCAGATCGACGTCGCCGGCCTCCCGTGGCTCATCCCCCTGCTGGAAACCGCGCTCGCCTTCCACCACGCCGCCCGCGACGACCAGGACGAGCTGACCGCCACCTTGAACCGCCTCGACCAGGCCACCGCTGGCGGCGACTTCGCCTACTACCTCGACATCGCCCACTTCATGGCCGGCCGCCCCCTGCCCCGCCCCTCCCGCACACACTGGCTCGCCCCGGAGGAGACCGTCCGCGAACGCTGGCACGACCTCGTCACCGCGCGGCGCCGGCAACGGGGCAGCGGCCGCTGACAGCGGGAGGGAGGGACGCCGGGACCCGGCCAGATCCCGGCTCCTTCGCACCGGTCAGTAGCCCTGCGGCGTCGGCGTCATCCTGGCGTGCAACAGCGCGGCCCGGCCGAGCTCCGTGCCCGGGCCGGACTTCGGCTGCGAGTTGAACAAGGCGGTCAGGCCGGGCGGGGCGTCCCGCCAGTGGCGGTGGGCGGGAATCCGCGCCGGGAGGTCGTCCAGCAGCAGGTGGACGACGTGCGCGAGTTCGGTGGCGCGGTCCCCCCAGCCGTCGCCCCACCACAGGTGCTCGCCGGGAAGGCACGGGGCGGGGTGGACCAGGCCGTCGGTGGTGGTGATCCACACCGCCCCGTCGAGAACGACGGACGCCAGTTCACCCCGGCCGGCCGGAAGGGACCGCGGGGCGTAGAACAGCCACTGGGCGCGGCTGGGGTCGTCGTCGTCCTTGGTGCGGACGACCGGCATGTCGGTGAGGGGGTCGGTGAAGAAGGCCTCGACCTGCTTGCCCTCGGCGAGGGTGGCGTGGCCGGCTGTGGGGTCGCACAGGGCGAGCCGCCGCACCCACCGGTCGACGGTGGGGCTGTCGCTCACCCGCAGGTCGGTGAAGCTGCCGTAGGGCAGCAGGTCGGCGTTGCGGCCGAGAGCCACGTGCAGGGCCGCCACGGCGTCTGGCTGGTTGCTGCGGGCGACCTCGGCCCAGCCGGGCCGCAGCGGGCCGTCCTCCTCGGCGGTGCCGAGGGGGTGTCCCTGGGTGTCGGGCTCGGCGGCGATCACCAGCGGGGACGAGGTGTGCCAGGGACGGACCTCGCCGAAGATCATAATCTCCGACCGGACTGCGTCGATGCGGTCGTTGCGGATGGAGCGGGCCATGTCGGTCAGCACCGCGCGGGCGCGCGCGGTGAAGGTGGGGTTGCGGGCCGCGCGCTGCAGCGCGACCTCGCGGTCGTCGGCGGGCAGCTGGACGGTGAGGACCTCGGATCCCGGGGACCACTGCCGGATGATGTCGGGGCGGCGCAGGGCGCCGGGCCACCAGGGCAGGGGCTGGCCGGCGAGCTGCACCGCGACGGACCAGTCGGCTTCGTACTCGATGCAGGGCCGGGCGGTGTCGGCGGCGACCAGGGCGGGGCCGCCGTGGGCGATGTCGCCGAACAGCGAGCAGACCACGGTGATGCCGTGGCCGCGTTCGGCGGCCAGGTCGCCGGCCATGCCCGCTGCCGCTTCGCGTTCGGTGGTGTGGAGCAGGCGGACGACGCCAATGGCCGTGTCCCAGTCGGTGGCGGGTCCGTGGGCGGTGTCGCGGTGGCCGAGGAATCGTCCCGTCCCGGGCCGGTCGGGTAGCGGGCGCTCCAAAAGGGCGCCGCGCTGGCGGAACTGGGGCGTCTTGGCAGCCCATACGTAGACGGCGGTGGCGTCCCAGTGCTGTGCGTCGGGGTCGTCGACGGAGCGGTGGTGCACGTTCTTCGCGGGCGCGGGGAAGTCCGGGTGCTGGCGGGGCAGACGCCACATGCCGAAGGAGGTGATACCGAGGAGGTCCTGCACCTCCGCCTTGGTGAGGTAGGTGGTGGCGAAGCCCATTCAACTACTCCTCGTGTCACGGGGATTGCCCTGCGCTGTAGTCAAACACCGGGCGCGGGAGTCCGGCGGGGGAACGGGAGAACTGCCCCGGCGGATCGGCTGTACCCGGACAGTGCGCCCTACGCAGGGGGCGGAGTTCGGTGAACGCCGTACGTCGGCGGCTCGGCCCGGGCATGATCCGTGCCATGGGAGACGAGGCATCCGTGTCTTGGGTGTTCGACAACGCGACCCGCGACTGGGTCGACCTGGCACACGGCACCACCGGGCTGGCGCCGGGCCTGGCCGGAGGCCGGTACGTGTGCTGGGCGTGCCGGGAGCACCTGATGCTCAAAGGGGCGCGCCCCGACTCCAAGGTCTCCCCCTACTTCTCCCACACCAGCGGCGCGGACTGCGCGGCCGCGCCTGCGGTACGCGAGCAGCTCGAGGCGGACGGCCGGATCGTCATCGAGTTCCAACGGCGGATCACCCGGGCCTGGCCTGGGGTGCACTGCGTCCTGGAAGCGCCGTTCGACGCGGGCGCGAACGCTGCGGCTGGCCGCAGCGTACTCCCGCCCGCCGTGGTGGTGGGCGGAGACGGCAACGAGGTCCTGGTCGTGGAGCGGCCGAGGCGTCCCGTGGGCACAGGCGAGGTCGAGCAACGGATCCAGGCGGTGAAGGCCCGCTACGGCGGCGGAGCCCGGCACGTCTGGTTCTGGGCCAAGGACGCGCTGCAGGCCGCGCGCCTGGCCGACCTGGCCGTGTTGCCGCGCGGCCTGGCCAAGGCCCGGCACGCGACGATCGCCCCGACCGAGCAGCAGCTCGCGATCCTCGCTGCGGGCGGCCGCGTCTACTTCCTCGACGGCCAGCAGGTCCTAATCCCCTACGGCGTCCACGACTTCGACCACGAGCAGCGTTCCGAAGAGGACTGGGACTTCCCCGACTGGCGGTGGGGCTGGCACCGGGACTGGCGCATCAGCCACCCCGTCCCCGCCCCGGACGCCACCCGCTGGGGCCTCGCACCGGTCACCTTCGACGAGCTCACCCGCACCCGCGGCGTGTTCTCCCTGGCCACCGCGAACGACCTGATGAACCGCCTGGAGCAGTCCCAGCGCGGAAGGTGGCGCTCCCGGCGCTCCCAGGCCGCCGCTCTCTACCAGGAGCGCCACCGGCCGACGCCGCCTGCGGAACCTACGGCGCCCCTCCCCATGCCAGCGGCGGAAGCGTCGCCGGAGCCGCCAGCGCCGCCCGCCGCCCCGCCGGAGCCCCCGGCATCTGCCGCGGCCGTACCCGGGTCGCGGCCGCACCGTCCGCCCCTGCCGGAGGAACGCCCCGAACCGGAGGCACAGAAGACGAACCAGCCGGACGGCGAGCAGCTGCCGGAGGACTCCGTCTACCTGCCCGCCGCAGCTGTCCCTCCCGGGCCGATGCCGCCGCCGCCCGCGTACCCGCCCGCTCCCGGGCAGCCTCCCCTGGTTCCTTCGCCAGCACAGGGCCAGCGGCGCGGGTGGCGCTCCCTCTTCGGGCTGCGCACCTGACCGCTCCAGGGCCGGGTCACCTCCAGAAATAGGTGGCGTCCGTCATCGGCGCCAGCAGCACCGACGCGGCGGCCGCGGACACGGCTTGGGTGGTGACGGCGTCGACCAGGTGCTCGCCGACGTCCGGGTAGAGGTGCGCGCCGGCCAGCTCGGCCGGGGCCAGCCACAGCACCTCGGTGGCGTCTTCGGCGTCCAGCTCGACCAGGGCGACGTCCTCGGCGAACGGTAGCGGGAGGTGGACGACGTGGACCAAGTGACGGCGGCGAAACAGCCGACTATCTCCCGGGCGGGTGGTGGCCTGGTGCTGCTCGAACCGCGGGACCAGACCGACGTCGGCGGCGACCAGGTCCAGCCCGAGCTCCTCACGCAGCTCCCGGCGCAGCGCGTCGGCCGGCTGCTCGCCGTCCGCGAGGAGGCCGCCGGGCAGCGAGTGCTGTATGCCGCCGGGGCGGTGACGGCGGATCACGCACACCCGGCCATCCGGGTCGACCAGCAGCGCGCACACCCGCACCGGGACAGTGGACTCGGGCACGCCGATTCAGTCCTGGTTGGGGCGGCCGAGGGTCCAGCCGGAGACAGCTGCAAGGGGGCCGCGCCAGGACGGCAGGGTATGGACGGTGCGGCCGTCCCGGACGGTGACGTCGCGCAGGTGGAGGTGTCGGCGGTCCGGCGGGCGCTTCTTGCCGTCGTCGGCGTCGTCGGCGATCCGGCCGTGGGCGGTGCGGATCGCGCGGGCGAGGTCGTAGTCGTCCAGCTCTTTCAAGAACAGCTTCCGCCACGCCTCGGGTGAGATCACAGTGCCGGTGATCAGGGCGCCGGGGACGGCGAGTGTGACCTCCAGGCGCTCGGCCTCGATGTCCTCGTGCTCCGCACCCAGGCGCAGCAGCTCCAGGTAGGGGTCGAGGTGGGTGTCACGGTCCCCGGCCAGCACCCGGAACACGGCCTGCGCCGCCTCCTTGAACGCCATCTGATCCGCCCCTGCCCTCGTGGGTGACGCCCAGCCAGTTGGCGTGCCGGGCCAGAATTAACCGCGGTTAATTCTGGCCCGGCACGCCGCGCCTGTGGGGTGGTTCGGCGTCCTCGGTGGTGTCTGACATGCTGGGCCGGTCCGAAGTACCGGCGCCCGCCGGGAAGTCGACGGACTCCGAAGTACCAGGGTGACCTGGGAAGTCAACGGATCAAGGAACTGAATCCATGGCAACAGTGATCGTCGTCCTCAATCGCAAGGGCGGCATCGGGAAATCCACGATCACGGTGAACCTGGCCGCGACCACCGCAGCGGTCCTCGCCCCGGACAAGGGGACCGCCAAAGACGGTGTGTTGGCGCCGGTCGCGGCTGTCTCGCTAGACCCTCAGGGCTCCAGCGCGTGGTGGGCGGAACGGGTCGGCGACGATCTCCCCTTCATCTTCGCCGAGGCGTACAACGACCTGGACGACCTGAAGCGGCTGCGCGAGGCGACCGCGGTGGACATCGTCATCGTTGACACTCCGGGGTGGACTCCGCCAGAGGCCCGGGACGAGAACTCCGGCGACCCACTCGGTGAGGGCCGGGTCGCGGACTCAATCCGGGCAGCGCTCGACAACGCCGACCACGTGATAGTCCCCATCGAGACCGAGTCGCTCGGCTGGAAGCCCACCGCCGAGACGATCGAGGAAGTCATCAAGCCCCGCGGTATCCCGTTCACGGTGGTGGTCTCGAACTGGGACCCACGCGACGGCGAAGGCGACCGGGACGATACGAAGCAGTACGTCCGGGACAACGGGTGGCCGCTCGCGAACACGGTGATCCGGCACTACAAGCTGCACTCGAAGGCTGCCGCGCTCGGCCAGGTCGTCACGCAGTACGCCAAGAGCCGCACCGCGCAGGAGTGCCAGGCGGACTTCAGCAGCCTCGCGTTGGAGATGCAGCTGCGGATCGCCCGGGCCCGTGACGGAAGGAACTCCTGATGGCCGGCCGTCGTGTGAACGTCGCGGACCTTCTGGGCAAGCCTGCGGCTCCCGCTGAGAACCGGGATTTTGAGGGTGCTTCCGACAGCAGCGGTCCGGATCGGCTGATCTACGTCAAGACCGCTCGGCTGGCACCTAACCCGCACAACCCCCGAGACGGGGTCGGCGACCTGTCCGACCTGAGCTCGATCGCCGAAATCCAGCGGCAGAGCCTGCTCGTGGTGACCCGCGCGGCATACCTGCTGCTCTATCCGGACGAGGCGGAGCAGCTACGCGGTAGCGACTTCATCGTGGTGAACGGCTGTCGGCGGCACGCCGCTGCGGTGGAGTTCGGGCGCGCGGAGCTGGCGTGTGCGGTGAACGACACCGTCGCCCGGTCCCGGGCTGCGCTGCTGCGAGCTGCTCTCGACGAGAACGTCGAACGTAAGGACCTCGACCCGATCGAGGAGGCCAAGGCGGTCATGGCGATCGTCGCCGAGTATCCGACCGCGAAGGCCGCCGCCGAGGCGGAGGGCTGGACCGGCGCATGGATCTCGCAACGCAAGAGCCTGCTGAAGCTGCATCCCGACCTGCAGGCGATGGTGCGGGCCCACGCGGCCGGTGACGAGTCCGGCCTCTCGATCCGACGGGCCCGGCGCCTCGGTGCGGTCAAGGACATCGAGGAGCTGACGGCCGAGCAGCAGCTGATGCGTCTGGCTGACATCGAACGCGGGGACTCGGCGAAGAAGGCCGCGGGCCGGCAGAGCGCGGCCGTCGATCAGGCGGCCGACGCAAACGGTACCTCCGAGGGTCAAGTGCAGGAGGCTGCGGAATTTACCGCGGTTAATTCTGGTGCCCGGCCGTCGGCCGCCGGGGTGTCAGCTCCGGCAGCCCCCGGAATGCAGGAAGGACGAGCGCCGGGGGCGGCCGCAGAATTTACCGCGGTTAACCCGGCCTCCACAGCTGACCGTCCTGTGCCCAAGCAGTCCGCCGGGGCCACCGGTACGCCCGCTCCAACGCTGGTCGATCTGGCCGCTCTGACCATAGACGAACTCGCTCAGGCCATCTTCTCTGCGCTCAGCATCGACGATGCCTACAGGCTTGCTGACGCGCTCGCCACGAAGGTTCTTGAGTCATCTGGCGAAGGCTAGCCCCGACATGACGAAGGCCCGCGTCCCACTCGATGAATCCGAGTGGGACGCGGGCCTTCGTCATGTCGGGGCGTCAGGCGGCGGCGGTGATGAGGGCGGCTACGGCGAGCGCGACCAGGGCGGCGATGGATGTGTCGGAGGCCCACCGCAGCAGCAGCATCTTGCGGTCGCTGGCGGTGCGTACTTCGCGCCGGGGGCGGACGACGAGCACGGCGAGGATCGTGGCGGCCAGGAGCAGCGCGGCGGCCGGGGCGATGACGGCGAGTCGGGCGCCCGCGGACTGGGCGAGGATCGCGACGGCGGCCGCGAGGACACCGTCCAGGCCCAGCAGAACGCCGGCCTTCTGGTCGGTGCGGCCAACGTCGGCGGCGGTGTGGGTGAGCGCCTCGGCCAAGTTCTGGTCGAAGCGCTCGGTGTTGGTGTCGGTGGTGTCGGTTTCGGTGGTCACGGGCGCTCTCCCGGGGTGGCGGGGTCGGTGGTGAGGGCCATGCGGTGGAGGGCGGTGGCGAGGGCCTCGGTCCAGTCGCCGGTGAACGTCACGGCCCGGTCGTCGATGTAGCAGGCCGCGCCGAGCTTCTTGTTGGTGACCAGCACGGTGCCGCGGGTGGTCCAGTGGGAGCGGTCGGGGTCGTCGTCGACCTCGGCGTCGAAGCCGTGGGCGCTCAGCCAGGCGGCGATGTTGGGGTGGTGCTCGCGCGACCTTGCGGTGACGACGAAGACGGCGCGCAGGTCGAGGAGTTCGCGCAGGGCCTCCAGGGCGCCGGGGATCGGCTCGCCGTAGATGCGGCCGTCCTTCCACCCCTGGTCGTGCGCGATCAGGGTGAGATCAAAGTCAATGCCCACGGCCTGGGTGGCCGCGGACTCAATGCGGAAGGGAACGATGGTGCCGGACAAGGTGAGTGTGCCTCCGTCAGTGGGAGTGGGTGATGGCTGGGCTGGAGCCCGCCGGGCTCGGGGTGCTACCTGCTGCGCGGGGTGTGCCGGGGCCGGAACGCGTGCGGCGGTCCGGCCCCGGGTGGTGGGTGGTCAGGGGTGGTGTGCCCGGCGGGCTCCGTCGCGCAGGCCGGTGATGCGGTGGGCCTGGCGGGAGATCCGGGCGGCGAGGGCGGCCAGGCGGTCTGCGTCCTCGGGCCGGGCGGGTCCGCAGTGCAGGTCGTCCCGGTAGCGCTGGACGTCGGCCTGGAGTTGCGCGGCGTCCTGGCCGTGGGCCTGGAGTTCGCGGTCGACCTCGGGGTCCGGGTCGCGGTAGGCGGTGGAGTGGTCGATCAATCGGTGGTCCTGGTGGTGGTGTCGGGCGACCAGGCTCCAGTGGGGTCGTCGCCCCAGTCCTCCGGGTCCGGATCGGCGGGTGGGGCCTGGCGCGCGGGGCGCAGCCGGTGAAGGAGTGCGCGGAGCACGGTGGCCGGGCGGCTGCCGCGCTCGGTCGGGTCGGTCACCGGGTTCCGGCGGTGGTGGTCTCGGTCCGGGCGGCGGGGAGCGCGAGGAGGGTGGCGGTGGGCAGGGTGGTGCCGGCGGAGGCCGTGGTGAGGAGGTTGTCGGCGTCGGCGGGGGTGAGCGGGGCGGCGTCGAGGTCGATGTTCGAGGCGCGGACGCGGGTGGCGTCCAGGCGCAGGCCGACGATCGTGGTGCGGGTGCCGACCAGGTGGGCCTGGCCGTTGTTGACGACCGTGCCGCCGACCGCGTTGGAGGTGACGGTCACGGAGACGGAGCCGCTCTCGTCGCTGACGGTCAGGATGCGCGGGTCGCGGCTCTGGTAGGTGGTGATGACGCCGTGGACGACGACGAGCGAGTTGTCGGGGGCGGCGGCGAGGCGGGGGAGGTTCTGCATGGTGGTGTCCTTCCGGTGGGTGGGGCTGTGGTCGGGTGACCGGGCAGCCGCGCCGTGTCCCGGCGACGCCCGCCCTGGGCGGGTCGGGTGGTCCGGGGCTGGCGGCGGCGGTCCGCTCGCGAAGGTCAGGCGGATTCGGCGCGCAGGATGTCGGCGCGGGCCTGGCAGTCAGAGGCCAGCTCGGGGTCCGTGTCGGCGGCGTGGGCGGCGACGCCCTGCCAGATCCGGGTGAGGTCGCGGCGCTCATCGGCGGTGCGTGCCGTGGCGGGGGTGCTGGTGCGGACGGCGGTGGCGAGCGGGGCGAGGTCGGTGAGGTCCAGGCGCAGGGGGTTGCGGTCGGGGCGCGGCTCGGTGGGCAGCGGGGTGTAGGAAGGGAGCGGGGCGGTGGCGGCCAGGCCGCGCAGCAGCGCGAGAGCGCCGTCGGCTCCGCGGGGGTTGTGGTTGTACTCCCAGTCGGTGATGGTGACGCCGCACACCGGCAGGTGCTGCGCGATCACGGTCAGGGCGTCGAAGCGCAGGGGCAGGTCGGTGCCGGTGACGCGGGTGACCGCGTGGACGATGTCCTGGAGCAGGATGGCGAAGTTCGGGGCTCCCTGGGGGTCATGCCGGGGGAGCAGCTCGGCGGGGCCGTAGCCGTGGGTCTCGATCCAGGTGGCGGCCTCGGTGAGGACGGCCGCGATGGCGGTCGGGTCGGGCGTCGGGGCCGGGCTGGTGGCGCGCAGGTCGGCGGCGACGGCGAGCAACTCGTCCGGGACGGGGTGCTCGGCCAGGACGCCGCGGGTGGTGAGGGCGCGGCGGGCGAGGAAGGTGAGCTCGTCCTGGAGCGCGGGGCTGCCCTGCGCGGTGACGCAGGCTTCCGCGCCGATGGAGGAGTTGACTGCGCGCTCCAGGATTCCGGCGACGATCTTCGGGTGCATGGGTGTCCTTCCGGTCGGGTGGGGCTGTGGTCGGGTGACCGGGCAGCCGCGCCGTGTCCCGGCAGCACCTGCCCGAGGTGGGTGGGTGGTCCGGGGCCGGCGGCGGCGGTCCGCTCGCGGCAGGGCCGTTCTGGCCGTGCGGGGTGGTCAGCCGTTCAGGCGGACGGGCATCAGCAGGTGCTGGTAGGGGGTCTGGGCGCCCTCACCGAGGCGGGGCAGCAGGAGGACGGGCTTGTCGGCCTTGCGGATGTGCAGTTCGGCCTCGGGGGCGTCCAGCGCCTTGAACGCGTCCGCGAGGTAGCCGGGGTTGAAGCCGATGGCGAAGCCGTCGCCGAGCTCCCCGGCCGTGTTCACGGGGACCCGGTCGCTGCCCTGGGCGTCGTCGCCGGAGCCGGCCTCGATGCGCACGGTGGCGCCGTCCAGGACGAGCAGCACGGGGGTGTTGCGGGTGGCGACCAGGGCGACGCGCTGGAGGGCGTCGGCGGTCTCGGCGACGGGCAGCGTCCACGTCGCGACCGCGGCGATGTCCGCCAGGAGGAAGTCGGTCTTGGGGAACGTGTGGCCGGACAGGATCCGGGTGGTGTAGCTGCGCCCGCCGGGGGTGGCCAGGCCGAACAGGCCCTCGGACCAGTGCAGGGTGAGAGCGTGTTCGCCGTCCAGCGCGCGAGCGGCCTCGGAGAGCGCGCGGGCGGGCACCAGCGCCTGGGGCGCGGTGTCCTTGGCGGCCGGGTCCGGGCCTTCGCCGGGCTCGGGCTTGCGGCGCTTCGCCGCGCCCTTGCGCGGCACCGGGGCAGTGAGGGTCAGGGGCAGTTCGTGGCGAGCGATGCGGTAGCGGTCGGTCGCGGACATCAGCAGCCGCTCGCCCTCCAGGCGCAGCTGGATGCCGGTGATGGCGGGCAGGGTCTGGTCGGCGCTGGCGGCGATGGCGACCTGGGCGACGGTGCGGGCGAGGGCGTCGGCGGAGACGGTGGCGACGGCGTCCGGGAGGGCGGGCAGCGCCGGGTACTCGCCCAGAGGCAGCACCGGCAGGGTGAAGCGCGCGGCGCGGGAGGCGACGGCCAGCCGGGTCCCCTTGTCCACCAGCTCGAGGTCGACGTCCGCGCTCTTGGGCAAGCGGGCGCAGATGTCGTTCAGCAGGCGCCCGGGAACGACGGCCTGGCCGGCGTCGGCGACCTCGGCGGCGGTGGTGTCGGCGGTGTAGACCTCGGTGTCGGAGGCGGCCAGGTGCAGGGTGCCCGGGGTGGCGGTCAGCAGCATGCCGGCCAGGACGGGGACCGGGGGGCGGGCGGGCAGGGCGCGGGCGGTGTAGGAGACGGCGTCGGTCAGGGCGGCGACGGACAGGCGGAGCTTCACGGCGTGGGTTCCGATCTAGGAGAAGGGTCGGCCCGGCCGCGGGTGCGGCCGGGCCGGTGATGCGGGGTCAGGTGGCGCGGGGCGGGGCGGTGTCAGGCGTGCAGGCCGAGGACGCCGCCGCTGTACTCGGCGCGGCTGATCGGGTAGCCGGCCATCTCCACCACGGCGTGGCCGGGGACGTCGGCCAGGGCGGCGAGGAGGTCCTCGGCGGTGAGGCGGCGGGTGCGCTCGGAGATCCGGGTGAGGTAGCCGGTGCCGCTGTCCGGCGCGGCGGCCGCGGGCGCGGTGGACGCGGCCGGGGCGCGCAGGAGGCGGGCGCCGGCCAGGTAGCGGCCGACCGGGTACTCCTCGCCGCCGTCCAAGGCGGGGGCCGGGTCGGCGGGCAGGTCGAGCGCGGCCTGTCCCTCGGCGGCGGGGCGGGCGGTGAGGGTCTGCTCGGCGCTCAGGTGCGCGGGGTCAACCTGGAGGCAGATCAGCTCACCGGTCGGCAGGGTCTTCCACTCGCGGTCCCGGGCGACGGCGAGGGCGTCCTTGGGGGACTCGTAGTAGCCGTACTCCTCGTCCAGCGGCTCCTCGCAGATCGCGCACCACGCGGAGTGCAGGATGTGCGGGCGGACGCTGCCGGTGCGGGCGGCGCGCGGGCGCCGCCACGCCTTGCCGTGGTGCAGCACCACGGCGTGCACGACCGCGTTGAGCGGGCTGCCGTCGTCCAGGTCGGCCGCCACCGCGTTGTGCTCGGCGGCCTCGATCAGGGCCTCCCCGAGGCTGGGCATCGGAATGATCTCGCCCATGGCGGTCAGCCACAGCGCCCACTCCACCCCCTCGTCGCCGACAACGAGGGGCTGCTCGGCGAACAGGCCCCGACGGACGATGGCGGAGGAGGCGGAGGCGAGCACCGGGGCGGACACGACCCGGCTGGTGGTGGTGGTGGTGTTCATCGTGCTGTCCTTCCTGGAGATGGCGAGTACGAGCGGGGTGGAGCGGGTCAGCGGCCGATGCGGGCCGGTTCGAGGCAGGCCGGGCTGGAGACGGTGACGCGGTCGACGGTGGCGAAGCCCTCGGCGCGCAGCTGCTCCGCGGTGGGCAGCAGCTGCTCCTGCTCACACAGGACGTGGTCGGGGACGACCCGCTCCCGGGCCGCGTTCAGCCGGCGGCGTCGCTCGAGCGGGACGTCGAACAGCACCGCGCAGGCCGGGCGCTGCCAGTAGCGGGCGCGGGCGAGCAGGTGCGCCCTGACGTGCGGCATCAGGGCCGTGGAGTCGACCACGGTCAGCAGGCGGCGGGCGAGCCGGGCGTCCAGGAGCAGGTCCTGGATCTGCGCGGCGACCGGGGTGGCGGACTGGTCGGCCGCGGAGTCGGTCGCCATGGCGCGGTACTCGTCCAGGCACAGGCGCGAGGTCGCCGGCCAGCGGGCGGCGGCGAAGGTCGACTTCCCGGCGCCGGAACCCCCGACGAGAACGATCAACGAGCCTGGGGCGAAGTCGGGCGAGCCGGTGGGGTGCACGGGCGGGTGGTCCTTCCGGGGTTGTGGCGGCGGGCGGCGGGCGGTGCGGGCTCCTGGGTGCTTGCTTCACACGGGAGCCCGCCCGGGGCCGGGTTCGGCCCGCACGCGCCGGGGCCCCGAGGAGATCGCTTTCTCCTCGGGGCCCCGGCGCGTTGTCTCAGAGCTGCGGCTGCTGCCGTTCGGCTCGGAGTTCGGGGTGGTCGTCTTCGAAGTTCTGGCGGATGCGCTGCAGGGTGGAGCGGGAGAGGCCGGGGTCGATCAGGCCCCTGCTGGCCAGGGCCTGACGGATCTCCTCGGCCCCGGGCCGGCGGCGCAAGGTGGCGTAGAGCCGACGCAGAACGGTGGGGGTGTCCTCCTGCGGCGGCGCGGCAACGGGGGTCTGCGCAGGGATCGCGATCACCGGGGCGGGCGGGGCAGCGGTGTCCGCGCCGCGGGCGGCGGCGAGCAGGCCGGCCAGGTCGTGCAGCTGGTCGGCGGTGAACTCGAGCCGGGTGTAGCCGGTGGTTCCGGCGCCGTCGGTGGTGAAGGCGATGAGGGCGGCGGTGCCGTGGCGGTGCTCGACGGCGAACTGGGTGACGGCGCCGACGACCTGGACGGTGGCGGGCATGGTGTCCATCCGTTCTTGAGGCAGTGGTTGCGCGTGTTCAACGAGGCCCGGGGTGCGGGAGCGCTTGCTTCGCTCCCGCACCCCGGTTCTCGGCCGCGGGTTCGCCTACGCGGTGCGGAGGTTGCGCAGGAGGGGTGGGAACGGTGCTACGGCGGGGAAGGGCCCCTGCTCCGGGCGGGACAGGGGCCTGGGTGGGCTGTCAGGCCGTGGCCTCGACGGCTTCGGCGGTGTGGCCGGCCTTGCGCGCCGTCCGCTTGTCCCACCAGGTCCGCGCGCTCCAGTCGGTGGCGTAGCTCAGGAGGATGTAGGCCAGCGTGGTGCCGACCGCGAGAATCCCGTGGGCCCATCCCCACTGGCTGGCGTGTGTGGTGGCGGTGATGGCGTTTCCTCCGCCGATGGCGCTGATCAACGTGATGATGCCGCTGGCGCACAGCAGGGCGAACTCGGAGTCGGTGACGTTGCCGATGCCGTGGTGGATGGCGTAGCGGACGTGGAGGGCCAGCACGGTCAGCTGGACGGCCCGCAGGGCCAGGACGACGGCGGCGAGGCCGGACAGGGTGACGAGGTGGTGCATCGGGTTCCTTTCGTGAATGGTGCGGCCAATTTTCGGCGGTGGTGCGGTACTTGATCCGGTCTTTGGAGGGTTTCGTCTGGTTAGCGACGGTCGGCGGCGAGGGTGCTCGGTTCGGCGGGCGAACCTGCCCGGCGCCCTCGGGCTGGGCCAGTTCGCGAACCGGCCCCGGGGTACGTGGTTCACCCCTGGGCCGGTTCGCGGTTCGCGGGTCGAGTGGTGAACCGGTTCGTGGTTCGCCGAGTGCGGTTCGCGGGTCAGGCGGCGGTGCGGTTCGCGAACTCGCGGCGGGCGTCGGTGAGGCGGTGGTAGGCCGTGGTCTTCTTCAGGCCGAGGTTCGCCATGACGTAGTCGAGGTCGACCGTGTCGTAGCCGACGGCTTCGATCAGGGCGAGGACCTGCCGAACCTGCTCGTCCACGAGTTCCTGGGCGGCGCTGCGCCGGTTCGAACCGTCCGGGTCCGGGACGGTGCGTTGCTGGTCGGCGGCGGTTCGCGGCTCGGAGGCGGTCCCGGCCGGTTCGCCGGTGGGGGTGGTGCGGTTCGCGGCCTCCAGTTCGCGGCGGCTGCCGGTCGCGCCGGAGCGCGCCGCGGGCAGGGCCGGGTTCGGCGAACCGCCGGGGCCCTTGGGGGGCTGGTTCGGCGAACCGGGGCGGGTGAGGCGAACCGCGAACTGGGGGACGGCGGCCGGGTTCGGCGAACCGGAGACCGCGACGATCAGGGTTCGGTTCGGCACGGCGGGCAGAGCGCGCAGCGGCATCCAGTCGCCGACGCCGATCGCGGCGGCGATGATGCGGCGAACCGTGCCGAGGCCGGTTCGGCGAACCATCGCGCGGTGGTTCGCCGCGGCTGTCCAGGCGAGCTCGACGGTGGACAGCGACTCGTCGGTGATCGCCAGCGACCACGCGGTGAAGGAGTGGCCGGGGTAGCGGGCCCAGCGGATCGCCCCGATGGTCGGCCGGGACTTGGCGACCTTGCCGTCCGCGCGGAGCTTGCTGCGGTGGATGAGGCGGGCGTAGAGCTCCCACAGCACCATGCCGGTGATGCTCATGACCGAGAACGCGACCGCCCTCGGGGTGGGGTCCCAGTAGCTGAGCTGGTCGACCATCTTGTGAGCGACCGGGTCCCACTTCTGGCCGGTGACGGTGGCGGAGGCGTGCCAGTAGTTCATGACGGCCGCGCCGATGGCGAACGCCCAGGTCGAGACGCGGTAGAGGGTGCCGCTGTCGCCGACCTTGCGGGCCTCGTGGTACATCCACGCGACGAAGGCGGTGGACAGCTCCCAGGCGGCGGCGAACAGCACGGTGAACGGGGCGATCCAGCCCAGGATGTCGTGGGCGAAGCCGGCCTGGCCGGTCCAGGCGACGGCCATCGGCGCGGTGATCGGCACGATCGCCAGCAGGCGGCGGGCGTTGGCCTTGGCGAACGCCTTCACGCGGGCGGTGGCGGTGGGCTTGCCGGCCCGCGCGGCGGTGCGCGCCTCGCGCTTGAGGCGGCGCCGCTCCAGCTTGCGGACGGTACGGCTGGTGGCCTGCCGCAGCTCCTCGGCGGCGGCCTCCAGGTCCTGGGCGGCGAGCTGGCGCAGCCGCTCCGCCTGGCCTTCCGTCTTCTTCGCCTCGGCCAGCGCCTGCTCGCTCTCGTGTCCGAGCGCGGCCGCCGCCTTCTCGGCCTGGCGCAGGATCTTCTCGGCGTCCTTCGTCGCGTCCTGCAGCAGCCGGGCCGCCTCTGCGGCGCTCCGGGTCCGCTGCTGGCGGATCTCCTGTTCGGCCTGGACGCGGACCTGGTCGGCGTCGGCCGCGGCCTTGGCCCGCACCTCGCGGGCCGCATCCGTGGCCTGGTCGATCTCCCGGTCCGCGTCCTCGCGCAGCCGGCGAACCTGGACGCGCACCCGCTCGGCGTCCTCCTCAGCGGCACGGCGCAGCTCGTCGGCCTGCCCGCGGGCGGCCTCCAGCAGGCCGTCCGCCCGGGTCCGGGCGTCGCCGATCAGGGTGTCGGCCTGCCGGGCCGCGTCCTTGTGGGTCTGCTCGACGCGCTTCTCGGCGCGCTCGCGCAGGGCGTCGGCGTCCCGGTCGGCCTGGGCGAGGATCTGCCCGGCCCGCTGCTGGGCGGCGTCGGTGGTCTCGGTGGCGGCCTGCTCGGCGCGGGCCAGGATCTCCTGGGCGGCGGCGGTGTCGAACCGGGCCTGCTCGGCCGCCTGGGCGCGGATCTGGTCGGCCTGTTCGGCAGCGACCCGAGTCAGATCGGCGGCCTGCTGCTCGGCAGCGGCGATCCGCCTGCGGGCGGCCTCCTCCGCCTCCTCGCGCCGCTCGGCGGCGTCCTCGGCAGCGCTCCGGCGGATCAGGTCGGCGTGGTCGTTGGCCATGTCGATCACCTGACGGAACGCCACTTCGGCACGCTGCGTGAGCATCTCCGCGTCCGCCTCAGCGGCGGCGCGCAGCGCTTCGGCCTCCTCGGTCCACTGCTGGGCGGTGGCCAGCTCGGCGTCGGCGGCGCGGCGGGCGGAGCGCAGCAGGGCGTCGGCGGCGGCCTGGGCGAGGTCGCGGATGTCGGCGGCGCGGTCGGCGGCGTCGGCCGCCACCGGGTCCGCCGAGGGGCGGGTGAAGGTCGCCGGGACGACCGCGGCCGGGGTCTTCGGCGCGGTGGCCGCGGGAGGCTTGGCGGCGCTCTTCGCCGGGGGCCTGGCGGCGCCTCCGCGGGGCTTTCGGGGGGTGGTGGTGCGGGCCGGGGTCATGGCCGGTCTCCTCCGATCGGTCACGATGGGTGAGTGTCTGGGTGGTGCGGTGGGGCGGGTGGGCGAGCGGGTGTGTAGGTGGTGGGCAACGGCCTCGGACGCGGGCTCCGGGGCCGTCTCAGGGGGTGTGCGGATCTGATCTGTCTGATCTGTTTTTGCAGTTGGTGATCCGTTTGGTGATCTGTCGGCGACCTGTCCCTGATCCGTCTCGGGGGACGGATCAGGACGGATCGGCGACAGGTCGGGGTCGGATCGGCGGACGGATCAGCGGCGTCCGCCGCCGGTTACTGTGTGTGTCAGACCGCGGTGGCCTTGATGGCGGCTTCGATGTCGGCGAGGAGGAACCCAGAGGGCGGGTTGTCCTTGTCGAGGTCGGGTCGGCGGACCGTGCCCAGCTCCGTGATGCCGGCCTTCTTGAGGTCGCGGGCGATCTTCTTCGCGCCTTCGCGGCGTCGGTCGGTGGGCTCCCTGTCGTCCCACTTGCGCCACTCCTCGCCGGTGGTGGCGAGGTGCTGCAGGACCTGGTCGGTGAGCAGGAAGTCCGGGGCGCCGTGCTTCTCGAACGCTTCCCAGAGCGCCGTCAGGATCGGCGGCAGGTCGGCTTCGTCTGCGCCGTCCGGATCGAAGTCGTCGTCGTCCTCGGCGCACATCGCCAGCAGGTCCGGCCACGGAACGTAGTGGAGGTACTCGTCCTCGTCGGCGAACTTCAGACTGGGCGGGTTCGGCGACCACAGGGCCGCGTCGATCGACGCCTGGTCGACGTCGAGGAGGCCGGCGGCGAGGCGCTCGGCGGCACGGCGGCCTCCTTCGTCGTCGGGGATGTGGTGCCACTTGTGGAGCATCGGGTCCTCGCAGACGCCGGGGGCGCCGACGATGTAGGTCTTGGCGACGTCGTTGAGGTTGTCGCCGGACTTGGGCTGGAGCCGGTGCGGCAGGTAGCCCCAGTCGATCGCGCCGCCGCCCAGGGCCTGGGTGGTGTCGACGTCCCGGCACGCGCCGAGGATCTTCAGCGCGGGGTGCTGGGCGATGTTCGAGCCGAGCAGGGTGCTGGTGGCGCCCTGCGCGGCGAAGATCAGCCAGACGCCTTCCTTCCGCCCGACCAGCATCAGCTCGGCGATGATCAGCTTGCTGCGCTTGGTGAGCTTGGGGAACTCATCGACGAAGACGAAGACCGCGGGGTGCTCGCGGCTGCACTTCCAGGTGTCGCCCATGCCGAGCTTGCGGCGGATGCGGGCGCGGCCGGCGGCGAGCCGGTAGAGGGACAGCAGCGCAAACTCGATCTGGAGCGGGTCCGTGCTGGTGAGCGCGACCGCGTCCTCGAACTTGCCCGGCCCGTCGCCGGACGGGTCGAGGAACACGGTGACCGCGTTGTACGCGGCGGTGGTCCAGTCGAGCAGCGCCCGGATCAGCGTGGACTTGCCGCCGCCGGAGCGGGCGATGACCTCGCCCATCAGCTCGGCGAGGGAGAAGGTGAGGTCGGTGCCGTCCGCGCTCATGCCGAAGGTGCCCGCGGTGGTGATGTCCACCGAGTGCGGGGCCCGGTACGGGGCGGGCTTCATCGCGCCGAACAGGTCGCCGGTGACGATGCGCAGGGTGGCCTCGGAGGTGCGCTTGCGGTTGGGCTGGAGGATCACGTCGCCGTCGCCGACGTCGAACTTTGTCTCCAGGGCGCCGAGCTTGTCGCCGATGTCGCCGGAGGTGCCCTCGGAGACCCGGACCACCACCTCCCAGCCCCACGGGTGCTGGACGGGCTCGTCGACGTGGGCGAGCGGGATGTCCTCGGCGAGCAGCGCCCGGCGCACGCACTCGGCGGCGACGGCCGGGGTAGTGACGTCGTGGATGTGGAAGGGCTTGCCGGTGTCGCCGGGGAACAGCGCGCCGTCGAAGGGGGCCGCGGCGACCTGCTCCTTGTTGTCCTTGTCCTTCTTGTCCTTGGCGGGCTTGCCGGTGGCGATCTCGTAGGCGAGGGCGGGCACGTCGGGCAGCTCCCGGCGCCAGCCGCTGATGCGGCCCTTGGCCCAGGCGGTCAGCAGCAGCCCGGTGGCGGTGATGGTCGGCAGGATCAGGTTGCCGACGGCGATCTCGAGGCCGCCGAGGGCGATGGTCAGGACGGCCAGGCCGGTGCGGCGCTTGTTGGCGGTGCGGCGGCGGTGGCGCTCCAGCTCGGCGTCGACCGGCTCGATGTGGCCGGTGTAGGGCTGGCGCTGGATCTCGCGGGCCCGCTCGCGCCAGTCGGCGGCCTCCGCGTTCAGCGCGGCGGCGACGGTGGTGGCCTGCTTGTGGTCGGCGGTGCTGGCCTCGTCGGTTTGTCCGGCGGCGAGGGCTCGGCGGGCCTTCTTCTCCAGCTCGCCGGCCTTCTCCTCCAGGCGCTCGACCTCCGCGTTCTGCTTGGCGGTCCAGGTGGCGTAGCGGCGGTTGAGCAGGGAGGCGCGCAGGTGCGCCGGGGTCTCCTTGGAGGCGGCGGCCCAGGTGCCGGTCTCGGTCTTCAGGACGGTCAGGCCCTCTCGCAGGGCCGCGTACTCGCGGCGGCCCTGGCGGGCGAGGGCAGCGGCAAGGCGGGCACCGAGGTCCGGGCCCTCGGTCGCGGCGGTGCCGTCGGCGGCCGGGCCGTCGCTGGTCGCCCCGCTGGCGGAGGTCTTGCCGCCGCGAGCGGTCGTAGTGTTGCGGGTGGTGCCGCCGTCGGCGGCGGCCTGGCGCTCGTCGTGCTCGTCGTCGACGAACTCGGCGTCGATGATGACGCGTTCGGGCAGATGGGTGGTCACCGTTGTCTCCTTCACAAGGTGGTGGGCCGGGGCCGGGCGGTTGCGGCCGTCCGCACACGCCGCGCCGCCGGGCACCGCGGGTGCGGGCCGGGGCGGGGCGGGTGCGGGCGACCGGTGGCGTCCGGAGTCAGGCGATGGTGCCGACGAGGGCGGCACCCGCGCTGTTGGCCAGGGGGATGACGGTGGCCATCACGGCGCCGCCGAGGGTGGCGGACAGGCCGAGCAGAACGCCGGAGACCATGCCGACGCGCATCTTCGACTTCCACTTGGCCGGCACCTTCTTCCAGGCGCCGACCACCACCACGGTCAGCAGCAGCAGGATCAGGTTGCCCATGGCGGTGAGCGCGTTGCTGGCGGAGCGGACGGCGAGGTCGGCGTCGCCGCCGGTCGCGCCCCACATCGCCAGCGTCCCGGCGCCGTTGCCCAGCCAGGTGATCGCGCCGGTGGCGAAGCCGATCAGGCCGCTGGTGGTGGCGGTGGCGATGGCGCCGTAGGCCATGCCCGCGGCGAGCGGGACCAGGTCGTCGACCGCGCCCTTCATCGCGGCCGAGCTGTTCTTGATGTTCGCCATCGCGAAGCGGCTGGTGTGCCAGATCGGGATGGCCATGCCGACGAGCAGGCCGCCGATGGTCAGCGACGCGGCGGGGATGTTCACGAGTGCCTCCAGGGCGGTTTCAGTGGAGGGCGGCCAGGACCTGGTCGCCGAGGTGGTTGATGGCGGGCACGAGGGTGGCGGCGGCCAGGCCGGAGAGGCCGGCGGCCAGGCCGAGCGCGGAGCCGGACAGCGCGCCGGTGCCGATCTGGGCGCGCAGTCGGGCGTCGCAGCAGCGCCAGGCCAGGGCGGTGGCGGCGGCGAGCAGCACGGTGGCGACGCCGCCGGGGCCGGTCAGGCCGGCCGGGCCGGGGTGGGCGAGCAGCTGGGTGTCGCTGCCGAGGACCTTGTCGCCGAGCGGGTTGGTGGCCTGGCCGACGAGCAGGTGCGCGGCCAGGCCGAGCAGGCCGCCGGAGCACAGCGCGGACAGCAGGCCGGACAGCAGACCGCCCACCAGGGCGAAGGCGTCGGGCAGCGGGAACCCGCGGCGCCACCAGCGCAGGGCGGTGGCCAGCAGGAGCGCCAGGGCGAGGGCGAGGCCGCCGACGGACAGCTGTATCGACGTCACCTGCGCCTCCGGCAGGGGCGGGTGCGCGGGTGCGCGGGGTGCGGGTCGGGCACGGCGTGGTTCCCTCCGATCAGGCGAGGACGAGGTGGACGAGCAGCGGCACCAGGTGCACCCCGGTCAGCGCGGAGATGGCGGGCGGGGTAAGCAGCACGAGCAGGTCGCCGGCGGCGGCGCGGGTGTGGGCGGAGCCGCGGCGGGCCAGGCGCCACAGCCGCACCGCGGCGAGCAGGTAGATGGCTCCGGCGGCGGCGCGCCCGGGCCACCAGGGCACGGACAGCGCCAGCCCGGCGACGTCGGCGACGACCGCGACGGGGCGGCGGCCCGCTTCGGCGAAGCGGCCCTCCTGGCGAGTGGGCAGGTAGGGGATCCCGGCGGCGGCGACCACCAGGTCACGAATGATGATCACGAGGTCTCCCGGGTCGGGATCGGCGAAGCGGGTCAGGTGAGCAGGCGGGCCAGGCCCTGGACGGCGGCGGCCGCGGCGTACAGCGCGGCCAGCACGACCACCAGCCACAGCAGCGGGGCCTGACGGCGGCGCAGCTCGTCCGCGGTCCACGGCTGTCCGCGCCAGGCGGCGAAGGCGTTCGCCAGCACGACCAGGAGCGCGTAGGGGACGGCGAGGACCGCGAAGGCGCCCAGCAGCAGGTTCGACACCGGCATCAGGCCGCCCCCGTCCCGATGAAGGCGATGCCGAGCAGTCCGGCCGGGGTGACGATCCCGGCGGCGGCCCAGGAGCAGGTGTGCACCCGCACCAGCCAGCGGATCTTGAGCTTGTCGTGGTGGGCCCACTCCAGCAGCAGCGCGCCGACCAGGCCCGCCAGGAGCACGCCCGGCTCGTCGCCGAACACGTGCAGGACCGGGTTCCACACGGCGCGGGCGATGACCGTACCGATGGCCAGGGCCAGGCCGTTGCGCACCGGGCGGATCCGGCGGACGTCGAAGCGCCGCTCCAGCGGCGCGGCCGGCGCGGCCTGGACGATGTGGTTGTAGGTGTAGGTGACCGGGGCGGGCGGGAGGTAGACGGGGGCGACCATCGTGGCCGTCCCGCCGCCACCGCCGCTCCAGCCGGAGCCGCCGCCCGCGTGCACCGGAACCGGCGCGGGCACGGGAGCAGCAGAAGAGGCGGGCCCGGAGGTGTCGGCGTCGCGCCACCAGCTGCCCGGCCCGGACGGCGCGCCCGCACCGGCGGAGCCGGAAGTGGTGCCCGCGGTCGGGGGCTCGGACGGCCGGGGCGGCGGCACCGGCGCCGAGGCGGTGGGCGGCTGCACCGTGGCGTCCACCACGGGCATGTCGTCGCTGTCGCCGTCGGTGCGCTCGCCGGCCTTGCGCACCGAGGCGGGCTGGATCGGCTCAGACATCGGCCCGCTCCCGCTGCGCCTCGGTGCCCTGGGCTGCGATGGTGACGCTGACGACCAGGGACGGCTGGGGCTCGGCGGCGCGGCGCCGGTCGGCGCGGGCGGTGAGGGCCTCGGCCGCCAGGACCATCGCGGAGGTGACCGCGCTGCCGGCGAAGAAGACGCCGAAGACGGTGTCGGTGTTGACGTTCATGGTGCGCGGCCCTTTCTGCAGGGGCGACGGGTGCGGAGGTGGGGCTGTGCTGCGGGGCCCGGTGGCTCCCCGGACCGGCCGTCCCCGGGGGGTGGGAGACGGCCGGTCGGGGCAGCGCACCGGACCGGCCGCCGCCGTGCCCGGCGTGGTGCGTGCCGGGTCGGCGGCTGGCGGTCAAGCTGCTGACGGTGGGTCAGTCGGCGGGGCGCAGGCAGATGTCGTCCACGCGGCGGCCGGTGTTCGCGTCGAGAGCGGCGCGGGTCTGCGGTCCGGCGATGCCGTCGACCTTGATGCCGGAGCAGGTCTGGAACCACACGACGGCGTCGCGGGTCAGCGGACCAAAGCGGCCGTCGACCTCAAGCTGGTAGGTCTGCCCGAGCTCCGAGTTGAGCTGGCGCTGCAGCTGCTCGACCGGCGAGCCGGTGGAGCCGGTGGACAGCAGCGCCGGGGCGGCGGAGGCCGGGGCGACGGCGCCCACGGTGACGGCCGCGGCCAGGACGACGGCGGCGACGGCGGCGCGGATGGCGTAGGGGTTGGTGCGCATGCGGGTTCTCCTCGGTGATCGTGGAGGGGACCTGGGTGGTCCCGGAGCTCCCCGCCCGGCCCGACGGGTCGGGGCGGGCGGGGAACCACGGGGCGGTGCGCAGCGGGGTGTTCGGCGGGGCCCGGGTCGGGCGACGGGGTGGAGCTGGCAGCGGCGGCCGGGGCCGGCGGGCCTAGTCCGCGAGCGAGCCGTCCGGGTAGCGGCGGATGCCGTCGCGGCAGCGGATGACGTAGCAGCCGCGGGGGTCGCGGCCGGAGCGGTCCTTCCGGAACGGCGACCAGCTCTCGACCACGTCGCGGACGTCCCGGCCCCAGGCGTCCATCGGGTCGTCGCCGAACGCGGCGAGCTCGACCGGGGTGTAGACCTCCAGGGCCAGTTCGCGGACGCGGTCGCGGTGGTCGGCCCGCTTGGTGACCCGGGTGCGGGTGGCGGCTGCGGTCTCGGCGGCGGCGTCGGTGGCGGCCTCGTTGGCGATCTCGGCCTCCATCTCCGACCAGTCGTCGCCGGGCTCGGTCGGCTCGACCAGGTCAGCCGGGGCGGTGTTGATGATGGCGTCGGCGCCCTGGTTGAGCAGGCGGCGGCGGGTCGCGCTGTCGTCGAGGTCGGTCACCTGCCACATCTGCGGGTCGGTGCCGGTCAGCTCGGCGACCTCGTCGGCCAGGCGCTCCTCGGCAGTGGTCCACGCCTTGGGGGCGGTGCGGGTGGTGGCGCGGACGATGTGGCGGGCGAGCGCGGCGGCGCCGACGGTCGGCGCGGGGGCCGGACGGCGGGTCAGGGTGGCGTTCACTGTGTCCTCCTGGACGACGGTGTGGCTGGCGGTGGCGGGTTCCGGGTGGAACCCGCCGCCCACTCCCGGCACCCGTCCCGGCATGTGCATGCCAGGACGGTTCCGGGAGGCAGGCGGCGGGGGCCGAACTGCGGAGGTGGAGAAAGGAGGGGAGAGGGTGGCTCTACTTGCCGGAGCCGTTGCCGTTGTTGATCTGCTTCTGGGCCTCGCGGGCCCGGCGCAGCGCCTCGTCGGCCTGGTTGGACAGCTCGGCGGCGGTGATCTGCTTCATGGTCAGCTCCTCCAGAACGAGCGGTTGGTGTCCTCGGGGCGGGGGCGGGGGCTGTTCACCCGGCGTCCGTGCTGGTCGGTCGCGGCCGACGGGACGGTGACCTGGGCGATGCGGTGGTGCTCCCGGGCGGTGGCCTCGTCGTAGGAGTGCCAGCCGCCGGTGGAGCCGCTGCCGGAGGTGGTGGTCCGCGTGCCGGCCGAACCGGTCGCGGAGCCGGAGTTCGAGCTGCTGGTGCTGCTGCCGAAGCCGAAGAAGGAGCGGATGCTCACTTGCTGCCTCCCTGCTGCGGCGCGGGGGTGCTGGGGGTGCCGGTCGGAGCCGGGGTGATGATCTTGTCGCCGCCCTGGAGACTCATCAGGCACCACCGGCCTGCTGCTGGCGCAGCTGCTCGGCCTGCTGACGGGCGGCCTCGGCCGCCTGCGCGGCCTGGTTGGCGGACTCGATGCGGCGGGCGACCTCCTGGTCGCCGAGGTGCTGGCTGCTCATTCAGCACCCCGCCGTCTGCGGCAGCAGGCCGTTGACGAAGGTGCTGACGGCGTCCTGGACAAACCAGCTGAGGTGCGCCCAGCTGGTGCGGGCGGTCTTCGCGTGCTGCTCGGCCTGCTTCCAGACCTGGGCGACGATCGTCATCACCGCGGTCTCGTCGGCGGCCGGGGCGACCACCGAGAGGTCGCGGACGACGAGCGCCAGGACCCGGCCCTCGAACTGCTCCTGCAGCACGACGCTGGCGTGCTGCTTGATGCCAGGGACGCCGTGCGTCGCCCCCGCCGAATCGGTCATGATGTACATGCGGATCACTCCCACGAGAGTCGATTCGAAGTGGTCCCAGGCCGGTGTAGCGAGCACCGGCCTGGGGCCCTTTGCGTTCTTGGCCCTTCGGACCTTGTCGGCTTAGCCAACTTAGCTGGTACAGTTTTGCTGTGTCAACTAGGTCAATGAAGCTAGTCATGCCAGGAAGGCGGGCCTACGATGTGGCTCATGACAGATCAGTTCGCCCAGCCCTACCAGCGGATCGTCCAGGATGTGCTGGACCAGATCCGCCTAGGGCGGCTCAAGGCAGGAGACAAGCTGCCCAGCACCCGCGAGCTTGCTGCTCACTACGACGTAGCACCGGGCACTGTGCAACGCGCACTCTCTGAGCTCCGCAGCGGGAAGGCGATCTACTCTCAGCAGGGGCTCGGGTCGTTCGTGCGCCAGCCGGAATCCGGCGCTGCTCCGGCTCCCGCGACCATCGAGGCACTGGCCCAGCAGCTTGCTGAGCTGACCAACCGCGTCGAGATGCTTGAGCGGCAGAAGTCGCAGGATGACTGACCCGGAGGCCATCCGCTTCACCACTGCGCCCACCCCCTGTATCGAGTCCGTCCTGGCACGACTAATCACAGCTGGTGGAGCGTCAGATCGACATCGCATCCGCGTCATGAGATCCGTGAATCTGCAGCTCAACGCGTTTTCAACATCTGCATCAACATGGGATTCGGTGCCGTACTCATAGGCTCCGAGCATGGCAAATACACAGGCGGGGGACATGGCAAAGAACCGGCTCGGGTGGCGTCCCGAGAAGCTGCGGGAGCAGCGAGAGGCCCATGGCCTGACGTTGGAGCAAGCTGGCGAACGACTCCGCGACGTCGCGGAGAAGGCCGGCTTGAAGGGGATCCCGGCTGCATACCCGCAGACCCTCAGCCAGCACGAACAAGGCGACGTGTACCCGGGCCCGCACTATCGACGGGCGTACTGCCTGCTGTACCGAGCGACCGAACCTCAGCTGGGCTTCCGCAGCGCCTTGCCGGGTGAGAACAGCCAGTTCGAACTGACGCCGCTGGACGACACGCTCGCCGGAAACCACGTCCTCGCCGTCGAGCGAGCGCTGCTCCAGATCTCGGCAGGATCGGCCGAAGCGGACAGCTACGGGCTTCAGCGGCGGATCATGGATGCATGGAAGCGTCGTCACACAGGAGGAGACCCGCACCGTCCAGTCGTCATCCTGGTCGGGGGATTCGCTGGTAGTGGCAAGACGGAGTTCGCTCGCTTTCTGACCCAGCTGACCGGCTGGCCCCTTCTGGACAAGGACCCGCTCACCCGACCGCTCGTCGAACAGCTCTTGGTCGCCCTCGGTGGAGATCGCAACGATCGCCACACCTCGCTGTATCGCGAGCAAGTACGCGCCGTCGAATACGACTGCCTGATGCAGGCGGCCTACGCCAACATCAGCTGCGGAATCTCCAGCGTGCTGTCCGCCCCGTTCATCGCGGAGATGACCTCCGAGGAGTGGATGACCCGGCTTAGCAACCGCTGCCGCGCTCAGGGGGTGGATGTCTTCCCCATTTGGGTCCAGTGCGATCCGGAGTCGATGCGCGAATACATTAGCTTCCGATCTGCGGCACGCGACGCCTGGAAGCTTTCCCGGTGGGAGGAGTACATGGCAACGGTCGATGTTGACCTACGCCCGGTGGTGCCGCACCTGCTGGTGGACAACCGGATGGGTTCGGCAATTTCGCTGGCCGACCAGGCACGACACGCTCTCGCGGCGGTGCGCGCATGAACAACCAACACGGGGTCATCCTCTACGGGCCACCCGCCACGGGCAAGGACACCATCACCACCGCGCTGAACCAGATGAACCCGGAGTTCGCGCTGTTCTCGCGGGTGAAGGTCGGCCCGGGCCGGTCCGCCGGCTACCGGATGGGCACCCCGGAGCTGCTGGAGCAGCTGCGCGCCAACGACGAAGTGGTGTACGAGAACTCGCGCTACGAGAGCACCTACGTGACAGACCGTCCGGGCCTGGACGCCGCGTTCGCCGCCGGGGTTCCGGTGATGCACCTGGGCCAGGTCGATGGGGTGCGGGCCGTGGTCGACGGCTACCCGGCGCGGTGGCTGACCGTGCTGCTGTGGTGCGAGCGAGAGGTGACCGAGGCCCGCTCGGTCGGCCGCGGCGACGCGGACACCGCCGCACGGCTGGCGGCATGGGACGCGACCAGGGCCGATCTCGACGCCAACCCCGACTTCCAATTCGACGTGACGATCCGGACGGACGAGGTCGAACCCGCCGCAGCCGCAGAGCTGATCAGCCGCGCACTGCCTGGCCGCAGTGCCGCTGGCGAGCTGGTGATGGTCGACCTCGACGACACCCTGATCGACCGGCTCGCCGCCGTGACGGCCTGGGTCTCCGGGTACTGCGCCGGTCACGGCCTTGCTGCGGATGTCGAGCAGCGGATGCTGGAGGCGATGCGGCTGCGGGCGGACCGAGGCGAGATGGACCGGCTGCGTGCCGACCTCGCCCTGCCGGAGTCCGCCGACGAGCTCTGGGCCCGCTACCGACCCGAACTCGCTGAGCTTGTCCAGCCGTTCCCCGGGGTCCTCGACGCCGTGGCTGCGGTGCGCCAAGCCGGGCACAAGGTCGTGGTCGTCACCAACGGCGGTGGGGACATCCAGCGCACCAAACTGGCCGCCGCCGGTATCGCCGACATAGTGGACGCGGTGGTCGTCTCCGGCGAGATCGGCTCCCGCAAGCCCGACCGGCTCCCCTTCGCGGCCGCCGCCGCGGCGGTCGGCCGCGACCTCGCCGACGGCGGCTGGATGATCGGCGACAACGCCGAACTGGACGTCGCTGGCGGCCGCGCCGCCGGGCTGCGCACGGTCTGGATCTCACACGGACGACCGTGGCCGGGCGGCCCCGCGCCGGACTTCGTCGCGCAGAGCGCGATCGAGGCGCTGGCGCTCGTCGGCGGGGGCGCCCAGTGACGACCGGTCAGGTTCTCGGTGTGCTGCACCCGGGCAGCATGGGCGCCGCAGTGGCCGCGTGCGCGGCGTCGACCGGCACCCGGGTTCTGTGGTGCCCGGCCGGGCGCAGCGGAGCATCGGTCCGGCGCGCGGAGCAGGCCGGGCTGGAGCCGGTGCCCGTTCTGGAGGAGCTGTTGGCGCAGTGCGACGTGGTGCTGAGCCTGTGCCCGCCGGCAGCCGCGGAGGATGTCGCGGCCCAGGTCGCAGCTCTCGCCTTCGCGGGAGTGTTCGTGGAGGGCAACGCGATCAACCCCGAGCGGATGGTGCGGATCGCGGAGAATGTGGGCCGCAATGCCGTGGTCGTGGACGGCGCGGTGATCGGCTCCCCGCCGATCGGCGCCAAGCGCTGCGCGTTGTACCTCGCCGGACCGGCTGACGCGACGACTGCGGTGGAGGCGCTGTTCACCGGCACCGCGGTCTCGGTGCCGGTCCTCGGCGACGAGCTGGGGAAAGCCTCGGCGCTGAAGCTCTCCTACACCGCCTACCAGAAGGCCAGCCGCGTCCTGGCCGCACTGGCGTACGGGCTGGCCGAGCACCACGGCGTCGACCAGGAGCTGCTGGACGTCGCGGACAAGCGGGCCGGGAGCTACCTGGTGGAGATCGACTACATCGCCAAGACCGCAGGCCGGGCCTGGCGCTGGGCTCCGGAGCTCGAGGAGGCGGCCGACGCACTCGGTAGAGTTGGTCTGCCGGACGAGCTGCTGCGCGCGGCGGCCGCGACCCTCGATCTCTGGACAGACGCGAAGGACCGGAAGGACCTCACAGCTCAGGAAGCAATCGCGATGCTGAAGAAGGCTCAGAGACTGGAGGGGGGAGACACACCGTCGAATCGGTAGACACGCTCCGCAACAGCAGTACTAGGCTCCATCCTGGTGCCCGTTAGCGGAGCACTCAGAACAGATGTCCAGAAATAGCGAAGCGGCCCCCAGTCGCCAAACTTGGGCCGCTCGCTGTGTATCCAGTCGTTGCCGACGGTACCAGGTGTACCCAGGCCGGGGCGAGAGACACCCGTCTCTCGCTTGGCCGGGCTACGCCAGTCGGTACCTGCGGTAGCGGCGCGTACCCCGAGAGGCAGCGCCCCGTGCTCCAGGCCGACTCACCGGCCGACTCCACCGCACCGTCCGGTGTGAGTTCCGATCAGTTCCACCGCCGCTTCCGCGAGCTCTGTCCACAGGGCAGCCGTGAGACGACTGGCGACGTGAAGACCACCCAGCCGAAGTCCAGCTTGCGCACGTGTCACACCGTGCCTCGGAATCCGGCCTGTAGGGGCGTGCATATCCACACCCCTGTCCTGACCTTTCCCAATTCCCGCTCGGCCGTCCAGGCCGCGCTGCTCCTGGCGCTCGCCGCCGGATCGGAGGTGAAGTGATGAAGATGCCCGACCCCGAGTTCGCGAGCGCCTCGGTCCAACGTGCCTGGGAGCCTCCCGAGGAGGTCGTCGTTCCGTACGCACTGGCGTACTCGCCCGGTCTCCAGCCCGAGGACTACGGCGTGCTGATCCGCCTGCTGCTGCGGGACCCGGGCCAGCCGTCGGGGATGCCCGCGCTGTCTGCGGAGTTCCAGGCGACCGGCTGGAAGATGGGCGAGAGCCGCCTGCGCGGGGTGATGAGCCGCCTGCAGAAGGCCGGTCACGTCAGCCACGTACGGGACGGCTACGACGAGAAGAACAAGCGCCCGAAGTGGAAGTTCATGGTCTACCGGAACCCGGCGAACAACAGCGCCTACGTCTCCCGGGGCACCCGAGGTGCTGAGGCATCGTCGCAGGTCAGTCCGACACTGCGAAATCCAACGTGTCGGCCTGAACAGGCCAGTACTCACCCTGCGATTTCCAACGTCTGTGCAAGTCAGGCCGACACTGCGATTTCCAACGTGTCGGAGACACAGACGTTGGATTCCGACGCGTTGGAAACCAACGTCTGTGCAGGTCAGGCCGACACGTTGAAATCCAACGTGGTTCCACACCTCCAGGAGGAGGTAACTACCTCCTCCCCCAACCCCCGCTCGAACCCCACCCGTCACGACGGGGTGGGGCCCCGGGAGGAGGAGGGGGTGGTCTTCGACCCCGAGGAAACCGCGGCCGCCGTCCGGCTGCTCCAGGTGCTCCCCGACCCGTGGACGGTCGGGCGCGCGAAGGCCAAGGTCCTCGCCCCCGGGCTTCTGGAGGCGATGGCGGACCAGGGCTGGCCCGTGATCACGAAGCTGGACAGCCACACCGGGCGGCTGCTGATCCAGCAGCTGACGAAGAACCCGGGCGGGATCAAGAACTACCCATCGATCCTGGAGCGCGACCGCATCCCGAACCTGCCGTTGTTCGAGGTTGTGGCCGGGCCGGACGCCGCACCGTCGGTGGGGCCGGAGAATCCGTGCCCCAGCCACCCGCGGCTTGAGGCTGCCGGGTGTCCGCAGTGCGCGGCCGACGACGAGGTCGACCGGCGGCGCCGCGCGCTCGATGCCGAGCGCGGTATCGATGACGCCTCCGCCCTCCAGGCGCTGGCCTCGCTGCTCCAGCAGGCCAAGAACCCCCGCACGCCGAACGACCGCAAGCGCGACGCGGCGGCACGCCAGGCTGCGGAGGCCCGCCGCCAGTCCGCCCAGCGCGCCGAGTACCTGGCCCGCTGACCACCCGAGAACAGCACGACGGCCGCCGGTTCACCTCGCCAGGCCCCGGCGGCCGTCCGATCCCGAAGAGAGATCACCATGAGCGTACCCAGCCAGAACAGCACCGGCCTCGAGTCCGCGGCCGCCGAGCAGGCCGAGCCGGACGACGACTGGAGCGAACCGGAACCGGAGCCGGACGACGACTTCGACCCGGACACCCCGCTCCCCGCGCCGCGCGCCGCGTTCGGCCGCGACCGGCGCGGCCGGGACCGCGGCCGCACCGACACCGGCGCCGACTTCGAGCGGGTGCCCCCGCAGGACCTCGCCGCCGAGCAGTCGGTCCTCGGCGGGATGCTCCTGTCGAAGGACGCCATCGGCGACGTGATCGAGCTCCTCAAGCCGGCCGACTACTACCGGCCCGCCCACGAGCTCATCCACGGCGCGATCCTGGCCCTGTACGGCCGGGGCGAGCCCGCCGACCCGATCACCGTGGCGGGCGAACTGGGCAAGCGCGGCGAGCTGGTCCGCGCGGGCGGAGCCTCCTACCTGCACACCCTGGTCAACACGGTGCCCACCGCCGCGAACGCCGAGTACTACGCCGAGATCGTCCACGAGCGCGCCGTGCTGCGCCGCATGGTCGAAGCCGGCACCCGGATCGCGGGCATGGGCTACACCGCCGAGGGCGACGTCGAAGACCTCGTCAACGCCGCCCAGGCCGAGGTGATGGCGCTCGCCGAGCAGCGCGGCGAGGACAGCCTGGCCCCGGTGATGGACGGCATGGACGTCACCATGGGCAAGGTCGAGGACCGCAAGCACAACCGCGGCCGGATCACCGGCGTGCCCACCGGCTTCGCCGACCTCGACCAGCTCACCCAGGGCCTCCAGCCCGGCCAGCTCATCGTCATCGCCGCCAGGCCCGCCGTAGGCAAATCAACGCTAGTACTGGACATCGCCCGCTCAGCCAGCATCACCCACCACCTCACCACCGCGATGTTCTCCCTGGAGATGGGCCGCGAGGAGATCCAGCTGCGCGCCGTGTCCGCCGAGGGACGCGTCGCACTGCACCACCTGCGCTCGGGCGAGATGACCGACGACGACTGGGTGCGCTCCGGCCGGGCGATCAGCCGCATGACCGACGCGCCGCTGCTGATCGACGACAACCCCGTGCAGTCCGCCCTGTCCATCGCCGCCCGCTGCCGCAAGATCAAACAGCGCCGGGGCCTGGACCTGGTCATCGTCGACTACCTCCAGCTGCTGCAGGGCGCCGGCCGCCGCGCGGAGAACCGCCAGCAGGAGGTCTCCGACATGTCCCGCAACCTCAAGCTGCTCGCCAAGCAGCTCCAGGTGCCGGTCATCGCCCTGTCCCAGCTCAACCGCGGGCCCGAGCAGCGGGCCGACAAGCGTCCGATGCTCTCCGACCTGCGTGAGTCCGGCTCCATCGAGCAGGACGCGGACGTGGTGATCCTGCTGCACCGCGAGGACAGCTACGAGAAGTCGACCCCGCGCGCCGGGGAGGCCGACCTGATCATCGCCAAGCACAGGAACGGGCCCACCGCGACGATCACCACCGCCTTCCAGGGCCACTACAGCCGCTTCGTCGACATGGCCCGCGACGACGAACCCGGCCGGAACTTCCCCGGCACCGACGAGCACGAGCCCGACTTCACCCCGATCGGCGCCGTCGCCCCGACGCCCGCTGAACCCGCTCCGTGGAGCCCTGGCTCCAACCTGGGCTCGGAACTCGGACTCTGACAGGCCCCAGAAAGGCCCTGACGGCCTCTCAGGCGGCCTCGGACCGCCTCCCGGCTCCCGCCGTCCGTTCGATCCGAAGATTGCCCCGCAGAAGACGATCTAGGGCCTTCCTGTTCGAGTGGCGGAGCCGATCCGTTCGAGTCGGGCCTCGCGCGCACGTGCGAAGCCACCCGCACCTGGCCTACGGCCGCCCGGAAGTCTCGACCGGGTTCTGGAGAGGGCTCTGGATATTGGGCGTCACCCACGACGCCACCCTGGCGTCACCCACGACGCCACCCCTGGCGTCACCGGTGACGCCACCCCCACCTCGGCCGGTGCACCGATCCCTGGCCGTGTCGGTCGCTCGATCCGTGCTGTCCGGGTTCACCTGGAAGAGGTGCCAAAACCTTAGATCCAGCATTAGAAACTGCACTACGATGAGGTGTTAGGAGGTACGACATGCCTGAGGGGACGGACCCGATCGACGCGCTGCTGGCGGAGGTCGACGAGGAGGAGCTCCCGCCGCCGGCGGAGCGCAAGCGGCTGCGCCGGGCGGCGCGGCTGACCCGGGCCCGGGTCGCGGAGCAGGTGGGGGTGCGCGAGGAGACGGTCTGGACGTGGGAGACCGGGCGGTCCGAGCCGCGGCCGCCGCAGCGGGGCCTGTACGCCCGGCTGCTGCGCGGCTTGGGCGAGCGGTTCCCGGCGCCCGCTGGCGCGGCCCGTCCGGCCGCGCTGCAGCTGCCGGTGTCGGTGCCGGTGCCGGAGACGTTCGCCGCCGCGCCGGACACGCCGCCCGTCCCGGCCGCGTCGGTTGCTGCGCCCGTGCCGGTCGAGCCGGTGGCGCCGCAGGTGGTGATGCTGGACCAGAACCCGGACGGGTCGCTGCTGATGGCGTCGGCCGCGCCGTGCGTGCAGTGCGGGCAGCCGTCGGTCTACCGCGTCCAGGGGCACCCGATGCACCTGGGCGGGCTGTGCCGCCCGGCCGCCGCCCCCGCCGCTCCTGCCGCGGCCGCGGTCCCGGCCGCCACCGCCCCCGTCGACCGGGCCGTCCAGGTCGACCCGGCCGGTGATGCGCAGGCCCGCGCCGCCGCAGCACCGGCCCCGGCCCCGGCTTCGCCCCGGCGGAGCTCCGCCGGGGCGAAGCCGGCCGCCACGGCGCGGTCGGCCGGCTCGACCAGGTCGCGGAAGGCCACCGCGGCGAAGAAGCCGTCGGCGACGTCGTCGACACCGGCGTCGGCGTCGTCTGCGGTGGCGGAGTGGCGGCAGGCCGCGCAGGCCCGGTTCCCGGGCGGGCCGCTGGCCGTCCTGGACGTCGCCGCCGACGGCAAGACGCTGATCGCCTACCTGGCCGACGGCAGCACCGCGCCGACCGCCCCGACGACCCGGACGCTGGTCGGCTTGGTGGAGTGGGCGATCGAGGCCGGCCTCGGCGGCGCCCGCCTGCACCGGTTCGGCAAGGACAGCGATCCGGTGCTGGTGCTCACCGACCGGGTGCTCGCCGCCGTCGGCCTGCCCGCCGCGGGCGAGGACGAGAAGAAGGACTTCGTGTCCCGCCTCGGCCGCCTGCCCAAGACCCACAAGGCGGTCAAGGCCATCGAGCGGGCGGGTTGGCAGCTCACCCAGCGCGGGCTGGGCCGCTGGGCCCGCGTCTACCGCCAGCCCGAGGGCGGGCGCCGGGTGTGCGTGCAGCTGTGCATCCCCGGCTGGGGCGCGCTGTCCGCGAAGGACCACTGGGCGATCCCGGAGTCGGTGCTCGCCGATCCGGCCGCCCTGGCGGTGCTGCTGGGCACCTACGCGGAGCGGGTCATCACCCCGTGTGGCGGCGCCCCGGTCTCCGGCCTGGAGCTGATGACCGCGCTGCGCCCGCGCACCCGCTGGGTGATGAACCCGGACGGCACGAAGGGATCTGCCCTGGTGGAGGGCTCCCTGCACCACGCGGTCGACGCCGCGCCGTGCGAGGTGCCGGACATGCACCCGCGCGCCAAGGAGCGCCAGGGCGACGGCCCCGAGCACGTGATGGCCGAGGAGTCCTGGGACTGGCACCGCCCCGCCGACCTGGTCGACGAGAGCGAGCGGATCCTCGCCTGGGCCGTCGGCCTCGACACGAACACGGCGTTCCTCGCCGCGAGCGCCCGCCTGGTCGTCGGGCTCTCGGAGCCGGTGCACGAGCTGAACCCGGCCTTCGACCCGAAGATCCCCGGCGCGTGGAAGGTCGACCTCTCCGGCCTCGACCTCGACCCGCGGCTGCCCAACCCGTTCACCCCGACCGGCGAACGCCCCACCGGGCCGGGCTGGTACGCCACCCCGACCGTCGCCTACGCCGTCGAACTCGGCCTCCAGGTGCGCCCGCTGGAGGGCTGGCTGCGCCACGATTCCGGCCCGTACCTCGACCCCTGGTACGAGCACCTGCGCTCCGCCTACATGACCACCATGGAGCGCCTGGGCGTGCCCGCGGACCTGGCGGTGCGCGACCTCGGCGCGCACCTGGAGGCGATGGCCCGGCTCAAGGAGGGCGACCCGGCCGAGCTGGCGGTGCTGCACGCCATCAAGGCCAGCGCCAAGAGCGGCATCGGCAAGCTCAGGGAGAAGCCGCGCGGCCTGGGCTACAAGTTCGGCGAGCGCTGGTCGGCGCTGGAGCGGCCGACCTGGCGGCCGGACATCCGGGCGGCGGTGATCTCCGCCAGCCGCGTCAACATGCACCGCAAGATGCTCAAACTGGCCACCGCGACCGGCCGCTACCCGCTCGCCGTGGCCACCGACTGCGTGGTCTACGCGGCGGCCGGCCCCTCGCCGCTGGACGTCCTGCCCTACGACGCCGACGGCAAGCCCACCGCGATCCTCGGCGCGAACGGCAAGCCGATCACCGGCCTGCCCCGCCTCGGGGTGTCCCCCGGCCACGTCAAGCACGAGGGGAGCAGGCCGCTGGCGGAGGTCCTGGAGCAGATCACCGACGGCTACAACCCCGGCCGCCTCATCAAGGGCGGCCCGGCCGCCGACGACCAGTAGCACCCGCCACCGGCTCGGCCGGGCCCCGCTCGCCACGGGCCCGGCCGGGCCGGGCTGTCCACGACTTCGACCACCAGCAGCGGCCGCCCAGGGCGGCCGGGAAGGAGCGCGGCCACCGTGAGCCGCCGTATCGACGAAGGGCTGGAGCGCGCCGAGCGCACCCGCCCCCTCCCGCAGTCCACCGCCGCCCAGGTTCGCTTCCTCCTCAAGGGCGCCAAGGGCTCCACCAAGGCCCTGGCCGCCGAGCTCGGCGTCTCCCAGCGCACCGTGCAGCGCTGGCTCAAGGGCCAGGGCACCCCTAAGCCCGCCGCTGCCAAGGCCATCGCGACCAAGGTCCGCACGAAGTGGCAGCCCAAGGTCAAGGAGCGCGTCCGCAAGGCCGCGGAGAGCAACGGCTTCACGTTGCACCTCAGCGCGACGTTCGGCTACAGCGCGGCCGGCGGATCTACCGACGACCCCCGCCCGCGCATGATCAGCCAGAAGATGCCCGGCGACGTCGCCCGCCGCCTCTACGAAGCCCGCGACGCCGGGGCCAGCCAGGCCCAGCAGGAGGAGATCCTCGCCGACGCCCTGTCCGAGTACTACTTCCGCAACAAGGGCGCCCGCGCCCGCGGCCTCGACGCCGAGGTCAACTCGGTCGAGTGGATGGACATCGAGCTGTAGCACCCCACAACCGCCCCGAGAGCGAATCCCCCCGACAAGGACTACGACATGACCCAGGACGACGCACCCGCGCCCGAGTTGGACGAGTTCGGCTTCGACCCGTACGAGGACCTCCTCGACCTCGACCGGCCCTTCCCCCTCGTGCTCTACCGTCACGGCCCCGACGGCGAGCTGATGCTCCCCGCCGCCCACGTCGGAGCGCTGCTGCGCCACGCGGCCGAGACCTTCCGCTCCTGGCGCACCAGCGGCCGGGTGCCCCTCGACCTGGAGACCACCGGCCGCCTCTACGGCGGCCTGCTCCAGCACGCCGCGGACATCGACACCGCCGTCGCCGACACCGCCCGCAACGGCCTGCCCGACCCCGACACCGCCGCCAGCCGCGCCCGCGCCGACCGCATCGCCCACGAGCTCGCGGAGATCGCCGACGCCTGGTCCGCCGCCGGTACCCCCTGACCCGCACCCCAGCGGAGGCCCACAGCCGCCGATGTCGCCTATAAACGCCCTCCGCGCCGCCCGATCGGCAGCGCGGAGGGCGTTTCCCGTGGATCGGAATTCACGTTCTCCGGCACGGTGAGAGACCGGCGCGAGAAAATCCCGATGGGAATTCAGAAATCCGAGGAAAGGAACACCGCCCCCGATGACCGCCACCACCGACGCCGTCGCCGCCGCCGACGGACGCCCGGACACCGTCGCCGCGACCGGAGCCGCCGACGGCACGACCGTTCTCCCGGCCGCCCGGCCCGCCCCGGTGCCGGCCTACGCCTGGTTTGGCGAGGTGCCCGAGCACCTGCTCACCCGGACCCAGTTCGACCGCCTCGACCTCCCGCGCCGCCCCGGCGGCCCGCACCGCGCCACCGTGGCGGGCAGCACCCCCGCCGGGAAGGACACCTTCCGCCTCTACGACCTGGCGGAGTCGCTGCCCACCGCCGCCACCGGCGCGCAGCTCGCTGCGGCCGCCGCCCGCTCCAGCACCGCCCGCACCTGCGAGGAGTGCGGCGCCCGGCCCGACACCCCGCCCACCGCCTGGTCCGACGCCCAGGGCTACCGCAGCCGGCTGATGTGCCGCACCTGCCTGCAGATCGACAAGGCCCGCCAGGCCCAGCAGCAGGCCCGCGTCGACTCCGCGGCCGCCGCCCGCGAACTCGCCGACCTGGTCGCCGAGCGCGCCGAGCAGCTGGTCGCCCTCGACGTCGCCTACACCCTGCGCGCCACCCCCTCCGGCAAGCCGGTCCCGGCCGCCGCCACCCTCACCGCCCTCGACCTGTTCGGCACCCCGCTGTTCCGCCGCACCCTGCGCCTGACCGGCCCGCGCACCAAGGGCGCCCCCGACCACGCCGTCCCCGCCGCCGACGCCCTGGACGAGCTGTCCGGCATCCTCGCCGGCCGGACCGTGCTGATGTGGGACCTGGACGACCTCGACGCGCTGCGCCGCGCCGCGATCGACGCCCCGGCCTACCTGCCCCGCCGCCGCCGCTGCCGCAGCCTCCACCAGCTGGTGACCCGCTGGCGGGCCGACGTCGGCGCCGACGCCCGGCTGCGCCCGGCCATCGCGCCCGGCACCGCGGACCGCCTGCTGCACCTGGTCCACCTCGCCGCCGGGACCACCGCCGCCCGCCGACCCGGCGAGGCCGCCCTGCCCGGCCTGTAGCACCACCGCGCTCCGCCAGGCCCGCTACCCGGTGCGGGTCCCGTTCGTTGAACCGGCTCCGGAGCTGTGTCCGCACAACAGCTCAGGCACGAAGCGAAGGAGCCGGTCATGCCGGACGCGGACGGGGACCTGTACGTGATCACCCTGCTGGACAGCCACGGCGACGAGGACTGGTGGCTGGCGAGCATCGACGTGGAGGGCAAGTACCTCAAGCTGACCGACTGGGGTGTCTCCCTCACCGGCTGCTGGACAGAACTGGTCTGCAAGCGGAGCGACGACGGCCAGCAGTACGGGTTCCAGGTCGGCCGCTGCTTCCTACCCTGGGCCCGCATCGACCGGATCGAGGACAAGCAGGACAACACCAAGGACTTCGGCGACTTCGACGCCTGGGCACAGCGCTACGGCCTCAACGCCGACGACATCCGGGCCCAAGAGAAAGTGCACAACGAGAACGCCGGCTGACCGGCCTCGGCCGCGCACTCTGTCCACAGGCCGTGGGAACGACACTCTTCCCCAGCAGGCCCGGCACTGGTCCGGGTCGCACCCCGAGGGAGACCACTGTGCCCATGACCGCGCCCGACTCCGGCCGGCACCTGCCCCACCACGACCACATCGCCCAGGTCGTCACCGCGCTCGAAGCCGCCGGCCGCGGCCCCGGCGGCTGGCTCCTCGACCAGGACCCGGACGGCGCGCTGACTGCCCAACTTGGCTGGGGCGCCGGAGCCCACGACCCGGCCGGCGACCCGGACGCCTACGACGCCGACCTGCTGCTCACCGTGCACTGGCACCAGCGGGACGGCTGGTCGTACATCTGGGACCACGAGGCCCAGTCCGACCTGCCGTTCGTCCTGATGCACCTCGACCTGCCCGCCGACACGGACCCCGACGGCGTCGCCGCCGCGCTGCTGGCCACTACGATGAGCGAAAGCACCGACCCGGCCCGCTGGCCGAGCCACCCGCGGATCGGCGCGCCGCAGGGCACCACCGCCTGATCCGGGCCTGATCCGGGTTGGGACAACCCTGGGACAACCTTGTCCCAGCACTGTCCCAGCACGCCGGTTATGCCCGTTTTGCTAGGACAGTCCCAGGCCATTTCCCCAGGTAGCGGCGCTTCGCGCTCTACCTGGGACGCAGCTGGGACGACCTGTCGGCTACCGGCCCGCCCCGGATGACCCGTCTCATCGAAGTTTGACGAGTCTCAACGAAGTTTGACCGGTGACGTCCAAGTGCTTGCCCGGCTACAGTTCCGCCTCGTGACTGATGCTTCCCGTCGTACTTCTGCAGACGACGACGCGCTTCTGGAAAGGTTGCGTGCTCTTGCCTGGGGTGCAGAAGGTGCGGGTGTCACCCACGGCTGTCTCCCGGATCAGCCGTTTCCTCCGATCACGGCATCCGAGGTTGAACAGGTGGAGCGGGAGATCGGATACGAGCTGCCGCCGCTGCTTCGACGTATCTACACCGAGGTTGGTGATGGCGGGTTCGGCCCGGAAGGCGGTCTTGCCTCGTTGACACCACGCCGCATCCCGGAGTGGCACCGGCCGGACTGGCCGCTCGCGACTTCCCCCCGCACTCGATATCCGGAGTGGGGGCCGCCGCCCTCCTGGCTCTTCCTGACCGGTGGCGGCTGCAGCATGCAGTGGTACGTCTCGTTGATAGCGCTCGACAACCCGGTCCTGCTCTGGGACGCCGACGGCTGGGAACCCGACTGGGGCGAGAACCCCCACGACGGCCTGCACTACGCGGCGCCGTCACTGCGCCAGTGGCTGTGGACCTGGGCAGATGGCGGCGATGTGTGGGACGAAGCGCTCAAGATCGTGTAAGCGCACCTGCCGGCAGAAGAGGCCGGTCAAACTTCACTGAGACTGGTCAAACTTCGCTGAGCCGGGACACCGGAGCTCCCGGCGGCGGCGCGCAGCCGCTCCACCACCGCTGACCTCTGACAGGTGACCCTGACCGTTTGCCACCTGATCTTGATCACCACCAGGTTCCTGCCACCCGATCTTGACCGTCTGCCCGCTTCACCAGGAGGTCAGGCAGCGCCTCGCGGTCTCAGCGGCTCGCCACGGGGTTCCCTGCGCTGTTGGCCCGCGCCACCATGGGTCTCCCGGGGCGGCACGATTGGACGGCCCCGGCCATTGTCTGGAGGGGCCATGGCTCAACCCGTGCGACTGATCTGGGCGAACAACCTCGACGACCGGGACGGCGCCACGCTCACCGGGACCGGCTACTCGGAGCCCATCGACCTGACGGAGGCGGAGTCGCTCTTCTTCTCCGTTGTCGTCGGCGACCCCCCGCACGACATGGCTGAGCGCCAAGCCAAGGGCGCCCAGCTCACCGTGAGCCTCCAGGTCAGCGATGCCGGCGGCACCTGGCTGCCCGTCACCACACTGAACCCCGAAAAGCCCAGGCCCGTTGGGTACCCGGTTCCCGGGTGGCTCGAGTACCCGCCCTACAGCTACGCCTCCCTGGGGCTGCACCTTCCCCACATCGACCGTCGCTCGAACCACTCCATGACGCCGATGGTTCTCCCGGCCATCGCGGTGATCCGCTGGGACGCCTACCGCCAGGCCCCTGATTCCAGCTGGCAGCCCGCGTCCTTCGGCAAGACCGTGATCTCCCTGTACGGACGCTGATCACAGTGCCGTCCCCCGGTCAAAGTCACCTGGCAATCGGTCAAGGTCGCCTGTCAGAGGACAACCGCCTCGACCGCCTCGCGGGCCTGCGGGTCCGGATGGCTGGCCAGCAGGCCGAGCAGTTCCACGGCCGCGCTCACCACCGCGACCGGCACCGCGACCGTCTTCAGCATCGACAGCTGCGCGACGATCCGGCGGCCGGTCGCGGCGGCGACCGGGTCGACGTCGGCGGCGCCGTCGGTGGGGATCAGGGAGGCCAGGCCGGTGCCGAGCACCCGGGCGGGGGAGGAGGAGCTCACCCCCGCTCAACCTCCGCCGGGCCGCCGAGGTCTCGGCCGTCCGGGTGACCGGCGCCGACCCGGACAGGCAGGTCACCGAGGGGCGGGAACAGATGGACACAGATCATCGGCCACCGGCCTCCCGGCCGTCCTATTTGCGCCGATAGATCTGTTTTATCTGTATCCTCGACCCCCCGTTTTCCCAGGTGACAGTGTTTCCTGACTCCATCTGTCTCTTCTGTATCTATCTGTCTCCCGGCTCTCGGGCGGCCCGGCCGACGGCCACCGCGGCGTCCATCGTCGCGACCAGCACCGGCACCTCGTGCTCCGCATCGCCGTCCCCGCCCACCGCCGCCGGCATCGCCGCCGCCACCGCGCAGACCGCCACCAGCGCGACCCGCTCGCCCGCCGACAGCACTGGCAGGCCCTCGGCGCAGACGCTGCCGGTGACGACGTCGGCCGCCAGGTCGTACGCCAGCTCCTCGGTGAGAACCCCGCCGCCGCCCGGTACCGCCTCCGGTCCGCACGCCCGCTCCACCGCGTCGGCGGCCCGCTCCAGCACCACCCGGTGCCAGCGTTCCGCCTGCCGCCCCGCGAGCTCGCGCACCCACCCCGCGCCCCGCCGACCCGCCTCGTCCGCCTCGGCGAGCAACACGTTCTCCGCGTGCTGCCGCTCGCGCTCCAGCTGCTCCTGGTCCTCGTCCTCGGCGGCCTGCTCGGGCAGCGGGAGAGCGATCACGTTCGTCATGCCCGGCCAACTCGTCCCGGCCCGGGAAGGGCACGGGCGGCCGGTTAGATCGGTCCGGACCGCCGGTTAGTTTCGCCCCCGGGCCGGTGAGTTCCGCCCCGCGCAACCTTGCCGTCGCAGGTCAGCGCGTACGGCTGCGCAACGCACCCTTGCGCAGTCGCACATCCGCACCCCGCCCCGAGGTGCGACTGCGACGGCCCGCGCAGTCGTACCTCCGCACCTGGTTAGAACCGCTGCGAATCGGCGAGTTACGCCCCACCAAGGTCTGGGATTCGCCCCGCCTCAAACTTTCCATCGCAGGTCAGCGCACTGCGATAGGCCGCGCAGTCCTCAGCCGGCCCTGCGCAGCGCCCGCCCCGCCGACCGCACCCCGCACCCGCTCCGGCCGCCGTCCCGCTCCGCGGTCGCACCTCCGCCGACCCCGCTCTGCGCATGCGCAATCCCCGCCCCGCGCATGCGCAGAGCCGGATTGCGCAGCCCTGCGCAGAGCGTTGCGCAGCGGCCCCGGCGCTGCGCAACGGCCGTCGCAGCGCCGCGCCGCCGTCCGCCCGCTGCACTGTGCAGCACGCCCGCCCGGAGCGCCGCCTTCACATGCTGCACACACCTCCGGTCGGCGCTGCACTCGGCACCCGCTCCCCGGCCACCAAGGTCCGGAATCGCCCCACCAAGGTCCAGGGATGCGCCCCACCCACCGGCCACCAAGGTTCGGGATGCGCCCCACCAAGGTTCGGGGCGAATCCCCGGACGGCCGCTGACCTGGGCAGCTACCATCCCCGGCATGGACAGCGCCCCGCAGGCCACCGCGACCGCCCAGATGCCCGACGGCGCGCCCGCGGCCCCGAAGTGCGCCCGGCCCGGCTGCGAGGAGCCCCTCCCGCCGTCCCGCACCCGGCCGCGGACCTACTGCTCCCGCGCCTGCCGCAGCAAGGTCGACCACGCCAAGGCCAAGGCCCGCAAGGCGGCAGCCGAAGCTGCAGCGCCGTCGCCGGCCCCCGCACCCGGCCCCGCCGCCACCGCGCCCGCGGTGCCCGCCGTCCCCGTGGTCAGCACCTGGGCGGCCGACGGCGAGCACTGGGGCGAGGAGGGCCAGCGCCTCCTGGGCACCGCGGACGCGCTGCGCCGCAAGCTGACCAACTTCCTGCTCGACATCGAGGCCGGCGCCGACCCGGTTGCCGCGTTCAAGGTGCTGACCGACCTGCTGCCCTCCTACAGCACCCGCCTCTACCGCACCGCCGAGGAGATCCGGGACCGGGCCCGCTGGCCCGACGCCGACCCAGACGAGCGCATCCGCCGCCGCATGATGGAGCGCATCGACCTGTGGGACGAGGCCGACCCGGACCACCCGGACGAGCAGGACGACCAGGGCGAGCAGCTCGACCAGGACGACGTCCTCGACGCCGACGGCCAGGGCGACGAGCAGCAGCCCGTCCAGGCCGCGCCCGCCGCGCCCCGTCGGCGGCCAGCGGGCCCGCTGGCGGTGCCCCAGGAGCCGTACCTGCGGGGCCTGGGCAAGTTCGACCGGATCCGCGACGCCAGCCGCCTGATGGACCAGCACGGCTGGGACCTCGCCGGCTGGACCCGCGCGCCCGGCGTCTACTACGTCCGCCGCCTCGGCCGCGCGCTCGCCTGGATCGAGCACGGCGTCGGCGGCCGCGACGGCTGGGTGGTCGTGGTCGACGAGGGCTTCGTCGCCGACCCCGCCGACCGCACCCAGCCGCTGGTCCTCGACTCCGAGAGCGCCGCCGCCCTAGTGGTGCGCCAGGCCCTGGAGCAAGGGCTGATCGACTTCGACACCGCCCCGACCCACACCTGACCGGCCGCCCGCCGACTCCCGGAAACCGGGGGCGCAGGCCCGCGCCGGGTACCGTCGAACCGCCCCCGTTGGGCCTTCCCGGGCCGGTGAGTTTCGCCCCTCGAACCGGTTGTCCAGGCCCGTCGGCCCGCTTCCGACGCCGCTTCCGATCCCGCTTCCGGTGCACTTCCGCCCCCACGGCACATCGGCGCAGGTCAGACCCCTTGTCCAGGCCGCCGGAAGACGCCGACAACCCCTCTGTCGCCTAGCGCGGCTCCCTCGGGCTCGCGTTGGGCCGCGTCCGCCCTTTCGCCCAACCCCCGGGCTGTCACCCCCGACCCCCAGGGGAGCAGCCCGGAGCTCACGCCGCGGCCGGGCAGCCAGGCGTTGCGTGGGTGCGGGCGGGCCGGGCCGGGGCGGCGGCGGGCCGGAGCGGCGCGGACCAGGCGGCGAGGCCGGGCAGGAGCGGCGGGGCCGGCTGCTGCGGGCCGACGTCGGCGGGCCGAGACAGCCGTGATCGACTGTCGGTGCCGCGAGGTATGCAGAGCACCCAGCCGCCGCACCGAGCCAACACGTGGGGGAGAGCCGTGAGCAGCCACCAGAGCGCCCCGGACGGGCCCGACGACCCGAACAGCCCCGGACCCGCCGCCGCGCCCCGCAAGCGCGTCCGCAAGGCGTCCAAGACCAACCCCGGCGGCTCCAGCAACGACCTGCGCGCCGACGTCCTACGCGCCCTCGCCGTCGTCAAGATCGCCACCCCCCACCAGCTCTGGCGACTGCTGCGCCCCCACGCGCTGGAGAACAAGTTCGCCCGCGCGACCTTGAACGACCTGGAGAAGAAGCGGATCGCGGTCAAGCACGGCACCGGCAAGGACGGCCGGGACATCTGGGGCATGACCACCGCCGGCCGCGACGCGGCCAAGGCGCTGTTCCCCGACGGCCGGGAGATCGGCGGCATCGCCCGCAAGGCCGGCAGCAGCTCCGCCGCCGGGCACGCCCTGGCCGTCACCGAGACCATCATCTCCTTCCTGGTCGGCGGCACCGGCCCAGGCGTCGACCCCAAGGGCATCCACGGCGACCGCACCGCCCCCGGCGTCGGCCCCGGCTTCGGCCGCCTCGAGCAGTGGGCCACCGAAGTCGAACACCTCACCCCGCACAAACCCACCGTCCGCACCGACGCCGTCCTGCGCGCATCCGACCACGGCATCCCGGTGCTCCTGGTCGAAGTCGACCTCGACAACGAGTCCAACCCGATCGTCGCCACGAAGATCGACAACTACCGGAGCTTCTTCGAGCACGTCCGCACCCGGCCCAACCCCCACCAGCGCGGCACCTTGGCCTACGCCGACTGGGCAGACAGCAGCCGCTCCCGCGAGATCCACTGGCGGCGCACCTACCCGCCCACCGGCCGCCCCGGCTACCCGCCCATCGCCATCGTCCTGGGCCACCTCGGCGAGCGCGCCATGCGCCAGCGCGTGGAAGCCCTCACCCACATGACCCGCCACCACTGGATCGGCCGGCACCTCGGCGACGGCTTCTACGACCGCAGCGAGGCGATCCCGCTGCTGTTCACCAGCCTGGAGCTGCTGACCGAGCGCGGCCCCCTGTCCACGATCTGGCGCCGCGCGGGCCGCGAAGGCCCCCTCCAGCCCCTCCACGACGCCCTGGACGACCACGACGGCCCCGACGCCTACGCCAAGCACCAGCAGGCCAAGCGGGCCCAGCAGCAGGCCGAGCAGGAAGCCGCCGAACGCCGCCGCAAGGAGCGCGAACTCCTCGCTACCGCCTGCCCCACCTGCCACCGCACCGCCGACAAGTACAAGAACCCCACCTTCGCCTCCGACGGCACCAAGCTCTGCCGCTTCTGCCAGAAGAAGGCCGACGAAGCCGAGCGCGCCCAGGTGGCCCAGCAGATCACCGCCGCCGCCGAGACCCATAGCGAACGGGTTCAAATCGCCGAGAACGCCTCTCTTTTCCGGACGGTATTCGGTGCACGAAAGCCGAAAGAATCCAAACGCCGATAAGCACCAAAAACAATCCGGCACGAGCTTTCAACGGCGCAGTGCATTCACAAAAGCCAGACCCGCCGCGATCGTGCCTCTCGGCCAACACCGGGAGGCACAATCGAGACCGGATCAGAATTCACCCCGGCTGCGCCCGGAAAGCCAGCACCGAAACACACCGGGAGAATATCCGGCTGCCGCGCGGTGCAATCCCCGCCTAGCCCAGACAAAGGCCCGCGCGAACAGGCGCACCCGCACCCCGGCCCCTCACTCCCGCCGTCCCGGCCGGGCCGCCACCGGCCCAGGCCAAGGCATGTAAGCCCACAGCGGCCCGGCCGCCCCGCCCCGCGGCCCGGTGCCGGACGGCCCAGACCGCTCGGCACCAACAACAGGGAATGCAGACGGGCGAATTCTGAAACACCAGTCGACCCGACCCGGGGAGGGAATTCGACAGCGGAACGGCGAGCCGCGTGATAGAATCCAGGCATGCAAACAGCCGCGCCGGAGAAACCGTAAGGATTTCCGGAAGTGCCCGGTGGGCATCCCCCAACCGGCAGGGTTTACCAACGGAGCATGACTGATACACTCGGAATCACTGACGGGCCGTCAGTCGGGCGGTCACAAGGTCTAGACCACTGGCCGGGGCGGCCCGAACGGGAGCGACACCGACCCGCACGCACCCCCCAACGCCCACCCCTCCCCCTAGTCAGCCTGTTGTGAGGTCAGCCAAAAATCCAGGTCAGCGACTTGATCGAGCCTCAGCCGCTGGGGCCGTCGGAGCGAAGCGGAGCGGCCGGCCCGAGCGCGGAGCGCCGGGCCCACCCGGGCGAAGCCCGGGTGCGGACACGCGGAGCGGGTCCGCCGGCCCCCAGGATGGGGGCCGCGCACGAAGGGCCGAAGGCC